>JAMFSK010000115.1 GCA_026225235.1 Burkholderiales bacterium
CCCCCCCCCCCCCCCCCCCCCCCCCCCCCCCCCCCCCCCCCCCCCCCCCCCCCCGGATCACGGCGTTGCCGAGGAAGGCATTCCGTTCCGGCATATAGCCGACTTGATCGGAGAGCATCTGAACGTACCCGTTGTCAGCAAATCTGTGGCGGAGGCTGGGAAGCAATTCAGCTTTCTCACGCAGTTCGTTTTGCGTGACAACCCGACATCCAGCAAGTTGACGCAGGAACGCTTGGGCTGGAAGCTGACACATCAGGGCTTACTTAAAGATCTCGGTGATGCAGACTACTTCAAAGGGTGAACCCACCGCTCGGCCAGAACGAGACTCAAGCGAGATATCCGCCAAAACTTGCATCGCTCTCGTGAAGTCGCGTGGGCTTATGACGCTGACTCGACTTCGCTCGCGACAAGTTCGAATCCTTCGTCGAGCCAACCGGTTACCCCTCCGATCATCACCTTCACGGGGCGCCCCAACTGAGCCAGTCGTATAGCACCTCGTGTTGCGCCGTTGCAGTGTGGTCCTGCGCAGTAGGTGACGAAGAGAGTATCGGCCGGATAGTCCATTAGCTTCGATGCAACGATCTTGCCGTGGGGCAGGTTTACTGCACCCGGCACATGGCCTCGGGCAAACAACGTCGGACTGCGAACGTCGATCAGCATGAACCCGGGCGTGCCACTCGCGAGTGCGCTGGAAACGTCCGAACAGTCGGTTTCGAATTGTAGCGACGCGTGAAAGTGGGCGAGCGCGGCGAAGCTGTCAGCGGCAGAAATGGCTGTAACGGCGTTGATGACGTTGGTGGTCGACATGTTTGAAATCCGAAAAAGTGCGATGAGCGTGCTGGCCTGAAAGTTCGATTCATGAGCCTTCATTTTGACGACGAGTCACACATCCGATAAGTGGCGTAATCGTCAATATTCGGTAATATCGCGCCATGGACAATCATCTCGTCGTTGCGCTGGCTTACGACCGGCTCTGCACTTTCGAATTCGGCTGCGTGACTGAACTGTTCGCGCTCGAACGTCCAGAGCTCGGGGTGGACTGGTATCGCTTCGCGGTTTGTGCGACCGAACCTGGCCCGCTCCGCGCGGCAGGCGGCATCACGTTCGCCGCGCCCTACACGCTCAAGCTGCTGGATCGCGCGAATACAATCGTGGTGCCTGGGTGGCGCGATGCCGACGAATTGCCGCCCGAAGCGCTGCTAAGGAAGATCCGCGCCGCTTACCGGCGTGGTGCGCGTCTCTGCTCGATCTGCTCCGGCGTGTTCGTGCTCGCGGCGGCTGGCATACTCGACGGCAAGACCGTCACGACTCACTGGCGCTATGCGACGAAATTGCAGCAGCGCTACCCGCAAGTGCGTGTGCAGCCCGACGCGCTGTATGTCGACGAAGGGCAGATCATTACGTCGGCGGGCTCGGCAGCGGGATTGGACATGCTGCTCCATCTGGTGCGGCGCGACTATGGTCGCGCAGTGGCGAACCGTGTTGCACAACGGCTCGTGGTGCCTCCGCATCGCGAAGGCGGTCAGGCTCAGTTTGTGCCACGCCCGATGTCGCCGGACGAAGGCGGGCGTCTAGCGAAGTTGATGGACTGGGTGCGCCAGCATCCCGCGTTGCCCCACACGCTACGCTCGCTTGCCGAATGGGCGGCGATGAGTCCAAGGACACTGCAACGGCAATTTCAAGATGCCACAGGTATGGCGCCGTACCAATGGCTCGTGCGTGAGCGTGTCGCGGTGGCCCGCGAACTGCTCGAAGTGCAAAGGACTATGTCCGTTGCCCGGGTCGCCGAGCTGTCGGGTTTCGGCTCTGAGGAGTCGATGCGCAGGCACTTCCGACGCATCGCGCTCACCAGTCCGACCGGATACCGGGAACAGTTTGGACATGACCCGCGGGCATAGGAACGTCGATTCGGGTGGGGCGGGGAAGGGCGCAGGTTGACTTGACTACACCTGTCGCAGTGATATGAAAAGACCGTGGACGCGCTCGCACAGGGTCTGCACGCGCAATTTGACTTTTACTTGGTTGATGGAGCTTACGGTCTCAAACTCAATCTGCGTTCCGGTTTCTTTGGTGTATCCCTGCATCGTTGCCGGCCCAGTCGGTTGGCCGCATAGGTAGCGCTGTGACCATATTTCGCGGTCCCTCATACTCGTGAACCGATATGAGCTGCAGGCAAGGTTCGCCAGCGACGGGCCTAGTGAGCCGCGGTCACCCCAAATAAGGTCGTGAAGAACCGAGTCCACAGCGGAATTCGACGAAATGCACGGATAGTGGCCAGTCAATGCCCGCTTGGCGTGAGAGAGCGTATCGCCTCGGTCGGGCGTCAAGCGCATCCCCCTGCCGGTGTCGCGAAGCACGCCTCTTGAATCGACGATATCCAGTGCTAATCGGGTCTCACGTGTGCGGCTGAATTCAACGATGCTAAGCGCAAGAAGTTCTGCGCAAACGTTGTCTCCAGAAAGCTGACGAGAGACCCGAATGATTTCATCTCGCTGCATCGTATTCCCATATAAGCACAGACACTCGAATCGTTATTTTCGGGGGGGGTGAAAGCTATGTCGAGAGCTTGTCGTTGCCGGGATCGTGTCACGCACTGCTGATTCCAGTCTAAGAACAGTCATTGAGCTTCTCGATATGGACGTTCGGAATTCGCCGGACTCTTCCGGAGGCGGAGGGCGCCTCACGACCCGAAGCGCCCGTTCAACTCTTCCAACAGTGGGCATTCGTCGCGAGTCACTTCACCCGTGGGGAAACAGGCTCGACCGGGCCGTACAACGCGTGTGTCTCCTGCATGGTGACCGCCCAGTAGCGATCGCCGTACGACCAATGCCACCATTCGAATGGTTAGTTTACAAAACCAGCACCTTCGAGTGCATGAAATAGCACACTACGATATTCACGAGCAACCGAGCCAAGATCGTCAAAGCTCGAGAAGCATGCACCCTTCGAGGCGGTCTCATCCTCGTCGTATGCGCAACCCAAATCTAGTTCTCGTCCATTCGGGTCGCACAAGGTAACGTCGATCGCGCCGCCGCTTGGATGTCCAGCCACCCATGGCGGAGCGACAAAGCGCGACGTGAGCGCAACGGCTTCATCCTCCGGGAGGCCGGGATTCTCTGCCGTAATTTTGCGCAGGCGACGTTCAAAGTAAAACTTTTGCAGCGAGGCGGGGCGCAGCGACTCCTTGATTAGCAAACGGTAGCTCAATGGCAAGCCTTCAGCGGCGTGGACGAGTCTGTGGGCCACACCCTTCCTGACGGCGAACGTTGGGGAATATCCAAGGCCGGCAATGTTCGTCGCTGATTCGTCGATTGTCAGACGAGGATGCAAGCCGTCTATTGAAACGAGCGGCTCGCCACAATCCTTCAAGGACATGGCGGCGACGCGAGGATCGGAAAGGCTCAGAATTTTCACTTGTCGAATGCTCACGAGAAATTTTTTTCACTAACGCGCGCAGTCTATATTCTTCAACCGATACCGGCATGTTCACTTCGACCTGATCGAACAATTCGAGAGTGTCCGCGTTACTCAATCCTGCCGCGCAGAACGCCTAAGCGGGATACGCGGTTTAACGGAGAGCCATTAGAGGGTGATCGCAATCGACTGCGAGTTGGGCCCCGCCACCACACTGCCCAGTGGCGTGAGTTGGCCGCTTGCCCCCACGGAGAATTCCAGAACCGAACTGCCGGTGACTACGTAGACGACCTTGCCCGTGGGGCCGACCGCAATGCCAGCCGTCTGGGCCCCTATTGCCGTGGTCGTACTCAGAACCGGGACGCCCCCGCCTCCGATGGAAAACTGCGAAACCGCATTGACGCTGTTATGTCCCGCGTACAGAAACTGGCCCGTGGGGTCGACAGCGACGGCAAGAGGAAGGCCTGCCTCCAGCGTGGTCGCGACCAGCGTAAGGGCGCCATTGTTCCCGATGGAGTAGGTGATAATTGCGGTTCCGATGGAACCCACATAGATGAAGCCACCAGTTGGATCCACGGCGATGGAAGTGGGCGAAGAGGTACCGGTGGTCGGCACTTGCGCGAGGCCTGAGCCACTGTCCGGGATACCCGTCAGCGAACCGTCCGGGCCGATCGCGTATTGCCAGATCGAAGCCGACAATTCGCTTGCCACATAGACATACTTGCCCGTCGTGTCGACGGCGACGGAGATGGGGGCCGTGCCCGTCACGACGGGCGGCGCTGCGATGGGCGTGAGCGCGCCATGTGCCCCGATGGCGTATTGCGCCACACTGGGCGCACCAGACTTCTGGATCGCCGCGTAGACGTACTTGCCGGTCGGATCGACTGCCACCGAGACCGGCGTTCCGGATGTGGGCACGCTTGGGAGGCCCGTTGTGCTATCTGCGATCCCGCTGAGCGAGCCGTCCTGGCCGATCGTGAACTGCGAGACGGAATCGCCTGAACGGTTCGTCACGTAGGCGTACCGCCCCTTCGGGTCGACCGCGACCGAGGCGGGAGCGGCACCTGTGGCGGCGGTTGCGGTGGCCATGGGTGTTAACGTGCCGTCTGTCTCGAGGTTGTACTGCGATACCGTCGCGTTATTGAAGTTGGGCACGTAGGCGAATCCCGGCGTCGATGAACAACTGACATTCACGCTCGTCACGTTTGCCGCCACGCCTGTGCCTGATCCATTGGAGACACTGCAGACTTCGCCATGCGCCCGTGTGCTGACGGTGACCACATAGCCGCCTAGCTGCGCGACAGGAAGCGCGAAAGTGAATGGGCCGTTGGCGGTGACGATAAGCGTATCGCCGCTGTTGTTCTCGAGTTCCAGTTGCGTGCCGGCGGCCAGACCCGAAACGATGCCGCCGATCTTGTAGGCGGCCACCGAGCAGACCACGCCGACATTGGTCACGTTCGCTTTGACGCCCATGCCTGCACCGTTGGAAACCGTGCAGGTTTGCCCGGTTGGCGAGTTGCTCACGGTGACTGCATACCCACCGTTCTCGACCACGGGCGTGCTAAACACGAACGCTCCATCGCCTGTGACTACGAGCGCATTGCCGCCGTTATCTTCCAGTGTGACCTGGGCGCCTTGCGCAAGGCCAGACACCGTGCCACTAATTGTGAAAGTCGTAGGCGGTGGACTATTCGCGGGGCCGCTGGTACTCGACCCATTGCCGCCGCATGCGCCAAGAAGAAGACAGTAGACGAACACAAGCAACATGCAACTGCGAGAACCCCGTTCCATAGTGATTTCCATGGTCTCTTCTGTTTGGAGACGACTTTTTGGTTTTTTATGCGGGGATTCAACACGAACGTATTGCCCAGATCAAACAGCTCAGGCAATACCGTCGTCCGTTCGGTGCATCCGGCCGATGCTTAACGCAGATGCTCTGGAATCCGCAGTGCTTGAACATAAAGGATTACAGCGCCCAGTCAGACGTTTCAAGCAACGATTTTTGGAAAGTGTTGCTAAATTGCTATCATTAATGCATTGAGTCACTGATCGCATCTTCGGCCGGCAGTTCGCGGGAGACGAAACTGCTGCATCGTTCTTTTAAAAATCCAGGTTAGAAGAAAAAACGACTCATGTCGTGTAAAAATCCGAGATCACAAAAAATACGGGGCCGACAATGCGTCAGCGATTTGTTGGGTTGTTCGCATGTGTATTTGTTTTTGCTTTTGTCTTTGTCGCAGCGGGATGCGATAGCACTTCTGGACAAACTACGCTTCTCAAAAGACCCGATGCACCCGCTTCGGCCATTGCCATTGAATATGTACCCGCACCTATGCGTGCCGACGGTGCCACAGCGCCTCAGGAGGGTCTCGACGCAGCGCTCCTCAGAGCAGGCTATATCAGCCTCGGCGGTCGTATTTCGCGTTTAGCGCCTGAACTTCTCTCACCCAAAGGCGTCTCCGTTCAGATGCGCCCTGTGACGCGGCGACCGGATGGTCAGTTCGTGGCGATGGCGTCGACGTCCGCTGAGACCGCCTTCGTACAAAAGGAACTCGTCATCTTTGTGACCGACGTTTCAGTGAATAAGCAGGGGCGCAACGCTACGCTTACCCTACAGACGGTGTTCCGCGATACTCATCCCCGCACCGTTTATTGGCGCGCGGCCTATACCTCAGTGGCCGTGGCGCAGTCCGTCGATTCGATGGCGTTGGACGACGAAGCGGTATCCAAACTTCTTCAGCAGATTTTTTCGGATCTGGAGAAGGAAGGGCTGATTGTTTGAGGAGCCCCAAAACCAGCGGCATGGTATGGAAGCCGAGTGGCGGAGCCACCGGTTTCCCTCAAACCCTGTGGGCGATGTTCAAAACGCATTCATATAAAAGCGACTCACTTTTAAAGCTCACACAGAAAGCGATGCCACCGATCGACAACCTCCTTCACAAACCGGTGCAAATCACCACCGACCGTCTCACGCTGCGCCGCGCGCGAAACGGCGACGCAGCGTTGCTGTTCAAAGACTATTGCGGTGATGTTGAATGCTCGCGATTTCTCCAGCGAAAGCCGCATGAAACGGCCGGCAAGACCGAAGCGATGCTGGCGCGCTGGGCGAACACAGCGTGGGAGACCGAGGGTGCATCGTTCACCTGGGTGATCAGCCTTCGTGAGACCCTTGAACCGATCGGCCTCTTCCTGGCAATTGCGGACGGCCACCGGCTAGAGATCCACTACGGCATTGCCCAGCGGTTCTGGGGGCAAGGACTGGTCGCCGAGGCCGGCGTCGCCGCGCTCAAGCACCTCCAGCAGTCACCGGGAATTCAGCGAATCTGGACGGTCTGCGACATTGACAACATCGGCTCCCGCCGCGTCCTTGAGAAGCTCGGCATGCAATATGAAGGCATCCTTCGCCGATGGCTGGTGCTGCCAGCCTTCGGCACCGAAGCCCGCGATTGCCACGCCTACGCGTGGACGCGTCCGTCTGCAATCAACCACGTGACCGCCTCTTCAATCGCCTGCAGCGACGTATAGCGCGGCGCATACCCGAGCAAGCGTTGGGCTTTGGCAATCGAGCAATTGGGGCTGCGGGCGATATGTTCCCAGGTCGCTTCCGCATCTTCGGTCGTCTGGGTCTTGGCCCACGCGTCGAAGGGCAGAAAGCTCAGGTTGGGTTCATGCCCAAACCAGCGCGACACGGACTCGGCATAGCCACGCAAGCTCAATGCGCCTGCCGACACGGCGTGAAAACTCTCGCCCACCGAAGCGCTCCAGTTGGCGATGGCGCCCATGAACATCGCAGCAACATCGTCCGCGTGAACATGGTGCACGGTCTCAAGACCGAAGTTCGGTAATGCAAGGCCTTCGCCACGTGCTAGTGTCGAGAAGACCCCGGTGTTGAAATTGCCCGCGGGGTTCAACGGTGCCCAGCCCGGCCCGACGATGTGCCCAGGATGGATCAGGGTGGCTGGAAACCCCCGCGTACGGGCCTGCCCGAGCAGGTAGGTCTCGATGGCCGCCTTTTGTGTGCCGTAGTCGCCAAAGGGGCGCTTGGCGGCATCCTCGGGTGTTGGGACGACCACGGGATGACCATGTGTCCAGATCGTGCCCGTATGCAGGAAGTGGCTCACATGTCCGGCCAACTCTGCTACGAGGTGCTGCGCGCTTGCGAGCGTGAAGCAGATCATGTCGATCACGATGTCGGGCTTTAGCGCGCGGATCGACGATCCAAAGCGCCCGTCTTTCTCCAAGCTTTCACGGTCCATCTGGATTTGTTCGACCGCGTTCCACGCGCGGTTCGCCGCATACGGTTTCGCTTTGCCCCGGCTCACCGTGATCACTTCGTGCCCCGCCTCCACGAGGCGTGGGACCAGGTAGGTACCCACGTGTCCGGTTGCGCCGATTACAAGTACGCGTGTCATCACTGTCTCTCAATGTTGTTATCGGAAAGGCCCTGCTCGGGATAAACCCGCAGATCGCAGCATTCTTGCAGCCGCAAAGATAGGCTCTGGCGTACGTTAACGTCAAATCGCAAGCAACGTGCAAAGCCACACGTGTCGTCCGCGCCCCATGATCGGCGCGTCGTGTGAAATCCTTCTGCATCAAAGCCTTTAGCGACGGGCTTGACGACCCACCTATGGCCGCAAGACCGCGCAATGACCCTGGAGACATAATGGAAATCCCCTCGCTTAAACAAGTCGTCAGTCAGGAAGAATGGCAACTGCGATGCGATCTGGCCGCGTGCTATCGCCTGGTCGCGATGCACGGCTGGTCGGACCTGGTGTTCACACACATCAGTGCGCGCGTACCCGGGCGAGACCATTGTTTTCTGATCAACCCTTATGGCCTGATGTTCGAGGAGATCACGGCATCCTCCCTGATCCTGGTCGATGCGGAGGGCGGCAAACTGACGGACTCCACGTTCCCCGTGAACAAGGCTGGCTTCGTTATCCATAGTGCTGTGCATGCCGCGCGCGAGGACGTTCAGTGTGTGCTTCACACCCATACTCGGGCAGGCGTGGCTGTCAGCGCGCAGAAAGCTGGCGTTCTGCCAATCTCGCAGCAATCAACGTTCGTGCTGCGCTCGCTCGCGTACCACGACTATGAGGGTGTCGCCCTCCACGACGAGGAAAAACCTCGCCTGCAGGCGGACCTGGGTAGCGCGAATTTCCTTATGCTGCGCAATCACGGCTTGCTGACAGTAGGGCGCACGATTCCCGATGCGTTCCTCAATATGTATCTGTTCGAGAGCACCTGCGAGATCCAGATCGCAGCACAGAGTGCCTCGGAACTGACGTACGTGGCGCCTTCAGTTCTCGAAGGTGTGGCAGCTTCGGCCAAGACGCAGACAGGGGGGCAGGGCGGCGCGTTTGTCTGGCCGGCGCTGATTCGCAAGCTCGATCGAACAGACGACAGCTACAAGACGTGACGTCGCTGCAGGGCGATTGAGCTTCTGTCTCGATCGATCCGCGCGCACCTTAAGTTCGTGCACGCGCGTGCCGTAATCCAGCTAAGTCGAATGACTACTGCACGCAGTTCACAACCGCAGGGCGCCGGAGACCTCATGAACGTTTCAATCAAGATGCGCCTCGCGGTTGCGATGGCGTTGCTCGCCGGACTCTTGCTGCTGGTTGGCCTGCTCGGGCTAGTGGGCATGTCTGGCAGCAACGACGCTAATCGCGACACCTACAGCAACAAGCTGCCCAGCGCGACGTATATCGGCGACACCGAAATCGTGCTGGCGCGTCAGCGCGCGGCATTGCTTCGCGCCGCACTCGACCCGGCCGCGCCGGATCTCGACGCCATCATTGCCAAGGCACATGGCTTCGCCGACCAGGCTGACCAGATCTGGTCGTACTACATGGCGCTGCCGCGCAACGCCGATGAAGACCGGCTCGCGCAAGATGTGGTCAAGTCACGTGCGGCGTTCAGCACAGGGCTTGACGATTTCGCGCGTTCGATCAAGGCTGGCGACGCGAAGGACATCATGCGCTCCGCGCTCAACAACAACATGTTCTACGCGGACTTCACCGCGAAGACGGAGACGCTCAAGGCCTACCAGTTCAGTGCAGCGAAGGCGGACTACGAAGCTCAGGAGCATTCCTTCGCGGTGTTCCGCATCATTGTCCTGATCGCCATCGGGGGAGGCCTGCTCGCCGCAACGTATAGCTGGTACAGCTTGCGCCGGGCGATCGCCCGGCCACTCGAATCGGCGCTCAGGCATTTCGAATTTATTGCAGCCGGAGATCTGACTCATCCGGTAGACGCACTGTCCCGCGACGAGATGGGACAACTCATGGCGGGGCTTGCGAAGATGCGCGGCAGCCTGATTCATACGGTCAGGACCGTACGCAAAGGAAGCGAAGCGATCGCATTGGCCACGCGCGAGCTTGCCGTCGGCAACACGGATCTTTCGGCGCGCACGGAGGAGCAGGCGGCCGCGCTCGAGGAAACGGCGGCGAGCATGGAAGAGTTGACCACGACGGTGCGCCAGAACACGAACAACGCGCGCGAAGCGGCGCGGCTGACTGTCACCGCGTCGGACACAGCGGACAAGGGCAGCGAGGTGGTCCAGCGAGTAGTCGCGACGATGCATGCCATCAACGCAAGCTCGGGCAAGATCAACGACATCATCAGCCTGATCGAAGGCATCGCTTTCCAGACCAACATTCTCGCTTTGAACGCCGCGGTCGAAGCTGCACGGGCGGGCGAGCTCGGCCGGGGTTTTGCCGTCGTGGCATCTGAAGTGCGCAACCTGGCACAGCGTTCATCGACAGCGGCGAAGGAAGTCAGGGAGTTGATCGAGCAGTCCGTCACGCGAGTCGAAATGGGCACCGCCCTGGTGGATCAGGCGGGTGGCACCATGACGGCCATCATCGGTTCGGTGAAGCGTGTCACGGACATCATGGAAGACATTGCGTCGGCGACGCTCGAGCAAGCCAACAGCGTCGATCAAGTGTCACAGACCGTGACACAGATGGACGATGTCACCCAGCAAAATGCCGCGCTCGTTGAGCAGGCCAGTGCGGCGGCGCAATCCCTCGAGGATCAGGCCCGTTCGCTAAGAGACGCGGTGGCTGTTTTTAAACTTGTCGACGACGAGACAACCGATACCTTTGGTTCGGTAACGATCGACGCGGCCTCGCCGACGCGTCGCCGGAGCGTGGTTTCCGCGCCAAAGGCGCCCATCCGTCGTCGAGCAATCACGGCTGCAACGTGACCGAGCTCAGCAAACGGGCTAACACGCTGCCTGCGCTTCGGCAAATCCACGTGGATAGCCGAGCACAGATACTCCTTTCGACGCCCTAGCAGATCAGCGCGACATAGAGGTCTTTGGACAGTGCCTTCACACCGAAGCCCCCGCGCTTGACCGAGCGATAGGTCGAATGACGGATCATCTTCAGCATGGCCAGACAGCGCCCAAAGCCATTGACGTGCGGCGCGTAGAGCGCGGCGCGGTTGGCGAAGGCCTCATGTAGCTGGAGATAAGACGCTTCAGCGCGCCTGGCCTGTTCGACGAAACGCAGTTCGGTGATTGTCGACAGGACCTGCGCCGAATGAAGGGAAATTTCTGAAAGCTTTTCGTAATGCGACTGGCCGGTCCGGATCGACCGACGCACTCTTTCTCGCAGACCGAAACGGGGCGGCGCGCCAACGGTGTTGGCACCATGCTGACGATACAATGCGAGCTTATCGGGCAAGGCGACGAGCTTGCCAAGGGAGCGACCCAAGAACCACGCCCACATGTCGTGGGGCAGGGGGCCGCTGTCGCGTGTGTGGTCGGCGGGTCGCCGCTGCATATCGACCACTCTGAACAAATCGCTGCGCGCCATCATGCTCATGCCGAATTGGATGTACCACGGGTCGGTGGTCAACGGCGCGTAGATGCCCTGATAGGACCAATGCTCTTCATTGCCGCCCCCGATCTGCTTGAGGTCGCGGTCGACTAGCGATACCCGGTGCGTGACCAGCATCACCTCCGCGTCCTGAAAATGCCCGACCATGCGTTCGAGCTTGTGCGGGACCCAGACATCGTCCTGGTCGGCGAAGGCGATCAACTCGCCGGTACAAAGAGCGATGACTTTGAAAAAATTCTCGGGAAAACCCGCACGGACAGCGTTGCGGTAAAAGCGAACGGGGAAGGGCGCCGTCTTCGCAAACTCGGCAACAATGTCCGCTGTGTTCGAATCGGGGCTATCGTCGGTGATCACAAGCTCATCGGGCAAGACGGTCTGGTGTGCAATGCTGTCGAGTTGTTCGCGGATATATGCCTCGCCCTTGTAGGTGGCCATAGCGATCGAGACTTTCATGGTGATCACCTCAAGGGAGGAACAACGCGGGAGCGGCAGCGACGTCAGACGCGGAATGCGTCGAGCTTGCCAAGCAAAAGCCGGTCCCGGGGCGAAGGGTGCTTCAATCGCCTCGCGTCATTGCCTCCTTCAAGTCGCGGCGCGCGAGCGCAAGAAAGGCCTTCACTGCGCCATCTGTTTCATCCGCCCTACTAAACAAGAGCAAGTCAGCCGACATTTTCCTTTCAGCGATGGGTCGATAAGTCAGGTTGGGGATTGTTACCTTCTCGATCGGCGAGGGCACCAGGGCAACGCCGAGCCCCGCTGCCGCAAGGGCCAGCACGCTTAGCGTGCTCGACACACGATGCGCAATGTTGAGTTCTTTGTCGGTTCGTTCACGCAACATCGCCAGACCTTCGTCACCGGTTCCGGTCACATACAGGATCAGGGGCTCGCTCACGAGCGATTTGATGGAGATGCGTTTTCGGCTTGCTAGCGGGTGGTCGCTCGCCATCGCGACCATCATCGGCCACGTGCCGATTTTCTGCGTGACCAGTTGTGAGCTCACAGTCGGGTCGAGCACCGGGCTGTAGCCCACATCGAGCTCGCCGGCGAGGATCGCTTCGCCTTGCATGCGGGGCGCCATCTCGATCAACTCGAGTTGTACCAACGGATAGTGACTGTGGAAGGCGCGCAGGTCGTTCATCAGCTTGCCCGTCAGCACCGCGTTTCCCGCAAAGCCGACCCTGACGTTGCCGGTCTCTCCACGCAATGCGCGTTGCACGACGGTCTTGGCACGATCCGCCTGCGTCAGCGTGCGCCGCGCTTCGACCAACAGCAGCGCGCCCGCCTCAGTGAGTTCAACGCGCCGGCTCGTGCGCACGAACAGCGGGCCACCAATCTCCTCTTCGAGCGCCCGTATCTGCATGCTCAAGGCAGGTTGGACGATATGAAGCCGTTGCGCGGCACGGCCAAAATGGCCTGTCTCCGCAACCGCGACGAAATAACGAAGATGGCGCAGATCCATGGAAAGTCCTTGTCATCACTGAAACTGATCAATCAATCATATCAATCTATTTGTCTTGCGGGTTCACGGAGCCGATCCTTCTCGCTGTTGCGGCGATCGACGGCTCCCCTATGGGGCAGGCGAGGTTCGCCGATGGGCTGACCAAAGGGAATTGAGCATGCAAACGTATCTCGAAGATCGACTCGCTATTGCTGATTTGATGACAGGCTGGATTCATCGCGACCTCGCGCAATGGGACGCCATGCGCGAGCTGTTTCATCCGGATGGTGTGATCGAGGTGACATGGTTCGAGGGTCTCGCGAGCGATTTCATCAATGCGTCGATGGGCATGGGCCAATCCGATCTGCGTACCAAGCACTTTATCGGGGCGCCCGTGGTGACGTTTGAAGGGGACAAGGCGATCGTCGAGACCAACGCGATCATCGTGGGCGAGAACGTTCGCCTCGGGCTCGGTTGCGAGTCGCACAACCGCTTTTTCGATCGGGTTGAAAAGCGTAACGGCGCCTGGAAGATCGTGAACCGGCAGAGCGTGTACGACATGGGGTCGTTCACGTTTCCGCGCGGGATGATCGAGGTGGAGGGCGAGGTGGTCGCGTGTCATCCGCGCGAATATGCGCCCCTCGCTTATTTGCTCGAAAAGAGCGGTTTTCCGGTCAAGCGGCGCTTCGCCACGAAGGGCAGCGACCTTGAGAAGACCATGAAGGCGTCCGGTGAAGCCTGGCTGAAAAGCTGAGCGCGCGAGGCGAGAGAGGGCAATTCGTGCCGGCTCTCGCTACGGCTCTCGCTACGGCTCAGCATGTATAAGCGAGTTTGACGCAGGTGAAAGAAGGGAACCGGTGCAAGTGCCTTAGTGCGCCACTACCGGTGCTGCAGCGCTCGATCGAGACGGTGCCGTCTCCTTGAGGCACAGCGTGACGACAAAGCCCACGGCAAGAGCCACGAGTCCCAGATACATGATGTACTGAATGCCGAAGTGTTTCGCCACGTAGCCCGCAATCGCCGGTGCCAGTCCGCCACCGAAAATCTCTCCAATCCCCACTACGAGGCCCGAGGCTGTCGTCATCAGCTTGGGCGGTACGGACTCGGCACTCAGGGGCCCGACAGTCAACGTAATCATGCTGAACACAAAGAACAGCGTGAACATCAGATACGTGAACAGCAGGGTCGGATTGGCGCCGGTACCGGTCAGCAGGGTAAGGAACACGCCTGCACCGATGACTGACACGATCATCACGGGCTTGCGTCCAAACCGGTCTGAGAGTGCGGGCATGATCAGCGTGCCGAGCGTACCGCCGAACCCGATCGCCGAGAGCACATACCCCATTTGTTGCATGCCCAAGTGCAGATAGTCGATCAGGTAGCTCGGAAACAGCGCGCTGAGCACCACCAGACAGGTCAGCCAGCAAAGCATGCCGACGATATTCAGCGGGATATTGCGATACCGAAAGACGTCTGTCCACTTGGGGTCGCTCACGTCGGGCGCAGCCGTATGCAAGGCTGCCGTCGACGCTTTCGTGTTGCGAAGCGCGCGATACAGCAGATACGCGACGAGGAGACCCGGCAACGAGACGACCGCAAAGATCAGATGCCACGGCAGGATCTTCAGGAGCTGCGTCACCAGGATCGGCGCAAGGCCGAGCCCGAACAGCGGCAACGCCGCCTGCTGGATGCCGATGTTGCGGCCATGGCGCGAAGGTTTCGATGCATCGAGCGTGGCCGTGATGCTGGTCGGCGTATAGGCGCCCTCGGCCAGGCCCATGACAGCGCGGATCAGGATCAGCGTGCCGACACCGGTAGCCAGGCCGCTCAAGCCGGCCAGCAGCGAGAACAGTACGATAGCCGGGATGATGACCTTGCGGTGGCCGATGCGATCAGACAGGTTGCCCATGAAAATCGCCGAGATGCCCCAGGCGACGGACAAGGCACCGGTGATATGGCCGAGATCCTGATAGTCGAGGTGCAGGTCGGTCATCATGACCGGGAACAGCGGCATGATCATGAACCGGTCGATTCCGACAAGACCGAATCCGAGTGAGAGCAAGGCCACCACTCTCCACTCATACGTGGTGTCCCACTTCAATCCAAAATTGTTGTGCATTTCACTTCTCCCGGTAGTGGGGACGTTGCTGAGGAAGAGGCCTGGGCAGGCACGTGCGTACTCAGAGCGGTGTGCGGAAGCTAGGCGAGCGTGGTGCTGAATACCTGAGCGTCGCGGACCGTCTCGACACAAAGCATCGAGACGAGTTCGCCGATCAGGACGGGCAACGCGGTCAGGGTCGGGACCGCACCGAAGATGTAGTAGTCGGGCCGCACGATAAGGGCCTTCACGCCATGTTCGGCAAAGAAACGCGCGTACTTGCCGCTCAGATCGAACAGCACACGACCGGGTACTGTCTGGCTGACGTCGTCGGTGATGCCGATCATGTGGGCGCCGATGCGCGCCAGCGCGGCTTTCGAGGCGTCATCGAGACAGGTCTGGGGATCCGCATCCAGCGTGATGACGTGAAAGCCATTGGGCATCACATCGTCGTAGCGTGATTCGACGTCTGCGTCGCGCACTTGCCCATGCACGCTCAGCAGGCCGGCAGGCGCGTCGCATGCAAAGTCCCGTCTCACGCATACCAACCCGTCTGTGAGGCCCGGAAAGGGCGGTAGCGGCGGCACCTGGCCCGACAAAAAGGCTTCGTCGCGGCGGGCGGCGGCATCCAGGTCCGAAATGCAGACGACCTGCCCCATGGCGATCGATGCATCGATGACGGCGCGCACTTGCGGACGGCGCTCCGGCGTATAGCCATCGAGCAGTCGGGGCGTGGCAATGTCCTTGAGGATAAGGTCGAGTCGCCAGGCGAGGTTCCAGACATCGCGAATGCCCGAGCACATGCCTTGTCCCATGAAAGGGGGCATCTGGTGGGCGGCGTCGCCGGCGAGCAGCACGCGGCGGTCGCGCCAGGTCTCGGCGAGCAGCGAGCGGAACTTGTAGACGGCGTAACGCACGAGTGTGGCGTCGGCGGGCGTGACCCACGGAGCAAGGAGCTCCCACACCTTCTCCGGCTTTTGCAGGTCTTCGACCGACTCGTGGGGCAGGCGCATGAATTCCCACCGGCGGAAACCGGGGCCGCCTGGCACCATCGTGGTCGGGCGCGCCGGATTACACCATTGCCCGATATCGGGCACGTCGAGCACGACGCCTTCGTTCGGCTTGAGGTCGATGACGAGCCAGTCTTCCTCGAAGCCCAGGTCTTCAAACGCAATGTCCGACGATTTGCGCACGAAACTGTTCGCGCCATCGGCACCGATCACGTAGCGAGAGCGCAGTGTTTGCGTCTCGCCCGTCGGCGTCCAGTCGCCGTCGATCAATGCACCCTTGCGAAACGTCACTTCACAGCAGTCAGACTGTTGTCGCAGCTCAGTCGCTTCCCAACTTTGCTGAACCGAGACGTTGGGCAGCGACTTGGCCTTGTGATCCAGCAGCGCCTCAAGCGAGGGCTGGTTGAACAGATAGCCGACCGGACCGTCGCTGATCGACTCGGCGGACCAGTCGATTTCAATCAGCGTCTTCCAGTCCGCGTTAAACCATTGATAGGTTGCGGAAGGCTGCGAGATGTTTTCCACCTCTTCGCCGATCCCCATCGCGTGGAAGACGCGGCGGATCTCATGATCGTGAAACACGGCACGTGGCAGCGGATACAGCGCGGGCCAACGATCGAACACGGCAACGTGATAACCGCGTTCGCCCAGGAGGATCGACAGCGTCTGTCCGATGGGACCGTATCCGACGATGAGGACATCAAGTATGTTCTGGTCAGTCATTTGAATTTACCTGCAGCAAAAGGACGAGTTGCACCCTGGCGCCAGGGTGAACTGGCTGCCATCGAAAAAACGAGTGGGGAGAAGGGCGTTAGCCTTCGGGAACGACACCGGCCAGATCGGCCGGCGCTTCAGTGTTGTGAATGAAGTTGCGAGGCACGGCTGGTCCCCACAGGTAGAGGGAGTCCTCGGGCGCATAGTCGCCCGCGGGCCACTCGCGTCCGGCCGAGACGAAGTCGATGTCGGCGGAGTATTCGCAGAAGGAGCCCCAGGGATCCTGCACGTAATGGAAGTAGTTCGACCCCAGCACATGCCGGCCGGTACCCCAACCCTTGTCGAAGCCGGCTGCCGCCATTTGTGACGCGCCTTGTCCGACTTCGTTGACGTTATCGACGTCCCAGGCTGCGTGATGCCACCCGCGCGCCGTGCTCTTGGCAAATGCGATCAGGTGATGATCGCTGCCGTGGGGCGCATGCGTAAAGGCAATAATGTCGAGTGACTTGTCGGATAGCCGCAGGCCGAGAGCCTTGTTGTAGAAGTCGACCGCGCCGAGCACGTCCGGCGTGAATAACAACACATGCGAGAGGCGCCGCGGATGCACGGTTTTCTGCACGGACCGTGTGCGGGCGCCGCGCTCGTCGGCCGCGCTACCTGTCACCACACTTGAAGTCTTTTCGTGCGGGCTGGTTTTCTCGCCGACCTGGACCTGGAGCAGATTGCCGTCGGGGTCGTGAAACCAGAAGCCGATGCGTTCAGGCGTGTGATCGCCATCGACAATCTGCGCACCGGCGGCTTGAACCTGATTGCGGATCGCATCGAAGTCTTCTTCAAAGCAATTGAGGCTCAGGTAGGCGAGGGACTTGCTGGTCGAAGGCAGCACGCGCGCCCAGCGATGCCCATCGGCAGCCCGCACGTCGAGCACCTGGGCATGGTCACCTGCAGTGCTCACATCGAGACCGAACGCGCGAAAGAAGTATTCGGCAGCGGCCACAGAGGGCACGTTGAGCGCGAAGTGATCGATCGAATGGATCGCGCGCGGGTGGGCAACTTCAGGGTCAGTCATGACGGTGTCTCCATCGAAGGGTTGCTCTGCCGGCTCTGAGGCCGGCTTGCGCAGCACGGAATCGCTTACAGTACCTCAGCCTACCGCTTCATCGACAATGACGTTGCGCAGCGTGCCAATCTTCTCGACACTGACTTCGCAGACATCGCCCGCCTTCATCAGGAGCTTCGGCGTGCGCGCCCAGCCAATTCCCGAGGGCGTGCCTGACACGATAACGTCACCCGGTTCAAGGGTGATGGCCACGCTGATGATACTGATAAGGCTTTCGACATCGAACACCATTTCGTCCGTGCTGGCAGATTGCACGATCTCTCCATTCAGGCGGGTTTCGAGCCGCAAGCCTTTTGCGCCGGGCGGCAGTTCATCGGCTGTGACGAGATCGGGGCCGAACGCACCAGTGCCGTCGAAGTTCTTGCCGACTGTCCACTGCGGCGTCTTGAACTGATATTCGCGCACTGAGCCATCATTGAACAGTGCATAGCCGGCCACGTGTTTCAGCGCGTTAGCCTTGCTGATATGACGGCCGCCCTTGCCGAGCACCACGGCGATCTCGCCTTCGAAGTCAAGCCCGAGCGAGTCGGAGACCGCGGGACGCACCATCGCTTGTTCGTGCGCAATCAGACTCGTGTGGACGCGCAAGAACAGGGTCGGGTAGTCGGGCTGCTCGTACTTGCTCTCCGACGTGTGGTCTGCGAAATTCAGCCCGACACAAATGATCTTTGGCGGCCGTTGCAGGGGTGGCAGGAATGTGAGGCCTTCGGAGGCGACGCGCTCTCCGCCACGGATGCTTTGGGCATAGTCGCCCAGGTCCACGCCGCGTGTGAGCAGCGACTCGAGTGTCTCCCCGCCGAGAATGCGCACTTGCCGATCTTCACGAACGCCCAGCAGCGCCTTCCCATCTTTTTCAAATCTGACGAACCGCATTTGTCTGTCTCCGAGGGGTTCCTCTGCACGCCGCAAGGGAACCGGTATTCTCTAATTGACACATCTGTCATTTCGTATTTTAGTGAAAATGACAAATTCGTCAACATGAATAGGATCGGGACAAACCCGAGTGCTTTTGCGCTGTTAAACTTCGTCCCATTCAATGGAAAAGCCCATGCGAGAGCATCAGTCGGACGAGAATTACCGGACCCGCGTCGGTGCGCAGCGACGCGAGAAAACCCGCAACCGGCTTATCGAGAGCGCGCTCGGGGTCTTTGCGGAGAAAGGGGCAGACGCGCCGCTGATCGAAGACTTCATTGCGGCCGCCGGGGTGGCGCGCGGCACCTTCTATAACTACTTCCGGACCACAGGCGAACTTCTGTCAGCCGTTGCGGGTGAAAGCAGCGATGAGGTGCTCGCCGTGATCGACCCGCTCGTGCGCGAGGTCAAGGATCCGGCCGGACGTGTGGCGCGGGGCTCCCGGCTCTACATGCTGATGGCGCGCCGATACCCACTGTGGGGTGCCTTCATTACACGTGTCGGTACCAAGCGCGGTTCGCGCGGCCAACTGCTCGACGCGTACCTGACTCGCGACCTCACGATGGCGATCGAGCAAGGACGTTTCAGTGTGGCCAACGTAGTGGTTGCACGCGATGTCGCGCTGGGTACCATCATGTATGGTATTGAGACACTGCTGTCCGGCGACGCACCACCTGACTACGCGGAACAGGCGATGTATGCCGTGCTGCAGGCGTTCGGCCTCGACGCAGACGAGGCAAGACAGATCGCCTATGCGCCGCTGGTCGAATGCAGCGCGCCGCAGGGTGCCATTTTTGAACGAATCGAAGCGAGCGTCGAAGCGAAGTAGCGCTTCCAGATGGAGCAGCTATGACCGGTTTTCGGGCAAGACCTGCCGCCTTGCGCTATACGCGTCCGGCGATCACTTTTCACTGGCTGATTGCGATCCTGATCGTGAGCGCATTCTGGATCGGCTTTGTGATGACGGACATCCCGGGCTTCACGCCCACCAAGCTCAAATATTTCTCATGGCATAAATGGATCGGCGTGACCGTGTTCGCCCTGGTCGTGCTGCGCACGCTGTGGCGTCTCACGCACCCCGCTCCGCGTTTGCCTTCGGGAATGGCCGGCTGGCAGCGCGGCGCCTCGCATGCCGTGCATTTTCTGCTGTACGTCCTGATGTTCGCCGTGCCGATCTCAGGGTACTTCTATACCTCGGCCGCAGGCGTGCCGGTGGTCTATCTGGGGCTCGTGCAATTGCCGATGGTGGTCGCAAAAGACCCGGCACTGCGCGATGTATTGAAGCAGGTTCACATCACGCTCGACTGGATCCTGCTCGTCACGATCGGCCTTCACTTGCTTGGGGTGCTCAAGCATCTCGTGATCGATCGCGACGGATTGCTGAGCCGGATGAACCCGTTTGGCCGCTAGCCGACGAGGGGCCGGACGTGCGTAGACCGGCCGTGCCTAAACCGATGGCCGCGGGTACTTCCTCGCGTTCATCTCGATCTTGGCTTCGACCGCTGCGTTGAGGTCGACTTTCATCACAGTGCAGAGTTGCACGAGGTAGATCGTGATATCGGCGAGTTCTTGCCGGACGTGATCGGCTTCGTCGCTTTGCATTACGGCGCGCGATTCGGCCTCGGTCGACCATTGAAAGATTTCGACGAGTTCGGCCGCTTCGACGCTCAAGGCCATCGCGAGATTCTTGGGCGAGTGATACTTGTCCCAGTCCCGCTCGCGGGCGAATTGGGCGGCCGCGGCGGCCAGTCCGGCAGTGTCGATCAGCTTCACGCTTTCCTCGGGTGGCACGTTGAGGGAGTCACTGTATTGGATCAGGGAATCAGCCAGAGCGCCAACACATAGATCACCAGCGAAACCACGAAAGTGATGGCGGTATAGCCCATCACACGCTGAATCCGGATGCCCGCGATGGCCACGACTGGCACGGCCCAGAACGGCTGAAGCATGTTCGACACGTTCTCCGCCATGGCGACGCCCATGGCCGTGCGCGCGACGGGCGCATGAAGTGTCAGCGCAGCGGGCAGCACGAACGGTCCTTGCACTGCCCAGTGCCCACCTGCGCTCGGAATCAGCAGGGTGATGATCAGCGAACTCAGGAAGCTCCAGACCGCGAGCGTAGCGGGCGTGGCGATCGCGACAAAGGCCTTGGCGATAACCGACGCGAGGCCGGTACCCGTCATGATCCCCATGATGCCGCCGTACACCGGGTATTGCAGCAGCATCGGCCCGGTTTGCGCGGCCGCGCGGCGGATCGCCTCGGCATAGGCGATCGGCGAGCGCTGCAAGGCCAGGCCGATCAGCAGGAAGATCAGGATGGTCGTGTTGATGTCGAGCTCAAAGCCCTTGGTGCTCCACGTCATGCCCAGATAGCCAACCCCCAGCGCGAGCAGTAGCAGGGTGCCGATCATCGACTGCTCGACACGCGAAGCAAACGAGTCCGGTGCGGATTCGCGTGCGTGCGAATCGGCCTCGATGGTTTCGCTGCGTTCGACAAACGGCGCGACATCGTCGTCCTTCGGATGGATGAGCACGAAGATCACGCCCATCACGACGACGACCAGGATGGTTGGGATCAGGACGAACGGTGCGAACACGGTCTCGCTGAGCGGCACAATATGACCGGTGGCTTTTTCGACCAGGTTCAGTGCGTTGCCGTGCGAAGCCTGCGAGAGTGCGATCGAACTCGACAGTCCGCTGTTACAGACTGACCAGGCCGAATAGCTGCCGGCGACGAGCCAGGCGAAGTCGATTCGTGAGCGGCGCGCGATTTCGCGCGAGAGGAGCGCGCCCACCACGAGGCCAAGGCCCCAGTTCAGCCAGGCGGCAATCGCGACCACCGGGAACACCAGCAGGGCGGCACGCGTAGGCGTTTGCACGCCGGCGGCCAGTGCACGCAGGCCGCGCTGGACGATCGGTGCGGCGGCGATCGCGTAACCCGTTGCGAGGATCAAGATCATCTGCAGCGCGAAACCGAGGATCTTGAACGTGCCTTCATACCAGGATCCGAGGATCGTCGGCAGCGAGCCATGCGGTGCGAAGAAAGCGGATAGAAGAACGACGACGAGGGTGAGACCGATCGAGAGGACAAACGGGTCGGGCATGACCTGCTCGAACACGTAGACCAGGCTCGCGACGACGCCCCGTCGGCCGGGTGCGCGTGGGGCGGCCGCAGGGGTTTTTTGTAATCCGTTCATTGCTGCAAATGCTCCTTCTATACGGCGTGTCGGTGCCGCCGCTTATCGTAGTGAGTCGTGTGTGGTTTGCTGTACGCGGGACGTTGCTATGCGCTGAACCGCGTGGTCAGGCGGTCTTTGAAAGCAAGTTGAAAACTTTGCGAAAGAACGCCGTCGACCACATTACAACTTCCGCCCGAGGGGAGGCACTGAATTTATTCAGTATCTGGAATGTCTGCAGTTCAGTACAGCGCGGCCCGTTTCAGCAAACTGCACGTTGAAGCCCGTCCTGCAAGGCTGCCCAGCCACTTTCATCTGATGGCAGACCGAAGCGAAGGCTCGGTATGCGGTCGAAATACCGTACCCAGATACCGGTCTTTGCGAGTGCGTTGTGGAGTGCCGCGGCACGTAAATCGGGCGTCCAGGCAAACAACGTCGTTCGGAATACGCACAGTCCGCGGGCTTCGAGCAGGGCGGCGAGGCGTGCGGCGGCAAGCGGCAAATGCGCGCGGGTCGCTTGTTGCCAGGTGGTATCGAGCAAGGCGGCACGCACCACGGCGCGGGCCGGGCCGGTGACGGTCCACGGGCCACGCAGAAGGCGTGCCGTTTCGAGCAAGGCTCGCTCGGCGAGCATGAACCCTGCGCGCGCGCCGGCCAGCCCAAAGAACTTGCCGACCGAGCGGAGCACGATCAGACCGGGACGGTCCGAAGCGAAGGCGATGCTGTGCGCAGGCGTCGCATCTGCAAACGCTTCGTCGACGATCAGGTAGCCGCCGCGAGCGACGAGCTGGGCGTGCCAGTCGAGCAGCGTCGCGGTATCGAAGACTTCGGTGGTCGGGTTGTTGGGATTGACGATGACCAGATGCCGCCAATGTGCGGGCAGTGCTTGTCCCGCGACAAGTTGAACCGGGTCCGACTTGGCCTGCGAGTGAACATCGACATGACGGACGTGGCCGTCGACGGGGAGGCCGCTTTCGGCAACCATTGGATTGCCCTCGGCAATGATCCCGCTGTGCAAGGAGGGATTGATCGCTTCAACCAGCGGCCCACTGACGAAGCGATCGACCGGGAACCCAGCATGTTCGAACGCGGGACCGTATTCGCCATAGGTCAATGCGCTGATGCCGACGGTGCCAGCAGAGAGCAATTGCGGCAGCATCCGGATCGCGGCCTGAGTGCCGGCCACGGCAAGCGCGTTGGCTGCGCCATAGCAAGCAGCCGCGACCGCTTCGAGGTCGTCGTCATCATCGGGCAGGCGCAACCAGGCCTGCGGATCGATCGTCGGGACCGGATAGCCGTCGGGATTGATCCCGGTCGACAAATCGAGCCATTGCTCGCGTGCGATGCCGAAGCGTCGCACTGCATCATCGAGGTTGCCGCCATGGGGAATCACGACACGCGGGAGCGGGGGGGAGGGAAGGGATGGGCCGTTCATGCGATCAAATGAGCCAGTGCACCGACGAGCAGCAAGACCGTCAGCCAGAGCCATGTCGCATGACGGACCAGCCCCAACGCCCGGTCGATATCGTCAGCGCGCGGCGGCCGGCCGGCGCCCAGCAAGGGGCGAATTTCGTCGACACCGTGGTAGCGGGCGGTCCCTCCGCACACGAGCTGAAGCCCCCCTGCGCCGCTTGCCATGACGGGTCCCGCATTCGGGCTGTCCCATGCAGCGGCCTGCGTGAACCAGCAATGCAGGGCGCTGCGCGTGTGGCTGCAGATGGCGTAACTGAGTGCCGTCAGTCGCGCAGGCAGATAGTTGGCGAGGTCGTCGAGGCGTGCCGCCGCCCAGCCGAAATAGAAGAAGCGCGGGGTTCGATACCCCCACATTGCATCGAGCGTATTAATGAGCCTGAATGCGAGTGCGCCGGGACCGCCGGCAAGGGCGAACCAGAACAGAGCGCCGAAGATCGCGTCGTTGCCGTTCTCGAGGGCCGATTCGATCGCGGCTCGCGAGAGTGACGTTTCATCGGCCTGAGACGTGTCACGCGTCACGATGCGTGAGGTCAGGGTTCTTGCCCGATCGAGTTCACCCGCTGCCAGCGCACGGGCGATGGGTGCGATATGGTCGGACAGGCTGCGCGCGCCAAGTGCGAACCACAGCAGCAAGGCATGGACGAGCCAGTTAAGCGGCCAGGGCAGCAGGCCGATCACGAACACGGACAAGGCGACGGGTAAGCCGACGGCGATCGCCCAGGCCAATGCGCCGGCGACACGCACTGCCAAGGCCGGACCGCGCCGCAGTTGAGTGGCGTCGCGATCACGATTGGCGCGATGTTCAAGCCATTGCGCGACGCGTCCAAAGCCCACGAGCGGATGCGCGCGCCGCGGCTCGCCGAGCCACTGGTCGAGCGCGACGCCCGCTACCGCAAGGAGGGGCATCGATTGCCACCAGGAGAAAGAAACCATTCGGAACCGGTCAGCCGCAGGAAACATGGGAACACCCGGATGGTGCCACGACTCGCCCGATTCCCGAACCTGTTGAAGCGTACGGCCCGATGCGATAATGCAAGCCATGTCTGCTATCCCCTCCGAGTCACTGCCCGAAGCCTCACCGCTGACCTCGCCCCGCTCCTTGTCGGCGGTGCTGCCTTGCGGCACCCTGATGATCCAGGGCACGAGCTCGGATGCCGGCAAAAGCACCTTTGTCGCGAGCCTGTGCCGGCTCGCCGCGCGCAGTGGCGTGCGTGTCGCGCCGTTCAAGCCGCAGAACATGTCGTTGAACAGTGCGGTCACCCCGGAAGGCGGCGAGATCGGCCGCGCACAGGCATGGCAGGCGTTCGCCGCCGGCGTGGCGCCGCATGTCGACATGAACCCGGTGCTGCTCAAGCCGAACAGCGACACGGGCTCGCAGGTCATCATCCAGGGTAAGGTCCACGGCAACCTTGCCGCACGCGCCTACCAGGACTACAAGCGCGTTGCGATGGACGCCGTGCTCGATTCCTACGCGCGCCTCCGGGCGGGCGCCGATGTCGTCTTCGTCGAGGGGGCAGGCAGTCCGGCGGAGATCAATTTAAGGCGCGGCGATATTGCAAACATGGGCTTCGCCGAAGCCGTCGACTGCCCGGTTGTGCTCCTCGCCGACATCGATCGCGGAGGGGTCTTCGCCCAGATCGTCGGCACGCTCGAATGCCTGTCCGACACGGAGCGTGCGCGCATCAAGGGCTTTGTGATCAACAAGTTCCGCGGCGATGTCTCGTTGCTCAAGCCGGGTCTCGACTGGATCGAGGCGCGCACGGGCAAACCGGTGTTCGGCGTGGTGCCCTTTGTGCATGGGCTCTGGCTGGACAGCGAAGACATGTTGCCGGCTGAGCGTCACGCAGCCGCTTCGCGCGAGAAGCCGCTTGTGGTGGTGGTGCCCGCGCTGCCCCACATCAGCAATCACACCGATTTCGATCCGCTGCGGGCACATCCGCAGGTCGATTTCCGATACATCAGCGCGGGCGCCACGTTGCCGGCCGCAGACCTTGTCGTGCTGCCGGGCAGCAAAAGCGTCCAGAGCGACTTGAACTGGTTGCGCGCCAACGGGTGGGAAGGCTATCTCCAGCGCCATCTGCGCTACGGGGGCAAGGTGATTGGCATCTGCGGCGGCATGCAGATGCTTGGCCGCGCGTTGAACGATCCCGACGGGATCGAAAGCGAGGTTCGCACGCAGCGCGGCCTCGGGATGCTTGATTTCGAAACGACGCTTACGCCGCACAAGCACCTCGTCAACGTGCGGGGGCAGCTCGCATTCGGCGATGCACCGGTGCGGGGCTACGAAATTCATATGGGCGAGACACAGGGCGCCGCGCTCGGGCAGCCGGCGGTCTGGCTCGACGGGCCGGATGGCCTGCGTCCGGATGGCGCACGATCGAGCGACGGGCAACTGATTGCCACTTATCTGCATGGCCTGTTCGACGCGCCTGCCGCATGCGCGGCGTTGCTTGGCTGGGCAGGTCTTGAGGGCGTCGAGACTGTCGACCACGATGTGCAGCGCCATCAATCCCTCGATACGCTCGCCGATGTGGTGGCCGCCAACGTCGACCTCGACGCGCTTTGGCGCGTGGTGGCCTGATTCGGCATGCGTCAAATACCCACGCCGACAAGGCCTGCGACCCCGATCGGCCGCCGCCACTGTTACGACTACGAGCGCGGCTAGGTTACGGCCAGGGCTGGCAACGGCCCATAGCGCCCCAGCGCTCGCTCCCACATGAGACTCCTTCGGCTACACTGCCGGACCGCCGATTCTGAGGAACACCATCATGCCCAACGTTGAATTCATCCTGAACGGCGAGTTTGTCGAGGTCAACCAGTTGCTCAAACTGGTCGGACTCTGTGACAGCGGAGGCGCCGGCAAAATGCTGGTCGCCGAAGGCCTCGTCAAGGTCGACCGCAAGCTCGAGACGCGCAAGACCGCCAAGATCCGCGCGGGCCAGGTCGTCATGTTTGGCGACGTGCGCATCCAGGTCAAGGCGGCCTGACTAGCGAGATGAGTCGCCCCCGAGCCAGCCTCCCGCCCCAGTCGTCCCGACTTTTCTATACTTTCCTCGCCGCACGCGGCGCGTCGTCGATGTCGTTCCAGATGCTGGCCGTCGTGGTCGGCTGGCAGGTCTACCGCATGACGGGCAGCGCCCTCGATCTCGGCCTGATCGGTCTGGCGCAATTTCTGCCCATTGTCTTCCTGACCTTATTTGTCGGGCACGTCGCCGACCGCTTCGACCGCGCGCGCATTGTCGCCATCTGCATGGCGATCGAAAGTCTTGCCGCCCTTGGGCTCACGGCTGGCGTGCTGGGCGGCTGGCTCACGCGCGAGATGATCTTCGGGTTCGTCGTGATGGGTGCGGCCGCGCGCGCCTTCGAATCGCCGACCAGCGCCACTTTGCTGCCCGCGCTCGTGCCACGTGATCAATTGCAGCGTGCGACGGCCTTGTCGGCCTCGACCAATCAGACTGCCCAAGTCCTCGGTCCGGCCTGCGGCGGCGTCATTTATGCATTGAATCCGGTGGTGTCGTTCTTGGTGATCGGCGTCCTGTTCTCGGTCGGCGCGTTTCTGGTGGCCAGTCTCAAGCTGGTCGCACGGCCCGTTTCGCGTGAACCGGTCACCTTGGCTTCCGTGTTTTCGGGCATCGAATTCATCCGCAGCAAGCCGGTGATGCTTGGCACAATCTCGCTCGACCTCTTTGCCGTGTTGCTCGGCGGGGCCACGGCACTCCTGCCGATCTTTGCCCACGACGTGTTTCACACCGGCCCGTGGGGCCTCGGCGTGCTGCGTTCGGCGCCGGCTGTCGGTGCGGTGGGGATGTCCCTGGTGCTCGCGAACCGTCCCCTCGCGGGACCGATCGGCAAGATCCTGTTCGGCTCGCTGCTGGTATTTGGCTCGGCGACCGTCGTCTTTGCGCTCTCCCGCTGGATGCCGCTCTCGGTGCTCGCCCTGGTGCTGCTCGGCGCGGCCGATTCCGTCAGCGTGGTGGTGCGCTCGACGCTGGTCCAGCTGATGACGCCCAATGAGATGCTCGGCCGCGTGAGCGCGGTCAATATGCTGTTTGTCGGCGCCTCGAACCAGCTCGGTGAATTCGAGTCGGGTGTGACGGCCTCATGGTTCGGTGCGGTCCCCGCGACGGTGATCGGTGGCGTCGGCACGATGCTGGTCTGCGTGCTCTGGATGCGCCTGTTTCCGGGGTTACGCGATATCCGTTCGCTCGACGGTTCGGTGCCCGATAAGGCGGTCGAGGCGTAGCAGGGGCGCCTGCCAAGACGGGGCGGCCCGTTTTGTTGTATATAAGTCGGCAAGCGCCCGAGTTCGCCCGGACGCGCGGACAAAGATAAAACGGAGCTGCAATGACCACCCTCGCAATCAACGGACAGAATCACGACGTCGACGTCCCCCCGGAAATGCCGCTGCTCTGGGTCCTCCGCGACGTCGTCGGCCTCACTGGCACCAAATTCGGCTGCGGCATTGCGCAGTGCGGCGCGTGTACCGTGCACCTCGACGGTCAGGCGGTGCGCTCGTGCGTGACGCCGGTCGTTGCGGTCGGCAATCGCAAGATCACCACGATTGAAGCCGTCGGCGAGACGCCGGCCGGCAAGAAGGTTCAGCAAGCCTGGGTGCAGCTCGACGTGGTGCAGTGCGGCTACTGTCAGTCCGGGCAGGTGATGTCGGCCACGGCGCTCGTCGCCAGCAACGCGAACCCGAGCGACGCCGATATCGATGCCGCCATGTCGGGCAATATCTGCCGCTGTGGCACCTATAACCGGATTCGTGCAGCCATCAAGCACGCGGCCAAGGAGGCATGACATGTCCCAAGGTCTTCTTGATGCACAAGCCGGTTCGGTCGATAGCCTGAATGCAGGAGCCCATAGCCCTGGGCGCCGCGCCCGTGGACTGGATGCGCCGGGTCGGCGCAGCTTCCTCAAACTCGGCCTGACGATCGGCGCCGCCGCAAGCGGTGGGATGTTGCTCGGTTTCAGCCTGTCGGCAAATGCCGATGGCAAGGCGAACGGCAGCGTGGTCGAGGGCGACGGCGCCGTTGCGCCGAGCGGCACGTTCGCGCCGAACGCATTTATCCGCATCGATACATCGGGCGTGGTCTCGCTCGTGATGCCCAAGGTCGAGATGGGCCAGGGCGTCTATACGTCAATTCCCATGCTGCTCGCCGAAGAACTCGAAGTGCCGCTCGATTCGGTTCTGCTCGAACACGCCCCGCCTGACGCCGCACTCTACGGCGACCCCTTGCTAGGGGGGCAGTTGACCGGCGGTTCGACATCGATTCGTTATGCATGGGAACCGCTTCGCCGCGCCGGTGCCACCGCGCGTGTCTTGCTGATCAGCGCTGCGGCAAAACAATGGGATGTCGACCCGGCGAGCTGCGCGGCTGACGCGGGTTCCGTCGTTCACGCGCAGAGCGGGCGGAAGATCGGATATGGCGAGCTCGTCACGGCTGCTTCTGCATTACCCGTGCCGACCAATGTGCCGCTCAAGGATCCGTCGACGTTCAAGCTGATCGGCAAGCCGACGAAGCGCCTCGACTCGCCCGAAAAGGTCAACGGTCGCGCACAGTTCGGCATGGACGTGCAGGTGCCCGACATGGTCTACGCAGCGATCGTCAACTGCCCGGTGCTCGGCGGCACGCTCGTGAGCGTCGACGACTCGATCGCGCTGAAGACGCCGGGTGTGACGCAGGTCGTCAAGACCGACAACACGGTGGCGGTGATCGGCAAGCACACGTGGGCAGCAAAAGCGGGTGCGTCCGCGTTGAACATCACCTGGCACGAAGGCGAACATGCCGGTCTGTCGACGCGCGACATCGTCGACGACCTGGCGCGCGCTTCGCAACGTGACGGCGGCGTGGCGCGTAACGATGGCGATGTCGCCAAGGCCTTCTCACAGGCGGCCAAGCGCATCGATGTGGTCTATCAGCAACCCTTCCTCGCACACGCGACGATGGAGCCGATGAATTGCACGGTGCATGTGACAGCCGACAGTTGCGAGATCTGGGTGGGCACGCAGGTCCCGACGCGCGCGGTCGATGTCGCAGCCAAGCTCACGGGCCTGAGCGCCGACAAGATCACGCTGCACAACTTCCTGATCGGTGGCGGTTTCGGACGCCGGCTCGAAGTCGACGGGGTTGCGCAGGCCGTCAAGATCGGCATGCAGGTCAAGACGCCGGTCAAAGTGATCTGGACGCGCGAAGAAGACGTGCAGCACGATATGTATCGGCCGTACTACTACGATCGGATCTCGGCTGGACTCGATGCAAACGGCAAGCCGATTGCCTGGCAGCACCGGATCGTTGGTTCGTCGATCCTCGCGCGCTTCGCGCCGCCGGCCTACAAGAACGGGGTCGACCCCGATGCGGTCGAGGTCGCGTCGACGCTGCCCTATGACCTGCCGAACCAGCACATCGACTATGTGAGGCAGGAACCGCGCAGCATCCCGACCGCGTTCTGGCGTGGCGTGGGTCCGACCCGCAGCACCTTTGTCGTCGAGAGCTTTATGGATGAGCTCGCGGTTGAAACGAAGACCGACCCGGTGGCCTACCGTCGCGCCCTGTTGGGCAAGTCACCTCGGGCGTTGAATGTGCTCAACGTGGCTTCATCGGCGGCGGGCTGGGGTCAGCCGCTCAAGGCGGGGCAAGGCCGCGGCGTCTCGGTGATGAACGCGTTCGGCAGCTTCTTCAGCATCGTGGTCGAGCTGACGGTCGACAAGGGACAGGTCAAGGTCGACCGTGTCGTGTGTGCGGTCGATTGCGGCCATGTGGTGAACCCGGAGACGATCGAGGCCCAGATCGAGGGCGGCGTGATCTTCGGCATTACCGCGGCGCTGTATAGCGAGGTCACGATCAAGGACGGTCGCGTCGAACAGAGCAACTTCACCGACTATCGGATCTTACGGATGAGTGAGGCGCCGCCGGTGGAACTGCATCTGGTGGCGAGCACCGAGGCGCCGGGCGGCATCGGTGAACCGGGCACTGCCGCACTCGGGGCCGCGTTGGCGAACGCCATCTACTCGGCAACGGGCAAGCGCTTGCGGCAAATGCCGGTCGGGCGTCAACTGGAAGCATGATGAAACAATGCCCGGGCCCCACGTCGTGGGGTACCGGGCATTCAGAGCAACGGCTGCGATCGCTGCGGCGCGTCAGTAGTACGTGGGCACCAGCATGGATTCCGGCACCGGGTGGCGCAGATAGTCGTCATGATGCTCGCGCGCCGGCAGCACAATGGTCGAATGCTGGACTTCGCCGTAAGGCACCTGGTCAAGCAGATGGCGGATGCAGTTCAACCGCGCACGCTTCTTGTCGACGGCCTGGATTACCCACCACGGCGCTTCGGGAATATGCGAGCGCTGCAGCATGACTTCCTTCGCTTGCGTATAGCGTTCCCAGCGGCGACGGCTTTCGAGGTCCATCGGGCTCAGTTTCCACTGTTTGAGCGGATCCTGGATGCGGGCCTGGAAGCGTGTTTCCTGCTCGTCGTCCGTGATCGAGAACCAGTACTTGACGATCTGGATGCCGCTGCGCACCAGCATCTTCTCGAACTCCGGCACTGAGCGGAAAAACTCTTCGTATTCAGCGTCCGTACAAAAGTCCATCACGCGTTCGACGCCCGCACGGTTGTACCAGCTGCGGTCGAACAGCACGATCTCACCGCCCGCGGGCAAATGCTGGGCGTAGCGCTGGAAGTACCATTGGGTGCGTTCGCGGTTGTTCGGCGCCGGCAGGGCGGCGACGCGGCATACACGCGGGTTGAGGCGCTGGGTGATGCGCTTGATCGCACCGCCCTTGCCGGCCGCATCGCGGCCTTCGAAGATCACGACGAGACGGTGGCCGGTGTGTACCACCCAGTCTTGCAGCTTGACCAGTTCGCCTTGCAGGCGAAACAGCTCCTTGAAATACATCCGGCGGGTTTCGCGCGCTTCCTCGTCGAATGCCTCGTCGCCATGCAGAAGCCGGTCATCGACCTCCATCTCGAGCTCTTCGTCATAGCTGTCGATCAGGTCATCGTGGAGGCGACGCTGGCGCGCCGCCAGCGCCTCGTCCTTCGTCTGAAAGTCTTGCTCGCTCATCGCGCTTCTCCTTTCGATCGGGTCTCTCGGACGCGGCACGGGCGCGTGCGCACAAGACGCCGAGCCTCATAGTATCCGAGCCCGAAGTGTCAGACGTATTACGAAAGGGTCAGGCGCGTGGGCGGCCCGGCTAGCGGGCCGCCGTGCTCCGTTCATTTGAAACCGGTGACTTCGTGCGGAACGTAAAGCTCTTCCAAACGGGTAATTTCGTCGGGCGTGAGCTTGAGCGAGACCGCGGCGATGGCGTCGTCGAGATGTTCCATCTTCGTGGCGCCGACGATCGGCGCGGTGATCTCGGACTTCTGCAGCACCCAGGCGAGCGCGACCTGCGCGCGCGGCACACCGCGCTGTTGCGCGATCTCGGCGACACGCTCGACGATCTGGCGGTCCGCATCGGCGGTATCCACATACAGGGTACGGCCAAACTCATCGGTTTCCGAGCGGGCGCTCTTGGTGTCCCAATCGCGCGTCAGGCGGCCGCGGGCGAGCGGGCTCCAGGGAATCACGGCGATACCCTCGGTCGCGCACAGCGGCAGCATCTCGCGTTCTTCCTCGCGGTAGAGCAGGTTCACATAGTTCTGCATCGTCACGAAGCGCGTCCAGTTGTGGCGTTCGGCCACATGCAGGGCCTTCGAGAACTGCCACGCGTACATCGACGAAGCGCCGATATAGCGGGCTTTGCCGGCCTTGACCACATCGTGCAGCGCTTCCATCGTTTCCTCGATGGGCGTCTCGTAGTCCCAGCGATGGATCTGATAGAGGTCGACGTAGTCCGTGCCGAGACGGCGCAGGCTCGCGTCGATTTCCGACATGATCGCCTTGCGCGACAGGCCGGCACCATTGGCGCCTGCGTGCATGCGGCCATTGACCTTGGTCGCGAGCACGATCTCGTCGCGGTTCGCAAAGTCGCGCAGGGCGCGGCCGACGATCTCTTCGCTCGTGCCGTCCGAATAGACGTTCGCTGTATCGAAGAAGTTGATGCCGGCTTCGACCGCGCGCTGAATAAATGGGCGCGCGTCGTCGTTGTCGAGCACCCACGGATGCGTGCCGCGTTCGGGCACGCCGTAGCTCATGCACCCCAGGCAAATGCGTGAAACATCGGCCCCCGTACGACCCAGTTTGGTGAATTCCATCCTGCCGCTCCTCCGCAACGTTTTTTGAGCGCGCGATGCGCATCAAGCCGAAGATTATCAGCAGCGACAGAATGGGCTTCAATGAGCCTGCGCGCAACACAGTGTGAAGCGTTGCTTATCAGTGGGGCCCCGGGGAACACTGAAAGTTCATCGAAAGACACGCATCAACGCATCCAGCCCGTGTCAACCTGGTGCATGACAAAGTCGATGAAAGTCCGCACGCGGGCCGGCAACTGGCTGCGCTGCGGGTAATACATATACTGGCCCAGCCGGCTCGTCGCGAACTCCGGCAGGACTCGCACCAGGGCCCCTTCGGCGATGTCCTCGGCGATCATGTACTCGGGCAGTTGCCCGATACCCAGGCCCGCGCGCACCGCCCGGACCTCGGCTTCCACATGGTTGACGCTGATCACGGCGGGCACATCCTGGTAAATGAAGTCGCCATCGATCTGCAACTCCCAGGGGACCAACCGCCCCGTGTTCGGATGACGAAAGCCCGTGCAACGATGCGTGAGCAGGTCGGCCAGGCTCTTTGGCGTGCCATGCTCGCTCAAGTACTCAGGCGATGCGCAAATCGACAAGCGGATCGGACCGAGCGAGCGGGCAATCAGATTTGCGCTGGGCTCATTGCCCGAACGAAAGCCGACATCGATCTTGGCAGTAATGAGGTCGGTAAACTGATCCTCGAACAACAGATCGAAATGAATGTCGGGGTAATGCACCTGAAACTCGCGCAGCAGCGGGATCAGTTTCCGGTTGCCGAACGAATGAGAGGCAGCGAGCCGGATCACCCCCGCGACATCCTGCTTGCTGTACTTGGTCTGGTCCATCGCCTCGTCAAGGAGGCGCAGCCCGGCGTCGGCGAGCTCGAAAAGCCGGGCGCCTTCATCGGTGAGACTGACCTTGCGCGTGCTGCGATTCAACAATCTCACCCCGAGGTGTTGCTCGAGCTGGGCAATCGCGCGACTGACCGCTGGCGGCGTGAGCCCGACGGCCAGTGCGGCTTGCGTAAAACTGCGTGTGCGCGCAACGCTGAGGAAAATCGAAAGAACGCGAGTCTGATCCATTCTGGCGCCAGTGTTACCGTTTCACAAACACATCCCGGTAGCCATCATAAATCGAAAGCAACATCAGGGGCGTTAGCACGAGCGCGCTTGTCAGCAGCGGCACCGTCGCATCGATCAACACGGCGCCGGCCATCGCGACCAGGAAGAAGGCCGCGGCCGACCAGTTGCGCGCTGCGCCGTTCAGGCTCGCCATCATCGCTTCGAGCGGCGGCACGTCATGCAGCATGACGAGGGCGGGGGCGAACCATGCCGAGGCGATCGCGATCGTGAAGATCGGCACCCCGACCATCGACTCGAGCACACCCCGCGCGCCGGCGTCGCCGCCATAGCTGATCGAGATGTTGTGGAAGCCAGTGGTCATGACCGAGGCAAGCAGCGAAGCGTTGAGCGCTGCGAACATGATCATATAGCCGATCGCCACCACGGCGCCGCTGAGCAGGCCGACTGCGAGCAGGGCATTGCTCTTGGCACGGACCGCTGCGATCACTTCGCCAAGGCCGGCCGGTCGACCATTGCGCAACCGGTCCTGAGCGTACATGAGGGCGCCGGCGAAGAGCGGGGCGATCAATACGACCAGGGGCCGCAGCATGACTTCGATCTTCAGCACGGTGATCACCGCCGCGCATGCTGCCATCAGGGCCAGCCAAAGCAGGGGTTGTACACGTGCCCCCCGCAGGCCGCTGGCGAACCACTGCGTCAGGTGGCTGGCCGAGACGGTGCGCCCGTCGAGGTAGGGCGGTTCCGGCAGGGCACGGCGATGATTTTGGTCAAACGCTTCAGTCGGGTATTCGATGTTCATGATGAGTTCCTGTTTCCGTAGTGGAACAAAGCATTGAGTCACGCCCGCAGCAACAAAGAGTTGCGCAAGCCCATCACATCCAGGCGTTCATCGGGCCGGCGCCGGCCCGATGAACGGTGTTACGGTGCTGGCGTCCCTTCAAGGCGGGCTGTCAGCAAATCAATCTGGCTCTTGACATACCGGACCAGTCCGCGCCACGTTGCGCGGGTCAGCCAGACACACAACAGCAGGCCGACAATGCCGCCAAACAAGGCGACGAAGCCGTATGCGAGTGCGAGGCCAGACCACGAAGCGCCTGGCGCAGTTTTAAAGTGAAAGTGGTTATGCTTGCTGTCGATCGACAGTTGGTGGTTGTCGATGACGAGCGCGTCGGAGCCGCTGTTCATGGCGATGCGCGTCGGGTTGCCATGTTCATCCTGTTCGAACGACACATGACCGTCATCGGAATGGATGTCCCAGAACACTTTCTGCGGGTCGCTTGAATCACGTGCGACATCCACGCGGGTGCCGTCCTCGTCCTTCAGCGAGAGCACTTTGACCGCATCGCGAGCGATACTGAAAGAGCCGTCGCTTTGCTTGGTGAGCAGGCTGCCCGCGTCGCCCGTCGAATTGATGTCGAGCTTGTTATCGTGCTTGCGCAACGAGAGCACGCCCGATTTCGTGACGATGTCGAGGTGGCTGCCGTCCGGAAGCGAGAAGACGAAACGATCACCGACAATCTTCATGTCTCTCAGCTCGGTCGGCAGACCGGCAGCCTGGGTAGACGAGGCGGGTTTGTCGTCGTCGTCGTCATCGTCATCATCATCCGAGGCGACCGCGGCCTTGGCGCCGTTCTTTTTCGCATCGTCGCTGTCGAAATCGAAATTGAAGCCGTTGCCGATAAAACTCATGGGCAGCGAATCGACATTCGGCCAGCCAAACGCCTGATGACTGCCCAGCGTGAGGACGGTCACCAGTCCGGCGATCGCAATACCTGCCGAAGCCGCATAACCCGCCGTGAGCAGCACCAGGTAGAGCATGAAGGGCACCAGCAGGATCACATTGAGCAAGCCCAGTCCGGCGATTGACGTCACGACGCGCATCAGATTGCTAAACGATCGATGTCGTTCCCACTGCCGGTAATTGGCTTGTGCCTTGAGTTCGCGGGCGAGTTTGGCCGGGTCGCCGAGCGCGGCGATCACTTCTTCTTCACTACGGCCTGCGGCGAGCGCGTCGCCGATGTATTCGCGATAGTCCGCGACGATCTCGTCGACTGCTTGCTTGGGCAAGCTGGCCAATTCCTGGCGCAATTGCTGGATGAATGCGTCCTGTTTCATTTCTGTTCCCCTGCTTTTTGTCCGGTGCCTGCCAGCGCGAGCACCCCGTTGACCTCGATGACGAACTCGGCCCACTCGATTTCCATTTCGAGCAAACTGCGGCGGCCCAGCGCCGTCAGCGAGTAATACTTGCGCGGTGGCCCGGAGCTCGACTCGACCAGATACGTCGACACCCAGGATTCCGCCTGCAATCTGCGCATCAGCGGATAAATCGTGCCTTCGCTGATTTCCATCGTTTGTGACAGGGTCGATACCAATTCATAGGCATAGCTATCTCCGTGTGCGAGTACGGCAAGTACGCACATGTCGAGCGTTCCTTTTTTTAACTGTGTCTTCATTCACTCATGCCCACATGGAGGTGCGCATCACAAGGTACCTTGCTATGCACTGAACCTTGATACAACTTGGGCTCGCCAAAACATAACTGCACTGTAGCAGCCGGTATAGTTTTATGCAAGGTACTGTTCAATGCATAGGTGCGGCCGGCGCTAAAAATCCCCGGAAGGGCCGCTGGCGGCCCTTCCGGGCCGGAGCCCGACTTTTATCGGGAGCAGGAATACGATTTGCTTACAGTTTGCAGAGTCGCCTGTATCGGTGACAGTGACACACAAGGAGCCCTCGTGAACCCACGCAATCGCCTGCCCTCTGACACCCCCCCGCCCCCGGCGGACACCTCGACGAAGCTTGCCTGGATATTGGGCGGCGTGGCCATGGCCCTTGCCGTCACGGCTGTCGTAGCAGGGGTGAAGGCATCTCGCAGGCCGCGTAACCGGCACGTGCCGGAGCCTGCGAAGGGGGTCGATCTTCAGCGCTATATGGGACGCTGGTACGAACTCGGTCGATACGAAAACCGCTTCGAGCGCGACTGCGATGTGGTAACTGCGGATTATTCGCTGGGCCGGGGCGGCAAGGTGCAAATCGTCAATGCGTGCCGCCTCGACGGCGGCGACGGCACCTTCAAGAAGTCGAAGGGCCGGGCCAGAATTGTCCGGGGATCGAACGGCGCAAAGCTCAAGGTCGCCTTCTTCGGCCCGTTTTACATTGGCGACTATTGGGTACTCGACCATGCCGACGACTACAGCTGGTCGATCGTCGGTGAGCCGCGCGGCACCTATCTGTGGCTGCTGTCCCGGCGCTCGAATCCGGGTGAGGATGTCCGCCGGGCGATCTATGCGCGTGCGGCCGAGCTAGGCTACGACACGGCCGCCATCCGGCCCACCTGGCAGGGGACTGCGGCGTCGCAACACGGGACCTAAGCCCCTGAAGAGGTTGCATGGGCGTGCGGAGCATTGCATCTGTAGACCGTCATTTCGCTGATGCGTGGGCTTTGCGTCGGCTAACGTCGACCCCGGCGCCGTTCGATCAGGCGCCAGATCGCGCCCAGCACCAGCGATCCCACCCCCAGCGCCATCCCTAGCAGCACCAGCGAACTCAGGTGCTCGCGGACCACAGGCACGTTGCCGAACAGGTAGCCCGCCGGCACCAGAACCAGTACCCACAATGCGGCGCCAGCGGCCGCGAATGGGAAAAAGCGTGCAAAGCTCAGTCCCGCCACGCCGCCGACAAACGGCGCGAAGGTCCGGATCACGGCGATAAAGGGTGAGAGCAGGAAGGTCAGCCCGCGGTGCCGTTCATAGAAAACATGTGTCTTGCGGAGCGCGGCCTTGTCGAGCCATCGATAGTCGCGCGTGAAGACGCGCTCTCCGACCGCTTGCCCGATCCGGTGGTTCAAACAACTCCCCGCCACAGTCGCGACGAACAGCACGAGCATGACGACCCCGAGATCCATCGCACCGTTCGCACAGAACGCGCCGCATACAAACAACAGGGGATCGCCCGGCAGAAAGAACAAAGGCAGGATGCCGATCTCGACAAACACGATCATGAACAGGATCACATAGACCGCCAGCCCATACTGGGCAATGACCGCACCGAGGTTGCGGTCAAGATGCAGCACGGCGTGCAGCAGTTGCATCCAATCCATCAGTGAGAGCGCTCCATGGCGAGGAAAACTGCATGGTAGCGAGATTTTCGGCCGCACTTTCGCTGAATTCGACGCAATCCGTCCGGTCCCGGGGTTCAGGGCAGTAAAATGGCGGCCATTCCCGGAGAACTCGATGTTTACATGCAGAAACCAGCCCTGCGGCGCCCAGTGGCAGCCGTCCGAAGTCGAGATCCGCAATGAAGGGCAGGGGACGATGTTCCGCTGCCCGCTTTGCGGATCGCGCAACTATGTTGAACGCGTCACGAAAGACGACGGCAGCGTGGTCTACAAACAGCCGCGTGCCTGAGCCTAGATGACCGATACCTCATCCCGCCCCCAGGCAGCCGAAGCCTCCTTTAGCCAGTTGCCGTTGTCGCCCGCGGTGCTCGCGAACCTCGAGCAACTCGGTTACCTGAGCATGACGCCGATCCAGGCAGCGACGCTGCCGTTCGCGCTCGCGGGGCAAGACTTGCTCGCGCAGGCGAAGACCGGCAGCGGCAAGACCGCTGCGTTCGCACTTGCCCTGCTGAGCCGCCTGAATATTCGCAATTTCGCGGTGCAGAGCATGGTGCTCTGTCCGACCCGCGAACTGGCGGATCAGGTCACGCAGGAGATCCGCCGTCTGGCGCGTGCCGAAGAGAACATCAAGGTCCTGTCGCTTTGCGGCGGTACGCCGATGCGCCCGCAGATCAACAGTCTCGAACACGGCGCACACGTCGTGGTCGGCACCCCGGGCCGTCTGATGGACCACCTTGAACGCGGCACGCTGGATCTCTCCGCGCTCAATACGCTGGTACTCGACGAAGCTGACCGGATGCTCGACATGGGCTTCTTCGACGATATCGCGACGGTGGCCCGGCAATGCCCGAAAGACCGGCTCACGCTGCTCTTCTCGGCGACCTACCCCGAAGGGATCGGCAAGCTCAGCCAGCAGTTCCTGCGCAATCCGCGCGAGATCAAGCTGACCGAGACCCATGCGGATTCGAAGATCCGTCAGCGTTTTTATGAAGTCCGTGAAGACGAGCGTCTGCATGCGGTGGGTCTGCTGCTCAATCACTACCGTCCGGTCAGCACGCTCGCGTTCTGCAATACCAAGCAGCAATGCCGCGACCTGGTCGATGTGTTGCGTTCGCAAGGCTTCGAGGCACTCGCCTTGCATGGCGAGCTGGAACAACGCGAACGTGATCAGGTGCTGATCCAGTTCGCGAACCGGAGTTGCTCAGTGCTCGTCGCGACGGACGTCGCCGCGCGCGGGCTCGATATCGCGCAACTGGAGGTTGTGATCAACGTCGATGTCACACCCGACCCCGAGGTGCATGTGCACCGGATCGGCCGCACGGGGCGCGCCGATGAACAGGGTCTTGCGCTGAGCCTGGCGAGCATGAATGAGATGGGCCGGGTCGGCAATATCGAGCATGAGCAAGGGCGCGAAGTTGTCTGGCAGCCTCTCTCGGAGCTCACACCGGCGAGCGATCAGCCGCTGACGCCGCCCATGGTGACGCTGCAGATTCTCGGCGGCCGCAAGGAAAAGATTCGTCCGGGCGACGTGTTGGGTGCAATGACGGGCGAAGCGGGTCTCGACGGCGCAAGGATCGGCAAGATCAACGTGACTGAAATGTCGACCTATGTGGCGGTCGAGCGGGGCATCGTGCGCGAGGCCTTGAGCAAGCTGTCCGCAGGCAAGGTCAAGGGCAAGCGCGTCAAGGTCAGGCTGATGCAGGAGGAGTAAGACGAAGGCGCGTCGGGCACGCGTGCCCGACGATGCCCGTCAATGGCTGCCGGCGTGCTTCGCGGCTTCGTGGATATCGTGCACGTTGGCCATCTCGGCCACGCCTTCAACCTCTTCGATCTCTTCAACGTCCTCAATATCTTCGCCGCTGATGAGCCGCAATGCGTCGAGCACGTCGTCTTCGACGGATTCGACCGGGTTCGCGGCTTCTTTCGCCGGCACTGGCGGCTGGAAGTCGTCCACCGACGGCCATACCCGGTTGCGTCCAAACGCCTTCGCACGGTAGAGCGCCTCGTCCGCCTTGCGCACGAGCATGTCTTTCGTATCGTAGTAAGGCGAGATCGATGCCACACCGATACTGACCGTCACGCGACGTTCGGGTTCGCCCGGCGCCTGGAGCAAGAGCATGCCGATCTGCGAACGCATCCGTTCGGCAAGCATCACGGCCCCTTCAAACGGCGTATTCGGCAGGATCACCGCAAACTCTTCGCCGCCATAACGCGCGGGAGTGTCGGGCGGCCGCTTGCACGCGCGGCCGATTGCATTGGCCACGACCTTCAGACATTCGTCACCGGCCTGGTGACCGTAAAGGTCGTTGTACTGTTTGAAGTGATCGACGTCGAGCATCAACAACGAAATTTCGAGCGCATTGTCACGACGTGCGCGGCGATATTCGCGTTCGAGCGATTCGTCGAAGAAGCGTCGGTTATAGAGTTCGGTCAGACCATCACGATGCGCGAGTTCGCTGAGCCGCACGTTGGTCTCTTCCAGTGCCTGCTCGACCGCCTTGCGTTCCGAGATATCGCGAGTCGAACCGACGAATTCGAGCACGCCCGACGACCCTTCCCCCGAGGCGTTGACCTTGACGGCGCGCAAGCTCATTTCGACCCAGACTTCGCGGCCATCGAGGCGGCGTGCCCGGTAGTTGAACGTCTCGCGGCCCAGGCCGAGGCGCACGCGCTCGAATGCCCCACGCACCCGCGGAACATCTTCAGGCACGACCAGCGTCCACTTCGGCATATTGAGCAGGGCGGCCGGTAGATACCCGAATAGTTCCTTGGCGGACGGCGACACATAGGTCAGCCGCATCGTCGAGTCCATCCGCATGATGACGTCCGACGACTGTTCCGCGAGGGTTCGAAAGCGCAGTTCGCTGGCCCTGAGCTTGTCGGCAAGGCGCTGGCGTTGCAATTGCAACGAGGCCAGCGGAAAAGTAAAGGCGAGGGCGGCCGCGAAGAACAGTTGCAGTTGCTGAACACGCTCGGCGACGTCGATCGTATGAAGCAACAGGAACTGACCGGAGCCATGCACCGTAAAAATGATCGCAATGATCATGCTTGCGCCGAGACCGATCACGGTGCCCGAGAAGCCGGCATGGAAGATCGCCACGCCGAGCGCCAGATAGATCATGTAAAGCAGAGGTTCATGCGGCTGGGCGAAGACCACGGCGGTCGTTGCCAGCAGGAAGACCAGCGACAACACGGGCTTGAACAGACGACGGCGGGCTCTGATCGTACGCAGATCACTGGCACCGCGTAGCACCATCGTGACCGGTGCAAACATCGCGATCCCCAGTGCATCGGCCGAGTACCAACTGAGCACGGTCGGAAAAAACGGAGCGTGCGTGCCGAGGTGCAGGACTGTGGCGGCCACCGTCGAAGCGACCAGCGGGGCCAGACCGACAGCGAACAACGCGAAGCGCGCGACCCAGGCCGGCTCGCCGAACTGGCGCCGGCTGACACTTGCCGAGCGGCAGCCGAGCGCGGCGACGACGATTTCGAGTGAGTTGCAAGGCGCAAGCATCAAGGCGGTCGGCCAGGGGTCGCCGGCGAGCACATTGGCGATCAGGTTGCCTACCAGGGCGAGACCCAACACGCGCGTCCACTGCCGGGAGCGTGTGGTGAGCAATAACCCGAGCACCACGCCATTGGCGGGCCAGATGACGGCGAGCCGGTCGTTCGGCGGCGTGAGCCGGATGCTCAGAAAGCACACGAGCGCGATGCCGCCGATGATCATCAGCGCTCGGGCGAGCGCTTGCCATGGCGGTGCGGGCGTCGTCTTGGAAGGATCGATGCGCAGTGCGTTCATTGGTGTCCTTGCATGGCCCGCTGCGTTTGCGTCCCGCTGCGCCACGTCACTTGTTTATCGGACCTTCTCTTCAGGCAGCCATGTGTGCGAAGCTGCCAGAACCCGGTCTTTCGCTTTTGGGATCCTGCGAAAGTGGATGCATGATGAGGGGTCGAATCAAGTTTAAAAGCGAAGAACAGACGGCGAGTTCAGCCTTAAATCCGTTTTGAGGCACTCGAAATACGGCTTTTCTCCAGTAAACGCAGAACGCAGGCCTTGGGATGAGGGTTTGCCGCAGGGCCTGGCTGCAAAGCCACGAGCGTCCTCGTTTCCGGAGAGATGCGATCGTGGCCGGGATGCGACAATGCCAGTTAGGCATTCACTGAAAACCCGTTGACGGAAACGAAAAGGCCACTCTGGCTCTAACCGGCAACCACACGTAAAGCCATGGTCAAGGAATTTGTCCGCAAGCAGATCGAGGGGCAGGTGCTCAGCATTTCGATGCCGGCACGCGCACCGCTCAAGCTCGATTTTTCCAACCCGGCCGGCGACCCGGGCCTATTCGGCCCCGACTCGGCCTGCTGGGAAGTGCATGGGGATTTCAGCTCGATGCTGGTCGGTGGAATGAGCGCGTTGCTACTCCAGATGCTCGACCCGCTCGCGCTCGCGGGGGTGCTCGATCACTCGAATTTCCGCGCGGACATGCTCGGGCGCCTGCGCCGGACGGCACAGTTCATCGCCGGCACCACGTTCGGTAGTACGGCGGATGCCGAGCGCCTGATCGAGCGCGTGCGTCAGATCCATCTCGCTGTAACTGGTGTAAGCACAGATGGCCGGGCGTATGCCGCAACCGATCCGGAACTGCTCACCTGGGTGCATGTCGCCGAGGTGTACAGCTTCCTCAACGCGCATTTGCGCTACAAAAACCCGTATTTGTCGGCCGCACGGCAGGACCAATATTTCGATGAATATGCTTTGATCGCCGAGCGGCTCGGCGCGCGGGATGTACCCCGCTCGCGGCGTGCGATCGAACGCTATCTGGAAGAACGTCGCAGCGCCTTGCACTGCGACGCACGCACGCTCGATGTGTACGAGATCGTGATGGCGGCGCCGGCACCGGGGGCGTCGTCGCGCCTGTGGACCTGGATGATCAAGCGCGCCGCGGTCGACCTGTTGCCGGTGTGGGCGCTGGAATTGTTCGGCAGGCAGCCGCTCAGCGCGCCGACGCGCACAGGGCTGCATCTGGCGACCCGGGTGTCGTCTCTGCCCATTCGCTGGGCCGTGCGCAACGGGGCGTCGGCCATTGCGCGCCGCCGTGTCGAGGCGGCGCCGCAAGGGTAAGAATCAGATCACCATTTCCGAAGAATCGATGACCGCCGGCACGGCGAGCTTCGAGCGGATCATTCCCGCAGGCGCGGTAGTTGGAAGGCAATGTAGTGCCGATTCGTCTTGGCCCTGGAGCAGGGGGCAGCGTTCGAACATCTCCGCGACCCACTCGACGAAGACCCGAACTTTCGAAGACAGATGCCGGTTATGCGGGTAGACCGCGGAAATCGGCATCGGCTGGGGCTTCCACTGCGGCAGGATTTCCTTGAGCTCGCCCGAGCGAAGATGCGGGAGCGCCATGAAACGCGCGGGTTGGATCAGCCCATAGCCGGCCACGCCGCACGACAGGTACGCTTCGGCGTCGTTGACGGCAATCATGCTGGGGATCTTGATCTCGGTCGGCTGCCCGTTGACCATGAAATCCATGTCGAGCACGCGGCCTGTCCGGCTCGAGAAATAATTGACGGCCATATGGCTCGGCAAGTCTTCGAGGGTTTGTGGTTCGCCGTGACGTTCAAGATAGGCAGGGCTCGCGCAGGTCACGCCCTGGAACACGCCAATGCGGCGCGCGACCAGGCTTGAGTCCTCCAGGGTCCCCACGCGCAGCACGCAGTCCACGCCTTCCTGAATCAGGTCGACGGGTTTGTCGCCCATGCCGAGCACGAGCTCGATGTCGGGGTAGCGCTCACGGAACTGCTGCAGCGAAGGCAGCAGCATCAGCCGCCCGAGGCTCGGCGGCATATCCACCCGCAAACGCCCGCGCGGTTTCTTGCTTCCCTCGTGAAATGACGATTCCGTCTCGTCGATATCCGCGAGAATCCGCACGCAGCGCTCGTAGTAAGCGGCACCATCCGGCGTGAGGTTCAACCGCCGCGTCGTGCGCTGCAGCAATCTGACCCCAAGAAACGCTTCGAGATTCTGGATGATCGTCGAGACAGAAGCGCGCGGCATGCCGAGCGTATCGGCGGCCCGTGAGAAGCTATTGCTGTCTACAACCCGCGTAAATACCTGCATTGCCTGCAGACGGTCCATATCTTTCCCTCTCAGATGCTGATGACGCGCGCGGTTAGCAGCGTCCTTCACACAAGCTTAGCCGATCGATTGTTCGCGGCAAGCGAATTGTGTTGCCGGATTATAGGCATTTATCTATGTTTCCGCGCACGGCAGAATCCGTCGCATTGCAACATGAGGATCGTGTCTGCACGATCCACCGACGGATTCAGCCTCCATGCCGTACCAGCTTAAAGTCGAAGACGTCCGGATTGCCGGCCATGCCCAGCCGATCACGCTGCGCGTTTACCGGCCGATGCCACACCCGAAGTCCCTGCCCGTGGTGTTGTACTTCCACGGTGGCGGCTTCGTGCGCGGATCGCTCGACGACGCCGACCTGACGGCTTCGCAACTGGCCCGGGCGACGCCCGCGCTGGTGATCTCGGTGGGTTACTCGCTCGCGCCGGCGTTCCCCTTCCCGGCCGCGCCCGAAGATGCCTACTGTGCGGCCCGCTGGGCGTTTGTGAATGCGCGTTCGTACGGCGGCGCTCCGCAACGGATTGGCGTTGCCGGTCATGACGCGGGCGCCAACATTGCCACCGCCCTGACCCTGATTGCGCGCGACCGTGGCGAGATCCCGATCCGAGCGCAAGCGTTGCTCGCCCCGTTGCTCGATCCAAGCATGACGCGCATCGCCGACGAAACCAAGCTGCGTCAGGCCGATACCGATGTCACCGAGTGCGCGCGATGCTATCGGGCCTACCTGCCCGAAGCGTCGCAACGCCTTCACCCGTACGCGGCGCCGCTCGAATCGACGCGCCTCGGCGGCCTGCCGGCCGCGCTGATCGCGAGCGCCGAACATGACCTGCTCCATATCGAGGCGGAACGCTACGCGAGCAATCTGATTGCCGCGGGCGTGCCGACCCAGGTCCGTCGCCACTCGAGCGTGTCGCATTCGGTGCTACCGACCCTGCCCGCCGTGCTAGATGAAGTCGCCACCTTTTTCCAGCAACGTCTCGCGGTAGCCCCCGCGGTGCTTGCCCATCAGTCTTAAAAATAACCAAAACCAACATACTCGCCACGGAGCTTTCGCACATGTCACTCAAAGGCAAGCAACTATTGATCACCGCCGCAGCGACGCTTGCCGTCGCCGGTATCGGCACGTTCACCGCATTCCACCTGGACCGGTCGTCGTCGGCGCAGGCCGCACAGCCGGTTCCTGCCGCGGAAGTCGACGTGGCACCGGTGATCGCCAAGACGATCACCGACTGGCAAGGCTACTCGGGCCGCCTGGAAGCCATCGACAAGGTCGAAGTCCGGCCGCTCGTCTCGGGCACGATCGTCGCGGTGTACTTCAAGGACGGTTCGCTGGTCAAGAAGGGCGATCCGCTCTTCACGATCGACCCGCGTCCGTACCAGGCTGAAGTTGACCGTGCCGCGGCCCAGCTGGCTGCGGCTGAAGCGCAGAACAACTACGCAACGACTGATTTCGCTCGCGCGCAGCGCCTGATTACGGATAACGCGATCGCAAAGCGCGATTTCGACCAAAAGGACAACAGCGCCCGTGAAGGGGTCGCGAACCTCAAGGCTGCGAAGGCCGCACTCGAGACCGCTCAACTCAACCTGAGCTACACGCGTGTCATCGCTCCGGTTGCAGGCCGCGTGTCGCGTGCCGAAATGACGGTGGGCAACATCGTCAGCGCGGGCGCGAACTCGGCGGTGATGACCACGCTGGTGTCCGTCTCGCCGATCTATGCCTCGTTCAATGTCGACGAACAGACCTACCTGCAGTACCTCGCGCACGACAACAAGGCAGCAGTGCCCGTTCACCTGGGCCTGGCGAACGAAGACGGATATTCGCGCGATGGCGTGATCGACTCGGTCGACAACCAGCTCGATACCTCCTCGGGAACGATTCGCGTACGCGCGCGATTCGACAACAAGGATGGCGCGTTGCTGCCGGGCCTGTTTGCGCGCGTTGAAGTCGGTGGCGGCAGCCCGCATGCGGCCGTGCTGGTCGATGACAGCGCGGTAGGCACCGACCAGGACAAGAAGTACGTCATGGTGGTCGATGCGCAAGATCACGCGCAATACCGCGAAGTGCAACTGGCGGGTCTGCATGATGGATTGCGTGTCGTGGCATCGGGCCTCAAGCCTGGCGAACGCATCGTCGTCAACGGCTTGCAACGTGTGCGTCCGGGTGACCCGGTGCGTCCGAACGCGGTGCAAATGGCGGGTACGCAGCCCGCGACACAGGGTTCCTGAAGGCGGATACCTGAGACAGGTCGCCGCGCGTAAAGCTCCACACGCGCGGCAGAAGCGCCATTACCGGTGTGATGCCTCAGGCGCCCTTTGCAGGCGTCGGGGTCCCGGTCGGCCCGCGCTTCTCGCAGGACCCCCAATTCGCAATACAAGCTAATACAGGCGGGCAATGCTGTGAACATATCCAAATTCTTTATCGACCGGCCGATCTTTGCCGGCGTGCTATCGGTCCTGCTGCTATTGGGCGGCGTGATCTCGCTGTTCAAGCTGCCAATCTCAGAGTACCCCGAGGTCGTGCCGCCGTCGGTCATCGTCAATGCGCAATACCCGGGTGCGAACCCGAAGGTGATCGCGGAAACCGTGGCGTCGCCGCTCGAAGAGCAGATCAACGGCGTGGAAGACATGCTGTACATGCAGTCGCAGGCGAACACCGACGGTAATATGACGACGACGGTGACGTTCAAGCTCGGCACCGATCCGGACAAGGCTCAGCAACTCGTTCAGAACCGGGTTTCGCAAGCTTTGCCGCGGCTGCCGGACGACGTCCAGCGCCTCGGCGTGACAACCGTTAAGGCGTCGCCGACGCTGACGATGGTGGTCCACCTGATCTCGCCGAACAACCGATATGACATGACCTATCTGCGCAACTATGCGCTGATCAACGTCAAGGACCGGCTCGAACGGATCCAGGGCGTGGGGCAAGTCCAGCTGTGGGGTTCGGGCGACTATGCGATGCGCGTCTGGCTCGATCCGCAGAAAGTCGCGGAGCATGGCCTGACCGCGACCGATGTGGTCAATTCGATTCGCGAACAGAACGTGCAGGTGGCAGCCGGCGTGATCGGCCAGTCGCCGATGCCGAACAATGTCCCGCTGCAATTGTCGGTGAACACACAAGGCCGTTTGACGACGCCTGAGCAGTTTGGCGATATCGTCCTGAAGGCCAGCAACGACGGCGCCGTCACGCATTTGCGCGATGTCGGCCGGGTTGAACTCGCCGCTTCGGAATACGGTTTGCGCGCGCTGCTCGACAATCATCAGGCTGTCGCGATGGCGATCAACCAGCAACCGGGTGCGAACTCGCTGGCGATTTCCGACGAAGTCCGCAAGACGATGGCCGAGCTGCAGAAAGACATGCCGCCGGGCGTCGAATACAAGATCGTGTATGACCCGACGCAGTTCGTGCGTTCGAGTATCCACGCGGTGATTCATACCTTGCTTGAAGCGATTGCGCTGGTCGTGATCGTGGTGATCATCTTCCTGCAAACGTGGCGCGCCTCGATCATCCCGCTGCTCGCCGTGCCGATCTCGATTGTGGGTACGTTCTCGCTGTTGCTTGCGTTTGGCTTCTCGATCAATGCACTGTCCTTGTTCGGGATGGTGCTTGCCATCGGGATCGTGGTGGACGATGCGATCGTGGTGGTCGAGAACGTCGAGCGGAATATAGCTTCGGGCCTGTCGGCGCGAGAGGCGACGTACCAGGCGATGCGAGAGGTCAGCGGACCGATTGTCGCGATTGCGCTCACGCTGGTGGCTGTGTTTGTGCCGCTCGCTTTCATGTCGGGCCTGACCGGCGAGTTCTACAAGCAGTTTGCGATGACCATCGCGATCTCGACGGTGATCTCCGCGTTCAACTCGTTGACCCTGTCGCCCGCGCTGTCGGCACTGCTGCTCAAGGGCCACAATGAACCGAAGGACTGGCTCACGCGCGGCATGGACCGTGTGTTTGGCGGCTTCTTCCGCGTCTTCAACAAAGTGTTTCATCGCGGTTCGGAAAACTATGGCAAGGGCGTGGCCAATGTGATTAACCGCAAGGCGCTGATGATGGGCGTCTACTTGGTGCTGCTCGTCTGCGCGGTGCTCATGAGCCGGGTCGTACCGGGTGGTTTCGTGCCCGCGCAGGACAAGGAATACCTGGTGAGCTTTGCGCAGTTGCCCAACGGCGCTTCGCTGGACCGCACCGAAGACGTGATCCGCCAGATGAGCGCGATTGCGCTCAAGCAGCCGGGCGTCGAAAGCGCTGTCGAATTCCCGGGTCTGTCGGTGAATGGCTTTACGAATTCGTCGAGCGCAGGGATCGTGTTCGTCACGCTCAAGCCGTTCGATGAACGCAAGGGCAAGGCCTTGTCGGCCGGCGCCATTGCGGGTGCGCTGAACCAGAAGTACTCGGCGATGAAGGGCGCGTTTATCGCGGTGTTCCCGCCGCCGCCGGTGCTGGGCTTGGGGACGCTCGGCGGCTTCAAGATGCAGATCGAAGACCGTGGTGCGCTTGGTTATCAGGCGCTCGACGCCGCGACCCAGGCATTCGTGAAGAAAGCCGCTCAGACGCCTGAGCTGAGCCCGACCTTCTCGAACTACCAGATCAATGTGCCGCAGCTCAATGTCGACCTCGACCGTGTGAAGGCCAAGCAACTCGGTGTGCCGATCACGGATGTATTCGACACGATGCAGATTTACCTGGGTTCGCTCTACGTCAACGACTTCAATAAGTTTGGACGCGTGTACCAGGTTCGTGTGCAGGCCGATGCGCCGTTCCGCTCGCATGCCGAGGACATCGGCATCCTGAAGACGCGCAGCATCAATGGCGACATGGTGCCGTTGTCGTCGCTCGTGAAAGTCACGCCGACCTTCGGCCCGGAAATGGTGGTGCGCTACAACGGCTACACCGCGGCCGACATCAACGGCGGCCCGGCTCCGGGCTACTCATCGGGCCAGGCTCAGGCTGCAGCCGAGAAGATCGCGGCCGAAGTGCTGCCGCGTGGCATCAAGTTCGAATGGACGGACTTGACGTACCAGCAGGTGATTACGGGCAATGCAGCGTTCTGGGTGTTCCCGGTCAGTGTGCTGCTTGTGTTCCTCGTGCTCGCCGCGCTGTATGAAAGCCTGACGCTGCCGCTCGCGGTGATCATGATCGTGCCGATGAGCTTGCTGTGCGCCCTGGCCGGTGTCTGGCTGACCGATGGAGACAACAACATCTTCACGCAGATTGGCCTGATGGTGCTGGTGGGGCTCTCGGCGAAGAACGCCATCCTGATCGTCGAATTCGCACGTGAGCTCGAGATGCAGGGCCGGTCAATTGTCGAAGCGGCCATCGAAGCAAGCCGCCTGCGGCTGCGCCCGATCCTGATGACGTCGATTGCTTTCATCATGGGTGTGGTGCCGCTCGTGCTTTCGTCGGGCGCGGGTTCGGAAATGCGCCATGCGATGGGCATCGCGGTGTTCTTCGGGATGATCGGCGTCACGTTGTTCGGGCTGATGCTCACGCCGGTGTTCTATGTGCTGCTGCGCAAACTTGCAGGCGGTGAGCAACTCGTCGACAAGCATGGCCACAACCCGCATATGCGCGGTGTGGACGCCTCGCTCGACGCAGCAAGCTGAGGATCCGGAGCCGGCCTGCAAGCGGACTGACCGCGCAGGCCGGCAACGGCAAACGAACTCGCACACGGTAGATGTGTTGTGTGGCGCCCGGTATGACCGAGGCAGCCACACGATGCGCAAGGACTAGATGATGAGCTACATAAAGATGAAACGATGGGCGGGGAGTTCACTGCTGCTGTCGGCATTGCTCGCGATTGCCGGCTGCTCGCTGACCCCGGACTATGTCAAGCCCGACCTCGGCTTGCCGACCGCTTTCAAAGAAGCGCCGCTGAGTCCGCAGGAAGCCGGTACGTGGAAGACGGCGACGCCGTCTGAACAGTTGGCGCGCGGTGCATGGTGGACCGTGTTCAACGACGCGGCGCTCAACGACCTCGAAACGCAGGCCATGGCGGCGAACCAGAGTGTCGCAGCGGCTGCCGCGCGGCTCAAGGAAGCGCGCGGTCTGCAGGAAGCGGCACGTTCGGGCTTTTTCCCGACGCTGGACAGCGGCTTCGGCCCGACCCGTGAGAAAGTCTCGCCTGCTTCACTGGGCCTGACCCCGGACAACTCAACCGCACCGCAGACCTTGTGGCGCGCGCAGGCCTCCGTCTCGTATGAAGTCGACTTGTTCGGCCGTGTCGCAGCGACCGCGGCGGCGTCGAAGGCCGACGCGGACCAGAGCGCGGCACTGTATCGCTCGGTCTTGCTTGCGCTACAGGCTGATGTGGCCGAGAACTACTACAAGCTGCGTGAGCTTGATTCGGAAGCTGACGTGTTCACGAAGACGGTGGCCTTGCGCGAGCAGACCCTCAAGCTCGTACAGCACCGCTTCGACGACGGCGATATCAGCGAGCTTGACCTCGCACAAGCGAAGTCGGAACTGGCCACCGCCCGTTCGGATGAGCTCGGCGTTGCCCGTATGCGCGCAGCATCAGAACATAGCTTGGCGGTCCTGCTTGGCAAGACGCCTGCGCAGTTCTCCATGGTGGCCGATCCGATCGTGCCGGTCGATGTGACTGTGCCGGCCGGCTTGCCCTCATCGCTGCTCGAACGCCGTCCCGACATCGCCGCCGCCGAGCGCGCGATGGCCGCTGCCAATTCGCGCATCGGTATCGCGCGTGCCGCCTACTTCCCGTCATTGAACCTGACGGGTGCAGGGGGCTTCGAATCTGGCACGCTGGGCGAACTGTTCAACTGGTCGAGCCGGGTGTTCCTGCTCGGGCCGCTCGCAGGCACGGCGCTCACGATTCCGATCTTCGACGGCGGTGCGCGCAGCGGTAACCTCGCGAATGCCCGGGCCAAGTATGAAGAGCAGGTCGCGGACTATCGCCAGCAAGTACTGGTGGCCTTCCAGGAAGTGGAAGACAACCTGTCGAACCTGCGCCTTCTCGATGAGCAGATCAAGCAGCAGGATCAGGCAGTCGCTGCTTCGTCACGCGCAGCTCAGTTGTCGCAGACGCAGTACACCGAAGGCACTGTGGCGTATCTCGACGTGATCGATTCGCAGCGCACGGTGCTTCAGGCGCAACGCGCCGACGTTCAACTGGTGGGTGCGCAGATGGTGTCGCGTGTCGATTTGATCCGCGCACTGGGTGGCGGTTGGGAAGGGTCGCCTGCGGTACAGATCGACCCGGCTACCACGCCGGCGCCGCAGGTCGCGGCACGCTAGGGAAGGGCGGAAGCCGGCGCGCGGAGCGCCGGTTTTCTGACTGCAGGAACAAAGATCAGCCCGGCGCTATTCCTTCGGCACGGCTGCGCTGCTCAGAAGCTTGTTGGCTGCAATCGGAATACGGGTGTCGTCCCACTCGGCGAACCACTTGAGTTCCTTGTCGGTGAAATAGCCGCCGCGATTGCGCAAGGCGTACTGGATCACGTCGGTGATGTGGTTGCGGATGATTTCTGGCGCCTCCTGATCGTGAAGGATCGAATGCAGTGCCTCGAGGGTGGACATGACGGTCTCAATGGAAAGCCTGGGTGTGGCCAGACCTTATCCCGGGGCGCGCTGGCTCAACAAGTGATCAATATTCGCGGTGTAGGACAGGCGGCACACGGCCACCTGCCCTCGATGCTAGACCTTGACGGGGAACGGATTGCGTTCGTCGAAGCCTTGCTGGTGCCAGTACGGATAGACCGGCCGGACCCGGCTCGCTTCATCGAGGCGGGCGATTTGCTCCGGAGTCAGATTCCAGCCGACCGCACCGAGGTTCTGACGCAGTTGTTCTTCATCGCGCGCGCCAATCAGCACGGTCGCGACGGTCGGACGCTGAAGCAGCCAGTTAAGGGCGATCTGGGCGACGGTCTTGCCGGTTTCCTCGGCGACCACATCGAGCGCATCGACCACGCGATAGACATGCTCGTCGGCGACCGGCGGGCCCATGTCGGAGGTTTTGTGAAGACGGCTGTTGGCGTGGAGTGCCTGACCGCGACGGATCTTCCCGGTGAGGCGTCCCCAGCCGAGTGGGCTCCAGACCACGGCGCCCACGCCCTGGTCGATGCCGAGGGGCATGAGTTCCCACTCGTAGTCGCGGCCGATCAGCGAGTAGTAGGTCTGGTTCGCGACATAACGCGGATAGCCGTAGCGGTCGGCCACGTCGAGCGACTTCATCAGGTGCCAGCCGGAGAAGTTCGATACGCCAATGTAGCGAATTTTGCCGGCGCGCACGAGATCGTCGAGCGTCGACAGCACTTCGGTCACAGGCGTTTTGGCGTCGAAGCCGTGCAACTGGAACAGATCGATGTAGTCCGTGCCGAGGCGTTTGAGTTGCTCTTCGACGGTACGGATCAGGTGGAAGCGCGACGAGCCGACGCTGTTCGCGTCCTCGCCGAGACGGAAGGTGGCCTTGGTGGAGATCAGGACTTTGTCGCGCTTTCCCTTGATCGCTTCGCCGAGCACGGCTTCAGACGAGCCGCCCGAATAGATGTCGGCGCTGTCGAACATGGTGACGCCGGCATCGAGGCAGATATCGATCAGGCGGCGCGCTTCGGCGACGTCCGTCGCACCCCAGGCGTTGAAGAATTCCCCTTTGCCGCCGAACGTGCCGGTGCCGAAACTGAGGGCCGGTACTTTGAAGCCGGACGCACCCAGATGTCGATATTCCATGAAAGCTCCTTGAAAGTGTTCAGGTCTGACGTGGATCGCGATGCGCGGGCTCAAAGACAGCACTCGTGGTGGGAAATGGAACGTGCCACGGGGTGCCGCACGTCGAACGGCCGTCGTTTCGCAATGATCGGGACGATTGTATCGACGCTCGACGAAACCTGCAGAAGCTCGGGCCGCCTTGCTGTACGCGCCGCACGTGGGAATCGGCAGGCGCGTGCCGTGACCGGCGCGATTCATTAGTTCATTGGTGTTTGTTTTGCCAGCGGTAATAGTGTATTGCGCTGACGCAGGCAGTTTGCGCGCTCTTTAGCAGAGATAATGCGTTTGACCTGGCAATGATCCCGATTGATTCCTGAGCCAGGGCAAGTTATATGGGGCAATCGACATGAAGAAAAGAACCGGCCATCGCGACCCTTGGTCGCAGATCCTTGCACGGTTGTGCGTGATCACGTCGGCAGCCGCGAGTGGCCCAGCCATTGGCGCGAATATCGATGCAAGCCTGGACGCTGGTGCCCAGGGCGAGCGTGCGCGTGAAGTCAGTCATCGCATCGGCGCCGCCGAGCGCAGTGTGCCGGCAACCGTTGCGCGTGCCGAGCTGAGCGCGTCGACCGATCGCATCGTGCGTGCTGCGATGGCTCGCGTGGAATCCGGTCTGCCGCCGCCGACGCGATTTGTTAAAGTGCTCGACAGGCCGAGCGACCGTACGGTGACTATTTCGTGGCGCGAGTCGACGCTCTGTCACTACAACGACCAGATTTGGCGCGCGGGCATCGCGAAGCACGCCGGAACCTGTGCGATCAGCGGCATGCATATCGAACGCGGCGATTCTGTCTATCGTCCGATTCCGACGCGGCCAGCTGCGATTAACGCGAATGCGATGGTTCTTGCGGCGGCGATCGCCGATCAGGCGCTCGTGATGGAATAAACAAATGGCGTGGAGCCGTGCAACGAGATGACGAGGTCTGTTTTAGTATCTGTAACCGCGGCACTCACGCTCGCTCTGCCTGCAGCCGTTCATGCATTGTCGCTCGACGATGCGCTCGCGTGCGGTGATCGGGCGCACGGCTACATCACGTCGCTGCAAACGCGCCAGCTGATCGCCGATCATCCCCTCCATGTTGAAGACAACGCCATCAACGTTTTCTGGCCCGCGCGCCACTCGGAGCTGACAGCGTTTGGCTTCAGAGTGTATGCCGTGATCGGCTACGAGCAGGACGACCCGATCTTCACGCTCGGCAGAGGCGAACCGATGCGCGGGTCGCTCTACGGTGTGGTTGTCAGCGCTGACTCGAACGCGGTCGCGAAAGTGCTCAATGCGGTAAATAGCCCCGCTGAAAGCAAGCATGCAGGTCCGTTTCTTACCGCGATCTACTGTCGCGCCGAATAGTTCTCAGCTGTTCCTGCATCGCCCCCTCGATAGTCCGCTGCATCGGTGACCGATGCCTCGTGCATTCGTTCGCTCTGCGACGCATGAGATTCTTTCGTCGCGTTACTTGCACTTCCTTCGTTACATATGTAACTGATCCTGTGCTATATCAATAGGGTCTGACCGTCCACGTGCGAAAGGACCACAGCAGAGCGTGAAATTGCGCAACACACGAAGATCGATGAGTTGTTGCAGGACAACACTCTTGTGCACACTGCGCGGCAATAACCCCTTCGGAAGTAGACGTACTGTTTACGGTGTGTCTATGAAGGGGCATCGAGACAATGTGTGCGTGTGTTTGTTCCACGCTTTTTCGTCTATCTGGATCGGCTTCCGTGTAAGCCCCTATTTACAGGGCTTTGAGCGTCTTACAGTTGCTTGCAAGCAGGTCTTTTGTCGGCCTAGCACACCCATATGACAGTTGCCGCAAGATGAAACCAGGCTTACGTCTTCGTCAGACTGAGGGGCGATGCGCCAGCGAGCGGTGTTGATTCCTGATTTTGAAATTCGCTCTTTCAAAATGCGCGCTCAGTGCCGCGGAGGATCGGCCTCTACACTCCGTTCAGGTTCAACGGACCGCATTCGCCGGCTATCGGCGGAGGCGACGAGTGCCCGGAAGTGGCACCCCATCGAACCGCACTACCCCGAACTGTACTGGAGTCAAAAAGCATGAAAAAAACACTTCTGGCCGCAGCCTTGACTGGCGCATTTGCAATGACCGCGCATGCACAAAGCAGCGTGACGTTGTACGGCATTCTCGACGCAGGCCTTGTGTTCACGAATAACGAAGGCGGTCATCAAAACTACCAACAGAGCAGCGGCGCGCTGACGACCAGCGTCTTCGGCCTGCAAGGCAATGAAGACCTCGGTGGCGGTCTGCATGCGATCTTCAAGCTGGAAAGCGGCATTGACGTCAACAGCGGCGCGCTGGCTTACCACAACAGCCTGTTTGGGCGTCAGGCCTATGTCGGCCTGAAGAGCGACCAGTTCGGCTCGGTCACCCTCGGTCGTCAGTTCGACTCGATGGTTGACTACGTGTCGCCGCTGACGATGACGGGCGCCGGTGATGGCAATAACCTCGCCGCTCACCCGTTCGACAACGACAACCTGAGCAGCACGTTCTCGATCAACAACGCGGTCAAGTACACGAGCATCGACTACCAAGGCTTGCAGTTCGGCGGCCTGTATGGTTTCAGCAATGAAGCGGGTGGATTCGCTGACAACCGTGCATACAGCTTCGGTGCTTCGTACAAGAACGGCCCGTTGAACGTGGCGGCCGGCTATATGGAAATCAACAACGCTGCAGGCGGTATCTCGCAGACGAACCCGAACGGCGCCGTGTCGCAGTCGGATAACGACTCGACGTTCCAGGCTCAACGGCAACGCGAATGGGGTGTCGGTGCGAACTACGTGGTCGGCCCGGCAACGGTCGGCGTGGTGTGGACGCATACGCAGCTGGATAACATCGGTGGCGTGAACATTGGTGGCGAATTCTTCGGCGGCATCGGTGGTGCAGACCTGCATCTGGACAACTACGAAATCAACGGCAAGTACGCGTTGACGCCGATGTTGACCCTGGCAGGCGCCTACACCTTCACCGATGGTCACTATGACGGCGCGACGAGCAGCCATCCGAAGTGGCAGCAAGGCACGCTTGAGGCGGACTACTCGCTGAGCAAGCGTACCGACGTGTACATCGAAGGCGTGTACCAGCACGCAGACGGTGGCCCCGACGGCACTGTGTTCGCGAACGCAGCCATCAACACGCTGACGCCGTCGTCGACCGACAATCAGGTCGCCGCAACGGTTGGCCTGCGCCATCGCTTCTGATCGATGCCTGATCTGCGCGTGATCCGAATCTGATCGCGTGCGCCTGACTCGCGCTTGGCCAGGCGAGTCAGGTCCGTGGAAGGGCGGCCTGTTCTCACCGGAAGGGGTCGCCGTTCACGGGCCATAACAAAGCAGCAACGACAAGTCGCAAAGCATCAATGCATCAAACGCAATGCCTCTCAAGGATCGGCCGGTCCGCGAGAGGCATTTGCTTTGGGGCACACATATCGGTAGCCGTGACCGGGCACCGTTTCGAGCGGTACGTCGACGCCGGCGGCCGACAGCTTGAGACGCAACCGCGACATCAGCACATTGATCGTCGACGCATCCGCTTGTTCGTCCGCCGTCCAGGCGTACTGGAGCAGTTGATCGCGACTGATCGCCGCGTTGGCTTCGCGCATCAGGCATTCGAGCACCAGATATTCCCGACGCGACAGGGGCACCGTGATCAAGGCCGCGACGAGACTTCGACTCGACGAGTCGAGCCGGATCGCATCCGGGTCCGCCGAAGCACCAGGGCCAGTCAGCGTGCCGAGGGGAAGAGGTTGCGGGCTGCGTCGCGCGAGCGCTTGCAGGCGCGCCTGAAGCTCCATAAAGGACCAGGGTCGGCTCAGGCAGGCATCCGCGCCCGCGCGCAGGGCTGCCGCGCGCTGGGTGCTGGAATCGTCGGGGGTGATCACGAGCACGGAGGCATCGCCGGCGCCCGCCCCGAGACGTGCAACGAGGCCGTCGGGCAAATCGGGCAAGGCAATGACCAGCGCGTCATAGCGCGCTTCGGTACACGCGAACAGGCCCTCGTGTTCATCACGGGCGACCTCGACGCTATAAGCGAGCTCCGTCAGCCCTTTGTGCAGATAGTCCGCCTCCTGGCCGACCGGCACGATACAAAGAATACGCATGGCAATCTGATGCTAAACGCGCGAGCGGCCTGGGGTGTCCGCGGCTATGCCGCAGTGTAAGCGCAGCGCAGCAATCGCGCTGCGGTGGTCTCGCGCCGCGCGTCGTCGGCTTGCCGCGTCTCGCTATATATCGTAGGATACGACGCAACGCCAAAGGCCGATGTGGCGGGCTTCCCATGTGTAGTGAGGCATTCGCTCAGTCCTGCGGCACATCATCTTGCGCTGCGGTATGACGGTGAAGCGCGCCCTCTTTCTCACGCCGGGCGCTGAACCCGTAGCGTCTGCCAGTTCCGCTTTCCGGCCTCACACTCAAGGATTGATCATGTTGAAAAAACTGCGTGCCTTGGCGTCGATCGTCGGCGTCGGTGTGGCCCTGTTCGGCGCGTGCGTTGCACGGGCCGATACCGTCAACGTCATGTATGCGGGCTCGCTGGTTCATATGATGGAGCAGCGGGTCGCGCCGGCCTTTGAGAAATCAACCGGCCTGACCTTCCAGGGTTATGCAGGCGGTTCCAATGCGCTGGCTAACCAGATTCGCGGCAAGCTCCGGCGTGCCGACGTGTTCATCAGCGCAAGCCCGACGGTCAATGACAGCCTCATGGGCGCGGCCAACGGCAACTGGGTCACCTGGTATGCGGGCTTCGCGGAATCGCAGCTGTTGATTGGCTACAACCCGCAAAGCCGCTTTGCGCAATCGCTGCTGACCCAGCGCTGGGACAAGGCACTGACGCAGCCCGGCATCCGGATCGGCCGTACCGATCCGAAGCTCGATCCCAAGGGCGCGTTCACGATCAAGCTGCTCGACCAGGCCCAGCATCTGTATCAGGAACCGGATCTGTCCGCGCGGATGCTCGGCGACCCGGAAAACCCCGAGCAAGTGATGCCTGAAGAAACGCTCGTTGGGCGTCTGCAGTCGGGTCAGCTCGACGCGGGTTTCTTCTATACGACGGAGACCACGGACCTGCGCATTCCCGCAGTGCGTCTGCCGGCTGACTTCGACATCAAGGCGAGCTACACGATCACGGTGCTCAACAATGCGCCGAACGACGCGGGCGGCCGCCGCTTTGTTGCCTTCCTGCTTAGCGACGAAGGGCAACAACTGCTGCGCGCCTCAGGTATCGACGTGAAGACGCCGAAGATCGGCGGCGATGCGTCGGCGGTCCCGGCTGACCTTCAGCCGGTGCTCGCCCGGGCCGTCAGCGCCGAGTGAAACTGCCGTTGCCGTTGCCGTTGCCGCTGCGCTGGCTGAGTGCGCTGCTCGCGCTTTACCTGATCGCGCCGCTGCTGACCTTGTTTCCGCAGCTGGCGCAGGCGGACTGGTCGACACTCAGGCAGCGTGCGTTATGGCAGGCCACTGAAGTCTCGTTTGCCAGCGCCTCGCTGGCGACGCTTCTGATCGGGCTCGGCGGCATTCCGCTCGGTTACTACCTTGCGCGTCGGAGCGGCACGGCGAGCCGGATCCTCGGTTTTGTCATGCAGTTGCCGCTCGCCTTGCCGCCGCTTGTGGCGGGCGTGCTGCTACTGTTTCTGCTCGGTCCTTATACCTTGCTCGGAGGATGGGCGGCCTCGGTCGGCCTGCCCCTGACCGATTCGTTTGCGGGCGTGGTCCTTGCCGAAGTTTTTGTCGCGGCGCCTTTCCTGATCGTCGCCGCGCGCTCGGCCTTTCTCTCGATCGATCGCGATCTTGAACACGTTGCGGCGACGCTGGGTCATGGCGCCTCGGCCCGTTTCTTCAAAGTCTCGTTGCCGCTCGCGTGGCCGACCATTCTTGCGGGCCTGTTGCTGGCGTGGCTTCGGGCGATAGGCGAATTCGGCGCGACCGTGATGGTCGCCTATCACCCGTATTCGTTGCCGGTGTTTACGTTTGTGAGTTTCGGCAGTCAGGGTCTGTCGGCCATGTTGCCGATCCTGCTGCCGACCTTGCTGTCTGCGCTGGTCGTCATTGCCGCGGTGGGAATGGTGCGGCGACGCCATGCGCGTGTGGCGAGCGATGCGCGTGCCGCGCGTCGAATCCGGGCCTTGGCCGACAAGCAGAGCCTTGACCGTCGCGCCGCGGGGCAAGCCCCGAATCCCGAGATTGAACTCGACCTGCAGTTACTTCATCGTTTTCGGAATTTCGAACTTGACTTGCGGCTGCATACCCGTGCGCGTCGCATTGCGATCCTTGGTCCGTCAGGATCCGGCAAGTCACTGAGCCTGCGCTTGCTCGCCGGCCTCGAGACGGGGCAGGGCAGTACCGTCTCGATCGACGGCGAGTCGATCGGGGCTCAACTGCCCGAGGCGCGCCGCATCGGCTACGTGCCGCAAAACTACGCCTTGTTTCCTCATCTGCAGGTGGCCGAGCAACTTCTCTTTGCGCCGGATGCGGTCTCCGAGCTGGCCGCGTACTGGGCACAGCGCTTCGACCTGCTGCCCCTGCTCGAGCGCTTGCCCGCGCAGTTGTCGCTTGGCCAGCAGCAGCGCGTCGCGCTGGCCCGCGCGCTCGCGCGGCCGAGCCGGCTACTACTGCTTGACGAGCCGTTCGCCGCGCTGGATACGCCATTGCGGACCCGTCTGCGCCGCGACTTGCGCGCGCTTCAGCGAGAGTTCGAAGGTACGACGCTGATCGTCACCCATGACCCGCAGGATGCCGCGGAACTATCCGACGAAATCATCGTGATGGATGCGGGACGCGTGCTCCAGCATGGGCCTGCGCATGCGTTGTTTCGTCGGCCAGGGTCAGTGAAAATTGCTAACCTGCTGGGGGTTGAGAACGTCTTCGACGCACGCGTGGTCGAGAGCGACGGGGTCGTGCTCTCGACATTGGGAGGCGAGGCTCTTCAAATCGAAACGGGTCGAACTGCCTTGACCGTGGGTACACATTGTCTGGTACGAATTCCCGCGGAAGCGATCCGTGTGAACGCCGATGCCCAGAGTGGGGAAGAGGCGATCGTCGAGGACCGCGTCGAGATGCCAAATCGGGTGCGGCTCGTGTTGTGTCGCGGCGAACTCCGGCTTGAGTGCGTCGATGAGGACGCATTCTCGATCGGCAGCACAGTCTATTTTTCAATCGATGCGGCGCAGGTCGAGGTCTGGCAGAGCGTGCCTCGTGACGAACTCGTGCTTGCGTCGCCCGTCGCGGCTTTGTCTGCGGCGCCCCGTCTTACGGCAGCCGTTGCGGCCAGCAACACACACTGATCCGCGTCCCGGTCGCCACCGCTTCGACCGTTGCCGCTGACACGCTCCTTGCGCCCGATATACCCGATGTGCCGGAAGAAACCGAAACACCGGGTGATGCCAGTGATGTCGCTTTCGATGCAGCCGGACTTGCCGCAGCGAGCTCCGCGTCGCCGATCCGCAACGTGTAGTTGTGCAGCCGCATGATGGCGGCGACCACACTGAGGCCCAGTCCCGACCCCGGCAATTGCGCCGTCCGTTCACTTCGATAAAAACGCTGGGTCACCGCCTTGCGTTCATCCGCGGCGATACCCGGACCACTGTCGATTACGTCGATAAGCGGTCCCCGTGCATCGCGATGCAAGTCAATGCGCACTGAGCCGTTTGCCGGGGTGAACTTGATGGCATTGTCGATCAGGTTGCCCAAGGCTTCGAACAGCAGGGCACGATCGGCATGAATCGTCGGTACGTCGCTGACCTGCGATGAAAACTGCAGCCCCTTGTCTTCGGCGAGCGGGCCATAAAGATCGGCGATTTCCTCGACCAGCGTCTTGAGGCTGAATGCGCTGAAGCCGCCGCGCCGATGCATCGTCTCGATCTCGGAGATGCGAAGCATCGCGCGGAAACGGCCGAGTGCGATATCGACTTCACGCAAGGCGCGTTCGAGCGGGACTTGCGCGGCCGGCCCGCAATCGAGCTGGCTTGCACGCAGCAACAGCGTGCGTGCGCGACTGAGCGGCGAGCGCAGATCGTGGGCGATGTTGTCGCAACTCGACTTGATCTCCCCCATCAGCCGTTCGATTTCATCGAGCATCTGATTGACGATTTGCGCGAGGAGATCGAGTTCGTCGCGCCCCGATGAGGGCAGACGGCGCTGAAGATCACCGCTGGCGATTTGCCGTGCGACCACCTGTAACGCGCGAATGCGTTCGATCTGCCGGATGCCGACGATCAGACCCCCGCCCAATGCCGCGAGCAGGGCAAAGGCGCCACCATAGATCAGCGCATGGAGAATCGACGAGCGGAGTTCCTTGACCTCGCCGAGGTCGCGCGCGAGCACGAGGACATCGCCCGACGGCAGGCGTATCGCGCTGGCACGCGCGAGCGGCACCGTCGAATCGAGCGTGGAGTGCAGATGGTCGATCGTGTGCTTCGCGCCGTCGACGGGCAGCCCCGAGGGCATCGTGACGATGTCGCCTGCGATACGCGAGCCATCGGCGGAGAAGAGCGCCGTGTAGTTGATATGGATATGGACGTTCGCGAGCCGCGCCTTGATTTCGGCGGGGATCTGCGAGACGGGAACCGACTGGAAGGCGATGGCTTCCGAGCTCAGCAGCACGTCGGCCTGCTTGTACATATAGCCGGCCGACTGCCAGTAGATGAACGCCACCAGCGCCGCGCCCGACATCGAAAAAATGACCGAATACAACGCCAGCAGGCGGAACGTCGAGGTACTCCAGCGATTCATGTCAACCGCCGAGGATGTAGCCTGAGCCGCGCACCGTCTGAAGTTGAGGTTCCAGACCGGGCGGATCGATCTTGCGTCGCAGCCGGCCGATATGGACATCGATCAGGTTCGTGCCCGGGTCAAAATGATAGCCCCAGACAGCTTCGAAGATCATCGTGCGGGTCAAGGTCTGACCCGGGTTCTTCATCATGAACTCGAGGACCTTGAACTCGGTCGGCAGCAGGGAGAGCGTCTGCCCGTCGCGCATGGCGGTACGGCTCACCAAGTCGAGTTCCAGTGGCCCGACGCGGAGTACCGTCTGCCTCGGCTCAGCCGCGCGTGCGCCGCGACGCAGAAGCACTTCCAGGCGTGCCACCATCTCGTCGGGGGAGAACGGTTTAGTCAGGTAGTCGTCGCCCCCGGCACGCAGCCCGCGCACACGTTCATCGACATCCGACAGCGCGCTCAGCATCAACACCGGCGTCTCGATGCCGACGCTGCGCATGGTCGTGACGATCGTCAGGCCATCGAGGCCCGGCAACATCCGGTCGAGTGTGATCGCGTCGTACTCGCCGCTGACGGCACGGACCATGCCATCGCGGCCGTTATCGACCCATTCGACAGTGAAGTTGTGTTGCTTGAGCGTCGAGACGATTTCCTGTGCGGTAACTTCATCGTCTTCGATCGTCAGGACTTTTCCCATGATCGCAGTGTGCTTTCCGGTTGGTGGCAAGGATGGCTGTGGGCGACCACCGTGTCCTGATTTTACGCGTTTCGCGTCTTATACCGCTTCGGTGAGGAAACGTTCGTTGCCCGACTCCGTGCCGGACGCGTCGGTGCGCTCGCGCCGTTCGCGGAAATGGTCGACTGCAAATTCGATAAAGCTGCGCACCTTGGCGGACAGATGACGCCGGCCCGAATAGAGGATGGCCCACTGACGCCGCGCACCTTCGACTTCGCACTGCGGCAAGACCACCGTGAGGCGCCCTTGCTCGATGTCGTCGCGCACGAGATCCTCGGGGATGATCGCAATGCCCATATGCGCGAGCGCAGCCTCACGGACCAGCACGCTGCTCGAGGCGGCGAGCGCCGGTTCGAATTCGATGCGCTCGAGGCCTGAAGGCGTGCGCAGGCTCAGCGCTTGCCGCCCGGTGTCCATATGCGCAAGCAGGTCGTGGCGCTGCAGGCTGGCCGCGTCATGCACCGCCTCGCTCTGCCGCAGATAGTCGGGCGAGGCCACCAGCACCGGCTTGATCGGCGCCAGTGCGCGACTCACCATGGTGGCCGATGTCGCCTTGTGATCGGCGACGAAACACGCGTCGTAGCGTCCCTCGACGATGTCCACATGCGCATCGATCAACGACACTTCGAGCCGCACTTCCGGATAACGGCGCCGATAGCCAGCGAGCAAGGGGGCAAGGTTCGTCAGCGAGAACGAGGTCGGTGCCGCGATGCGCAGCGTGCCCTTCGGTTCGCGTACCGACCGGTTGACCTCGGCCTCGACTTCATCGAGCTTCTCGAGCACCGCGCGTACACCATCGACATAAGCTTCACCCGCTTCGGTCACTGAGACGTTGTGCGTGCTCCGGTGCAGCAGTCGCACGTTGAAATGCTCTTCGAGCATCGCAATGCTCCGCGTCACTGCAGGCCGTGAAATGCCGAGCTGTTCGCCTGCCAGCCCGAAATTCTTGAGTTCGACGACCTTCAGGAACACCCGCATCGCCTGAAGCTGGTTCATTTCAATACCTGCCGACCCGTTTATGACATGCCATTGTGGTGGAGCGGGCCTGACGATCCATGCGCATAAACATGAAAGTTTTGTTAATGAGGGCTGTAATGAACAGAAACACATGGGGATCTGGCCCACGGATTTGGTTCCCGAGCCTGTCGACGGGCAAATTCGCGGAATTTCTTCCTCAAGCCCCGGCGCGTGCCTGCCGATAACCCGGTTAAGTCCTCAGGGAGTGACACTGACCACCGTGCGATCAACATCCAGTCAATCGAAGCCCAAACGTGGCGTGCTCGTACCGCCGATACGCAACAAGGCCATGCTGCTGCCTTTGCCGCTGGGCTTGTTCAATCATCTTTCGATCGAACACCATCTGAAGCTCGAAGCCCTGCACTCTGGCTCGGGAGAGCAAACGTTCATGGGCACGATGGCGGAGATCTTGTTCGTTTCGTGTTTCATGGCAGAAGACGGCTTCGGCAACGAGCATGAAAAAGTGATTGTGACCGCCCAGGACCACCTGTTCCGCGCGCATCAGCGCGGGGTCGAAAAAGGGGCCTGGTCATTTGACGATGCGGCCTATGCCGCGTTCGGCAGGCTGTTGACTCTCCACGACGAGCAATTGCGCCAGGCCCCGGCTTATGCCGTGTTCAAGGCCAATGAGCGGATGCTCCAGTCGATCCGTACGGAAAACCAGGCGCTGCGCCGCGCCATGGCCGAGATGCTCGAAGCCGAGACCGTCTGAGTTTTCGGGCCAAGATTTTTTCAGATTTCGTCTTCGGCGCTCGCCCGCTATCCCGGGCGCGGCTCCTTTTCTCAAGACTTTTCATTCAGTACGGCGCGATCGATCGATTCGAGGCTGTGCTCATAAATCGTAGGATCCCCGCCGAGTGTGGCGCTTGCCCGTTGCCCGGCATTCAGCAGCAGCTTGCAGGCGGCCCGCATCGCGTCGGACGGCGCGATCCGATCGCGTGGCCCGGATAGCGCGAGCGCACCGAGCAAGCTCTGGCTGACACCGAGCACCGGCACGGCTGCCGATGCCGTTTCGGGGTCCCGCTCTCCATACGATACCGCCCACAGGTGCTCTCGCACCGCCTCATCACTTTTTTCGTACGGCTTGGTGAACGCCACCAGAATGCGGCCCGACGCCCCGCGGTCGATCGGGAACTGTTCACCTTCGAGTACGGAAAAGCGCACGGAACGCGCGGGCTCGACGCGATACAGAACGACGCGGACCTGCTCCTGACGGACATAAAACGACGCCGTCTCGCCACTTTCCTTCGATAGCTGCTGAAGAATCGGCTCGATGACGTGGCGGACCCGGAACGACTCCTGGTAAATCTGTGCGAGCCGTAACGGGGCGGGCCCGATCGTATAGCGACCGTCGGCGAGCCGGCGGATGAAGCCGCCATACTCCAACGCGCCGAGGAGTCGCAGGATCGTGCTTTTGTAGAGGCCGGTACGCCGGGCGATTTCCGCGAGCGTCAGCGTCTCCGAGCCCGGCTGAAAGACACTCAGGATCAGAAACGCGCGGTCTAGCGCAGCCACGCCCCCTGACCTGCCGTTACTTTCGTTTTGTTCGTCAGAATGATGTTCTGTCATACGGCACATCCTAGGAAGCCGATGCACTCGCGTCAAGGTGGACTTGGCGGTCTGAGCGTCGCGCCTATAATGTATCATCAAGAAGAATAAAGTTCTGTCAGATAGAACAATGAGATGACGTATTGGATAGGAGCAGGTGATGAAACGGGAACAGGCAGAGGGCGGAACCGGCTCGCACGCTGGCCATCTTCATGGGGAAGCGAATGGGGAAGCAAGCCGCCCAGAAACGGACGTGCTGATCAGCGAAGTCGGCCCGCGCGATGGTTTGCAAAGCGTCGAGCAGACTATGCCTACGCTGCTCAAATGCCGCTGGATCTCCGCACTTGCCGCGGCTGGCCTTGCCGAAATCGAAGTGGGCTCATTTGTTTCGCCGAAGCTGCTGCCTCAGATGGCGGATGTTACTGCCGTGGTCGCTCACGCGCTGACGATTTCCGGCTTGCGCGTGGCCGCTCTGGCACCCAATTTGAAAGGTGCCGAAGCGGCGTTTGTATCGGGTGTCCACAAGCTGACGATTCCTGTGTCTGTGAGCGAATCGCATTCTTTGGCCAATGTCCGCAAGACGCACGCCCAGATGCTGGCCGAGGTAGCGTCGATCGTTGCCCTGCGTAACGAACGCTTTCCGGCGATTCGACTCGAGGCCGGTCTCTCGACCGCGTTCGGCTGCACTATCAAGGGTGTCGTGCCGGAGGACGAGGTCATCAGGCTGGCGCTCGCACTCGTCGAACGCGGTATCGATGAAGTCGGGCCGTCCGACACTTCGGGGTACGCGAATCCCGCGCAGGTCCGTCGTTTGTTTCCTCGCCTGCGAAGCGAAGTGGGTGCAGCCCGTACGGGTGGCGCGCATTTTCACAACACGCGAGGCCAAGGGCTTGCCAACGTCGTAGCCGCACTCGATGTCGACGTCAGGACCTTCGATTCCTCGCAAGGCGGCATTGGCGGATGCCCCTACGCGCCGGGCGCCACGGGGAACATCGTGACCGAGGACCTCGCTTTCCTGCTCGAGTCGATGGGGGTGCGCACGGGTGTCGATCTCAATCGCCTGATGGCCGCCCGTGCCTTCCTGGCGGAAGGTCTGCCCGGAGAGCCGCTGTACGGATATCTGCCTGAGGCGGGACTCAACAAGGGCTTTGTCTATGCGAAGGATGCGATATGAATTCCGAAGTTGACAATCGTGACCTCGCATCCGGCGCAGGGCATGCACAACCCGGTTCCGACGAACGAGCGTTGCCTCTCGCCGGCGTGCGCGTCGTAGAGTTTGTTCATATGGTCATGGGGCCGACCTGCGGGCTTGTGCTGGCCGATCTTGGGGCTGAAGTCATCAAGGTCGAGCCCACCCCCGAGGGTGACAACACGCGTCGTCTGGGTGGCTCCGGCGCCGGTTACTGGATGACCTACAACCGGAACAAGAAGAGCCTCGCCGTCGACCTCAAATCGCCGGCAGGTAAAGCGGTTATCGGCCGGCTGCTCGCGAGTGCCGATGTCATGACCGAGAACTTCAGGCCCGATGCGATGGACGCCCTTGGTCTCGGTTACGAACAGGTGCGTGCGCTCAAGCCCGACATCATCTATTGCTCAATGAAAGGCTTCTTGCCGGGTCCGTATGCGCATCGTGCGGCCCTCGACGAAGTCGTGCAGATGATGAGCGGCCTGGCCTACATGACGGGGCCTGAAGGGCGTCCGCTGCGCGCGGGGGCTTCGGTCAACGATGTGATGGGCGGCATGTTCGGCGCGATCGCGATTCTCGCCGCGCTTCACGAACGCGCGCGTACCGGCCAGGGCCAGCAAGTGCAGGCGGGGCTGTACGAGAACTCGGCCTTCCTTGTGGCCCAGCACATGATGCAGTTCGCGGTGACCGGGAAACCTGCGGCGCCCATGCCGAGTCGCGTGTCTGCGTGGGCGGTGTATGACGTGTTTGCGACGCGGGACGAGCAACAGGTTTTCGTTGGGGTGGTGACCGATTCGCAGTGGCAAGCGTTCTGCTCGGCATTTGGATTCGACGCCCTTGCGCACGAGGCGGATCTGGCCACCAACACCCAGCGCGTAAAGGCGCGCGAGCGACTCTTGCCGCTGATACGCGCGAGTTTTTCGACGTTCGACAAGCAGGCGCTCATGGATCGTTGCGAGCATGCGGGGTTGCCCTATGCGCCGATCATGCGTCCGCACGAGTTGTTCGATGATCCGCATCTTGTCGAATCGGGTGGCCTGGCCGAGGTGACACTGCCAGACGGCCGCAGCGTCAAGGTTCCCATGCTGCCGTTCGCGATGGATGGCCGCCGCTTCGGTACGCGGCTCGATGTGCCCAAAGCCGGAAGCCATGCGGATGCGTTGCTCGCGGAACTGGGATTTTCGGTGGAGGAGGTCGAGCAGATGAAGGTGGGGGGGGCGCTCCGGGCGTAGTGATGATGGTGGCGTATTTGGGTTTGGGATAGGGATAGGGGCGCGGCTTGCGGTTCGAGGTGCTACCGAGATGGGGCGCTGTCTCGGAACAACCCCCGCGTTGCGCTCCTTTCCTTTCAGGACGTCCATTACAATTCCCGACGCGACCCCTACAGGTTGCACCCCGTTGCTTTCCAACAGCCTTGGAGCCTTCGTGACAGGAGTTCTCTCGTGAACATGCGTGACGCGCGCCGGCCCGACTTCGCACACTTCAGCCAGTTGTCGACGCGCTGGATGGACAACGATGTCTACGGGCATGTGAACAATGTCCAGTACTACAGCTATTTCGACACTGCGGTGAACGGGTTTCTGATCGAGCGCGGCGTGCTGGATATTCACGGCGGGGACGTCGTCGGCTTTGTCGTCGAGACAAACTGCTCTTACTACAGCCCGATCGTGTTTCCAGATACGGTGCACGTCGGACTGCGGGTCGCTCGGATCGGCGACTCGAGTGTCAAATATGAAGTCGGCATTTTTCGAAATGCAGAGGAACAAGTCTCCGCCGCGGGTGCGTTCGTTCACGTGTATGTCGACCGCAGCACGGGCAAATCGACGCGCGTGCCGGAGGCGACACGCGCGGTTCTTGCGGAGCTTTTGAGAGTACCCCACTAAGTTCTATGCCGCGTTCGCTGTTTTCGCCGCGTTCGCGGCAGCACCTACATATCGCAGCCCATCGACGAACTCATCGATCAGAGCGGCGACCTCAGTCGGCGACTCAAGCGGCGACAAATGGCCCGTGCCAGGCAAAACACGCATCGTGGCATAAGGGATGCGCGTCAATAATTCCGCTTCGAGCGTGGCGACGCTATCAATGCGATCGAGCTCGCCTGCGATGACAAGAGTCGGCACGTTAATCCCGGCCACCGCCGCCGTGATGTCCTCCTGGCTCGTTGATTTGGGCCATGCTGCCTTCGCCTGATCGGCGCCGCGCAAACTGTCTTCGACGACCTGCTCACGATGCTTTGGGTTCAGCGCCTTGGCGGTGAGCATCCGGTCTATCGCCATATTGATCGACTCGCGTGAGACATAAGCCTGCTCCATCGCCACACGAGCTTCCGGGGGAAGCGCTAGCGGCGTAGGGGGCGAGGGCGCGACCAGCACGAGCCCTGCCAGACCCGATGGCCTTCTCGAAGCCAGAAGTTGCGCGATCTTCCCACCCATCGAATGCCCGACCACGACGAATTGCCGCAGGCCCAACGATGCAATGACTTGCTGCGCATCGTCGGCAAAGTCCGCTAGCGCGTACCCACTCGCCGGTGCATCCGAGTTACCCCAGCCTCTGTGATCCGGAGCGACAGTCCGGTATGAATTCGCGAGGGTCGCGATGACATCGTTCCAGGTGCGCGATGAGCCGCCCCAATAGTGAAGAAAGACGAGGGCGGGTGAACCGTTGCCATGGTCTTCAACATAAATCTGAATGCCGTTCGATGCGATTTTCACTGTGATCTCCGCGATAGGGATGGCTTGACCGGTGGTCAGTCAAACTCATGGAGCGATAGTAGATTGCGGCGCCATTGGCGATAATCCATACTTCGCTATCATCATCCGATCGTTTGACTATCGAATCGAGGCCGCATGGATCGTTTCACCCGTATTGCCGTATTTGTCGCTGCCATGGACGAAGGCAGTCTGGTGGCGGCCGGCCGTCGTTTTGGCTTGTCCGCTTCGATGGCCGGCAAACATGTGAGCGCACTGGAGGCTGAGCTCAAGGTGCGGCTGATTCATCGCAGCACTCGAAGTTTGAGTTTTACGGATGCCGGGCGCGCCTATTACGCGCGATGCAAACGCATTCTTGAAGAGTTCGGCGATGCCAATCGCGAGGCGAGCGATGCGAGCAATACCGTTCGCGGGACCTTGCGTCTTGCCGCCCCCGTTACGTTTGGCGCCTTGCATATGGCTGACCTGGTCGCGCGCTACTTGCAGGTTCACCCGCAGCTCAATATTGAAGTCTCGCTCGACGATCGATTTGTCGATCTGCAAAACGCGGGCGTCGACGTCGCAATTCGCATCGGCCAGTTAGCTGATTCCGAGCTCATTGCTCGCCGGCTCGCCCCGTGTCGGATGGCCATCTGCGCCGCGCCGGCATTCCTGAAGCGCGAGGGGAAGCCAAAGACCATCGATGCCCTTTGTCGTCTGCCTCGTCTGGCATTTAACGAGACATCATCCGTTCGCGGGTGGACCTTGGCCGACAAACAAAACCGTGAGCACGTGATCGACGGACCGCTTCGGATGCAGGCCAATAATATGGAGATGCTGCTGTCGGCTGCACTAGCGGGCCTGGGTGTGGCGTACGGTCCGACCTTCGTCTTCGGACCGCACATCAAGGCGGGGAAACTCGTCCGAGTGCTTCCTGAATATCGAACTGCCGAGCTGAGTATCAACGCCGTCTATCCGACGGCGCGCTATGTTCCGTCGAAGGTGCGATCGTTTATTGATTACCTGGTCGACGCGTTCAGGGATGAGCCGAGGTGGGAGGGGTGAGGGGATATCGAACGAAGACACTCCACGGACTTCCGGCTTTGAACACCCAATGCACCCTGCAGGTCTTCGCCTAAGCATCGGCTGACTTAGGCCTGGGCGAAATCGAATCCGTGAGTTCGGTCATGTCTTGGACCATGTGTCTTGCAACGAAGCACATGATCGCGTTTTGCTGTGTTCCGATTGCTTCCGGAAAGAGCAGCATGTTAAGGGCATCGATAGTGGTTCTTGCGGCATCGGCACTTTGTACATCGACTCGTTTTGACTTCAAGAGGGCGGTTAACGCGCTGAAAGCTTCACCGAATCGCTGTTTTGCGCTGCCCTTGTCACCCTTCGACAAACCCTTGGAGCCCGCAACGGCTTCACCTAAAAAGAGCGTGTCGCGATGAAGACGGCTGAGTATCGGTGTGATCTTGTCGATTGCATCGGCACTGCCGTGATGTATTGGTACGACGACATGCTCATGGCCGGCCTCGACCAAGGCATCGTCGAGGGCTTCTTTTGATTCGGCGGCGATCTTTTGCCAGCGCTGTGCCTCGGGCTCATCATGAGTGTCGCTGAAGTACAGCGCACTCAGATGGCCGAGCGCATCGAGCAATTTGGCTCCGCAGTCGTGAGCGTTCCGAACTGCGCGGTTCGGCAAGATGACGGTGACGATAAACGCCGCAGCAGCGCCAATCAGGATCTCCAGCACCCGATCAATCGGCCTGTCGAACGGCGAGTGACCGACACCCGGAATCAGAACCACAATGACCAGCGTGATACACGCTAGCCGAAGCCCCGGTTTGAGCGAGGTCAAGGCTGCCAGGGGAATGAGCGCTACCGCGAATACCAGCATAGGCTCAACGCCACGCTGGATGGCGAGGATGCCGATGACTCCGACGACGGCACCGATGCATGCGCCGGTAATTTGGTCACGTGCCGTGCTAAGGGCTTGTGTCAGGCTCGGCTGTGTCACGACCACAAGCGTCGTGATCAGCGCCCAATAAAGTTCCGGCAGCGAAGCAAGCTTTGCCACGCCATAGCTCAGCACGCAGCCTAACAGCGTACGCACCATGCGCCGCGTGTCCGCGGATCCAAAGTGAAACCCGAGCATGGCGTTCAGGCGGGTCGTCATCGATTCACGAGTCTCTTGCATGGCGAATGGCGGAACCGCGGTGAGTTGAATCGGGAGCTTATCCCAAGAGGCATCTCCCAGGCTGCGTCAGTTCTTCTTCAGCACACTTCAGACCTGAATCGCCTGACTGTTTGTTTCTATCCAGGTTTCGAAAGCGGCGTACATCGACGCCAGTGATTCGCTATTCGTCGCGATACGTTCCGCCCCGTGGATGACTGAAATAGACGCATCCAGATCACCGGCCACGGATTGCGGTATCGCCTCTGCGCTTTGCTCGATCGCTTCCTGAGCCAGCGTCCAAGCTTCTTCAGGTGATCTATTGCACTCGGCAGCGAGATAGGCGCCGGTAAGCGGCTCGCCGGTTAGACTTTCGAGCGCCTGGTCCAGCGTCATGCTATTGCCCGGAGACCAATAGTGGCTGGCAAGCAAGGGCCCAACTGCAGGGTTGTCGACGATATAACCCAGCGTACGCTGCAGGTAGGTACGTGTTTGAGCAGCGGCCATCTTTGCCAGCAGATATCCGTGGTAGTAGACGGCGATGTCGTGATAAATCGGGTGCGGAAGCGCAAGGATGTAATCGGTATGATGGGGAACGCCCAGGATTCTTTCGGTGACCGAGCGCGCGAGGTCAAGAACAGCATCGGGCGTGCGGTGTGCGTCGTCCATGGTGTACAAGCCCCACTCGAAATACGAGGGAATCAAGTCGCGACGTTCGGCATAAGCGAGAAAGGCCTGACGCGACTCGACCCGCGCCTGGAGCAGGTCATCCGGCATGGGATGCCCTTCGACGTCTTTTGCATAGCGCTTGATCCAGCAAGGGTCGCTGGGTAAGGCATCGAAGAACTTGGCCTGTGCCTCAAGAAGGGCGGGTGAGCTGGGTGCAAATTCTTGCGAAAAGCACGGCGAATTGCGTGTCACGTTCGAAAGATGGGCCGCGTGTCCAGCTTCATGAAACAGCACGGTTAGTCCTTGCAGACCCGCCCCTGCTTGACGCGGTCGGGCCGTCGATGTGACGCGCACGTCCGCCGGCACCCAGCCATTCGTGTCATCGTTATAGCCGGGTACAGGGGCTACACAAAAACCAGTGGGGAACTTGCCTGGACGATCGAGCAAATCGATCTCGATTCTGGCGCCGCGGTATGACACGCCCATCCGGCGTACCGATTCCGACCAGCGTCCGAGTGCCTTGCCGAAGGGGAAGTAGTCGGTCCCTGATGGTCCTGCGCCGCCGCGCATATGGTAGGTCAGATTATGGGGCCGAAGCACTGCTTCGCCATGCGTCTGAACAAGGCGATTGAGCGATGCACGCTGAGTGCCGCGCGTGCTTGTCTCAAATGCGTCGAAAACGGCGAATAGCTGCTCCGGGCTGATGTCACTGTTTGTGCGCAGGCGGTATTCGAAGAAATTCCTGTAGCCCAGCTCGCGTGCCAATTCATTGCGTTTGGCGACGATGTCGAGAAAGCCGTTTTCGAGGACCCAGCGTTCGAGCCCATGCAAGGCTTCGTGCGAACTTTTGCGGGCCGTCTCGTCAGCGTTGGATGCCAAATTGCCGCGCAGGGCTGCGGGTGTTGCGGCTTCACTATGGCCTGCAGCATTGACATGGTGCATCTTGTAAGCCTGCCTTCTCGCGAACAATTCGGCATCCATGCGGAGGAGTTCGGCTAACAGCGCCGCTGCCCGTTCGTTTCCGACGGCGTTGCTTTCAAAGACCTTGACCCAGCCGTACAGGCCGGAGATGAGTGCGTCTCGCTCAGGGCAGACTGCGATGGCTTGCAAGCGCGCGATATGTTCTTGACTCAACACCAGACGCGTTGCGTCGCCGATAAATAGCTTGCGCTCGAGTGAAGCATTGGCTAGCGCTTCATGTTCATCACTCAGGCCTGTGTGGGTCGACCAGTAAAGCTCGCCTTCGGTGCGATGAAGTGTTAAATAGCGTTGATTGAGGTCGTCAAAAAATGCGCGAGCGCTTTTCATCTGTGATGGCTAGTCTGTAGTTTCTTGTACTGTCAAGAAGCGATTGCGTGTCTTGATTAAAGCGATGTGCATCTGGGTATGTGCAATTCTCGCACGCAGAACTGGATCGCAGGTGCTGTGATGGCGTTTGTTAGTAAGGCAAGTTGCAGCTCGTCTGAACCAGGATTGCCATGCCACTGTCGTCAGTCAATAATCTCGTGTCGCCCGGTACTCGACCATACTGCGAAAACAGAATTCAAA
>JAMFSK010000116.1 GCA_026225235.1 Burkholderiales bacterium
GAAGTGCCCGGCTGAATGCCCACCGCATACAGCAATATAGATTATGTTGTGACCGCTGCAGCTTGCTGCGAAGATCGTTAGGATGCAGCCGGCTTTGGTCTATAGTGCCGCGCAAATCCTTAGTCCACCGACGCTCCCGTTGGTCGCTGCGCGGGCTGATCAGTAACCGCCAAACAAACGATCGAGAGCTGACAGAATTCGGACTTGCTCGCTCTTAAGCGACCCGACAGCGGGGCCGAGGAGGGCAATGCGCAGAGCACCCAGCAGGGGAGTCTCTAGCAAGAACTCTTCACCTTGGATTTGGAACACTGGCGAGAGATCTCGCGCTATCGTCGTAGGGGTATAGCTGCCCAGCACCCGGGTCAATGGAACGACCACGCGAGAGTGCAAATCGCCGAGGTGGTTGCTCTGGATGTCCAACAAGTACGGTGACTTCGCTTTGGATTTTGCAGACGGGTTACTGTAAAGATCAAAACGGGCCATCAAAACATCCTGTACTCGTCTAGGGGCAAACCGTCGTTCTCGATTCGGGCGTTCATCTCAGCGACAAATGTCGCGTTTTGCTGGGCCCAGGTGCGAGCTTCGATTTCGTGGATTTCTTCTCGCAGACCGCGCTCGCTTGCACGCGAGACGTTGATGTTCAGCGCCTTTGCCCGCTCGAGCAACTCGGCCGGAAGGGTAACGTTCGCCGATCGGCGAGGCGTCGACAAGTTTCGCGCAGTGTTTGGCATAGTCGAATCCATGTGCATAAATATGCGCATAGTATGACATGGGAGCCGGAGCATAGGCTTGGGGCGGCCAAAATTTCAACCCCCAGCGTAGGATCTGATCGGATTTCGCCGTCTGCTTAAAAATTGATCCTATCGCTTTTTAGATACGAATTTCCGAAGTTAGCCGCCGGGGGACCGTCAGATTTTGTGTTCCAGGCGGGTTAATGCAGCCTGCCGTTTAGCATGCTGCGGATTCAGGGTATCTCAGGCGTAGGGTTGCGTGGAGCGTTCGTCGTACAAGATCGCGAACTGGTTCATGGCCGCCTTCCAATCGTGCGCAGCACGTCTCCATCCAGGAAAGATGTCGCGCAGCACGAGCCATAGCAGCTTGGTGGCCGCCTCGTCACTCGGGAAGTGCCCGCTGTGCGGATGATCTACGCAAGCCCGCGTTGACGCTCTCCCGTGCGTTGGTCGTATTCCCGAAGGGGACTTCCTTCGGGGCGTACATCAACTTGCGCACGGCCGGCGGAAAGGTAAAGAACGGAATCACGCGCTCCCAGACCCGGCGCCGTGCGGCGGCGACAATCGGATAGTGACTCTGACCTGGGCCTGACCTGGGCCCCGATCGCTAGCCGACCACTAGCCGATCGCTTCACAGAGCGTTGAGTCGACCCTGGTATTCGAGCGTCCGGCATGTCGATATCAAAAGACGCTGGCAGACAGGGGGCGATCGGCTTGTCAGGGGTCGACAGGCGACCCTTAGACATGTTGCTTGGAGGTCCCCAAAAGATCAGTCGGGGCCTTTACATCCCCCTGAACAAAGCACTCAAACGTCTTTCGCGCACCGCCCTCCCCGCGGCTCGGCGCACAAGATCCACCTGCCGTCGCTATTTCGCGACGATGTCCTGTGGTCTTAGACGAGAGCTCGTTCATCGAGGCCAAGTGACGACGATCTCGCGAAAAAGCCGTGCAGGACATTGCACGGGTCTGGCGTGCCCCTGCGCTTTTACACTGCGTCTCCCGCAGCACCAGCCATTGACCATCGCGGCAACGTGCCGTCGCCCTCCGAAACACCGCAACCGTCCTGCATACGCCCAGACAGCGAGTCAAACGAGCCCGCGGCTTCTCCGTGGTCGTGAATGAGAGGCTGCATAGCCCTAACCATCCAGGCCTTCTTGGATTCCTTACCTTTGTTGTCATCAGGTGATAACATTAATCCAATGACAGATCGGGACCACAGCCTCGACACCTTGCTCGAGCTGGACGGCGTAATGTATGCCGTCGACGACACCGGGTGTTGTTGGGTGAAATTTGAAGTAGCGCGAATCGACGCAACACAGGAGCGCCCGCACGGGTTGAGGTATTCGCTGACGCTGCATGACGAAAAGGGGACTCGCCCGTTGGGGTTCGATAACGCGCATCCGATCCGGGAAGGTTCAGGCCCGGGTGCCAGAACGCGAATCGAGTACGACCATAAGCACGCGGGCGAGCGCATCCGTTTTTACGACTACATGGATGCCGCGAAGTTGCTTGCAGACTTTTGGACCGAAGTCGAAACAGCGATGAAGGAAAGGAGCAAGGGCGATGACTAACGAACACATCCTGAAAGTCGGAATTGCACCGATGGAACAATTCAAGGCGCGAACGATGGCAATTGCGCGGGGCGAATACAAGCCATCTCCCGACGAGCCGAAGATCTGGTTTTCATCGCCTGAATCGTTCGCCCAAGTGTTGTCGGGAAAGAATCAGGCGTTGCTCGCGCTGATCGCCAAGACCAACCCGGCTTCGCTGACGGAACTGGCCGAGAAGTCTGGACGTGCTAAGTCCAATCTCTCGCGCACACTTAAGACGATGGAGCGGTACGGCATCGTGTACTTTGAGAAGGGCGATGGCCGTGAAGTCGCACCACGGGTCAACTATTCCGGCATCAGTCTGGAAATGTCGTTCGCGTAACGCTACGACGCTGCACGAACAGGGTCCCCCGCCTCGACTTCGGCCCCTCGAGGGTCGCGCCCATCTCGAGATGCGCAGGCCCTCAGTTCGACCACCGATTTCACGTAACACCTGATCGCTCTCTGCCGGCCCTCCTCCCCTGCACGGCTGGCGTGGGAGCACCCCGCTCTTGGACGTGGCTTTTCTTTCCGAATCGGAGATTCGTTTCCGCAGGGGTCGGGGACTTTCAGTATATAAAATGTGAGCATCGTAGGCGTCCGATTAGAGAAAGCCGCCCAACGTCCTGACGAGAGGGACTTCGCCGCATGGCCAACTCTTGCTGGCTGCCGGCTTCGGCAAGCAATCGTCGGGGCTCGCGCCGCTTCCGCGTCGAGGGACGTGTTTGTCCTAGAATGCCGTCGACGCATGGGAGATCTTCCCCGTGCTGCCCTCCCCTAACCGGGGCCCTATCATCAGCGAGTACTGCGAATCGACATCGTCTCTCAACATCACGAAACCACTTCGCTGCCCAAACCCACGCCGCTTCGCCCAACTGAGCACGCGACGCTGTCATCTTTCGTAGACGATAGAACGCAAACGGTAACCGGCAATCGACGCTCTTCATGGCATAGTGCGAACTGCTAACCAGAAAGGTAGCCACGATGCGGCACCTTGAACAACGGGCCAAGCGCCACTGTAGATTCGATTACGGATGCCCGTCTTGTCGATTCGATTCTGACGTTTTACTGGCTCGGGGTCAGTAAATAGATGATCCCGGGGTTTCGCGAGCCCACATAAATGGCGCCATCCGAACGAACGGCGACACCTCCCGCGTCGGTGACGGTAGCGAGCGTCGCCACCGTGCCGTCGGGCGCGATTTTCTTCACCGCGCCGCTCGCGAGTTCCGACACATAGACATTCCCGTTCGAATCGACCGCCATGCCGAGGCCGAGCGAAAGGCCGCTGCCGAGCGCGGTAATCTGCCCATTCGCGTCAATTTTATCGATGACGCCGCTATTCCCCGCGACATAGAAGTTTCCGGCAGTGTCCACTGCGATCGCTTGAGGAGAAGGAACGCCGGTGGCGACTGTCGTCACCGTGCCGCCCGACGTCACTTTGCGCACGATGTTGTTGTTAACGTCTGTGACGTAGATATCGTCATTGCTGTCGATCGCGATCGCGTCCGAGTATGGCAATCCCGCGGCGACGACGGTTTGTGTCGTGCCGTCAGCCGACATCTTGATCAACGAATTGGCCGAGTCCATCGTGTAGACACTTCCCGAACTGTCCACCGCGACCGCATTCGGTATGGAAAGTCCGCTGAATCCAATCGGCGATACCGTACCGCTCGCCGAGATTTTCAAAACCTGACTCGAGCCTTGCATTGCAACGTACACATTTCCGCTTGCATCGAGTGCGATTTCATCCGGAACCGAAAGTCCGCTTGCAAACACCGTGCTGGTTGCGCTCGGCGTCGAACAACTCACCGTCACTGTCACATTGGTACGCACGGTTCCGCTTTGATTCTGAAGACTGCACTGGGTCCAGAAAGGTGCGACAGCGGTCACGCTGTATGCGCTCCCCGAGGTCAGGCTCGTCGGAAAAACGAAGGCGCCGTCGCCATTGACCGTCACCGTATCGGTGCCGCTTTTGAGCTGCAAAGATAATCCGTGCAGTCCCGAAACAGTCCCGCTGATCGAATAGTTTGCGACCTGAGGTGTCCCAGGAGCGGAGGGTGGTGTGGTACCGCTGTTGTCGGATTCGCCGGAGCTGCCGCCACATCCCGCAAGCGTCATCGTGACGGCCACGAATGCGGCGATTTGTGCGGTGCTTGAATGGGTGCCCCGGATATATCGAGCTTTTGTCTTTGACATCATTTGCGGTTGTTTCCCCGGTGACGCTCGTGCGAAATAGGGTGCGTCGTTCTGTTATGGACGGTCAATTAATAAAGACGGCATTTTATCGTGGGTCGTATGACATTTGCGACGCCCGAATGCACGCTATCGAAAATGGTGGGCTTCCGCATGATCAGGTCGACGTAACCAAATTCATTTCGCACATCCATTCATGAACCATTTTGCCGATGGCGTCGCTATTGGAGTCGGCCATGAGCGCATGGCTGTTTCCGACGATCCCGCGTGAAGGCAAATCGATCCATTGCGCATTTACGCCGGCGGCGACCAGCGCCTCATACCAGCGCCGCACCTTGGGCACTGATTCGACCCAGAAAGGATGCTGATCCAGGTAGTCACCCCACACGAATAAATGCGGAACGTCGCCTAGGACCGCGGGATCGCAATGTTCCGGATCCGGTGCGCCGGACGGCTCGAGTGAGATAACGGCCTTGATGCGATCCGGCGCGTGCAGCGCGGCCTGGAGCCCAAAATTGCCGCCTTGACTGTGGGTCAGCACGATGCTGCTTTCAAGGCTGCCAACGAGTGCGTCGTAGGCATGCTGCGTAAGCGCATCGTTGTCACCCCAGCGCGGAACGAACTGATTCATGAATCCTTCCATGCGCGCGATTGGAAAGCGAAGCCCGTCGTGAGAACGACGTTGCGCAGGATCGACATTCCACGAACCGGCTGGACCGAAGCGGAACGTTTCTTCCCACGCTTCGCGCCCCGTTCGGAAATAGGGCGCATCCTTGAAGACGTCGGGATAGGGAGCCCACGACGCCCGGCCTCGTTCAACCGCATCCGACACGAACACATCGAAGCCTGCGCGAAGGAAAAACATCTGCCATCCGGCACGTCCGTCCGGCGTCGTTTCCCAATTCACGCCGCTCATTCCTCCGCCGTGCCAGAGCAGAAGAGGATGCGGGCTGCGAGGCGCCGCGAGCTTGACGTACTGCACGTACATCTGTCCGGCAATCATCTCTCCATTGGGATCGATGGGATGAACCGCACCGTTGGCCGTGCTGACGCGCAGTCTCGGAGCCAACCCGGTTAGCGAAACCATCTGGCCGCCCACGTGAAAGCTACCGATGTCACGCACCTGAAGCGGAGCGGCGCTCATGCTATTCCCCGTGACGGAGCGTCAAGAGGCGGCCCTAGAAATTCGACGCCCCAGCGCACGCTGAACCCTCGCTTCGCCTCTTCGTCGAGCCTTCCGCCCTTCATTGCAAATCCCAGTTCAGTGAAGAACGCAAGAGCGTCGAAGCCGGGAACGATCATCACCAGTTGCGTCGATGGCTGGCTGTCGATATTCACGAAGCGATGCGCCACGTTGCCATTCGCCACGACGGTATCTCCCGCCCTCGCTTCGAAGCGCTTGCCATCGACCTCGAAAAGATAGCGACCTTGCAAGATGTAGAAGATCTCGGCTTCGCGATGCTTGTGCAGCGGAGGGCCGAAGCCCGGCGCGTTAGTCGTTTCAACGAGTTCGAGGCCCTTGCCCACGAAATCTTTCGGCGTGCGGACGCTTAGCTCAAGGCCGATTGCAGGCACTGCAACGCAGCGGTCGTTCGCAAGAGCCAAGAAAGCGCTCTCGGTCATTTTGGAAATCGTATTCATGGTGTCGTTGCCGAAAATGCACCGGACAAACCGAACGCGGCCGGTGCGTGTTTCGCGAAGATAAGTCAGGAGAAGTGAGTCGCCCCATCCTCGGTCGATGTGGCGGCTTGGGGGCCGGTCGACACGACCCGTCAATGCGTGTGCCGAGCATTCGCGCAAATTCGGCCTGGGAGAATTGTGTAGAATTTCGACTGCAATTGCATCCCCTTAACTGGGTATGAAACGGCTTCACTTCGGCAGTCGGAGGTTCTGTGCCCCAGTCCGCCCTGTCTGATGTCATCGATCTCATCTATGCCGTGGCGACCGGTGAGGGCGCGGCTTGGGACGATGTTGCCCCACGCTTGTGCACGCTCTTTGGCGCACAACGGGTCAGTCTGGTACTGCCGGAGGGCCCCGACAGGATCCGCCAGGTGTTCGGTGGCGACAACGACGAGTACGCCGTCGCGTACGCGACCTACTACCACCGCCTAGATCCGTATCGCCGGTCGGCTGAACACCACTTTAGCGATGCCAGGTTTCCCGGGATCAATGCGGTCGTGGACGAAGAGATCGTGCCGTACAGCACCCTGATCAAGTCCGAGTACTTCGCCGATTTCGCGCGTCCGGCCGGATTTCGTTACATGCTCGGAGGCTTGCCGGGCACGGCGTCGTTCGCTCCCATAGGGTTTTCGCGCGATGCGGTCAGCGGCCCATTCAACGACGCCGACAAGCGCCGGTTGCTGACGCTGCTGCCCCATCTGCAGCGCGCGCTCCAACTGGAAAAGCGGCTCGCGATTGCCGAGCGGACGCATCTCGGCTCGGGTGCACTGGACGGCCTCGCGATCGCCGTCGTGCTCGTGGACCGCGCGATGCGAATCTTGCACGCGAACGCCGCGGCGAGCAGATTGATGGAGGATGGTCGATGCGGCCTCGCGATGCACGGATCGGGGCCTTCGCCCGGCGTGGGCGACATCCGCCTGCATGCGCGCCATCCGGACGATCAATCGACGCTGGTCAAATTCGTCGTCGACGCTGCCGCCGGCGGCTCGGGCGGTGCGTTCAGACTACGGACCACGCGCGACGAACCGGCTCAAAACGCACAGCTAGCGGTGCTCGTCTCTCCTGCCGTGAGTCACCTGCTTTCCCGTCCAACCGATCGCTACGGCCTCGCTCCCGGCGCGGCGATGCTGATTGTCCGGCAGTTGAACCGAGCCTGGTTACCGCCGCCGAGTCTGATGAGCGAACTCTACGGCCTGACCAAGGCAGAAGCGGAAGTCGCTCTGCGCTTTAGCGGCGGCGCGACCGCCGAAGACGTGGCAAGACACAGACGAGTTTCCCTGGAAACGGTCCGCACGCAAGTAAAGACCATTCTGCGCAAAACAAACGCTGCGAGCCTGCGCGATCTTGAGCGGATCATCGCGATCAGCTCGACGATGCTGCCTGCCGTGTCGTAAGGCTGTTATTGGCGCGCCGCGAATTTTCATTGTCGTTCGGTATTTCCCGAAAGGGTCATGGACCTCCACCAATGAACGACAGCCCGCAGCGTTCTCCAGATCAAGGCGATAAATCGCGACGGATCTTACCTCCGCTCGCCGCACTCGGCCGCTGGTTGGACGAGGTCGACCCCGGAACGCACCGTCGCATCAAGGGGCTCCGGCTCGTAACTGCGTACGGCATCGCGGCCGCACTGGGAGCGTTGCAGGATATTGCTCATCACGTGCCGGGCAGCATCCCGCTCAGTTACCTTGCGGGAAGCTTCGCGCTTTGGGCAAGCGTGTCAGAAGGCAAATCGACGCGAGCCGAGTCAGGCCGCGACCTCACATTATTGAACTTTTCCGCTGCCTTAGGCGCGCTTCTGTTCGTGTTCCTAGCCGAGCCGCTGCGCGCAACAGGTCGAGCGGGTCCGGAAGTGGTGTTGGTGACAGGCGCGTTTCTGGTCGGCTATCTCAAACGATTCGGCATTCTCGGTGCAGGCATTGGGTCGCAGATTTATATCGGCGAGCTACTCGCTTACGGCGCTCGTTTGACTACGGACGACGTGGTGGCGATTGCGATAGCCGCACTGATCGCTACGCTGGCGTCGGTCGTGCCGCGCATGCTGAGCGGGCCCGCGGAGCGGCCTGTTTCCGTAGCGCCACTTACTGCAGGGCCACCCTTGTCTCGCGACCGGTACTCGCCAGAGTTATTCATGGGATTGCAGGCGGCAACTGGCGCGTCAGCCATCGTGTTTTTGAACTATCTGGTCGGCCTGGAGGAGTCCTCCTGGGCGATCACCGCGTGCACCTATGTCGTCGCGGGCTCGGCTACCGGCACGGTCCAGCGGGTGCGCCGTCGGATCCTTGGGACTCTGGTTGGTGTTCCACTTGGCCTCGCCTGTCTGCCCGTTGCGGAGCACGCGCCGTTGCTTGTCTGGGCCGCGGCCGGAATCGCAATGGTCGTTTATGCGATGGCGTTGCCGCAGCGCTATGACGTCGCGTGCGCGGCATTTGCTTTCACCTTGATCGTGACGCTTGCAGCGAGCGGGGTGCACTCATACGCACTCCTGGCTGCACGCGCCTGGGAGACGCTGCTCGGCGGCGCACTCGGCATGGTGTCCGCGATGGTGATTTTTCCGCTCCGGCCGATAGGCTCTGGCAAATAGGGCCCAATCAGTTTGAATCCGAATGGTGGCGTGGGAGGCGCACGCACGACGGAAGCATCTAGTGTTCTGCCCCAGAAATAACTTTGCATAGCCCAGCTACTTTCTGGAGAATTGAATCGGCGGTCGCGGTCCATACGAACGGCCGGCCGTGTTGGTTGTACTGCTCGATATATCGTTCGATGCTGGTAGTGAGTTGGCGCACGCTCTTGAACGACCCTCGACGGATCGCCTGCTGTGTAATCAGGCCAAACCAGCGTTCAACCTGATTCAGCCAGCTTGAGTAGGTCGGCGTGAAGTGCATGTGGTAGCGCGTATGCCTGGCCAGCCACGCCCTGACCTTGGGATGCTTGTATGTCGCATAGTTGTCGACGATCAGATGCACATCGAGATCGGCGGGCACCGCCTGATCCACATGCCTGAGAAACGCCAGGAATTCCTGATGTCGGTGACGCGGCTTACATTGCGCAATGACTTCCCCCGTTGCCGTATTGAGCGCGGCGAACAGCGTGGTGGTGCCATGCCGGACGTAATCATGGGTCACTCCCTCGAGATAGCCCAGCCCCATCGGCAACATCGGCGGCGTACGCTCTAGCGCCTGGCACGGGCTCTTCTCGTCGACGCACAGCACCAAAGCATTGGTCGGTGGGCTCAGGTACAGCCCGACGATATCGCGCACCTTCTCTACGAAGTAGGGATCGTTAGACAGCTTGAAGCTCTTTGAACGATGGGGCTGTACACCGAACAACGACAGATATCGGGCCACCGAACTCTTCGAAATTCCTGTCTGCGCAGCAGCGGAGCGCACGCTCCAGTGCGTTGCTCCGTCCGGCTTTTCATGCAGTATCCTCGCCAGCAATTCCGCTACCGCTTCATCATCATGCGTGCGAGGCCGACCTGCACGCGCTTCATCATGCAGACCGGCGA
>JAMFSK010000017.1 GCA_026225235.1 Burkholderiales bacterium
CGGCCGCAACCCCTGCGACACCCGCCATGCCGGCTGCATCAAAAGATGCGACCCCAGCGCTTGCCCCCGAGCCCGCCTCGATCCCCAAGCTCGCCCTGCCGCCGGGTACACCTGACGCCGCATCGACACCGTCTGCGGCATCGGCATCGTAGGAAATCGCGGACAAAAAAAGGGGGCCGCGATAGGCGGCCCCGAAAGCACACTCGCAGCACAGGGGAAGCTGCAGGACTCAGTGTGCTGTCCGATTCTTAAGTCAATCTTAGGACGGGCGATGTTTAAACGGGGCACGCTTGTGAATCGTCTTACCGCACGCTACGAGCTATCTCGTGTTGCCCCGTGGATGAACGCCTACGCGGCGCGGCACACCGCAGCGAGTTTGTTTCCATCCGGGTCGCGCACATAGGCCACGTAAAACGTGGGTCCATAGTGCGGTCTCACAGCAGGTGCCCCTTCCGAGCTACCCCCATGTTCGAGTGCAGCCAGATGAAACGCATCGACCGCCGCACGCGACGGCGCCTCCAATGCAATCATCGTGCCGTTGCCTGCGCTCGCCTCGCGACTATCGAAGGGCTTGCAGAGCCATAAGGCGAGTTCGATGTTTCCCCCGTCTTCATAGGTCCCCCAGCCGGCCCATTCGAACCATTCGGTCACACCGCCCTCGGTGCAACGGCGATGCCCCAGCGCGGCCATCACCGGATCGTAGAAAACAATCGAACGAGACAGGTCATTGCTGCCAAGGGTCACATAGGAGAACATGCGGGGCACCTCCGGATAGGAGCCTTCCACTTTTGCAAATTACGGCCGTTTGCACAACAATGCTCGCACGACCAGCCCACCATGATTGACCAGACGCGCCACGGCGCGCGGGATACAACTCGATGAATGTAATGATCTTTGGTGCGACCGGGATGGTGGGTCAAGGCGTGCTTCGCGAATGCCTGCACGATACGCAGGTCACGCAGGTGCTCACAGTCGGGCGGAATGCGACCGGCACCCGACATGCCAAGTTGCGCGAGCTGGTCCATGCAAACCTGTTCGACTACGCCGGCTTCGACCATGCCTTGAGTGGCTTCGACGCGTGCTTCTTTTGCCTCGGCGTATCGTCGGCCCGCATGGCCGAACGCGACTATGCCCGCCTGACCTACGATCTCACATTGACCGCGGCCGAGGCACTCGCCCGGCTCAATCCGCAGATGACCTTCGTTTATGTATCGGGAGCCGGCACAGACAGCACGGAGCAAGGCCGCAGCATGTGGGCCCGCGTCAAGGGCAAGACTGAAAACGCGCTGCTCAAGCTGCCGTTCAAAGCGGCGTTCATGTTCCGTCCCGGCGTGATTCAACCGCTGCATGGCATCCGCTCGAAGACACGGCTTTACCAGGCGTTCTATTCGTTTCTTGGGCCCGTGTTGACACTCGCCCGCGCGATCGCTCCGAAATATGTCACCACGACGGAGCAAGTCGGTCGTGCCATGATCGCCGTCGCGCGCCAAGGCTATCCCAAGCCGATACTCGAGGCGCCGGATATCAACTCGCTCTGAGCGGGGCTGTATTCACCCTCCTCCGCCTTGCCTACCTATACCCTGCAATCGACCGTCACCGTCGAGCTCGACATCCGCAAGAGCCGCTTTATCGGCATCGTGATGCCGGTAGCCGATCGCGACGCGGCTATGGCGGTACTCGAGCAGTTGCGTGCCGAACATCCTGCCGCAACGCATGTCTGCTGGGCGCTGCTGGCGGGCGGGCAGTCCGGCATGTCGGACGATGGCGAACCGTCAGGCACGGCGGGTCGACCGATGCTCGAAGTCCTCCGCCACCACGATCTCGACGGTGTACTCGCGGCGGTGATCCGGTATTACGGCGGAATCAAACTCGGCGCAGGGGGCTTGGTCCGCGCCTATACCGATGCCGTTGCGAGTGCGATGCAGACCGCCGAACGTGTCGAGCGAATCGCGTACACCGAGTTCGCCATCGAAGTCGACTACGCCGACGAGACACGGGTTCGACATTGGCTCGATCAACAGGGTTATGCGCTCGCAGGCAGTGAATACGGCATGAAGGCGCGGCTCATGATGCGGCTGCCCGCTTCGGCAGAAGCCGGCGCCCGTGAGCAATTGCGCAACGTCACGCACGGTCGAGGGGTTTTCGACGACCCGGAAGTGCCTTAAAAAGGCCGTTTAGTTCGCCGAACGCATTGTTTAGAAAATCGATGTTTTTGCGTCATCAAGCGCCAAACTATTTATTTTTACCCGCTAATCCCCGCTAGAATCGCGTCCTTGCCCCGACCAAAAAATCGGGCTGCCTTGAAAAAAGCCGGCCAAAAGCCAGCCAGGACCTTCGATCATGCACCGCACGACACGCCTCAGGTCATTCGACCTGCTCCATGCCCGCGACCCGGGTTTATTTCGCTTGAAACACGCGTTCAGAACCACCTTATCGGTCTTCCTGACCGGCATCGTGCTCGCTGCCGCGATCCGTCGCTTTGCCCTCCCCCTTTCTGCGATCGCACCCGGCGTGATGTTCAGCATGCTCGTGCCGATGTTCGCAAGCGACCCCAAGCCCTCACAACGTCTGCTCACCTATGTGGCTGGAGCGCTCGGTGGCGCGCTGTCATTTGCCGTGTCGGCCGCGCTCGTGCGGCACTCAGGCTTGCTCGCCGCGGCCTGGCAGATTGCGATCCTGTTTGCCGGCTTGTTGTTCCAGGTGCGCGGCTCACGATTCGTCGCACCTAGCGTGCTGGCACTCGTGGCGGGATACGTGGGCGTGTTCACCAAGCCCACACCCGCTGTCGTCGATGTCTCGCTGGCGCTGATGGTCCTGGCCTTCGTCATATCGAGCGCCGTGCTGCTGTTCGCGCTCCCTCTGAAACCCTTGGGCCGCAGCCTGCTACGCATGCTCGAAGGCGTCGGGGTCCAGGCTGCCGCGATCGCCAGGATGGCGAATCGATCGTCGCCGCTGAAGTCGAGCGGGAGGCTTTTGCGCGGGATTGATTATCGGCTCGGGCGACTGCATGCCGCAGTGCTCGCCAGTGAAGAGCAGTTAAGTGCGTATCCGGCCGAACTTCAGCATCACGTGCGACGCGAGCTATTCGATCTCGAAGTGGCGACCGAACGCGTCGCGAGTCATCTGCGCATGTCCGCGGCACAGCGGGATAGCCCGCGCGATGCGAATGTTGCCGCATCGACGGCACTCGATCTCGGCCGCTGGCAGTCTGCTTCTGATCGCTTGTCGAGCACGACGAAGGGACTGCAAACGTCAAGCTCGCCCGCGCAGGATGCCGCCAGGCCTCGCACCTTGTGGGCCGTCGGGAACAAGCTGCCTCCGCCGGCGCTCGCCTGGCGCGTCGCGTTGCGCGGCCTCGCGGCGGGCTTGCTCGCTGGCTCGATGGGGTACGCGTTGTCGCCTGATCGATCGTTCTGGGCCATCGTCGCCGTCTTTATCGCTTTCTTCGGGATTGCCTCGCGAGGCCATGCGATCTACAAGATGCTGCAACGGATGGCCGGCACCTGCCTTGGTGTGCTGATCTGCGCCGTGGTGGGTCAATGGCTCGGCGCACATGGCCTGCTGGCGATCACGGCCATCCTGATCTGTGTGTTCTTCTGGAGCTATTTCATCCAGACGAATTACGGAGTTGGCGTGCTGTTCATCACGCTGATCGTCGGGCTGGTCTATGGCGCATTGGGCACCCCGCTGGCGCCGCTCCTCATGTTGCGGATTGAGGAGACTATCGCCGGACTTCTCGGCTCGCTGGCGATCACGGTGCTGCTCATGCCCACGCGCACTGACCGCCATATCGCCCAGCAACTCAAGCATCTGCTGCGCGCCTTCGACCATACCGCCGAACATTGCCTGCAGCATCTGACGGTCGGCCATGGCCCCTGCCCGCTTCAATCCATGCGGCGTGTCGATGTGCAGTTGCGCGCTTTGCGTACGGCGCTCCTGCCCAAACAAAGGCTAAGAGGAGCACTCCATTGTGAGTTGCCTGAGGCGCAAATGGTCGGGCTGACGGCATCGGCCCACTGGCTTCGCGTAGTGGCCAGGCTTGTCGAAGAACGTGGCACACTCGCACGTGCGGCGGGTTTATCGAACGAAACAGTCGCAGCGGAGCCGGTCCATGACGAATCGCATAACCGCAACGCCGAAACATTGAAATCCATTCGAAAGGAATTAGCACGAGCAAGTGATTTCAACTTGCCGCGCTTTGGCGGACTTGTGCAGATCAGTGATGAGGAAACGCACCTCTACGCAGGTCGTAAGGCGGGAGCAGAGGACGATCTCGGGCACGCGCTCGACCATCTGCACCATGCAACCGAGACCCTTCGCTTCCGCCTGAGCTTGTCGGCAACCAGCAGCCATAGCGAGCGGCGACGCCCGAATGCACTGGGATCCACTGGCGTGAGCGCGGCCTGAATATGTCGTACTTCGCTCAAGCCATTGAATCTGCGATAATCATGACCCCGGTAAGCCGTCAGGCGAACGGCGATGACGTGGCCGATCTCAGCGATTTGCTGAAAAGATGGGCACCGCGACCGCCTTTTGCTGAAATGGTCGATCGAATCACTTTGATCGACCAAAAAAATGTGCTTGCCACCGCCCCAATTGGCGCAAAACCACAGTGGGATCAGCAAGGACGTGTATACTGCGCGTTCTCGTCTCCGCGATGAAAGACTGGCGGATGACCCCTGCCGGTTGCAGTTCGCAACCTGAGCGCCCCTGACATATTTACTGAAGGATTGCATGACGACCGTTCATATCAAGGAAAATGAGCCGTTTGACGTAGCACTGCGCCGTTTCCGCCGTACCATCGAGCGCAATGGCCTGATCACCGAGCTGCGTGCACGTACCTCGTACGAAAAGCCGACCACCGAGCGCAAGCGCAAGAAAGCTGCTGCTGTCGCCCGTCTGCGTAAGCGCCTGCGCCGCGATCAGTTGCCGAAGAAGATGTATTGAGCGTTTCGATGCACGCGCCGGGCTCTGACCCGTTCGCGCGTTTGCGTTGAAATCGCTGTGGATCGCAGGAACGTACCGCTGGCCCTTGCGAATTCGCTCTCGCGGATTTGCTGCCTGGACGTGACCTGCGGTGCACGCGGCACCCCGATACTCCGATCAGTTGTTTAGACCCTGCCAGGCACGTCTCGTCTGTCACTGCATGTGGCTTGATTGCTTCATTTGATCGAGCACGCACCCGCTGACTCACTCGCGCAGGTCTGCCGCTATATCCGGAAGTTCGCTCCCGTGTCGATGATTGCCGTCCGTCACCGCCTGATTGGGCGTGGCGAGATTTTGCACGTCTGCTTGAAACGATATGAACCACTCCGCTAGCAGCGATGCGCAGCAGCCTGTGTCAGCCGCCACCGATGCGGTGGTCATGCTTCGGGCAGTCAATCGCGTTGCGATTCTGACGTTGAATCGGCCCGATGCTTTGAATGCGCTGGACCTCGCCATGGTTCGTGAGCTGGCCGCTCATCTCGAGCAGTGCCGCACGAACCCCGACATCGTTGCGGTAGTCCTCAATAGCAGTCTCGAGAAAGCGTTCTGCGCCGGCGGCGATGTGCGTCAGGTGGCTCGCACTGCCATTGATGCGCCCCATAAGGTAGCGCAGTTCTTCATCGAGGAATATCAACTCGACCACGCGATCCATCGCTTCCTCAAGCCGGTTGTCGTCCTCATGGACGGCATCACGATGGGGGGTGGCATGGGCCTCGCGCAGGGCGCGTCGCTGCGGGTCACGACTGAACGCAGCAAGATCGCCATGCCGGAAACGCGTATTGGTCTCGTGCCGGATGTCGGGGCAACGCATTTCCTCCGCGTCATGCCGGTCGAGATGGCGTTGTTCGCAGGGCTCACCGGGACGGTACTCAACGGAGCGGACGCCGTGTATAGCGGACTCGCTGACGTGAGTGTACCGTCGGCCTCGCTCGCAGGCTTCGAACAACGGCTCGAGGCAATCAATACGGAGCGCACCCAGGCTAGCGCGGCCGAGTTCAACGAATACATACAAGGGGCGCTTCGTGAAGTCTTTGCGTCATCCACGCTGGATTCGAACAGCGCGCCAATCGCCGTTCACGAGCCGTGGATCTCCACGCATTTTGATGCTCGTCGCCCTGTTGTCGAGATCGTCGCATCACTGCGCGAAGCGCTGAAGGGAGCACCGTCCGATACTGAGCGCACGTGGCTCAGGGCCACACTCGATGCGCTGCTGACCTGCTCGCCGACGATGATTCACGTCACACGCGAAGCTCTGCTGAAGGGCCGACATATGAGCCTGGCTGACTGCTTCCGGATGGAGATGGGTATTGTCGTGCGGACCGTCGAGGAAGGTGACTTCCGCGAAGGGGTCCGCGCCCATCTGATCGACAAGGATCGCCGGCCGCAATGGCGACCGGCCACCCTAGAGGCAGTGACGCGTGAGCAAGTCGAAACGCTGCTGCACTCACCGTGGTCAGAGCAGAATCATCCGCTCGCCGCCTTGGGCCACGACGACTAAAGCCAAACCGCTCAAGCCGTGCAGGTCTTGCGCCAGCTGAACTGCGGCTCATAGCCAAGCACACGCCGAGCTTTCTCAATCGACAATAGCGTATCGTTCGGCCCTTTCGTCTCGGTGAACGGCGCCGAAGGAAAGAACTCAGCCACGAGTTCGCGATTCGGGCGCGTCATCACCGTATCGGCATTGGCGATGATGAAATGATCAGCGCCCTTCAACGGCGCTTCGAGCGAACGGCGGATTGCCTGTGCCCCATCGCGCGCATCGATATAGCCCCAAAGATTCCACTTTCGCGAGGCCGGCGCGGCATCGAAAGGAAACGCGGCATATTCAGACGGCTCGAACACATTGGAAAACCGCAGACCAATAATCTTCAACTCAGGATCCCACCGGCAAAACTGCTTGGCGATCTCCTCACCGACAAGCTTCGAAAGCGAATAAGCACTCTCCGGGCGCGGATCGCACTCCTCGTCAATCGGAATGCGCTGCGGCGGGATATCGAGTGGCAAACCGAGCAACGTCTCGCTCGAAGCCCACACGACATTGCGGATCTTCAACCGCCGCGCCGCTTCGAAAACGTTATAGGTCGAAATCGTATTGTTGCGAAACAAGACGGCATTCGGCTGAAGTCCGGGCGCAGGAATCGCCGCCAGATGAACAACCCCATCGACCCCATCAAAACGATCGTCGATCTGCGACAGCGCTTCGAGTGTCTGCCCCATATCTTCGAGATCGACTTTCACGAACGGGCAGTGGCGTTGCGCCGGCAAGGCCGCATCGACGTTGACCACCTCATAGCCGTGTTCGAGCAAATCGGTCACGCAAGCACGACCTAGCTTGCCGCTACCGCCTGTAACCACTATCCTCGCCATGCATCTGTCTCCTGATGTGTTACCGATATCGTCCGACCGGCGTGCCAGCGTACCCGTGATCCAGGTTTCATGCCGGAACGGAAAACAGCGTGCGCCCAAAGCTTCCGTCCGACGATTCCAGCCCGTGCGGCCTGAGATCGCCTATTCTTGTTGTCGAAAAGCACTGTCGCCGGCCCGCCTGTTCTGCATGGCTGATTTTATGGGACGCCGAACCCGGCACACTGCGGCCCGACATTCCTGGAGCCCATATTGAATCGAGTACAAAACGCCGATCTCGCCCGCAACCTGCTTGTAATCGTGATCTTGTCGGCGCTCGCGGCCGGTAGTTTCTACATTCTGCGGCCTTTCATCCCCGGTCTGATCTGGGCGACCACGATTGTCGTCGCCACCTGGCCCATGATGCTCGGCCTGCAGCGGCGCCTCGGCAACCGGCGCTGGCTGGCCACGACGATCATGCTGGTCGGCCTGCTCATCGTGATCGTGCTGCCGTTGTACGAAGCCATCTCCACGCTGGCTATCCATGCCGGCGACATCATGGACTCGATCAAGGCCATGCCTGGCTATGCGCTGCCCCCGCCCCCGGGCTGGGTCGGCGAGATCCCGCTGGTCGGCGGACGGGCCACGACGGAATGGCAGAAGCTGTCCGATGCCGGCCCCGGGGGTCTGCTTGCCACACTCGAGCCTTACATAACGATCGCTGCGCGCTGGTTGTTCGGCCATGCGGCCATCGTCGGCGCGTTCGTGATTCATATGTTCATCACGCTGATCATCAGCGGCATTCTCTACATGAACGGCGAGGTGGCTGCGGGCATGATGTTGCGTTTCGCGAGCCGGATTGCGGCCGATCGCGGCACCGCCGCGATCAGGCTGACCGGCCTGGCGATCCGCGCGGTCGCGCTGGGCATCGTCGTCACGGCGATTACGCAGTCGGCGCTGGGTGGCATCGGCCTCTGGATCTCGGGGGTCCCGGGCGCTGGCATCCTCACCGCACTGATGCTGATGTTCTGTCTGGCCCAGATCGGACCGTTGCCCCCGCTGGTCGGCGGTATTGTCTGGCTGTTCTGGCACGACGCGCACGTATGGGGTGCCCTGCTGATCGTCTGGACCGTGCTCGTCTCGATGCTCGACAACGTGATGCGGCCCATGCTGATCCGCCGCGGCGTCGACTTGTCGATGCTGCTGATCCTGTCCGGCGTACTCGGCGGGATGTTCGCGTTCGGCATCGTCGGCCTCTTCATGGGGCCCGTGATCCTCGCCGTGACCTATACGCTGCTGCGCGCCTGGATCGACGACATGCCGACGCCGCATTCGGACGATCCGGTTGTCGAGGCACTGCTGGTCCCTGCCGTCGAAGAGTCAAAAGCCGATTGATCAGCGTTGCTCGAAGCGATCGTAGCGACGTTCGGCATAGCTGCGTTCGCTTTCGAGTTCCGTCACCCGCGCGGCGGGAGGGCCGCGCCGCATGAATTCGAGCATCCGATCGACCTGGTCGGGCGAGCCCTGGACGACGGCCTGCACGGTGCCGTCTTCCAGGTTCTGCACCCAGCCGCCAATACCGAGTTCATGCGCGCGGCGGATCGTCGAGTTTCGATAGCCCACACCCTGTACACGCCCGTGAACGCGGACGTTGTACGTTTCACGCCGCTCTTCGAACCCACTGCCCATCGTTGCTTCTCCCTTGCGCATTTATCGTCGGCGATATTCTAGGACGTCTTGCGCAATCGCGAAGCCTACGCAGCGTCTTGAGTCGCCCCTGCCGCGTCGGGCCGCCCCCGTCCGCGCTTTCCCTCTTATAATCCGCCGAACCAACCGGAGCTGATGTGGGCATCAAGAAACTGGCGAGCCATCTGAACCTGTCGATCGCCACTGTCTCGCGCGCGCTGAATGCAAGCGCCGAGGTCAGCGCCGCGACACGGCAGCGCGTGCTCGAAGCCGCAGCGGAACTTGGCTACTCGCCGAACAAGGCCGCCGAGAGTCTGCGCAAGGGGCGCATCGACACCATCGGACTGATGCTGCCCATGCGCAACCCGGAAGAAAACTACACCTTGTCGCTGTTCCTCACATTGGCAGACGGCATCCAGACGGTGCTCTCGAAGCAGCAGCTCGACCTGGCAATCTATCAAAGCAATTCGGATGAAGACGAACTGAGCCGGCTGCGTCGCATCGTCGAGCGCCGCCAGGTCGATGGGCTGATCGTATCCGGCACACGCCGTCACGACCCCCGCCTCGACTATCTCGCGAAGCAGAAATTTCCCTTCGTCGCCTTCGGCCGCAGCGACTCGGGCGGCGAACATGCGTGGATCGATCTCGACTTCGAAGCGGCTGCAGAAGAAGCGATTGCACGGCTGGTCGGCTTCGAGCATCGACGCATTGCGATCGGCATGCCGGGGCAGGATGCGATGCAGGCACATGTCTACCTCAAGGGCTACAAGCGCGCGCTCAAGCGTTTTGGGCTGCGCTTCGACCCCGCGCTCGCCCTGCATGACGAGCTCAGCGAACGCGGTGGCTATCGCGTCACCGAAGCACTGCTGGCCTCGTCGGCGCCCCCGACCGCCATCATCTTCCAGAGCGACTGCATGGCGATCGGCGCCTATCGCAAGTTGAGCGAACTCGGACTCAGGCCCGGCAAGGACATTGCCATCAGCGGCGGTGTGCTCACAGGCGAGGTACCCGACTATCTGTCGCCTCGCCTGACCGGCTTCTCGATCACTGTACGCGAACTCGGCATGCGCATGGCCGAGGCGATTCTCGCCCGCCTGCCTGCTGACGGAGCGCAAAACCATCGTCCGCTGATCCAGGAAATCTGGCCGCTGCAATTGAAGGCACGTACCAGTGACGCGAGCGTGGCGAATTAGGGAACACCGCGCTGCGGTCGATGTTTACCCTCACGCATCCCCTGCCCGCCCCGCGTGTCGGGCATTTCACGCATCCCCGCGAAATCGTTGCTGGACAAGGCTCGCCCGGCCTCCTATCGGCCCTGGCGCGATTGTGTTTTCACCCACCTCTGCTTGCGTTTCATTGCACCGCGGCTTGACATCGACGTGAGCCAGGACAAGAATTCGCAGCATTCCCGGAAACGTTTCCGGAACAGTTCCGATGGCATGTCCGTCGAACCGTGCCGAGATGCCGGGCCAAAAGAAGTGCGCCTGTACGAGCGCCCAATCCAATCCTGGAGGAGCACATGAAGAAAAGCCTCACCGCGGCCTGCGCAGCCATCAGCGTCGCCGTATCGATACTCTCGATGACGACCTCGGCGCAGGCGGCCGACCAGACGCTGAGCGTCTGGACCGTCGACGAACCGAATCCGTTTACCGAACACATGGCGAACGAGTTCGCCAAGCTGCACCCCGACGTCAAGGTGCAGATCCGTCGCGTCGGCTTTGCCGCGCTCAACGACGAAGCGATGCGCGCCGTCATGTCGGGCAACGGCCCCGATGTCGTGCCGATCGACAATCCGAATACCGCCATGTTCGCCTCGCGCGGCGCGCTGCTCGACCTGAGCCCGTACCTCGCGAAGTCGAAGGTCATCGACACGAAGCAGATCTATCCAGGCCCGCTGGCCAACGCCACTTGGGACCACAAGGTCTATGCGATCCCGCGTGGTGCGAACACTCTCGCGCTCTACTACAACCAGGATGCCTTCAAGGCTGCGGGCCTCGATCCGAGCAAGCCGCCGCAAACGTGGGACGAGCTCTATACCGACGCGAAGAAGCTCACGGATGCGTCGAAGGGCGTGTACGGACTGGCGTTCTCAGCGATCGGCACGGAAGAAGGCACGTTCCAGTTCCTGCCCTTCATCCAGACCACCGGTGCAGACTGGACCTCGCTCGGCTCGCCCGGCGCGATCCGTGCCGCGCAGTTCTGGCAAAAGCTGCTCGACGACAAGGTCGCTTCGCCGGACACGCTCTCGCATTCGCAATCTGAAGCCGCGGCCACCTTTATCAATGGCAATGCCGCGATGGACATCGATGGCCCGTGGGAATTGCCGGCGGTCACAAAGGGCGCCAAGTTCAAGTGGGCGGTCGCCCTGCTGCCGGTCGAGAAAGACGGCTCGCCGCGCGCGTCGGCACTCGGTGAACAGAACCACGCCATCCTTAAGACCAGCAAGAACCCTGCGCTCGCGTTCGAGTTCCTCGAATACATGTATAGCCAGGGCGGTCGCGACTGGAACGAATACGGCATGCTGCCGCCGTCGAAAGATGCTGTCACGAAGGACCCGAAGTGGCCCGAAGCGTACAAGACCTTCAACGAGCAGATGCAATACGCGCGTGGCCGTGGTCCGAACCCGAACTGGCCGCAGATCTCGAAGGCGATCTACACGGCCATGCAGCAGGTGCTCACGCACCAGGCCGATGCACCGACGGCAATGAAGAACGCCGCCGCCGAAGTCGACAAGGTTGTGAAGAAGTAAGGGTAACGATATGAAATTCCTGCGAGGCCGTCATGGCTTTGAAGTCGGGATGGCCTCGCTGGCCCTGCTCTATCTGCTGTTGTTCGCTGGCGTCCCGCTGATCTACAACGTGGTGTTGTCGTTCCAGCAAGTCGACCTGATGTCGCCTGCCTTTCTCGTGCGGCCCTTTGCGGGCCTCGCGAACTACCTCGACGTGATCTCTCGGCCCGAGGCACGCATGGTGGTCGTCAATACCATCCTGTTCGTCGGTCTGTCGCTCGTGTTCCAGATCACCATCGGCCTGTTGCTCGCCCTGCTGTTCATGGAGCAGTTTCCGGCCGCTTCATTCATGCGTGGCCTGTTCCTCGCGGGCTGGATCATGCCGGGCCTGGTGGTCGGCGCGATCTGGAAGCTCGTCTTTGCAGGCGACTATGGCGTGCTCAATCATGCGCTCGCATCGATCGGACTGATCCACGGCAAGATCTTCTGGCTCTCCGATCCGCACTATGCCTTGCTGGCCGTCATCATCGCGAATGTGTGGCTCGGCGTGCCGTTCAATATGCTGTTGCTGTCGGTCGGCCTACTCGGCATTCCTGCCGAGATCTATGAAGCCGCGAAGATCGATGGCGCAGGCCCCGTGCGTCGCTTCTTCCACATGACGCTGCCGATGATGCGTTCGACGCTCGGCGCCGTCGTCTCACTCGGCGCGATTCTCACGATGCAGCAATTCGACCTGATCGCGGCACTCACGCAGGGTGGCCCCGCGAGTTCCTCACAGGTCGCGCAGTACTGGTCGTGGCAGTTGTCGTTCCAGACCTTCGAAGTCTCGCAAGGCAGCGCGGTCGCCACCGTCATGCTGCTGCTGGTGCTCGTGGTCGCGACCATCTACGTGCGCTCGATCCGCCACGAACAACAGGCCTGAGGCACATCGTGAAGAAAACTGTCCTGTTTATCGTCGCGCTGGCTGTCACAGTGCTCTATCTGTTCCCGCTGTACTGGATGTACGTCACGGCATTCAAGAGCGCGGCGGAAATGTTCCGCTATCCGCCAACGCTGTGGCCACTCGCGCCCGAATCGCATTTCGTCGCAACCTTCGTCGACCGGCAGATGGGTAACTATCTCTGGAACTCATTCGCGATCGCCTGCGGCACCACCTTCATCACGATCCTGCTCGGCACCGGCGCCTCCTATGCGCTTGCGCAATCGCAGAACCGTATCACCGGCATTGCGATCTTCGCGGTGCTCGTGCTCCAGGCACTGCCGTCCTCGCTGATGGTCACGCCGCTGTTCACCGCATTCAAGTCGCTTGGTCTGCTCGCGACGCCGCGCTTCTCCGTGGTGCTCGCACAGATCGCCAAGACACTGCCCTTCTTTATCGTGCTGTGCCGGTCGAGCTTCCTGCAAGTTCCCAAGGAACTGCGCGACGCGGCGCTCGTCGACGGCGCAACCCCTGCGGGCGCGTTTTTCCGGGTGGTACTGCCGCTCGCGATGAACGGCATCCTGGTCAGCGGAATCCTGGTGTTTCTGCAGTCCTTCGGCGAATACGTCTATGCGCGCTCGCTGATTCTCGACGACAACTACCAGACCGCGACGGTGGGCCTGTCGGCCTTTGTCGGCGCGACCAACACTGACTGGATCGGCATCATGACTTACTCGGCCATCTACGTCACGCCGATCCTCGGCATTTTCATGCTGCTGCAGCGGCGCATCGTCGGCGGACTCACGGCCGGCGCAATCAAGTAACGAGACGATCCCCCATGAAAATCAGCGACGGAAACTGGCTGATCCACGAAGGCTTGCAGGTGCTCTACCCGGTGTACGTGCACGATGTGCAGGTACGCGGCAAGACCCTCCTGGTTCACGCCGCCCCCCGCGATGTCAGCTCGCGTGCCTATCAGCTCGACACGGCGCTCCTCACTCTGCGCGTGTTCTCACCCCGTGAGGGCGTAATCGGTGTGCGCATCGAGCGCTATCAAGGTGGCCAGCCGGTCGGGCCGAACTTCGATATCGCTCATGACGAAGACGTCGACGTCCAGACCCATCTCGGCGAAGAGGAGGCCACGCTCGCGAGTGGCTCGTTGAGCGTGCGCATTGCACGTCGGGGCGACTGGATGATCGACTTTCTGCGCGAGACGCCGCAGAGCGGCGCATCCGTGGTAGCGCATGGCCGCACACCCGTTCGTGAAAGGCTCACCGGCAGCGGGTTTCGCGCAGCCGGACATGTGACCGAGGCCAGCGGCCGCACGCATGTGTTCGAGCGGCTCGACCTCGGCGTCGGCGAAACGGTGTACGGCCTCGGCGAGCGCTTCGCAGCCTTCGTCAAGAATGGCCAGACCATCGATATGTGGAATCGCGACGGCGGCACGGGCACCGAGCAAGCCTATAAGAACATCCCGTTCTATCTGACCAACCGCGGCTATGGCGTGTTCGTCAATCATGCCGGTCACGTCGAGTTCGAAGTCGCGACCGAGAAAGTCGCGAAGGTCCAGTTCAGCGTGCCCGGTGAAGGCCTCGAATACTTCGTGATCGATGGCCCGTCGCCCAAGCAGGTGCTCGACCGGTATACGCAACTGACGGGGCGCCCTGCGCTGCCGCCGGCCTGGTCCTTTGGGCTCTGGCTGACGACCTCGTTCACGACTGACTACGACGAAGGCACGGTCAACCGTTTTATCGACGGAATGCACGAGCGTCGCCTGCCGCTTCACGTGTTCCACTTTGATTGCTTCTGGATGCGCGCGTTTCACTGGTGCGACTTCGAGTGGAACCCGGAGACCTTCCCCGATCCTGAAGGCATGCTGCGCCGGCTCAAGGCCAAGGGCCTGCATATCTGCGTCTGGATCAACCCCTATATCGCCCAGCCTTCACCGTTGTTCGCTGAAGGCATGACACGCGGCTATCTGCTCACGAAACCGGACGGCACAGTCTGGCAGTGGGACAAGTGGCAACCCGGCCAGGCCATTGTCGACTTCACGAACCCGGCCGCGAGCGAATGGTATGCGGGCCATCTGCGCCGCCTGCTCGCGATGGGTGTCGATTCATTCAAGACCGACTTCGGCGAGCGCATCCCGACCGATGTGGTCTATCACGATGGCTCGGACCCGGAGCGCATGCACAACTATTATGCGTTCCTTTACAACAAGGTCGTCTACGACGTGCTTGCCGAGGTGCGCGGCCCGAACGATGCGGTCTTGTTTGCACGGGCCGCTGCCGCCGGCAGCCAGCAATTCCCGGTGCACTGGGGCGGCGACAGCAACTCGACCTATGAATCGATGGCGGAGAGTCTGCGTGGCGGCCTCTCGCTCGGGCTTTCGGGCTTTGGCTTCTGGAGCCATGATATCGGTGGCTTTGAGAACACCGCGCCAGCGCATATCTACAAGCGCTGGTGCGCGTTCGGACTGATGTCGAGCCATAGCCGCCTGCACGGCAGCAAGTCCTATCGGGTACCTTGGTTGTTCGACGAAGAAGCGGTTGACGTGCTGCGGCACTTCACCGAATGGAAGTCGCGGCTGATGCCTTACCTCTATGAGCAATCCGCGCTGGCCGCGCAATTCGGGACGCCGTTGATGCGGGCGATGCTGCTCGAGTTCGCGGACGACCGTGCCTGTGACTACCTCGACCGGCAGTACATGCTCGGTGGGTCGGTGCTCGTGGCACCCGTCTTCAGTGAGGCCGGCGACGTCGACTTCTACTTGCCCGAGGGACGCTGGACCCATCTGTTCACAGGCGAGGAAGTCAACGGGGGCCGCTGGCGGCATGAACGGCATGGCTTCATGAGCATGCCGATCTATGTCCGCCCGAATACCCTGCTGGCGATCGGCGCCGATGCATCGCGGCCTGACTACGACTATGCTGATGAAGTCGAACTGCGTCTGTATGCACTCGACGAGGGTCAGCGAGCCGAGGCCACCGTGCGCGGGATCGACGCCGAGGTGCAGATGCGTGCTGCGGTCAGCCGTGCCACGGATGGGCGCCTCACCGTCGAGATCGAAGGCAATGACCGGCCTTGCACTTTGCTGCTCCACAACATCGGTGGCAACAGCGCGGTTCAAGCCGATTCGATCGAGACGCTCGATACGCATGAGTGGGTTTCGCCCGATGGCGCCGCAAGGCAGGTGCGCATTCGCATCCCGGCAGGGCTCAAGAGCTTTAGCATCGATCTGTAAGAACGGTATCATCGAGGGGCTGGGCGCCGCGACCGCGACGCCTGTGCCTGCCCCAAAGAGGATACGTATGCAGATCTCCCTGCTGCGCGATGTCCCGCAATTCCTGCCCGCCCTGGCCGAGGCGCTCCATGAGACCTTCTGGCTGACCGACCCTGCCGCCTCTGTCGCCCGCGCCCACGAAAGGCTGTCGCTGCGCATGAATGCCGAGATGCTGCCCTTCACCCTCGTCGCACATGATGATGCGCAGTTGCTGGGTACCGGCAGTGTCGTGATCAATGAGCTGCAAGATGAAAACCAGTCGCTGCAAGCTGCGTGGCTTTCGGGTGTATGGGTCGACGATACGCAACGCGGCAAAGGTGTCGGCACCGCCGTGATCGCGGCATGCTGCTCCCACGCACGGGATCTTGGCGAGCCGGCCTTGCTGCTGATGACCGCCGACGAACGCGAGTTTTATGAGCGGCGGGGCTGGGCGGTGATCGATGCACTCGCGAGCCCGACCGTCGTCATGCGCCGCTCACTGCTACACATCTAGCGTTTACGCTGACACGGTGGCGCGCGTTGCGTTATCGGCTTGGCGTTCGCGGCGGGCATGAGGGATTGCGTCGAATGCCTATGGGGGGGGAACCCCTCGCACGAGCACTCGTCTCATTGACACTCGGGCGCTCGTCTCATCGATATCCGCTGCCCGCCAACTACACGCACCGCACCACGTCTACTCAAGCCGTCTGTAACACCAGCCAGTTCTGCCACTCGGCGATCTGCGCAGCTGAGATACTCACGCCGCCGCACACCACGACCACCACATCACGCGCCCCTTCAAGGCTCGGGTGATGCTGGTACGCCAGTGCCAGCGAAACGCCGCAGGCCGGCTCGACCAACTGCCGTGCCTCGTCCGCATAGCGCACCGACCCCGCGATCGCCTCGGCATCGGACAACACCAGGGACTCGTGCGGGAACCGCCGGATCGCCTCGACCGGCCATTCCGCGACCTGCAAGGCGCCCAGCGATTTGGCGATCGACGTGATCTGACCGATGTTGACGGGGTGTCCGGCATCGAGCGCAGCCCGGAACGAGGCCGCGCCTTCAGTCTCGACGGCGAGGATCCGGCAATCGTTGCGCCGATAACGTTCGAGCCCGAGCAGGACGCCCGAGAGCAGCCCGCCCCCGCCGACCGAGGCCACTACCGCATCGACCGAGGGCAGTTCATCGACCACTTCGTCGATCAGGGTGCTATGACCTTGCCAGATCACCGGATGATCGAAGGCAGGAATGTATTGCGCGTCGCCATCGCGGGTCCGCTCGCGCGCAAGTTCGTTCGACTCGTCCCACGCCTGGCCATGCACGATGACTTCGGCACCGAGCGCGGCGATACGGGCGCGCGTCGCCTCGGGCGTCGTCACCGGTACGATGACCTCGGTTTGCATGCCGAGCTCGCGCCCCGCCCAGGCCGCCGCGACGCCGGCATTCCCGCCGGACGGCGCGACCAGACGCCGCTTGCCCTCGAGGTGCGCTTGCTGGCAGAGCGCGCCGATACCGCGCAGCTTGTACGAGCCGCAGGGCTGCAGATTCTCGAGCTTGAACCAGATGCGCTGCCGGGGCGTCGACAGTGCGCGCTGCAGAACCAAGGGCGTTCTGATATGTAACTTCATGGGAGCACTCGTGGACTGCAATGGCATGGAATCACTGACCTGTATATCAGACGCACATCACGGTCTCGCGTCAGAACCCGAAGCCAGACCAACGGGCGCGCGCCATGGCCCGGGGGCCGCCATGATGGATCATAGGGTTCGGCCCTAGGGGAATTATGTGCGGTATGACGCTTAACAAGCGCGACTTTTCGCCTACATTGTTTTGACACGCCCGATTTATCGCGTGTGCGGCATCGTTTTTGCGGATCGACAATCCACCGAGGCGGCACGACACTCATGCTGCACGGCCATAATGTCGGCCAGCCTCGCCCTCGCGCAACGGGAAGCCACCCGACCGGAGCGCATCCAGCATCTATAGCGGCACACAACAAGGAGCTCGGAATGGAGACGCCGGCAAATCTCAACGATCTGCAGAAGTCCACCTTGGCCATCGTGCTCGCAGGCGGTCGCGGCACGCGGCTCGGGGCATTGACCAACAAGCGCGTCAAGCCAGCCGTGCACTTCGGCGGCAAATACCGGATCATCGACTTTGCCTTGTCGAACTGCCTGAACTCAGGCATTCGTCGTATCGCGGTGGTCACCCAGTACAAGGCGCATTCGCTCTTGCGCCATTTGCAGCGGGGCTGGGGCTTCCTACGTGGGGAGTTCAACGAGTTCATCGACCTTTGGCCGGCCCAGCAGCGCATCGACGACAGCTGGTATCGCGGCACGGCCGACGCCGTGTTCCAGAACCTCGACATCATCCGTTCCATCGGGCCGCGCTATGTCGTCGTGCTGGCGGGCGACCACATCTACAAGATGGACTACACCCGCATGCTGCTCGACCACATCGAGAGCGGCGCCGACTGCACGGTCGGCTGCATCGAGGTGCCCCGCGAGGAAGCGGTTGCCTTCGGGGTCATGGCGGTCGACGCGAACCGGCGTGTCACGGGCTTTGTCGAAAAGCCGGCCGACCCGCCGGCGATGCCCGGCAAGCCGGACATGGCGCTCGCCAGCATGGGCATTTATGTGTTCAGCGCCGACTATCTGTACAAGCTCCTCGAGGAAAACATCGAGAAGTCGGGTACCGAGCATGATTTCGGCAAGGACATCGTTCCGCAAGTCGTCTCGACCGGCATTGCCATCGCCCATCCATTTAGCATGTCGTGTGTGACCTCGGATAACGAGTCGCCCGCCTACTGGCGCGACGTCGGCACCATCGACGCTTACTGGTCGGCCAACCTCGACCTGGCCTCGACCATTCCGGCACTCGATCTCTACGATGGTCGCTGGCCGATCTGGACACACCAGGAGCAATTGCCTCCGGCGAAGTTCGTGCGCGATCTCAACGGCCTGCAGGGCACCGGCACCAACCTGCTCGCCTGCGGAGGCTGCGTGGTCTCGGGGTCGCAGATCTCGCGTTCGGTGTTGTCTTCCGCTGTGCGCGTGCATTCATTCTGTAACATCAATGAGGCAGTATTGCTCCCACAAGTCACCGTCGAAAGGAGCTGTCGCTTGCGCCAAGTCGTGATTGATCGGGGATGCACCATCCCCGAAGGGACGGTGATCGGTGAAGACCCCGAGCTCGACGCTTCGCGGTTCTACCGGACGGCAAGCGGCATCGTGCTGGTGACGCGCGAGGCGCTCAAGGCGATGGCCGAGGGCCGGCGCTTCCATCCTGAAGAAGGAGACGACCAGTGACGGTGCGCGTCCTGCATGTCGCGGCCGAACTGTATCCCCTGCTGAAGACCGGCGGTCTTGCTGACGTCGTCGGTGCGTTGCCGCCGGCGCTGCTGCCGCTGAGTGCAGACGCGCGCGTGGTGATGCCCGGCTTTCCCGCCGTGATCGCCGGCTTAGACAACCTGCACCCAGTGGCGCATACCGGGCCGCGCTTCGGCATCGGCAACCCGGTGATCGAGTTCGGCACGCTGCGCTCGAACGGCACGGGCGTCTATATCGTGCGTGCCGATGCCTTCTATGACCGGCCCGGCAACCCGTATCTCGACGCGGCCCATCATCCTTATCCGGACAACGGCCGGCGCTTCGCGATGCTCGGCTGGGCGGCCTCTCTGCTTGCGCAAGGCGCCGACCCGGCATGGCTGCCCGAGGTCGTGCATGCCCACGACTGGCATGCCGGCCTCACGGCGGCCTACCTCAAGGCCGCCGCGGCCGAGCAACATCGCCGCATGCCGCCGTCGATCATCACGGTGCACAACCTTGCCTATCAAGGTGTGTTCCCCGCCTCGCTATTCGGCGAGCTGGGCCTGCCGGGCGGGTTCTTCCAGGTTGAAGGTGCCGAGTTCTACGGGCAGGTCTCCTTCCTGAAGGCCGGCCTTTTCTTCTCGGACAAGATCACGACCGTCAGCCCGACCTATGCGCATGAGATCCAGACGCCTGCGCAAGGCGCCGGACTCGACGGACTGTTACGCAAGCGAACCCATGATGTGAGCGGCATTCTCAATGGCGTCGACTATACGGTCTGGCATCCGAGCATCGACCCCGCCATCGCGAAGCCCTACTGGGTTGACGACATGGAGGGCAAAGCCGCCTGCAAGGCTGCCCTGCAGGCGCGTTTCGGACTTACAGCGCGCACCGACACACCGCTGTTCGGCGTGGTAAGCCGCCTGACTGAACAAAAGGGCCTCGATGCGTTGCTCGCGAGCGTGCCTGAGATCGTCGCGCGCGGCGGCCAGCTGGTCATACTCGGCACCGGCGAACCGACGCTCGAAGCGGGTCTCAAGCGCGCCGCTCATGAGCATCCGGATGCGGTCGCGGTCGAACTGGGCTTCGACGAGACGCTTGCGCACAGCATCATCGCGGGCAGTGATGTAGTAGCTGTGCCGTCGCGCTTCGAACCCTGCGGGCTCACGCAACTATATGGGCTGGCCTACGGGACCTTGCCACTGGTCCACCATGTCGGAGGGCTCGCTGACACCGTGATCGATGCCTCACTGGAAAACCTTGCCGACGGCATGGCAACCGGCTTTGTATTCGAGCGATTTGAAATCACCGCCGTCACCGCGGCAATCCGGCGTGCCTTTGCCCTGTTCGACCGGCCCGATGAATGGATCGCGACGCAACGGCATGCAATGAAGCAGAACTTCGGCTGGGAAGCCTCGGCCTTGCGGTACTATGACCTGTATCAGCGCCTCGCGCATCATCGTTGATCAAGCTCGAACCCTCACCATCAATCAGCGAACTCCATAAGTGCGCAAAAGCGGAAAGTCCGGTAGGGTGAGTCCATGCGCAAACGGTTGCGTCTGCGCATCCAGGAGGAGACACCACGATGGATTTTCCGAAAATCGCCGAGAGCGACCGGATTGCCCGGCTTGAACCCCGGTCGCGCAAGGTTCGCGTCGTAATCGACACGGACACTTTCAACGAAATCGACGACCAGTTTGCAATCGTCTACGCGTTGCTGTCCGGGGAGAAGATGACCACTGAGGCCATTTACGCCGCCCCCTACTTCAATTCACGTTCGACCGGGCCCGCGAATGGCATGGAGCTCAGCTACGACGAGATCCTCAGGCTGCTGGACCTGATGGGCAAGCCGCATGAAGGCTTCGTCTTCAAAGGCTCGACCGACTATGTGGGCACGGGTTCAGGGATCGGTTCAGGCACGGACCTCAAGCCGCAGCGCAACGACGCTGTGAACGACCTGATCGAACGGGCCATGGCCTCCACGCCCGACGACCCGCTCTACGTCATCGCGCTGGCCGCCATCACCAACGTCGCCTCGGCAATCCTGCTCGAGCCACGCATCATCGAACGCATGGTGGTGGTCTGGCTCGGCGGCCATGCGCTCTGGTGGCCGCATACCCGTGAATTCAACCTGCGCCAGGATGTGCCGGGCGCCCGGGTGGTCTTCGATTGCGGTGTGCCCCTCGTGATGCTGCCCTGCAATGGCGTGGTCTCGGCGCTCAACACCACGATTCCCGAACTCGATCGTTATGTCGAACCCGCTGGCACGCTCGGGGCCTTCCTCGCCGGACGCGTACGCGGCTATCGCGAAGAAGGGGAGCATATCGGATGGTCCAAGCCGATCTGGGACATGGCGCCTGTCGCCTACTTGATCGACCCGCGCTGGACGCCGTCGGTGCTCACCCCCAGTCCGGTGCTCAACGCCGACGTCACCTGGAGTGTCGACGCTTCGCGGCACCTGATTCGCTACGCCCAGCAAGTCGACCGCGACGCCATCTTCCGCGACTTCTTCGTCAAGCTCGCAAAGTTTGCCGAAACGGCACCCTGACGGTCCGCGCGCTCAAGTCAGGGTTGCCGCTCGCGTTTTCGCGGATTTGACAGTCGGGCATGCGTTGCTATAGTCAGGCAACGCACACACATTTAGTTGCGCAAACGATTGCGATCGTGAAGCAAACGATAGCGATTGATAAGAGGAGACAAACATGAACGGTTCCCGTGCATTCCGTCTGGCGGCCGGCTTCGCGCTGGTCGGGCTTTCCGCCCTCTTTTCTTCCGCCGTACTTGCGGAAGATGTGACCATCAACTTCCTTCACGCGCAGAACGAGCGCACTTATGGCCCGGTGATTCAGGCTTTTGAAAAGGCCAACCCCGGTATCAAGGTCCGCGAACAGCGTGTGCCTTTCGATCAGCTCAATGCGCAGGTCCAGGCGCGCATCGGTGCGGGCGACGACAGCATCGATCTGTATGGCGTCGACGAGCCGCGCGTGCCGGCGCTCGCGCAGCGAGGCCTGCTCAAGGACCTGTCCGCCGAACGCGACACGGTGGTCGCCAAGACGACCCCCGAAGCAGTGGCGGCGACCTCGGCCAATGGGAAGCTCTACGCACTGCCGCAATGGACCTCGACGCAGCTGTTGTTCTACAACAAGGATCTGCTGGCCAAGGCCGGTATCCAGCCGCCTTCGGCCGACCCCGCCAAGCGCATGACTTGGGATGAACTGATCGCCAACGCGAAAAGAGCCCAGGCCGCCGGCGCCAAGTACGGCATGGGCTTCGAACAGGTCGATCGCTACTACCAGTTGCAGCCGCTGTTCGAATCGAGTGGCGCCGGTCCGGGCCTCACCGGCGAAGGCCTGCTCACACCTGAAGTGAACAGCGACAAATGGGTCAAGACCATGAGCTGGTACGGCGACCTCTACAAGAACGGCCTGTCGCCACGCGGCGTCACGCCCGAGCAAATGTCCGCGCTGTTCCTTAACGGGCAGATTGCCTATTTCGTCGCCGGCCCCTGGAATTTCTTTGACTTCGTGAAAGCGGGCAGTACGCTCAAGTGGAGCATTGCACCGCATCCGTATTTTGCAGGTGGCAAGCCGGTCACCCCGACGGATTCGTGGGCGGTAGGCATCAGCCCGCATAGCAAGCATCCGAACGAAGCGCTGAAGTTCGCGATGTTCATGACCATCGACGACGAAGGAGCGTTGCTGTCGACTGCGGCCAATCCGCTGCCGCCGGCCAACAAGGTAGCGTTCGACCGTCACGTCAGCGAGGAAACAAAACTCGGTGGCGACTCGACGGTGCCGTACGCTGCCTTGCTGCCTTACGAACTTAAAAACACGGCGATCAGCCGCCCCCGCACCGTGGGCTACGTCGCCTTCGAAGAGATCATGAACAAGGCCTTCAGCGATGTGCGTAACGGGGCCGATGCGAAGCAGACCCTCGATCGCGCGGAGAGCCAGTTGAAAGCCATGTTCAGCCGACTAAAATAGACAGCCGGGACGGCATCGATGAGATCGACGCAGCACGGCTGGCTCGCCCGGCTCAGCAACCACGAGACGGCGGTCGGCTTGCTGATGCTGTCACCGGTCTTCGTGGCGCTCCTGGTTCTGAGGCTATGGCCTGCGGCCATCGCACTGTTCCACTCGCTGTCCTCGGACAAGGCCGGCGAGTGGTTCAACCTGTCGGCTTACACCTATCTGCTGCAGGACCCGACCTTCCTCAATGCGCTATACCGTACGGCGCTGTTCTCGATCATCGTCAACCCTTTGCAAATTGTCATCGCATTGGGCCTCGCGCTGTTGATGCATCGCAAGATCGCGCTCGGTGGCCTGTGGCGTACCCTGATCCTATTGCCCGTCGTCATCCCGCAAAGTATTTCGTCACTGATCTGGGGGGTGGCCTTCCGCCCCGATGGGCCGATCAATGCGGCACTCGTTGCGCTCGGCTTGCCGGCACAAGGGTTCCTGACATCGACGACGCAGGCCATGCCGAGCATCATCGTGGTCGTCAGTTGGGTCGGAGTCGGCTACTGGATGACCTTCCTGCTTGCCGGCCTCAAGGACATTCCAATTTCGCTCTATGAAGCGGCGGGGCTCGATGGCGCGAACGGCTGGCAGCGTTTCTGGCACATCACTTTGCCGCTGCTGCGCCGTCCGCTTCTATTTGTGCTGGTGGCGGATACGGTTGCCAATTTTCTGGTATTCGCACCGGTCCAGATCCTGACCGGCGGCGGCCCGCAGGAAACCACCAATCTCATCATGCCCGAGATCTTTTCGCGCACCTTCGTCTACAACGACGACAAGGGCGGTGCCGCGGCGACGGTGATCCTGGTCTCGGTCGTGATGGTGGTGGTGCTGATCCAGTTCAGGATGATGCGAGGCAAAGGCGAATGACGGCAAAGCGCAAGCCCAACCCCGAACATCGTCCCGAACGACTCGCCCTGCTTGGGGCGATCTGTGTCGCCGCGCTGTCGATGGCGCCGCTCTACTGGGCTCTGATCTCGTCGTTACGCCCCAGCGCCGACATTCTCAAGTATCTGTCGCCGCTGAGTATCTGGACTTTTATCCCAAATCGCCTCACGCTGGAGAACCTCGTCAACGTCTGGTCGGGACCGTTCGGGCGTTCGATGATGAACAGTGTGATCGTCGCGCTCGTTACCATCTTTCTGGGTCTCGTGATGTGCTCGATGGCCGCGTTCGCCCTCGCCAAGCTGCGCATTCCCGGCAAGACTGCGATCTTCTCGATCGTGATCGTCAGTTTCCTGATTCCGTTTGATGCGATCGCGGTGCCTCTGCTCACCCTGTTCCGCAGCTTTGGCTTGCAGAACACCTACCTCGGCATCATCCTGCCGGGGGTCGGCAACGGCTTCGCGGTGTTTATGCTGCGGCAGTTCTTTCTTGGCATTCCACCCGAGTTATCGGATGCGGCCCGCGTCGACGGGCTCGGCTGGTTCGGTGTTTTCCTGCGAATCTATCTGCCGCTGTCCGGGCCTGCCTTGATTTCCGCGGGGCTGATTCTGTTTGTTTTCCAGTGGCAGGCTTTCCTCTGGCCGCTTCTGATCGCACCGGATCCCAGCTATAAGGTGGCGGCCGTCGCCACCGCCGATTTCGCCGGACAATTCTCCACTGACTTTGGCTCGCTGTTCGGCGCAACGGTCATCGTCTCTGTCGTGCCGCTCGTGATCCTGCTGGTGTTCCAGCGCTATTTCACCGCCTCATTCGCCTCGAGTGGTTCCAAGGAATAGCTTTTTGTCGGTCATACTGTGTCGCTACAATGTCGCCGTCTCCTGGGTCACGCTGGCCGTCCAGACCCGCGAGAGGCCCACAAGCAGGCATTTCGATCGACACCATGCGCATTCTTCTCGTCGAAGACGATCCGATGATCGGCGAAACCATTTGCGAGGCGCTGCGCCGCGAGAGCCACGCGATTGACTGGGTGCAGGACGGCCGGCATGCCACGTTGGCGATCGAGAACGACGTGTACGACCTGATGCTGCTCGACCTCGGCCTGCCGCGCTCGAGCGGCCTCGACTTGTTGCGCGACTACCGGGCGTCCGGCGGAACCATGCCGGTGCTGATCGCGACCGCGCGCGACTCGGTCGAAGCCCGTATCGAAGGCCTCGACTGCGGCGCCGACGACTATCTCGTTAAACCCTTCAGTGTGCTCGAACTGGCCGCCCGCGTGCGGGCGCTACTGCGCCGGCGCGGTCACCTCACGACGACGGTCCTCCGTCATGGCGAGCTCGTGCTGAATCCGAGTTCGCATGAAGTCACGCATGCCGGCCAAGCGGTTGCCCTCTCGCCCCGCGAATTCGCCGTGCTCCAGGCCTTGATGGACGAGCCCGCCCGCGTACTGGCGAAGGCCGCCATCGAAGACAAACTGTATGGCTGGGGGCAGGAAATCGAAAGCAATGCGATCGAGGTCTATATCCACAGCCTGCGCAGGAAGCTTTCTCCCGGAACGATCGTCACCGTGCGTGGCATCGGCTATCGGCTCAAGGGTCTCGCATGATCTCGATCCGGCGCTGGCTGCTTGCCTGGCTGCTCGGCGGCCTGCTTGCGGCCATGTCTGTCGCCACGGTATGGGTCTACGATCGCGCGCATGAGGAAGCGACCGAGTTGTTCGATTTCGCGCTGCGCGAACTCGCCGTCACGCTGCCCTCCTCACTCGATGCCGCGCGCCTCGCGGCGCAAGACACCTTGTTCAACGAGCTGTCGGAAGAAGAAGTCGGCACGCAGGTGTGGGTCGACAACGACGTCGACCCCGACTACCGGTGGCCCGAGAATTCCTCGATCCCCCGACTATCGCCGGGGCTCCATACGATTGTTCACGACGGCGTCAAATGGCGGGTCTACGGCCTCGATCAACCTCATCGCTATGTCGAGGTGGCCCAGCCGATTGCCGTACGGGACCTGCTTGCGCGCCGCCTTGCAACGCGCACCCTCCTGCCGATCCTCGGCGGTGCGCTACTGCTTACGGCATTTGTCTGGTTTGTCGTCAGCTACGGGCTGAACAGCCTGCTCGTGCTGTCACGGCGCCTTGCCAACCGCTCGGCGAACGACCTTGAACCACTGATCATGCGTGCGCCTGACGAGATCCGCCCAGTCGTCGTCGCACTGAACGGCTTGCTGTTCCGCCTCAATGAAAGCCAGATGGCGCAGCGCACCTTTATCGCCGATGCCGCCCACGAACTGCGCTCGCCGCTCACGGCGCTCAAGCTTCAGTTGCAGCTCGCTGAAAGCGACGCGACCGACCCGGCGCAGAAAGCTCATCTGCTCAAGATCGACGCGCGTCTGACACGCACCATCCATCTTGCCGAGCAATTGCTCGCGCTCGCCCGCGAGGATGCCTACGAGGAGATCGAGTCGGATGTACTCGACCTGAAGTCGGTCGTTGCCAACGTCATCGGTGACCTGTCGGTGGTGGCCGAGCGCAAGCAGGTTGACCTTGGCGTGGTCGGCAATGGAGAGGCCCCCGGAGCGGATGCGTCGATGAGCAGCGAACCCTTGTGGGTCAGGGTCGAGCCTCACGGCATGCGCACCTTGCTCTGGAACATCATCGACAACGCGGTGCGATATACACCGGCTGGCGGCCGCGTGGACGTCAGGGTCCGACACAGCCAGGAGGGCATCGCGATCGACGTGATCGATGACGGGCCCGGTATCCGTGACGAAGACCTCGTGCGCGTGTTCGACCGTTTTTACCGCGCCTCGGATGCGGCCAGCACCGGCAGCGGCCTGGGTCTGTCGATCGTCAGAAAGGTGGCGGAAAGAATGCAGCTCGAGGTGTCGCTCGCCAACCGGTCTGCGGTTCATGGACTCCACGTGACGATCAGCGGATTTGCCGTGCCTTGAGCGCATCACTTAAGCAGATACTTTAGGTCCGTCCCACCAGCGAGTCCCTTAAGGCTTTCTTAAGCTCGTCGCAGGCACACTCGATCGATTCGTTCATTCGCACGACGTCACTGCCGGTTATGCGCTGTGTTTCCGGCGGCGCTGCTGTCGTCGCGTAGAACTCTCTCAAGCGCTTGCTGACAAGCGATCGGACCGCACTCTGCGATGATGAAAACCCTCTTCCTCCAGGCCCCTTCGTTCGATGGTTTCGACGGCGGTGCCGGCTCGCGCTATCAGGCCAAGCGCGAAATCAAATCGTTCTGGTACCCGACCTGGCTCGCGCAGCCGGCCGCCCTCGTGCCCGGCAGCCGGGTGCTTGACGCGCCAGCCGACGAGCTCACGGTCGAACAGACCCTGGCGATTGCTGTCGACTACGAACTGGTCATTCTCCACACTAGCAGCCCGTCGTTCCCGACCGATGCCAAGTTCGCCGAGGAAATCAGAAAACGCAACCCGAAGGTCATGATCGGCATGGTCGGCGCGAAGACGGCGGTCGATCCGCACGGTTCGCTGACCGCCAGCACGGCGATCGACTTCGTCTGTCGCGAGGAATTCGACTACACCTGTCGCGATGTCGCGAGCGGCCTCGCACTGGCCGACATCACGGGGCTCAGCTGGCGTAACACCGATGGCTCGATCGAGCACAATGGCCCACGCGAGATCATCGAGAACATGGACGAGCTGCCCTTCGTCGCACCGATCTACAAGCGCGATCTGAAGATCGACAACTACTTCATCGGTTACCTCAAGCATCCATACGTTTCGATCTACACCGGCCGCGGCTGCCGTTCGAAGTGCACCTTCTGCCTGTGGCCACAGACAGTCGGCGGCCATCGTTATCGCGTGCGCTCAGTCGAAAACGTGCTCGAAGAAATACGCTGGATCAAAGAGAACATGCCCGAGGTCAAGGAGATCATGTTCGACGACGACACCTTCACCGACTTTCGACCGCGAGCCGAAGAGATCGCGCGGGGTCTCGGCGAGCTGGGGGTGACATGGTCGTGCAATGCCAAGGCGAACGTGCCCTTCTCCACGCTGAAGGTGATGAAGGAAAACGGCCTGCGCCTGCTGCTGGTCGGCTATGAGTCGGGTGACGACCAGATCCTGCTGAACATCAAGAAAGGCCTGCGCACCGACATTGCGCGCCGTTTCAGCGAAGACTGCCGCAAGCTCGGCATCAAGATCCACGGCACGTTCATCCTCGGTCTGCCGGGCGAAACCCGGCAGACCATCGAGAAGACCATCGAGTACGCGCAGGAGATCAACCCGCATACGATCCAGGTCTCGCTCGCGGCGCCGTACCCCGGGACTTCGCTCTACCGGCAGGCCATCGAGAACGGCTGGATGGAAGACAACAAGGTGATCAACCTGGTCAGCGACAAAGGCTTGCAGCTGGCGACCATCAGTTATCCGCACCTGTCGAAAGACGAGATCTACCATGGGGTCGAAGCGTTTTACCGGCGCTTCTATTTCCGGCCGGCCAAGATCTGGGAGATCGTGCGCGAGATGCTCGGCAGCTGGGACATGATGCGCCGGCGGTTGCGCGAAGGGGTCGAGTTCTTCCGTTTCCTGCGCGCCCACCAGCATTGAGCGATTGACGCGGTTTCGTCACGGATGCTTAAGGCAATGTTAAGCAAGAGCCTGCGACACTAGCTCACCTCTTGCGCGAGCGACTCATGACGATCCGACAGGCACTGGCTCCCTGGCCCCACTATCCGCGACGGCAACTCGCCAGTCGTTATCTGGCGACGCTACGGGCCAGTGCGAGCCGTTCGATCTCGGTGATCGGCGCAACGGGCGTCGGCAAGACAGAATTCCTGCGTTTCGACTTGATGCCGCTCGCGATCGCAAACGGGTGGCGCTGTGTCTATGTCGACTTGCGCAAATGTCTCGACCGTCCCTTCGAATCCCTGATCGCGCAACTCGATCCGGAACCCGCGGTGCGCGCAAAAGTGCTCGCGTCGCGTCCTCATTCCTGTGTCGCCCGCCTGCTCGCACCCTCCTTGCTTGAAAGGCTTGAGTGGCAACCCGCGGCCTCGACTGAAGCCCATCCTGCGGACCCTGCCCCGCGAGAAATCGAGCGAAGACTTCACCATGCCCTTCAGCGCCTGCTGAATGACGATGCGCGTCGGCTGCTGTTGATTGTCGACAACATCGAATGTGTGCGCACCGCCGTGCATCAACCTGTCGGTGATGCACTAAAGCAAGTGCTCGCACGATATGACTTGCGTGTGTCTACGATATTCGCGAGCTCGTCGAGAATCGCATTCGATGCATCGATGCAAAACCGGTCGATTGCACATGCGTCCTTGGGTGATGAACGCCTGACGTTGCCGCGTATTGACGAAGGGTTCGAACACGCTATCGGCAAATGGGCGGCCAGCCGAGCCGGCGGCATCGAGCCCGATCTCAACGAGATGCGCAGTGCAATGCGCGCGCTCGCCCGCTCTCCGCGGCTGTTTCGCAGCGCAGTGGCCCTGATACTCGCGGGCGAAGCCACTCATATCGGCGACGCTGCCGCACAGGTTCGCGCCAATGCCGTCAACGGTATCGGCCTGCTCGCACCGATCGGCAAGCTGACCGCCTTGCAAGCCGTCTTGTTGCGCGAAGTCTGGTGCTCGGGCGAGGCCCTCTATGCGATGTCGCACCGCGCCCGATATGCGTCGGCGACGGGGGTAACGGAAGTCTCGAAGGTCGATGTACAAGGCGGCCTGAAACGTCTCGAGCGGCTGGGTCTGGTGTTCCGGGATGACGATGGCCTTTATCGCCTCGCTTCGACCAATCTCGATGCGCTGTTCGAGCTCGATCAGATCGAGCAGAACAGCCACCCAACACGACTAAGCGAACGACCGACGCGCACCACGCCGTCTGACACGCCATCGTCCACGCCTTCATCGAGCGTCGCCTGAAACGACACTTCTTCGAACGCATGCGGCATGTGGCATGGGGCATTCCCTTGCATCAAAAAGCTCGGCCTGGATCGATGAGGTGCACATGATAGACACCCTCACGTGGGCATCAATGCACCCTGGCCTTAAGGTTTTCTTAAGCGCCACACAGGCACACTCGACGCATCTTGCAGACCTGCCGAATCCAGCGGTCTTGATCCTTCCGACATGATCGATCGGCATTGCAACGTCGTCCCACATTCCCCCGAGACAATGGCGCATAGAAAGACACATTTCGCCGAGCGCAGGCTGTGATCGCCACTCTACTGCACGAGATCCGGCAGTTCAGTCTGCCGATGCAGACCTTGCAGTTCGACGCGGGCCTGGTGTGTGTAGCATGCGCTGCAGTCGGTATGCTTTATATGACGATGGCCGGCATTCTTGTTCGACGTTTTTTCTCGCGCATGCCCGCACAAGCTTCGCACTATCCGCCCTTGTCGCTCGTGAAACCACTGTACGGCGCCGAGCACGCGTTGCTTCGCAATCTTCAGAGTTTCTGCGAGCAGGACTACCCTGCCCCGGTGCAGTTCGTGTTCGGTGTGCAGGACCCTCTCGATCCGGCTGTCGAAACGATCGCGCATCTGCGGGCGCTCTATCCCCTGCTCAACATCACACTCGTGGTCGATCCGCGGCTCTACGGACCGAACAGAAAGATCAGCAATATCCTCAACATGATGCCGTTCGCGCATCACGATATGCTCGTCTTCGCCGATAGCGATGTCGGTGTGGCACCGCAGTATCTGCGACGCGTGGTCGACGAACTGCAGGCGCCTGATGTCGGGCTCGTCACCTGCCTCTATCGTGGCCTGCCCGATCCGGGGTTCTGGCCGCGACTGTCGGCCAAGGCGACCAATTATCACTTTCTTCCGGGTGTCATCGTCGGTCTCGCGCTCGGTCTGGCACGACCGTGTTTCGGCCAGACCATCGCCATGCGGCGTGCCACACTCGAGGCAATCGGCGGCTTCTGGCGTTTTACGCACCATCTTGCCGAAGACCATGCCATCGGCGAAGCCGTGCGCGCGCTGGGCCAGAAGGTCGTGGTACCGGCCTTCACGATCACCCATGCCTGTGTCGAGAAAAGCGCCACCGCTCTTGTCTCGCATGAGCTGCGCTGGAGTCGCACGATCCGAAGCATCGACCCGCTCGGGCATCTCGGTTCCGTGCTCACGCATCCGTTTGCCTTCGCGGTGCTCGGGCGCCTGCTGTGCGGCAGCTCGTGGTGGTCGTGGGCCTTCGTGCTCGGCGCGGTGCTGTCCAGGCTCACCGTCAAGATTCAACTGGATCGCACACTGTGTCAGGCGCCGCGCGGGTTCTGGCTGATGCCAGCCTGGGACATCGCGGCGTTCCTCATCTTCATCACGAGTTTTCTGTCGCAACGTGTCACATGGCGCGGCTTTCACTTCACCGTGCGCGACAGCAAGCTGATCTCGCCGGTCGTCAAGAACTAACCCGATGCTTCGTTCGTGTGCCTCGGATTTCCGGGTGCATACTGCGCATGAATTTGTTCGCGCGGTCGCCGTTCCTCTCCCCTTGCTGCGGAAAAATAATTTCGATTCAGATGTCGAACGCCCATCGACTCGTTCGTCGTCGTGATGGAGCCCCTGGCAGTCGTGCCGGGCGCCCGAACGCTGTCTCTCTTGTTGGCAAGGAGCCATGATCATGACGAATTCCGCCGTCAAGCCCATCCCCACAGGGATGCATTCACTGACCCCGCATTTGATTTGTGACGGCGCTGCCGAAGCGATCGCCTTCTATGTCAAGGCGTTCAATGCGGTAGAACTGTCGCGCTTGCCGGGGCCAAACGGCAAGCTCATGCACGCGATGCTGCGCATCGGCGACTCGACCCTGATGCTCAACGACGAAGCGCCCGACTGGGGCATGCTCGGGCCCAAGAAGCTCAAAGGCTCTTCTATCGCCCTGCACCTGTATGTCGAGGATGTCGATGCCGCCTTCGCGCGCGCGGTCGCCGCCGGCGCAAAGGTGACGATGCCGCTCGCGGATATGTTCTGGGGCGACCGCTATGGCCAGCTCGAAGATCCGTTCGGACACCGCTGGTCGATGGCCACGCACAAGCGCGATGTCACGGCAGAAGAAATGCAGGAAGCCATGCGCAAGGGCGTCATGTAAGCCAGGATCGGGCGTGCCGTAGAATGCGCTTTGCCGACTGCGTGCACACCTGCCCGCGTGCAGGCGAACTGCGCGCCCACCATGACATCACGCCGCCTCGTTTCGCTGGTTAAAAGAGAATGGTTCCTGGGCGCAAGCGCGCTGACTTGCCTCGTCTTCTGGCTCGACGGGGGCGCTGTCTTCGACACCTTGTCCGATCCGGTGTGGCTGGTCGGCGTGCTGGCGTGGCTGCTCGCCGCGGTGCTCGGCTCAGCGATCGCAGTGGTGCGGCATGCCGATGCACTCGCCGAGCGATTCGGCGAGCCATTTGGCACGTTGATCCTGACGCTGTCGGTGACCTCCATCGAGGTCATGAGCATCACCGCCGTCATGCTCCACGGCGAGAACAATCCCACGCTGGCACGCGATACGCTGTTCGCCGTCACGATGATCATTCTGAACGGCATGATCGGGCTGTCGCTGCTGCTCGGCGGCTGGCGCTATAAAGAGCAGCAGTACAACCTTCAGGGTGCGAACGCCTACCTCGGCGTGATCATTCCACTCGGGGTGCTCGCGCTGATCATGCCCAACTTCACGGTCACAACATCGGGGCCAACCTTGTCGTTCGGTCAGGAAATCTTTCTCGTCGTGCTATCGGCCGGCCTCTATAGCGCGTTCCTGTTTCTGCAGACGCGCCGGCACCGGGGGTATTTCACGCACGACGACCTATACGGCGATGGCGGTCTTGCCGACATCGCGGCCGCGGCCGCCGAGCCCGACATACACGAGCCCTGCATGAGCCCCTATGCACACGCGGCCTTGCTGCTCGCCTATATGGCGCCCGTGGTCTATCTCGCCGAGCAACTCGCGCATCCTGTCGACTACGTAATTGAAACAATGCGAGCGCCCGCAGCCCTCGGCGGCCTCGCCATCGCCATCCTGGTCGCGACACCCGAGGCGATCGGCGCGGTTCGTGCCGCGGCCGCCAACAACTTGCAGCGTTCGATCAATATCTTTCTGGGTTCGGTGCTGTCGACGATTGGCCTGACCGTGCCAGCGATCATTATCATCAGTCACCTCACGCACCATCCGATCGAACTCGGACTCCAGCACACCGACCAGATGCTGTTCCTGTTGACGCTCGCCATGTGTGTGGTCAATTTCTCGAGCGGCCGGACCAATGTGCTGCAAGGCGGCGTGCATCTGATGTTGTTCGCAACTTACCTGTTCCTGATCTTCGCGGGATAGACGCACCGCGTGTGATCGATGCCCACACGCGGCCTAGGCCACTAGGACGCCACGCGCTGCGTCGCTGCCCGGAATCCCCCACTAAATGCAATCACGTTGCCGAGCAGAATCAAGACAATGCCGGCACCCGCCAGCGGCGTCCATTCATACCCCTCGAACACGGTCGACACGGCAAGCGCAACGATCGGAAACAGCACCGTGCAATAGGCAGCCCGCTCGGGGCCGATCCGGCCGACCAGCATCAGATAGGCGGTAAAGCCGATCACCGAGCCGGGGATCGCGAGATAAAAGAGTGCGCCGACATAGCGCGCCGTCGGCTCAGGCGCGAACGAGAGACCCGCCACTGCACTGCCGAGTGCCAACACGCAGGCGCCGATCAGCATCGCCCAGCTGTTGGTCAGCAAGGGCGAGAGCCCGATTGCCTGCATCCGGCTCGACAGCAGGCTGCCTGTCGAGAAGCACACGGTGCCAAGCAGCGCGACCAGCAGGCCCGCCAGCGCGCCGTGGCCGGGCAGTGACTGTGTGAGCTGCGGCATGAACAGACAAAGAATCCCCATCAGGCCAACCATCGAGCCAGCGACCACCGTCGGCTGCAAGCGCCGGCCCAGGAACAGACGGCCATTGATCGAATTAAGCACAGGCGCCAGCGAGAAAATCACTGCGACCATGCCGCTCGGCACGGTCTGCTCCGCATAGTAGAAACACAGGAAGTTGCAGCAGAACAAGGCCAGGCCTTGCGCCACCAGATACCGCCAGGCCTCCCGCGGCGGCCAGATGCGGCGGCGCATGACCAGCAGGATGGCAAACAGGACCAGCGACGCGATACCAAACCGGTAGGCGATCGAAACCGGCGGCGGCACGATACCGAGCTGCCACTTGATGGCAAGCCAGGTGGTACCCCAGATCAGAACAGTCAGGCCATACAGCAGCGCATTCATCGATTTTCCAGACAAGCAGTTGAAGGACATGGGCGCGCTCGCGGCTGCGCCCGGCACGACTCGCCGCGCTCATTGGCGACGTACGCCGTTTCGCGCCGCGTTAACGGCGTGTGGAGCGGCGGCTAAAGCATGCCATCACTATGCCCCGGTACACCGCGACGGCAGTTGTCGAATCTTGCGCATTTGTGGTCGGAACGAGCGGCCGCCCGGGCCACGAGCAGGCTCCGCCGTATAATTGGCCTCAATCAACTCAACGGGATCTCCCCTCGTGACGCGCGATCCGGTTTCCCGCATCATTGGCGCAACGGACACTCCGACGGGCATGAAGTCGGTGTTCGACACGCTCAAGACGGCCGAGGCAACGCTCGAGCGTTTCGCCTGGCTCGGGGACGAACTCGCGATCGCGATCTGGCAGCGCGACGGAGGCAACGAGGAGACGGCCTATCAGCAGCCGGGGCATCACACCCTGTCGTGCTATCTCGATGGCGGCTATCAGACGGAACGCGCGACCCAGCCGGGCGTGTTTGGCGCGCCGCACCGGCTGTGCGCGTTGCCCGGCGACCACGATTCACGCTGGCGCGTCCCTGCGCCGATGCGCTTCATGCATATCTACTTCCAGCCCGACCATTTCACGCGTCGCGCCGTGCTCGAACTCGATCGTGAGCCCCGCGAACTGACGCTCGCCGATCGAACCTATTTCGAAGATCCGCGCATGGCGAGTGTTTGCGAGGCACTGGCGCGAAGCGACTGGGAGCATGAAGACACGCGGCTCCAGGCCAATGAGGCGGTGCATGGGCTACTAAGCACGCTTTTGCAGACGCAGTCGATGCGTAGCACCGTGCACGCCAAGGGCGGCTTGCCCGTCGCGACCCGCCGTCTGCTGCGCGACTATGTCGACGCCCATCTCGACCAGCCTCTGACGCTCGGACGACTCGCGCAGCTAGCCTGCCTGTCGGAATACCACTTGGCCCGTATGTTTTCGATCTCGTTCGGGATGCCCCCGCATGCGTGGATCACCCAACGCCGGATCGACCTCGCGCGCGAGTTACTGCGTACGACTGCGCTACCGCTTGAGCAGATCGCCGAACGGTGTGGTTATGCGAACCCGAGCCACCTCAGCCACCGGTTTCGCGATCTGCTGAAAGTATCGCCCGGCACGTTCAGGCAGGCGCTGCGAGCGTAGGTCACGCGATTCGAATTCGACGAGATCAACTCGTTCGATGCCCTCGATACGTCACATGCAGGCCCTGACGTTGCCGCCCCGGCTAGACGTCCACGGCCACGCTGCCGCTTGCCGCCGCAGGCACATGCGCATCATGCTCGCGGCCGGGCAGCAGTTGACAGACCAACAAGCCCGCCAGCATCAGCGCACAACCGAAAATTGCCCGCAGCGACAGGGTTTCACCCAGCACGAGCCACCCCGCGAGCGCGGCGAACAGGCCTTCCATGCTGAAGATCACGGCCGCGTGGGCGGGCGACGCGCGCTTCTGCGCGACCACCTGAATCGTATAAGCGACACCGACCGACAAGGCGCCGCCATAGAGAATCACGGGCATCGCGGCATGAATCGAGGCGAGACTGATCGGCTCGACAAACACCGCCACCACGAGGCTGATCGCGCCGCAGGCGACAAACTGCACGAGCGACAGCGCGAGCGGGTCGTGCTGTCGCGCAAAACGGCTCACCAGCAAGACCTGAAACGAGATCACGAGCGCACATACCAACTGATACCAGTCGCCCGACAAGATCGTGAAGTGTTCGTCGACGCTCAGAAAATACATGCCGATCATCGCGAGCACCGCACCCACCCACGTGCCCGTCGCCGTCTTGTGACGCGCCAGCAGGCCCATCACTGGCACGAGAATCACATACAGCGAAGTGATAAAACCGGCGTTAGCGACTTTGGTGTATTGAAGCCCGATCTGCTGCGCCGAGATGGCGACGGCGGTAATGACCCCCAACAACCCGCCGGCACGCAACAAGGGCAGGTCTGTCGGAATGGTGCGAAGCGCGCGGCGCTGGGCCGGCAACGCGAGACAAAATACCAGCACCACGAGCGCGCCGAGCATAAAGCGCAAACCAGTGTAGAAAAAAGGTCCGATGTCGTGGGCGCTCAGCCGCTGGGCAACGAATGCCGAGCCCCAGATCACAGCGGCAAGCAACATCATCAGATCGATCAATACAGGACGACGGGTCACAAGGAATTACCTGAAAGACGATGGAAAGAGTCAAACGCCCGCTCGGCGGCGGGAAGCGCCATGATATCAGTTTGCTTACAGATGGCTTGAGGCCGGATCGCCGGGCGAATGAACTCCGTTTACCATGGCGGCTGGCTAACCCTTCCCACTATGGAACCGAATCGATGAGTGATTTCCTGCCGGCGATCGAACTACAAACCGGGCCCCAGCCCGAGTACACCGTGATCTGGCTGCACGGCCTCGGCGCGGACGGCAACGACTTCGCGCCGATCGTTCCTGAGCTCGGTCTTGCTCCCTTGCCTGCCGTGCGTTTCATCTTCCCGCACGCGCCGCGCATGCCGATTACCTGGAACAACGGCTATGTGATGCCGGCCTGGTACGACATCGTGTCGCTCGAAGAAGGGCGGCGGCACGCCGACGAAGGAGGGATCCGGCAGTCGCGCGAGGCGATCCGCAAGCTGATCGCGCGCGAAAACGAACGCGGTGTTCCGACCCACCGGATCGTGCTTGCGGGGTTTTCACAAGGGGGAGCGATGGCCTATGTCGCCGGGCTCACGCACCCGGAACCGCTCGCCGGCATCGTGGCGTTATCGACCTATATCCCGTCGCCGGAGCTGCTTGCGGCCGAACAATCCGATGCGAATCGCAAGACGCCAGTCTTCGCGGCCCATGGCACCGACGACCCTGTCGTGCCGCTCGAGCTCGGCGTCGCCGCGCGCGATGCGCTCATCGCGTCCGACTATCCCGTCGAATGGCATAGCTACCGGATGCCCCACTCCGTTTGCCCACAGGAGATCAACGATATCGGCGCATGGCTGCGCACACGGCTCGCCTAAGGGATCGAACCCATCAAGGCTGCGCGTACTCAGGTCGCCATCCGTCGAGAATCGTCTTCGACAAGCCGACATAGTCGCGACTCAGGCGCGCGCCGCCCGAAGTTCGCACGACGCTGACACCCG
>JAMFSK010000018.1 GCA_026225235.1 Burkholderiales bacterium
ACTTCCTGCCGCTCCTTGCCATCGTCGCGATCTCGTGCACGGCGGACAAGTCTGCTGAAACCGCTAACGCGGCGGCCTCTAACCCTGGGGACAAAGTCACTCAAATCGCCACGGGCGACCCGGACATGGCTGCGGATGAGATACAAGCGGCCATCGACAGGGCCTTGGAGAAGCGTCGAGAGATTCTGGAGCAGCAGCAGATGGCAGCACCTTCGGCGCGGATGTTCACGATGTTGCCGCGAGCGGCCGAGGCGTACCGCCGCCAGATCACACTCGGACTCGACGGTGACCCACGAGCAGCGCTCAAGGCGCGCTCGATTCTTCGCGAGTTATTTGGCGGGAAAATCAGACTGGTTCCGCAGCTCGATGGTGGGCTTATTGCCCACTGGAACCTTCATCCCGGCGCCTTGCTAAAAGGCCTAGGGACATATGGTAGCGGGGGCAGGATTTGAACCTGCGACCTTCGGGTTATGAGCCCGACGAGCTGCCAGACTGCTCCACCCCGCGCCCGTTTGAAATCAATTCGAATTCGTTGGCGTAACTGTGCGGCGTTTCTGGCTATGAAGCTCACGATGTTCTGACTATTGAACCGACAGGCGGCTCGCCATCACTACGTTGCTGCTTCAAACTAATGCTGATTCACACCAAGAAAATCGTGAACCCGCATCATGAATTCTGGCTGGTTGCGGGGGTAGGATTTGAACCTACGACCTTCGGGTTATGAGCCCGACGAGCTGCCAGACTGCTCCACCCCGCGTCCGTCGAAAAGAAGATTATAGGGAAGGCACAACTTAAGTGCAATGGCTTTCTTCGCTCCGAACTCACAGCCGTCGCTCCTTCTCGTTAAATGCCTTCAAACGAGGTTGTAGCACTTCGTGATGATGCGGGCATGACGGCGCTGCTCCGTCGCTGCCGCACGCGGCGTTCGAGGCGCGCGCGCATTCAACACGCATCACCCTTACGCTCGCGTGCCAGCCGCAGCGAAGCCAATGCTACACTCGCTTCATTCCAACCTGGCGACCCTGCACGGCGCGCACCGTCCCCCTCGATGAAATTCTGTTCAGTCTGCGGCCATGCTGTCAGCTCGCGTATTCCTCCGGGCGACAATCGCGAACGTTTCGTCTGCGACAACTGCGGCACGATCCATTATCAGAATCCGCGCAATGTGGTTGGCACGGTTCCGGTCTGGGAAGACAAGGTGTTGCTGTGTCGACGAGCCATTGAGCCGCGCTATGGTTTCTGGACCTTGCCGGCCGGCTTCATGGAACTCGCCGAGACCACCTCGGACGCTGCCTCGCGTGAAACACTTGAGGAAGCCGGCGCACGCGTCGAGGTGCAGAACCTGTTCTCGCTGCTGAACGTGCCGCATGTGCACCAGGTTCATATCTTCTATCTCGCACGGCTGCTCGATATCGATATCGCCGCGGGTGAAGAGAGCCTCGAAGTCCGCCTGTTCGAAGAGCACGAAATCCCCTGGGACGAGATCGCGTTCCCGACCGTGGGCCAGACCCTGCGCTTTTTCTTCGCTGACCGCGCGAGCGGTCATTTCGGCTTGCACACGGGCGATATCTTCCGCTCCCTGCGCGACGGCTAGGCGGGGCCCGCGCGATGGTGCCCTGGCTGCGTCCGGACGACCCGTTCCCTCCTCTCACTCATGCACTCGGCGCCGCCAGCGGCGCGGCCGGGCTGCTCGCCGCAACCGGCGAGCTCAGTGCGGCGCGCCTGCTTGAAGCCTATCGCAGCGGCATTTTCCCCTGGTACTCGAATGGCCAGCCCGTGCTCTGGTGGAGTCCGGACCCGCGCATGGTGCTGCCGCCCGACGCGTTCCATCTCTCGACCTCGCTCGCCAAGACCTTTCGCAGGGTCTTGCGCGACCCTGCGTGGGAAGTGCGTGTCGATGACAACTTCACCGATGTGATGCGCACCTGTGCCCGCACCCCGCGTGTGGGACAGGACGGCACCTGGATCACCGCGGAGGTGATCGCGGCCTATTCGGCACTGCATCGCCAGGGTCTCGCCCACAGCATCGAAACCTGGTACGGGGGTCGCCGCGTCGGTGGCCTCTATGGCGTCGCGCTTGGCACCATGTTTTTTGGTGAGTCAATGTTTGCCCATCGCACCGATGCGTCGAAAATTGCGCTCGCCGCGCTTGTCGGCCACCTGCGCCGCCATGGGGTTCAAATGATAGACTGCCAGCAGAACACCTCGCATCTCGCTTCGCTCGGGGCGTATGAAATTGCGCGCAGTGATTTTATCGCGCATTTGAAAACCGCCGCGAACGCGCCAGACATTCCCTGGCGCTTCGACAAAACGACGCTTGAAGCCGTGCCGGGCTTCTCATGCTGAACATGCTGAAATCCTGACTCACAGACCGAGACCGGTTCGCATACCGCCGAGGCTAGTAGCGTGACGCACCCCAACGAATTACCGCTCTCGCCGTTATCCGCTTTGCAGTTCTATGCAACGGCGCCCTACCCGTGCAGTTATCTGGACGGCCGTGTCGCACGCTCGCAAGTTGCGACGCCCAGCCATCTGATCAACTCCGACGTGTATACCGAACTCGTACGCGCCGGCTTCCGGCGTTCGGGCGTGTTCACCTACCGTCCCTACTGCGATGGCTGCCGCGCTTGCGTACCGGTACGCGTACCCGTCGCGGCCTTCGAGCCGAACCGGACCCAACGGCGCACCTGGCGTCAGCATGGCGGCCTGGTTGCGAAAGTCTCGCCGCTCCACTACGACGAGGAACACTACGCGCTGTATATGCGCTATCAGTCGGTCCGTCATGCGGGCGGCGGAATGGATCGGGACAGCCGCGACCAGTACGAACAGTTTCTGCTGCAAAGCCGGATTAATTCGCGGCTCGTCGAATTTCGCGAGCCGCTCCTCCTGCCTGCAGGGAGCCCGCAAGCCATGACCACGGCAGGCGCGGAGCATGAGCGCGCCGATATCGCCTCGCGAATCGGTGGACGGCTCCTGCCCCAGGCCTCGTCGAGTCAGGGGATACCGGCAGCCGGGCGAGCTGAAGTAGCGCAACGCACCGAACGCCTGGACACGGCATCCGACCAACCCGACGAGAGCGATCCGCCCCTTGGCGCGCTTCGCATGATCAGCATGATCGACATCCTGGGCGACGGCCTGTCGTCGGTCTATACCTTCTTCGATCCCGCCATCACGCATGCGAGCTTCGGCACCTACAACATCCTTTGGCAGATCGAACAGGCCCGCCAGCTAGGCTTGCCGTATATCTATCTCGGCTACTGGATTCGCGAAAGTCAGAAAATGGCGTACAAGGCCAACTTTACGCCCCTCGAAGGCTTGATCGACGGCCGCTGGCGGCCGCTCGATCCGGAGCAGGCCGCGCTCGACCCGGTCAACGCCGCCATGCGCCAAAACCCGTCAGGCACTCGTTTCCCCCCAAAGTAGGGAAGGCTGGCCCGCGTCGCGGCCAAACCTCGCTGTGTGCATTTCATCCATACGCCTTGCGCGGCACGGTTAAAATATGCGGTTTCCGTTCTGGCCAAGTCCACCGTGTTCAGCTCCCTTTACCCGTTTGCGCGTTCGCACCTGTTCCGGATGGATCCGGAGGATGCTCACCATCTGAGCTTGTCGATGTTGCGCGCGAGCGGCCGGACCGGCCTTGCCTCGTTCGTGATGCCGCGCCCGATCGACGCACCGCGCACGGTGATGGGCCTGACTTTCCGAAACGCCGTGGGCCTCGCCGCCGGGCTCGACAAGGAGGGCTCGTGCATTGACGGCCTCGCCTCGCTGGGTTTTGGCTTTATCGAGGTCGGCACGGTCACCCCGCGTGCGCAGCCGGGCAACCCGAGGCCACGCCTGTTCAGGCTGCCGAAGGCCGACGCCCTGATCAACCGGCTCGGCTTCAACAACGGCGGAGTCGAGCAGTTCGTGCGCAATGTGCAGGCGGCGAACTACAAGGGCATCCTCGGCCTGAACATCGGCAAGAATGCCGACACACCGATCGAACGCGCGGCTGACGACTACTTGTTCTGCCTCGAACGCGTCTATCCGTTCGCGAGTTACGTGACGATCAACATTTCCTCGCCGAACACCAAGAACTTGCGCCAGTTGCAGGACGCCGGCGAACTCGACGCCTTGCTCGCCGCGCTGCGCGACAAGCAGCAGCGCCTCGACGACCTGCATGCGAAGCACGTGCCGCTGGTGCTCAAGATCGCGCCGGATCTCGACGACGCTCAGATCGACGACATCGCTGCGACGGTGCTGCGCCACGGGATCGAAGGGATCGTTGCGACCAACACCACGCTTTCGCGCGCGGCCGTGCTCGGTATGGAACACGCCGAGGAGACCGGCGGTCTGTCTGGCCGACCCGTGTTCGAGTCATCGAACGAGGTGATCCGCAAGCTGTACGCGAAGCTGGGTCGCGATGTGCCGATTATCGGCGTCGGTGGCATTCTCTCAGGCGAGGACGCGAGGCAGAAGCTTGCGGCCGGCGCGGCACTCGTCCAGGTCTATACCGGCCTGATCTACCGCGGACCGGCCCTGGTCCGTGAGTGCGCGCAGGCGCTCGCTTAGGCACCGGGAAAACGCCCTGCGAATGCTTCTGCACGAGCCGGAGGGAGAAACACTTGCAGAAGTGCCTGCGAAAGCTGCCGCTCAGGCACTGTCGAAGCTTCCTCCAAAAGCACCTGCAAAGGCGTCTGGTTCAGGCCCCTGCTTGCGGCCGCTGCATAAGGTCATAAGCAAGGCTTATTTAGCGACATTGGCCCGGCTCGCTATGATGTGCACGCCCACGAACCGTGGGCACGTCCATCGCGGCTACCTCACCACGCGGACCCCCGCGTCCGGACCGCTCCTACCCGAGCGGTGCGGCGCGCCCCGACCTTTACCGCCTCAGGAGATCCCATGAAAATTACCCTACTCGGCAAAATGCTGATCATCGGCCTGACCGGCCTGCTGCTGTCAGCCGCGGCCCGCGCCGACGACCTGCTCGACACGGTCAAGCAGCGCGGCACCCTGCAGATCGCGCTCGAAGGCACTTTCCCGCCGTTCAACTACAAGGCGGCCGACGGCCAGCTCGAAGGGTATGACGTCGACGTGGCGAAAGCGGTCGCAGCCAAGCTCGGCGTGAAGGCCGAGTTCGTCACCACAGAGTGGAGCGGCATCATCGCCGGTCTGCAGGCCAAACGCTATGACGTGATCGTCAACCAGGTCGCCATCACGCCGGAACGCGAGAAAGCGCTCGACTTCTCGCCCCCCTATACGTATTCGACCGCCCAGCTGATCCAGCGCAAGGACGACAGCCGCCAGTTCAAGTCGCTCGACGAACTCAAGGGCCACAAGCTCGGCGTCTCGCTCGGCAGCAACTACAACGATATGGCGAAGTCGGTGCCGGGCATCGACGTGAAGACCTATCCGGGTGCGCCCGAGTACCTGCGCGACCTCGCTTCGGGCCGTCTCGACGCCGCCCTCAACGACCGCCTGATGCTTGCCTACCTGATCAAGACGTCGAACCTGCCGCTGCGCACCGGTGCGAACGTCGGCACGGACCAGGACCAGATGGGCATTCCGTTCCGCAAAGGCAATCCTAAATTTGCGAAGGCGATCGCAGACGCGATCGATCAGCTCAAGCAGGATGGTACGCTGACGAAGATCTCCGACAAATGGTTCGGCATTGACGTATCCAAGCCCATCCAATAAAAAACGATGAACCCGTCCGCCCTGCTGATCCAGTCGATGCCGGTCTTGCTGACCGGCGCACTGCTCACCATCAAGTTTGCCCTGCTCTCGATGGTATTCGGCCTGGCGGCGGCGCTCGTGCTGGCGCTGATGGGCATCAGCACGCATCGCTGGGTGGTCTGGATCGCCCGGGTGTACGTGAGCATCATGCGCGGCACGCCGCTGCTGGTGCAGATCTTCGTGATCTATTACGGTCTGCCGAGCCTCGGCATCGCCCTCGACCCGACGCCTGCTGGCGTGCTTGCGCTGTCGGCCAATGTCGCCGCGTACATGTCGGAAAGCATGCGCGGCGCGATCGTCGGGATCGCCCAGGGCCAGTGGCTGGCCTCCTATAGCCTCGGGCTCACGCGCATGCAGACGCTGCGTTTCGTGGTCGGCCCGCAGGCCTTGCGACTCGCCGTACCGAGCTTGTCGAACAGTCTCATCAGTCTGATCAAAGACACCTCGCTCGTCTCCGTCATTACGGTGACCGAGTTGCTGCGCAGCGCGCAGGAAGTGATCGCGGCCACCTATCAGCCCTTGCCCCTCTATCTCGCCGCGGGCGCCATCTACTGGGTGCTCTGCATCGCGCTCGAAGGCGTGCAGCGGGTGTTCGAGCGACGACTTTCCCTGCCGACCCGGCATTAAACTCGCAGCACCCCTGTCCTCCGCTCTATCAGCACCACGCCCTCAGTCCGAGGCACCGGGTGGCCGTCACTCGAGTGCGGTTAAATCGCTAAGTCTTTGAAAGACAGTCGGTTTATACCGCTCTCGCCGCGTTTTTGCTATGCCAAAAAACCGGCTCGCGCAGCGCAGCATTCCACGATATGATATGAACACGACCACTCGGATGATTTCCGCTTCCCGCAGTCTATGAGCGACACTGACACCGAAGGCAAAACGTCAATTCAAGTCATCGAGAGGATGATGCGCCTGCTTGACGCGCTCGCGGACCACAGCGACCCCGTCAGCCTGAAGGCGCTCTCGCTCGGCACGGGCCTTCACCCGTCGACCGCGCACCGCATCCTCAACGATATGGTCACCTGCAGGCTGGTCGACCGATCGGACCCCGGCACGTACCGGCTCGGGATGCGCCTGCTTGAACTCGGCAATCTCGTAAAAGCGCGCCTGTCGATGCGCGATGCGGCGCTTGCGCCCATGCGCGACCTGCACCGGCTGACGGGTCAGACCGTCAACCTGTCGGTTCGCCAGGGCGACGAAATCGTCTATATCGAGCGCGCCTACAGCGAACGCTCGGGCATGCAGGTCGTGCGCGCCATCGGCGGCCGTGCTCCGCTGCACCTGACCTCGGTCGGCAAGCTGTTTCTCGCGGCCGACGAAGCACCGCGCGTACGCGCCTATGCGACACGCACCGGGCTGTCGGGGCACACACAGAACAGCATCACGGACCTGTCAAAGCTCGAGCGCGAACTCCATCACGTCAGGCAGCAAGCGTGTGCGCGCGACAATGAAGAACTCGAGCTTGGCGTACGTTGTATCGCCGCGGGCATCTATGACGATTCGTCTAAGTTGGTGGCAGGCCTGTCGTTGTCGGCGCCTGCCGACCGCCTGCAAGACTCGTGGCTTGCCCACGTCGCCGAGACCGCGCTTCAGATCTCACGCTCGCTCGGATACCTGCCCAAGGACGAAGGCGCTGCTGCCTGACTCCGGGCATATCAGTCCGAGGGGACGAAGGCGCCAATAAAAAACGCCGCAGATCGAAATCTGCGGCGTTTTTTTCATTCAGGTTCGGCAGTGCTTCACCGTCACCTCCACCTGGCGATCAAGTCCCGCCGTGGTTGTTATCGATACTCGTCACACGCTGCACGCCACCCGCATCCAGCCAGCTGCGAATACGCTGTGCATCGCCGAAGCGCGAATACTTGCCGGCCGAGTCAAGCAACACGATCACGAGCGGACGATTCTGAATATTTGTCTGCATCACCATGCACTCGCCCGCTTCGTTGATGAAGCCGGTCTTCTGCAGGCCAATATCCCACTTATGACCGCGCACCAGCGCATTGGTCGTACCGTAGTGAATCGTCTTGCGGCCCGTGAACACGTCGTACGATTCGTCCGTCGAAAATTCGCGGATCATCGGGTACTGATAGGCCGCATTCACCATCTTGACCAGATCGCGCGCGGTCGAGACGTTTTCGCTGGTCAGGCCCGAAGGGCTCAGGAAATGTGTCTCGCTCATGCCGAGTTCCTGTGCTTTCTGGTTCATCGCATTGATGAACGCCGGACGACCACCCGGGAAATAGCGCGACAACGAAGCCGCGGCACGATTCTCCGAAGCCATCAGGGCGATATGCAGCATGTCTTCGCGTGACAGGACAGAACCGACCGACAAACGCGAGCCCGTATTCTTGATGGTGTCGCGATCTTCGTCGGTGACTTCAATCTGCTCGTTGAGCGCCGCCTTCGAATCGAGCACCACCATCGCAGTCATCAGCTTCGAGATCGAAGCGATCGGCATCACGGCTTGCGAGTTCTTGTCGAACAGGGCTTCATGCGTATTCTGGTCCACTACATAAGCAACGCTCGAACGCAGTGCCAACTCATCCGGGGTGTCATGCAGACCGAACGCGGTTCCTACTGAAGGTGCACGTGGTTCGAACGCCACTTTGCTCAGCGAACCCTGACGCGCGCTCATCCGATAACGAACGCGCCGGTGTTCCACGGTGCGCACCGAAGTGGTCGTGCGCAGGGAAGCCGTAGTTGCGACACGGGTGGGCTTGGCGGAAGCGGGAGCAGCCTCAGCCGATTTCTCCTCGCGCTTGACGGCCTTGAGTCGTTTGGATTTTTTCGCAGCCGGCTTGGTCGGCGTCGCATCGGCCGTGGCTGCAAACGCCACCGACGGTGCAGCAGCCACGCCTAGCGCGGCGCATACGGACAAGGCCAGCGTCACCGAAGCGACGCGAAACACCTTACCGAGAGAGAATTCTGGACTTGTCATGGACTGATTCTGTAGCTGCAACACGATGGCTTTGCGCAAGTGTAGTAAAGCCACGAAAAATTAGCAATATTAGGTACTTACAAGACGCTTTTAAACTGACCTCTCGCAGGCGATTGCTTTCTGGCAATCAAAGCACCCGGTTCGATTGATAACGCCCTTGGTGCCCTGCAAAAACGTCGAATCTATGACAATCGCGACGCGATTGCCGGTGCGCACGATAGCAGACATCCGATCATCCTGTCAGCGGCCATGTACAGCGTCCGTTTCGCCTGTCTGTATTACGGCAGGCGACCAGAAATCCTTACCCATTTCACGATCCGAAGTGACAAAAATGTGAAAAATAGTCCGAGTCTCAAAGAGGATTGCATTGGGCTTGCGTAGACTTTGCGCGCGCAAACCTTTGCGATCCACTGTTTGACTCGCCTTTCGACGCAGGTGCGGAAAATTCGTGCCGGATCACACTATTTGGCCCTCTCGAAATGTGTCAAGCCGTTGATTCTGCTTGCTCTCTTGGGATGGTGCGACGCACAATAAGCGCTTGACATTGTGCTTTGAGCGCCTAGAATAACCTCCATGCTGCGTCGCACAACATGAGGGCGCCGCATAATTCACTACCCATATGGCTTGATGCAGAAGGGATAGTCCGGCGGTCGACCGGGCGATGCGTCGGGTCGAAATTCAGGAGCATGGAATGAGTCTGTTGACCCCCGAACAAATCGCTGCAACCCATAAAGCCAACCTCGAAACGCTGTTCGGTCTCACGAGCAAGGCATTCGAAGGCGTTGAAAAGCTGGTCGAACTGAACCTGCAAGTCGTCAAGCAATCGCTCGCTGAAAGCCAGGAAAATGCGCAGAAGGTACTGGGCGTCAAAGATGCACAGGAACTGCTGACCCTGCAAGCTGGCCTGACCCAACCGGTCGCCGAAAAGGTGCTCTCGTACGGTCGTCACCTGTATGAAATTGCGTCGGCTACCCAAGCCGAATTCGTGAAGGTCGCGGAAGCGCAATACGAAGAACAGAACAAGAAGATCCAGGCGCTTGTCGAGAACGTCGCCAAGAACGCACCGGCCGGTTCGGAAACCGCCGTCGCTGTGCTGAAGTCGGCGATCACCGCCGCCAACACCACGTACGAAACCGTGCACAAGGCAACCAAGCAAGCGGTTGAAATCGCTGAAAGCAACTTCAACGCTGCGGCAACCGCTGCGACGAAGGCTGCTCAGCAAGCTGCCGCTCAAGCTTCGCGCTCGGCCAAGAAGGTCTAAGTCAGACTGAACCTCTGGCTGTAAAAAAGGGCACACCCTCGCGGGTGTGCCCTTTTTCTTGGTGCCTCAGCGCTCGACGACACGCTGGGGGCTACAGCACGTTCTACCCATCGTAGGGTCAGCTCATGCGCGAGCGTGCACACAGCGAAGCGCGTGCACGCCCTTTTCTACTTCTTTCGCGGCGGCGGCAGGTCGGTACAGACCCCTTCGAACAACTCAGCCGCCATCCCGATCGATTCGCCGAGCGTCGGATGCGGATGAATCGTCTTGCCGATATCCGTCGCGTCCGCGCCCATCTCGACAGCGAGGCAGACTTCGCTGATCAGGTCGCCCGCATTGAGACCGACGATTGCGCCGCCGATCACCCGATGCGTTTCCTTCTCGAACAACAGCTTGGTGAAGCCTTCGTCGCGACCGTTGGCCACGGCGCGACCCGAGGCCGCCCACGGGAACACGGCCTTCTCATACGCCACACCTTCGGCCTTGAGCTGGTCCTCGGTTTTGCCGGCCCAGGCGACTTCCGGATCGGTGTACGCGACTGACGGAATCTGTAGCGCATCGAAGTACGATTTCTCGCCAAACGCCGCTTCCGCTGCAACGTGGCCTTCATGCACCGCCTTGTGTGCCAGCATCGGCTGGCCAACGAGGTCGCCGATCGCGAAAATGTGTGAGACGTTGGTACGCATCTGCTTGTCGACTTCGATAAAGCCACGGTCGGTGACCGTCACGCCGGCTTTCTCTGCGCCGATGCGTTTGCCGTTCGGGCTTCGGCCCACAGCAACCAGCACGAGGTCGTAACGTTGCGGTTCGGCGGGCGCCTTCTCTCCCTCGAAACTCACGTAGATGCCGTCGTCTTTTGCTTCGGCCTTCGTGGTCTTCGTCTTGAGCATGACGTTCGCGAAACGCTTCGCGTTGAACTTCTCCCAGACCTTCACGAGATCGCGGTCAGCACCCATCATCAGGCCATCGAGCATTTCAACGACGTCGATCTTCGAACCCAGTGTCGAATACACCGTCGCCATTTCGAGACCGATGATGCCGCCACCGATGACGAGCATTTTTTCAGGGATCGAGGGCAGTTCAAGCGCACCGGTCGAATCGACCACACGCGGATCTTCCGGCATGAACGGCAACTTCACGGCCTGTGAGCCAGCCGCGATGATCGCCTTGTCGAATTTGATGACCTGCTTGCTGCCATCCTTGGCGATCACTTCGATATGGTTCGTGCCGACAAAACTGCCCACGCCGGTCGCGACCTGTACCTTGCGCGCCTTGGCCATGCCCGCAAGACCATTGGTCATCTTGCCGACCACGCTCGACTTGAACGCACGCAACTTGTCGAGATCGATCTGCGGCTTACCGAAGGTGATGCCGTGTGCCGCGAGTGCCGCCGCTTCGTCGGTGATCGCCGCGGTGTGCAGCAGCGCCTTTGACGGAATACAGCCGACATTCAGACACACGCCGCCGAGTGTCGAATAACGTTCGATTAACACCGTCTTCATGCCGAGATCGGCTGCGCGGAACGCCGCGGAATAGCCACCCGGGCCAGCACCGAGCACGACCAGATCGCACTCGATATCGGCCTTGCCGCTGAACTGTACCGCGCCCGGCGCGGGTGCGCTGGACGAAGCAGCCGGCTTGGCAGGTGCAGCCGCCGCCGCTTTCGCGGGTGCAGCTTCGGCGGCCTTGGCCGGCTCAGCCGGCTTCGCCGCAGGAGCGGCCGCTGCCGCTTCCGACGCTTCGACCTTCACGATCACTGTGCCTTGTGACACCGTGTCACCCACCTTCACCACCACCTGCGTGATCACACCCGCCACATCACACGGCACCTCGATGGTCGCCTTGTCTGACTCGAGCGTGACCAGCGGCGTGTCTTTCTCGACCGTGTCGCCTTCCTTGACCTGGACTTCGATGACCGGCACATCCTTGAAGTCGCCGATATCCGGCACTTTGACTTCGACGAGACTCATAGTTATTTCCTTCTCGTTGGGGTTCGCCAGCCGTTAGAGGATCACGCGGCGGAAGTCCGCCAGCAGCCCGCCGAGATACGCGTTGAAGCGCGCCGCCGAAGCACCGTCGATCACGCGATGGTCGTACGACAGCGAAAGCGGCAAGACCAGGCGTGGCACGAATTGCTTGCCATCCCACACCGGCTTCATCGCACCACGCGACAGGCCGAGGATCGCAACTTCCGGGGCATTGATGATCGGGGTGAAATGCGTCCCGCCAATGCCGCCTAGCGACGAGATCGAGAAGCAACCACCCTGCATCTGCTCGCCCTTGAGCTTGCCGTCACGCGCCAGCTTCGAGAGGTCTGTCATCTCTTGTGCGATCTGCAGCAGGCCCTTCTTGTCGGCATCGCGAATCACCGGCACGACCAGGCCGTTCGGTGTGTCCGCGGCAAAGCCGATGTTGAAGTACTGCTTGAACACAAGCGTGTCGCCGTCGAGGCTCGCGTTAAACGTCGGGAATTTCTTCAGGGCCGCCACGACGGCCTTGATGACGAACGCCAGCATCGTGATCTTGACGCCCGACTTTTCATTTTCCTTGTTCAGCGTGACGCGCAGCGCTTCGAGATCGGTGATGTCGGCTTCGTCGTTGTTCGTGACGTGCGGAATCATGACCCAGTTGCGATGCAGGTTCGCACCGGAGATCTTCTTGATACGCGACAGCGGTTGCGGATCGACCGGACCGAACTTCGTGAAGTCGATCTTCGGCCAGGGCAGCAGGTCGAGGCCCACGCCTGAACCGCTCGCCGCCGCCGGTGCGCTGGCTGCTGCTGCCTGCGGGCCGCTCATCACGCCCTTGACGAAGGCCGTCACGTCTGCCTGGGTGATACGGCCCTTCGGACCGCTGCCCGTGACGCGCGATACGTCGACACCGAGCTCGCGTGCGAACTTGCGCACCGATGGGCTCGCATGACTGTTCGTGCGTGCACCGCCCTCACCGGCCGGAATGACCGGTGCCTGAGCCAGCGCCGAAGCAGCCGGCGCAGGCACTGCTGCCTTGGCCGGCGCATCCGGTGCTGCTGCAGCGGGTGCCGCTGCCGGCGCTGCTGGCGCTGCTGCGGCCTGGGCCGGTGCTGCACCGCCCGCACCTTCCAGCTCGACAATCAGCGTGCCTTCCGAGACGTTGTCGCCGACCTTGACCTTGATCGACTTGACCTTGCCCGCCGACGGGCTCGGCACATCCATGGTCGCCTTGTCGGACTCGAGCGTCACCAGTGCTTGCTCGGCTTCCACCGCATCGCCGACACTCACGAGCACTTCGATAACCGGAATATCGGTGTAGTCGCCGATATCCGGAACCTTGACCTCGATCGTGCCACCACCGCCTGCGGCCGGGGCCGCAACGGGAGCCGGCGCCGGGGCGCTGGCTGCGGCAGGCGCTGCTGCCTTCGCGGCGGCGGGCGCCGGCGCGGCAGCCGGTGCTGCCTTCTTTTCTTCAGCCACAGTCGTAGCGCCGCCTTCGAGCACCACAATCAGGGTGCCTTCCGAAACGTTATCGCCGACCTTGACCTTCACTTCCTTAACCGTCCCGCCAGTGGGGCTCGGCACATCCATCGTCGCCTTGTCCGACTCCAGCGTCAGCAGCGACTGCTCGGCTTCCACCGTGTCACCGGGTGCGACGAGCACCTCGATCACGGGGATGTCCTTGTAGTCGCCAATATCCGGCACCTTGACTTCGATCGTTTGACTCATTATTCGTGTCTCCAGCGTCGCGCATATCGACACCGTCCGCGGCCACCCTTTCGGGCGGTCGCGGACGGCGACGACACTGCACGCGGCATTCTGAGAAAAGGGGCTTAGACGGACATCGGATTCGGTTTGGCCGGATCGAGCTTGTATTTCTTGAGGGCGTCAGCCACCTTCGAGCGCTCGATCGTACCTTCGTCAGCGAGCGCCTTCAGTGCGGCAACCGTGACCCAGTAGCGGTCGACCTCGAAGAAGTGGCGCAACGCTTCGCGCGTGTCCGAACGGCCATAGCCATCGGTGCCGAGCGTGACGTAACGCGCCGGTACATAAGCGCGGATCTGATCGGCAAACGCGCGAATGTAGTCGGTCGAGGCAATCACCGGACCCTGTGCACCCTTGAGCAGGCGCTCGACGTGCGAGACTTTCGGCTCGGCGAGCGGGTTCAGCAGGTTCTGACGGTCGACTTCCTGACCGTCGCGCGCGAGCTCGGTAAAGCTCGGGCAACCCCACAGATCCGACTCAACGCCCCAGTCGTCCTTGAGCAGCTTGGCCGCGGCAATCACTTCATTGAAGATCGTGCCCGAACCCAGCAACTGCACGCGCGGGCCCTTCGACTCGGCGCCCTTGCGGAACGCGTACATGCCCTTGACGATGTCGTCCGCCGAACCTTCCGGCATCGCCGGATGTTCGTAGTTCTCGTTCATCACCGTCAGGTAGTAGTACACGTCTTCCTGATCCTGCACCATGCGGCGCAGACCGTCCTGGATCACCACGGCGAGTTCGTAACCGAACGTCGGGTCGTAGCTGATGCAGTTCGGGATCCCCGCGGAGAACAGGTGCGAATGGCCGTCTTCGTGCTGCAGGCCTTCGCCGTTCAGCGTGGTCCGGCCAGCCGTGCCGCCGAGCAGGAAGCCGCGCGAACGCATGTCGCCTGCCGCCCACGCGAGGTCGCCGATGCGCTGGAAGCCGAACATCGAGTAGTAGATGTAGAACGGAATCATCTGCTCGCCATGCGTCGAGTACGACGTGGCTGCGGCGATCCAGTCACACATGCCGCCCGCTTCGTTGATCCCTTCCTGCAGAATCTGACCGGTCTTCGATTCCTTGTAAAACATCAACTGGTCGGAGTCTTCCGGCACATACTTCTGGCCGTCCTGATTCCAGATACCGATCTGACGGAACAGACCTTCCATGCCGAAGGTACGCGACTCATCCGGCACGATCGGCACGATGCGCTTGCCGAGGGTCTTGTCCTTCAACAGGATATTGAGCACCCGCACAAACGACATCGTCGTCGAGATTTCTCGGCCTTCGCCCGTGCCCTTGAGCAGCGGATCGAATGCGGAGAGCGCCGGCACCGGCAGCGATTCGGCCTTGCGGCGACGCGCCGGCAGGTAGCCACCGAGTTCCATGCGGCGTGCGCGCATGTACTCGAGCTCCTTCGAGCCTTCTTCGAACGTCAGGTACGGCACCTCGACGATCGCTTCGTCGCTGATCGGCAGGCGGAACTGGTCGCGGAATTTCTTCAGCGTGTCGATCGGCAGCTTTTTCTGCTGGTGGGTGATGTTCATCGCCTGACCCGACTCGCCCATCCCGTAGCCCTTAATGGTCTTGGCGAGAATCACGGTCGGCGAACCCTGCGCGTTCTGCGCCTGGTCGTAGGCCGCGTAGATCTTGTGCGGATCGTGCCCGCCGCGGTTCAGGTTCCAGATGTCTTCATCCGACCAGTCGGCGACCAGCGCCTTGAGTTCCGGCGTATTGAAGAAATGCTCGCGCACGAAGGCGCCCGATTCCGACTTGTAGGTCTGATATTCGCCGTCGACGACTTCCATCATCCGGCGCATCAACACGCCCGACTTGTCGCGTGCGAACAGCGCATCCCAGCGGCTGCCCCAGACGACCTTGATCACGTTCCAGCCCGCGCCGCGGAATTCCGACTCGAGTTCCTGGATGATCTTGCCGTTGCCGCGCACCGGGCCGTCGAGACGCTGCAGATTGCAGTTGATCACGAAGACAAGGTTGTCCAGACGTTCGCGGCCGGCCATGCCGATCGCGCCGAGCGATTCAGGCTCATCGGTTTCACCGTCGCCGAGGAAGGCCCAGACCTTGCGGCCCTTGGTCTGCGCAATGCCGCGGGCTTCGAGGTACTTCATGAAGCGCGCCTGGTAGATCGCCATGATCGGGCCGAGGCCCATTGACACGGTCGGGAACTGCCAGAAGTCCGGCATCAGCCACGGATGCGGATACGACGAAATGCCTTCGCCGCCCACTTCCTGACGGAAGTTGTTCAGTTGTTTTTCGGTCAGGCGGCCGAGCAGGAACGCGCGCGAGTACACACCCGGCGACGAGTGACCCTGCACGAACACGAGGTCGCCGCCATGTTCGGCGGACGGTGCATGCCAGAAATGGTTGAAGCCGACGTCATAGAGCGTCGCCGCCGACGCGAACGAGGCGATGTGGCCGCCGACGTTGGTGTCCTTGCCCGCACGCAGCACCATCGCGATGGCGTTCCAGCGCGTGTACGAGCGGATGCGGTGTTCGATATCCTGATCGCCCGGCAGTTTGGCCTGCTGGCTGGTCGGGATCGTATTGATGTAGGGGGTATTCGCCGAGAACGGCAGATGTTCGCCATGCACGCGCGCGAATTCGATCTGCTTCTCGATCAGGTAGTGTGCGCGGTCGGGGCCAACATTCGACAACACACCGTCGAGCGCTTCGAGCCATTCGGCAGTTTCCTGGGGATCGTCGTCCTTCGTGCTACCGGCGACGTACTTCAGCACTTCCTCGGGTACGGCAGACATCTTTGTCTCCTGGTATGGGCTCAGGCAGTCTTGTCCTCATGGGACCCGCCTGACAGCCACGGTGTGCGGACCATCCGCGCATGCCCCCGAGCCTGCGCGATCCAAACGGAAGCGATTTTAAAGAGCGCCCGATTCCTTGAGCAAGCGTTATTTTCAAATTGCGATATCGCATCCCACAATGCGAAAAACTATTGCAACGCAATACGAAAATTGTCTTTCGCGACACCCGGCAAAACGCCGCAATCCCTTTAATTGCGGGCTTGGGCGGGCCGTAAGCTACAATGTCCGTCATGTTTATGAAAAGGCTAATCGCGCGGGCTCGACGGTCCGTCGCCCCACCCCGCCACGCTCCGGGTTCACGGCCTGGCGCGCTGCAATCGCGTTGGCAATACGGTCCCTGGTGGCTGAATTCTTACCTGCTGACGCCGGTTGTCTCGATTGTGGTTTTCCTGATCGTGATGAGCCTGATTCTCTGGAGTCTCAACCGGCGCGAACAACAGCAACAGGAAGACACGCTTTATCGCAACGTTGCGTGGGCACAGCAGCAAATCCGCCTGTCGCTGACCAGCGCGCAGGAACACGCAGCCGCCCTAGCGCGCGACATTGGCGCAGGCCGCCACGACGAGCCCTACTTCCAGCAGATGGCCACCGAAGTGCTCCAGGCCCATCCGGAAGTCATCGCGCTCACGTGGCTCGACCCGTCCCGTCAAGTTCGTTATAGCAGCCCGGCGCTCACCGCGCTCGCCTCCCGCCTCAATACCCTGAGCGACGTCCAGCTTGCCGATGCCGAGCGCGCCGCCTTTGCCGATGCACGCAATGCCCGGCGGCAGGTCTATTCGCCGCTGATCTACGACGATCTCGGCGGCGGCTACGTGACCTTGCAGACACCGATCTACCGAGACCGCGAATACCTCGGCAGCATCGCCGCCGTGTTCTCGATCGAAGGCATCCTGTCGCACGAGTTGCCCACCGAGCTGTCGGCTAAATACAAGATTTCGATCACCGACCCAAGCGGCCGTGAGCTCGCGACCTCGTCGAGCCGCCCGCGGTTGCCGCGCGATTCGTTCTACGACCTGCCGCTCGAACCGCCTGGTCACGGCGTGTCGGTACGGGTTTACGCTTACCCTCAAGCGACCAACTTCACCAATAACACGCTGGTCTGGCTCGTCGCCGGGCTCTCGTGTTTCGTGTTGTGGTCGCTCTGGAGTCTCTGGAAGCATACGCGTCAGCGTTTCGAGGCGCAGCAGGCCCTCTACGCCGAGGCATTTTTCCGGCGCGCGATGGAAAACTCCGTGCTGATCGGCATGCGCGTGCTCGACATGCAAGGCCGCATTACCCACGTGAACCCCGCGTTCTGCCGCATGACCGGCTGGGACGAGACCGATCTCGTCGGCAAGCTGGCGCCCTTCCCCTACTGGCCGCGCGACGCTTACCCCGAAATGCAGCGCCAGCTCGACATGACGCTGCGCGGCAAGGCACCGTCGTCGGGCTTCGAACTCCGGGTGCGCCGCAAGGACGGCTCGCTCTTTCACGCGCGCCTTTACGTCTCGCCACTGATTGACAGCGGCGGCCGGCAGACCGGCTGGATGTCGTCGATGACGGACATCACTGAGCCGAAACGCGCGCGCGAAGAACTCGCTGCCGCGCACGAACGCTTCACGACCGTGCTCGAAAGCCTCGACGCCGCGGTCTCCGTGCTCGCCGCCGACGAAACCGAGCTGCTGTTTGCCAACCGCTACTATCGCCACCTGTTCGGCATTCGCCCGGACGGTCATCTCGAGCTTGCCGGCGCCGGCTTCGACCGCGCCCAGGTCTCGAGCGACTCGATCGACCTGATCGACACGTATGCGGGCCTGCCCGCGGCCGCGCTGACCGAGAGCACCGCGGATGCGCGCGAGGTCTACGTGCCGAACATCCAGAAATGGTTCGAAGTGCGCCGCCAGTACATCCAGTGGGTCGACGGCCACCTCGCGCAGATGCAGATCGCCACCGACATCACGACGCGCAAGCAGGCACAGGAACTCGCGCGCCAGCAAGACGAAAAACTCCAGTTCACGAGCCGGCTCATGACGATGGGCGAAATGGCCTCGTCGCTCGCCCACGAACTGAACCAGCCCCTTGCGGCGATCAACAACTACTGCTCGGGCACCACGGCCCTCGTACGGGCCGGCAAGACCTCGCCCGAGATCCTGCTACCCGCGCTCGAAAAGACCTCGCAACAGGCCATTCGCGCGGGCATGATCATCAAGCGGATCCGGGAATTCGTAAAAAGAAGCGAGCCGAAGCGCGAGCGTGCGAAGATCAACGATATCGTCGCCGATGCGGTGGGCCTGGCCGAGCTCGAGACGCGCAAGCGCCGTATCCGGATCGTGACCGACATGCGCGCGCGCCTGCCGATCATCTATGTCGATCCGGTGCTGATCGAACAGGTGCTGGTGAATTTGCTGAAGAACGCCGCCGAAGCGATGCACGAGCACAAGCCCGATGCGGTCGACCCGGTGATCCGCCTGTTGGTCCGCATCGACAAGGAGACGGTGGTGATCAGCGTCGTCGACCAGGGACCGGGCGTCGACGAAGCCACCGCCGAGCGGCTCTTCGAGCCTTTCTACAGCACCAAGTCGGACGGCATGGGCATGGGCCTGAATATCTGCCGGTCGATCATCGAATCGCACCGCGGCCGGTTGTGGGTCGAGAACAACATCACCGCCGACGGAAGAATAATAGGTTGTACGTTCCACTTCTGCCTGCCGCTTTCGGTTGATACCGAAGCACCTTCTGGAGACAGGAAGCAGGCACCGATCCTCACCACCGCAACGGGAGAACTATGAGCAGTCCAGTGACCACCACCGCCGAAACCGTCTTCGTCGTAGACGATGACGAAGCCGTCCGTGATTCGTTACGCTGGCTCCTCGAGGCCAATGGCTATCGTGTGCAGACGTACGCGAGTGCCGAGCAGTTTCTCGATGCCTACCCTTCGGCTCCTCCCGGAGTCGGCTGCCTGATCCTCGATGTGCGGATGCAAGGCATGAGCGGGCTGGAGTTGCAGGAGCGGTTGATCGCCGACAACGTCCAGTTGCCGATCATCTTCGTGACGGGCCACGGCGACGTGCCGATGGCGGTGTCGACGATGAAGAAAGGCGCGATGGACTTTATCGAGAAGCCCTTCGACGAAGCGGAACTGCGCAAGCTGGTCGAGCGCATGCTCGACAAGGCGCGTGCCGAAAGCGGCGAACAGCTGGTGCAGAAGGCCGCGGCCGAACGCCTCGGCAAGCTCACCGCGCGCGAACACCAGGTGCTCGAACGCATCATCGCCGGACGCCTGAACAAGCAGATTGCCGACGACCTCGGCATCAGCATCAAGACGGTCGAGGCGCATCGCGCCAACATCATGGAAAAGCTCAACGTCAACACGGTCGCCGACCTGTTGAGGCTTGCCTTGTCTAAGAAGTAGATCAGCGGCACCGAGGTCTTCTCAGGGGAACGCGCCGCTCCGGCGTTCCCCGGCTCGCGCTTCCCCAGCGCGAGTTTGCTTTGCCGATCGCTCACCGGTGGCTTGCCTTGCAGGATCACCCCTGGCGCGGCTGCGCAGGCCACCCCAGACACGCCACGAAGCGTCGGGCAGCCCGCTCTCACTGGCCGCTATAATGTCAGGCTGTGCAGCGGCGCATGAATTCCGCGCTCTCGCCCCTCTTTTCGACGATCTTTCTCGCGTATTTCCTCATCCATGACAGCCCAGTTAATCGACGGCACCGCCCTTTCCAAGCAACTTCGCGCCGATGTCGCACAACGCGCGGCCGCACTCACCGCCCGCGGCCACCAGCCCGGCCTGGCCGTCGTGCTGGTGGGCGACAACCCTGCGAGCCAGGTCTACGTGCGCAACAAGATCAAGGCTTGCGAGGAAAACGGCTTTCATTCCGTGTACGACCGCCTGCCGGCCGATCTGACTGAGCAAGCCATGCTGGCGCGCGTCGATGAGCTCAATCGCGACCCGAACATCCACGGCATCCTCGTGCAATTGCCCCTGCCGCCGCAGATCGACGCGCACAAGGTCATCGAAGCCATCGCCCCGGAAAAGGATGTCGACGGTTTCCATATTGCCAATGCAGGCGCGCTGATGACCGGGCAACCGCTGTTCCGGCCCTGCACGCCCTACGGCATCATGAAAATGTTCGAAGCCTATGGCGTCACGCTCGCAGGCGCGAACGCGGTCGTGATCGGCCGCTCGAACATCGTCGGCAAGCCGATGGCCATGCTGCTCGTCAACGCCGGCGCGACCGTGACGATCTGCAACAGCAAGACACGCGACATGGGCGCGATCACGCGAACGGCGGATATCGTTGTTGCCGCGACCGGCCAGCTCAACTTGCTGACCGCCGACATGGTGAAGCCCGGCGCCACCGTGATCGATGTCGGAATGAACCGCAACGAAGCCGGCAAACTCTGTGGCGACGTCGATTTCAACGGTGTGCGCGAAGTCGCTGGCCTGATCACCCCGGTGCCGGGCGGCGTCGGTCCGATGACCATCACCATGCTGCTGGTCAACACGATCGAAGCCGCCGAACGCGCTGCCGCCGCCTGAGCGGCGGGCACGATCGCTGCGTTCGCTAAATACAATTGGCCAACGAAGAAAGCGGCGTCGAGTATTGAGAATGGGTCATCGACCCCAAAAGTAAATGTCAGACCCGCCGCCTCGCTGAAACTCGAACGACCGGCAGAACTTTTCGCACAGGACGACCATGACTGCAGCTAATCCGCTCCTCGATTTTTCCGACCTGCCGCGCTTTGCCCAGATTCGCCCCGAGCATGTCTCGTCGGCAATCGACACTTTGCTCGCCAACGCGCAAGTCGCGGTCGACAAGGCGGCCTCGCCCGATACCCCGGCTACCTGGGAAGATGTCGTCACCGCGCTTGAAGTGGCGACCGAGCCGTTCGCTCGCGCCTGGGGCGTGATCGGCCATCTGAACGGCGTGGCAGACACCCCCGAGCTGCGCAAGGTCTATGGCGACAATCTGCCGCGTGTGACCGAATTCTGGTCGAGCGTCGGCCAGAACCTCGCGCTCTACGAAAAATACAAGGCGATCGCGGCCAGCAACGAGTACACCCTTCTGACCCCCGCGCGCAAGAAAGTCATTGATGACGCGCTGCGGGATTTCCGCCTGTCGGGCGCCGAACTGCCCGAAGACCGCAAACCGCGTTTTGCCGAATTGCAGGAACGCCAGGCCGAACTCGGCAAGGCCTTTTCCGACCACGTGCTCGACGCGACCAACGCTTATGCGTACTGGGTCACCAACGAAAGCGAACTCGTGGGCCTGCCCGCCGACGTGCGCGAAGCGGCTCACGAAGCGGCCGCGCGCGATGCCGATCCGAAGCGTCAGGCCGGCTGGAAATTCACCCTGCACTTCCCGTCTTACTTCCCGATCCAGCAGTATGCCGAGCACCGTCCGCTACGCGAGGCGATGTATCGCGCCTACGTAACCCGCGCCTCCGAACTCGGCGAACAGTACGGCGACGGCAAGCCCGAGTGGGACAACACGGCGCTGGTGCTCGAACAACTGGTGCTGCGACGCGAAGAAGCCGAAACCCTCGGCTACCGAAATTTCGCCGAAGTCTCGCTCGCACCGAAGATGGCCGAGTCGCCGGCCCAGGTCATCGCCTTCCTTGAAGACCTGGCTCGCCGTGCGCGCCCCCACGCCGAAAACGACTGGCTTGAACTCCGTGCCTTCGCGGCAACCGAACTCGGCATTTCCGAACTCGAACCCTGGGACACCGCCTTCGCGGCAGAAAAGCTGCGCGAGAAGCGGTATGCCTTCTCCGAACAGGAGATCAAGCAATACTTCCCGGAACAAGCCGCGCTCAAGGGTCTCTTCAACGTGGCGCAGACCTTGTTCGGCGTCGACATCGTGCCCGACCAGGCCGAAACCTGGCACCCCGATGTGCGCTTCTTCCGCGTGCAGAACCCGGACGGCAAGCTCGTCGCGCAGTTCTATCTCGACTTGTATGCACGCGAAGGCAAACGCGGCGGGGCCTGGATGGACGATGCGCGCTCGCGCCGCAAGCTGCCCGGCGGCGCCACGCAAACCCCGGTCGCCTACCTGAACTGCAATTTCTCGGCGCCGGTCGGCGGCAAGCCCGCGCTCTTCACGCACGATGAAGTGATCACCCTGTTTCACGAGTTCGGCCATGGCATTCACCATATGCTGACGGCGGTCGACGAACTGGCGGTATCCGGCATCAACGGCGTCGAGTGGGATGCGGTCGAACTGCCTTCGCAGTTCATGGAAAACTTCTGCTGGGAGTGGGATGTGCTGACGTCGATGACGTCTCATGTCGAAACCGGTGCACCGCTGCCGCGCGACCTCTACGACAAGATGGTCGCGGCGAAGAATTTCCAGAGCGGGCTGCAGACGCTGCGGCAGATCGTCTTCTCGATGTTCGATATGCGCGTGCATACGGAAGATCCGGCGACCCTCACGATGTCGGCCGATCCGATCGACGGCAGCGCGGCGGCAGATGCTGCGGGCAGCGCCACCGGCGCGATGAAAACCGTGACGGAACTGGCTCGCGAGATCAACGAGCACTATCACGTCGTGCCTCAGGCGCCGATTTCGCGTTGGCCGAACACGTTCGGCCACATCTTCGCGGGCGGATACGCGGCGGGCTATTACAGCTACAAATGGGCCGAGGTCCTGTCGGCCGATGCGTATGCGGCCTTCGAGGAAGCAGCGAGCAATGCGAATGGCAGCGTGCTTGATGCGACGACCGGTGCACGCTATCGCGCTGAAATTCTCGAAGTCGGCGGCAGCCGTCCGGCAATGGATTCGTTCAAAGCCTTCCGCGGCCGCGAACCGAGCATCGATGCGCTGCTCCGGCATAACGGCATGACCGAGGAAGTCACGCACTGAGTGCGCGGGCAGCGTTCGCTGCCCTGACTTCGCGGAGTGCCTTAGCCTGAGCAGGCACTCCGGGCGAACACTGGGACGCTGATGCCTCTGATGCCTCTGATGCCTTTGAGGCCTCTTGGAGCCTTCGGCGCGCCCCGCTTACTCTCCGGTGCTTCTACATCCGCTTGGGCAGGCGGTAATCGACCGTCCCTGGCCGGCCCTCGAGCGAAAGCGTCGAACGGTTCGCCGGGGCTCGGCTGACGACCTTACCGCGCCGCATGACCAGTGTGCGCGCCGCGCGAAGGCGAATGGCCTCGATCGGGTCTCGTGCGTCCAGCATCACCAGGTCCGCGTGGCAGCCGGGTGCAATGCCATAGCCTTCGAGACCGAGGATCTTCGCCGGGGTTTCCGTAATCGCCGTGAAACACTGCCGGCTCGCTGCCACCCCCGTCATCTGCGCGACATGCAGGCCCATATGGGCCACTTCCAGCATGTCACCCGAACCGAAGCTGTACCACGGGTCCATCGCGCAATCCTGGCCGAACGCGACATCAACGCCGGCCGCCAGCATTTCGGGCACACGCGTCATGCCACGCCGTTTCGGATAGGTGTCCGCGCGACCCTGCAGGGTAATGTTGATCAGCGGATTGGCGATCGCCGCGACACCCGATTCCTTCATCAACGGAATCAGCTTGCTCACGTAGTAGTTGTCCATCGAATGCATCGAAGTCAGGTGTGACCCGGTCACCCGGCCCTGAAGCCCGAGGCGATGCGTCTGCGCCGCGAGGGTTTCGATATGTCGCGACATCGGGTCGTCCGACTCGTCGCAATGCATGTCGACACGCAACCCTTTGTCGGCCGCATATTCACACAGGATTCGCACGGACTCCGCGCCATCAGCCATGGTGCGTTCGAAATGCGGAATGCCGCCCACGACATCGACGCCTCGCTCGATCGCCCTTTTGAGATTCTCGAATGCTCCGGCGCTGCGCAGGATGCCGTCTTGCGGAAACGCGACCAGTTGCAAGTCGAGATAGGGTGCGACGCGCCGCTTCACCTCAAGCAAGGCATCGACGGCGAGCAGACGGGGATCGCAAATATCCACGTGTGAACGAATCGCCAGCAGGCCCCGTCCGACCGCCCAGTCGCAATACTGAAGTGCACGCTCGACGAGTGCTTCCTGGGTCAGCGAAGGCTTGAGTTCACCCCATAGCGCAATGCCCTCGAGCAGGGTGCCGGACTGGTTGACGCGCGGCAGACCATACGAAAGCGTCGCATCCATATGAAAATGCGCATCGACGAAAGGCGGTGACACGAGCGCGCCTTCCGCATCGATTTCAGTCGCACCGTGCGCGGCCAGACGCGGCTCGACGGCGACGATTCGGCCGTCCATCACGGCAATATCCATGTCTTCGCGGCCGTCCGCGAGCGACGCATGCCGGATCACGCAGTCCATTTGAAAGTCTCCATCGGGATATCGGTGGCACGGCACGCAGGCCGTATGGAGACTATTGTAAGCGGATCAAAACGGGCTTCGCCCCGCTTCACCCTTCGAAGCGCGACGTCAACCTCAAGACGACAGGCTCAATTGACGTTCTTGGCCACCGGCTCGACCGATCTGAGCCCCTTCGACTCTGGCCGCCGGGCCAGCCAGGCCACAAACGGGCGCTCAAAGGCCAGATGGAAAACGTAGGCGCAGACGATCGTGAGGCACACGATCAGCAAGGCGGGGAGCGGGCTGGCCGGCTTGCGGCCATCGAACACCAGGCACACAGCCAGCACCGCCAGCGGCAGGTGGATCGCATAGAGCGAATAGCTGAAATGCCCGACTTGCCGGAACGCCCCTGCAATCGGTCCGATCCGCAACGGATGTTCGAGCAGCCAGGCCAGCGCCATGGCAAAACCGAGCGCCCAGATCTGAAACGCCAAATACTGCGACACCATGAAGACGGCGCACCCTATGCCGACCAGAAGCACCCCGCCGAACCCGACGAGGCGGCTCAGGCCGGGTGCGGCACCCTGCCTGGACACCGGCGGCCGGCCCATCGCTTCGCGATCCGCTACATAGGCGCCGAGCACCCACGAGAATTGGTAGGACGCAAAGAGTGAGAGACCGCGCCGCTCGAATACAAACCAGGAGAGCGCCGACAGGGCGAGGGCGGCGCCGAGCGTCCAGGAGATGCCAAAGCGCCGCCGCACGAGGAACACGAGCGGATAAACCACATAGAGCTGAATTTCGATCGCCAGCGTCCAGAGCGGAC
>JAMFSK010000019.1 GCA_026225235.1 Burkholderiales bacterium
GCAAAACGCAGGCGCCGGATCTGCGCGGGCTCGGTCGGCACATCGAGCCGGAACATGAGCTCCCCGCCTCGCGTGACGACATCGGCCCGCATGCCTAGCGCGCCGACACGCGGATGCGCTTCGAGCCACGCTCGCTGGTTCGCCAGACGCTCGGGCACGGTCAGGTCGCCCGCATCGATGCGTGCGATATAGCGCACGCATCGCGCCGCCAAAACCTCGACGCCTGCCGCCAACGCGCGTTCGATGCCACCGTTCGGCGTTAACCTCAGGACCTCGATGCGCAGGCCCGGGATGTCGGGTGCGATTACCGCAGGGGTGCTGCCGTCGTCGACGATCAGCACTGAGACGGGCGAGCGCTCGGAGAACGAGGCGAGTGTGCGCTCGAGATCTTGCTGGCAGTTGTAGGCAGGTAGCAGCACCGCGACGTCGTCGAGTGTGGCAGCGGGCGAGTCTCCCGGCGACTCTCCAAACGGGGCACGGGACGTGTCGTCGGGGGTGTCACCGGGGGGGCCTCCAGGGGTGCCCCCGAAATCGGGCGCGAGGGAAACGTCGGACATCATCGGGCGAGCCGCAGGCGAAGGTAGTAGAGGTCGACCGCGATCGCGGCCAGATAGCCGGCGGCGAGTCCCATGAGCGCGCCATGTCCGCCAAAACGCGGGATGGCAACGAGATTGACCGCAAACGCGACGGCCAGCGCGAGCACCCATTTGGCAAGCAAGACATATTTGGCCTGGTATTTGAGCACCACCAGGTTGGCGATCGCCTCAATGCCGGCGGGTACCGAGAGCCAGACCGCCCAGCGGAAGATATCGACCGCGCCCTCGAAGCCCGAGCCGAACACCAGGCGGATGATCGTGCCTCCGAGCGCATCGAGCACGAGCGCGCCGCCGATCATCAGCAGGGCCGTCATCGCCAGCAGGCGCAGCACGTTGCGCAGCAGTCGCGCGCGGTCGTGGACCCGGTAGACAAAGGCGGGCGCAAGCGTCTGCGCCAACATCAGGGCCAGCGTGATCCAGTTTTCGTTAAGTTGTTGGGCGGCCGAGTAACGGCCGAGGTCCGCGTAGTCGATCACTCGTTCGAGCATAAGCCGGTCGAGTTTCAGGAACAGATACATGCAGACCAGTCCGACCCAGAACACCGAGCCCGCCGAGACAAAGCGGCGAAACAGCGCCGTTTCCAGATGCCAGCCGAGCCGGCCGCCATGCTGCGACGCGTAGTAAGCGATGAGGATCGCCGCGATCGCCGCGGCTTCGAGCGCCCACAGCCAGCCAAAGCGTGCCGGGTCGACCGCCAGGCGCACGAACAGCCAGACCAGCACGGCCTTGCCGATCGCGCTGACGATCGCCGCGAGCAGGGCCGGTTTGCTATAGGTGCGGCTTTGCAGCCAAGTGCTCACGACCGCAAAGGGTTCGCGGAAAATCATGGTGGTGGCGAGGCCCGCGAGCATGGCCGCGACCATGGGATCGATATGGAAGGGGCCCGCATGAGTGCCCGCACCACTGCCGAGGCCCAGCACCAACCAGGTCAGCAACAGGGCCGCGAGCGAGACGCCGAAGCGCAGCACGAATGCGCTGCCGAGGATCGTACCGAGCCGGCCGGGTGGTTCATGGACGATGGTCGGCACGAGGATCTCCGCGCCGCAGACCCAGGTGATCGGGGCGAGCACGAGCAACAGGGTGTTCGCGTATTGCCACTTGCCGAACACGTCCGGCCCGAAGTAACGGGCCAGCACGCCGCTGATGACGATCGCCACGACGATCTGCGTCAGGCGCTCACAGCCCAACCAGACAAGGTTGCCGAGCGCGCGCGCGACGTCGTCGCTGAACTTGGGCCATACCTTAGGCATTACAATAGCCCGCATAAATGTGTTGCCTTGGGGTGGCCTGCGGGTGACCCGGAGCGCGCGTCTCGGGCTGCCGCACAGGCGGGTCGACGCATTCCACGCAGGCACAAAAGCTGCGATTATAAATTGCAAGCGCGCGGGCACCACGAATTTGCAATCTGCTGCATTTCTTCCTCTCAAAGGCTTTTCGACAATGATCTCTCAATCGATTTTCAAGGCTTACGACATTCGCGGCGTGATCGGCAAGACGCTCGACGCCGAAGTCGCGAAGCAACTCGGCCGCGCGTACGGCAGCGAGGTGCGCGCCCAGGGTGGCGATGCGGTCGTGATCGCGCGCGACGGCCGGCTGTCGGGTCCTGAACTGTCGAAGGCGCTGGCCGATGGCCTGCGTTCGGCCGGCGTCGACGTGGTCGACATCGGCATGGTGCCGACCCCGGTCGGTTATTTTGCGGCAAGCGTGCCGCTCGAAGGCCTCGGTGGCCGCCTCGTCGACTCGTGCATCGTGATCACCGGCAGCCACAACCCGCCGGACTACAACGGTTTCAAGATGGTGCTGCGCGGCGCGGCGATCTATGGCGATCAGATCCAGGCGCTCTACAAGCGCATCGTCGCCAACGACTATGCGAGCGGTGAAGGGACGTACCAGACCTACGACATCGCCGATGCCTACCTCGCGCGCATCGTCTCCGATATCAAGCCCGCGCGTCCGATGAAGCTGGTGATCGACTGCGGCAACGGCGTGGCCGGGGAACTGGCTCCGAAGCTGTTCAAGGCACTGGGCTGTGAGATCACCGAGTTGTTTTGCGATATCGACGGCACCTTCCCGAACCACCATCCGGACCCGGCTCACCCCGAGAACCTGCAGGACGTGATTCGCGCGCTCAAAGAAACCGATGCCGAAATCGGCTTCGCCTTCGACGGCGACGGCGACCGGCTTGGCGTGGTGACCAAGGACGGTCAGATCATCTATCCAGATCGGCAACTGATGCTGTTCGCCGAAGAAGTGCTGTCGCGCAATGCCGGGGCGCAGATCATCTATGACGTGAAGTGCACGCGCAATCTCGCTACCTGGGTGCGCGAGAAGGGCGGCGAGCCGCTGATGTGGAAGACGGGTCACTCCCTCGTCAAGGCCAAGCTGCGCGAAACCGGCGCCCCGCTGGCCGGCGAGATGAGCGGCCACGTGTTCTTCAAGGACCGCTGGTATGGCTTCGACGACGGACTTTATACGGGCGCACGCCTGCTCGAGATCCTGTCGCGCGTGGCCGATGCGAGCAAGCTGCTCAACGAGCTGCCGAACTCCGTGTCGACCCCCGAGCTTCAGTTGAAACTCGAAGAGGGCGAAAATTTCGACCTGATCGGGCGCCTCCAGGCTTCCGCAAAATTCGAAGGCGCCAGCGATATCCTGACGATCGATGGCTTGCGGGTCGAATACCCCGATGGCTTTGGTCTGGCGCGTTCGTCGAACACCACCCCGGTGGTCGTGTTCCGCTTCGAAGCCGATAGCGACGCCGCGCTCGAACGAATCCAGAACGACTTCCGGCGCGTGTTCCTCGCCGAAAAGGCGGATGCCCAGTTGCCGTTCTAGGCGAGTTTCGCTAGATTGACGCGCCCGCAGCCGTTCTGGCTGTGGGCGCGCCTTTTTTTGTTTGTCCGGAATCTCCGACCATGTCCGCCATCCCTGCGACTGCCCCGAGCACTGGCCGCCCGCGCAAGATCCTGATCGTCAAGGTCTCCTCGCTGGGCGATGTCGTGCATACGACGCCGGTCGTGGCCGATATCCTCGCGCGCGAGCCCGATGCTCAGATCGACTGGCTGGTCGAGGAGGGGTTTATCGACCTCGTGCGTATCGTCAAGGGCGTGCGCCGCGCGATTCCCTATTCCTTGCGGCGCTGGCGCAAGGGGCTTCTCAGTGCGGGGACCTGGAGCGACATCCGTCGTTTCCGGCGCGAGCTCGTTGAAGAGCGTTACGACACCGTGATCGACTTCCAGGGGCTGATCAAGACCGCCTGGACCGCCAGTTGGGCGCGGGGTCCGGTGACCGGCTTGGCGAATCGGACCGACGGAGCAGGCTTCGAATGGCCCGTGCGGTTCTTTTACGACCGGCGCGTGCCGATCGAGCCGCGCACCCATGTGGTCGACCGCTCGCGTCAGTTGGCCGCAGCCGCGCTGGGGTATGCGCCGCCTGCGCCGTTGTCGTCCGACATCGATTTCGGTTTTGACGAAGGCTTGGCGGCTGCGGCACTGGCAAGCCATGGCCTGAACCTGCCGTTACCCTATGTCGTGTTCGCGCATGCGACCTCGCGTGCAGACAAACAATGGCCCGATGCCAATTGGAGCGCGCTTGGGCAGGCTCTGGTCCGGCGCGGCGCCTCGCTCGTATTGCCGTGGGGAAGCGACGCGGAACGCGAAACCAGTGAGCGTCTTGCGCGCGAATTCGGCGGCGCGGCACTCGTGCCCCCCCGGCTGTCCCTGCCTGCGGTCACGGGCCTGCTCGGCGGCGCGTCGGCGGTGGTCGGCGTCGACACGGGTGTGATCCACGTGGCTGCGGCCCTCAAGCGGCCGACGGTCGAGTTGTACAATTTCGAGACCTCCTGGCGAACCGGCGGCTATTGGTCCCCCCAGGTAATCAACCTTGGCGGCCGCGTGTCGCCGACGCTCGATCAGGTCAGGCAGGCCTTGACCCTGTTCGGGTTGCTATAGGCGCCTCGCGGCGCCCAGTCTCACTGGATGACCATGAGCGATTCACAGATCATCGAAATACCGGACGGCGACTGGCACGGCCATGGCCTTCATGCGCCGCGCGACGTCCTGCGGGCCGAGCTCGAACGCGGCAAAGTCCTGTTCTTCCCGAACCTGGCTTTCGAGGTCGCGCCCGACGAGCGCCGCTTGTTTGATCCGGCGCTCGCCGACCCACAACGCAAGAACATCAGCCTCGCTCCGCGCGGGGGCGGCGCCTTTGTCGGCGTGGTGGGCGATGCTGACACCCAGGCCGCGGTCAAAGCCATGGTCGAGCGCTTCCAGAATCAGGCCCATGCGCTCATCGAAGGCCTCTTGCCTGAATACACCGGCAAGCTGCGCAGCGCGCCGACGAGCTTGCGGCTGCATCAGGTTGAGACGCGGCATACGTCATGGCGCAAGGACGACAGCCGCTTGCATATCGATGCGTTTCCCTCGCGGCCAAATCGCGGCGAGCGGATCTTGCGCGTTTTTGTGAACGTGAACCCACAGGGTGCACCGCGTGTCTGGCGCGTGGGCGAGCCGTTCGAAGCGGTGGCGCGGCGCTTTGTGCCCAAGATCAAGGGGGCGTTTCCGGGCTCCGCCTGGTGGCTCGAGACCCTGCATATCACCAAGTCACGGCGCAGTGAGTATGACCATCTGATGCTCAATCTGCACGATGCGATGAAGGCTGATCTCGACTACCAGCGCGAGGCGGCCCAGCAGACTATGCCGTTCCCGGCGGGGAGCACGTGGGTCTGTTTTTCTGACCAGACCTCGCATGCGGTGATGGCCGGCCAGTTCATGATGGAGCAGACGTTTTTTCTGGCGGCGGCTGACATGGTCGAGCCTGAGTGTGCTCCGCTCGCGGTGCTCGAGCGGTTGAAGGGGCATGCGCTGGTTTGAGTGGGCTTGCCCGAGTGGCAGAGCCGCTTTTTTCCACTTCGGCGCGCTCATGAGATGATCCCCGCTTTGCGCAGGTCCAAAGGTGGGCGAGTCCAGGAGTGAGGACCCCGCCACCAAGCCTGCGCTGGCCCCTTAACTCTTGGTCCGACCAGATGTTGAGACTGATTTATCGTGCGCTGTGGTGGCTGATCGCCCCCGTCGCCGTCATTCGCCTATACGTGCGCTCGCGTCGCGAGCGTGGTTACCGCGAGCATATCTGTGAACGCTTCGGCTCCGTGCCGGGGCGGCCCGCTGACGAGCGTCGTCGTCTGATCTGGGTTCACGCGGTCTCGGTCGGCGAGACGCGCGCCGCACAGCCGCTTATTGAAGCGTTGCTTGCCGAGCATCCCCGTGCGCAACTCCTCCTCACTCATATGACGCCTGGCGGGCGCGCGACCGGCGAAACGCTGTTCGGCGATCGCGTACTGCGGTGTTATCTCCCTTACGACATGCCTTGGGCCGTACGGCGTTTTCTGCGCGCTTATCGACCTGTGCTGGGGATCGTGATGGAGACGGAAGTCTGGCCGACCCTGATCGATGAATGCCGACGTATCGCGCTGCCGATTACGCTTGTGAACGCACGGATGTCCCAGCGTTCGTATCGGCGTGCCGATCGCTTCGGTCGCGCGGCGCGTGAGGTATTTGGCGGATTTACGCGCGTGCTCGCGCAAAGCCCCTCGGATGCTGAACGGCTGGGTGCGCTCGGTGCGCGTGAGGTCGCCGTGCTCGGCAATCTCAAGTTCGATATGAGCGCACCTGAATCACTGATCGAACGGGGTCGTTCGTGGCGCATCGCCCTGAAACGGCAGCACGTCTGGGTCGCGGCGAGTACCCGTGAGGGTGAAGAGGCGCTCATCCTGCAGGCAGCGCGGCAGCTTGCCAATGACGATGTGTTGCTCCTGCTCGTGCCCCGCCATCCGCAGCGCTTCGATGAAGTGGCGGCCTTACTCGAACGGGAAGGGTGGCGCTATTCGCGTCGGTCCTTATGGACCGATCTTGAATCGATCGGCAAGAGCCAGACCGGCGAAGGTCGTGTGCAGGTCGTGCTCGGCGACTCGATGGGCGAACTGCCAGCCTACTATGCGGCGGCTGATGCCGCTTTTATCGGCGGAAGCTTGCTGCCACTGGGTGGCCAGAACCTGATCGAGGCGTGTGCAGTGGGCACGCCCGTGCTGTTCGGCCCGCACATGTTCAACTTTACCCAGGCCAGCAGCGACGCCCTTGCGGCGGGCGCGGCTGTGCAGGTCAAAGACCCGA
>JAMFSK010000020.1 GCA_026225235.1 Burkholderiales bacterium
CCGCAGTTCTTCACCGCAGTTCTTCACCGCGTTGTCACCCCTCGTCCCACGATCTTCGCGCTACCTCCCCGGACGTGGTGTTCCGGAACGCGCGCCGCCCAGCCAGAGATCGGCCCCGGCGCTCCCCGCGGCTTCATCGCCGGGCAGCGTCTCACGCGCCACATCGAGCCACGCGCGCGCAGCGTTCGACAGGTAGCCGTCCTTGCGCCACGCGATCGCCATGTCCCATGAGATCTCGGGTTCGACGACGGGCACGATGGTGTAGCGCTCGGGGTCGAGCGGGCGACAGTAAGGTTCGGGCAGCAGGGCAATGCCCACACCAGCGCCGACGAGCGCCGTGATGAAATCCCAGTGCCCGCTCCGGCCGACGATCGACGGCGTGAAACCGGCATCGCGGCAAGCGCGCATCACCACATCGTTGAGCGCGAGGCTTTCGCCATAAAACACAAAGCCTTCATTGGCGAGCTCGCCGAGCGCCACGCTTTCGGCGCCGCGCCAGGGCGAGTGGGCCGGCGCGACCAACCAGAGGCGGTGATGACTGACAGGCAACAGCCCAAACACCGCCTCATCGACCGGCAACAACACCGCGCCCAGTTCGAGTTCCGCCGCGAGCAAAGCCGCTTCGATCGCGCGCGAACCTTGCTCGAACAGTTTGAGTTCGATCTTCGGGTAACGCTGTCGGAATGCGGCAATCGCGGGCGTGAACAAGGTGCCCCCCATCGGTGGAATGCCGATCCGCAGTTCGCCGCGGCCGAGCGTCTCGAGGTCATTCAGTTCGGCGCGCAGTTGGGCATGGGCCGCGAGGACATCCTGGCCACGCTGGGCGACGATGCGGCCGGCATCGGTCAGCACGAACTGACGCCCCTCGCGTAGAAGCAGGGGCGTGCCGATTTCTTCCTCGAGGGCCTTAACCATCTTGCTGATGGTGGGCTGGGTGACGAACAGCGTCTCGGCCGCGAGCGTGAAGCTCTGCTGCCGTACCACCTCGACGAAATAGCGCAAGGCGCGCAACTCCATGCTGGACTCTCCGGGTTCGACGCGCGCTGGGCCGGGACGGCACGTCGCATGCAGCGCGTCAGTTTACGTCATCCGGCTGCGCCGCCCCCGACCCCCACTCCCGCACGCATTGCGGCATGACCTTCGTTCGACAGGCATTCCGGCAGGCCTACCCACTTCTTTGCTACAATCTTCGCCACCTTCCGAGGAGCGTTGCGACGGACTTTTTCCGCCAGGCTCGGAAATTCAACCGGCGGCCGAGCAATCGGCCCCGTCCTGAACGGCGCTCACGTCTTTAATTTCTAGGTCTTTTTTAGAAAGGAGGGCGTGATGAACGCCGCAGTTATCAATTCAACTTCCCGTGATTTCGTGGTTGCCGACCTGTCGCTCGCCGGCTGGGGCAAGAAAGAGATGGTCATCGCCGAGTCCGAAATGCCGGGCCTGATGGCCACGCGCGCGGAATACAAGACGAGCCAGCCCCTCAAGGGCGCACGCATTGCCGGCTCGCTGCACATGACGATCCAGACGGCCGTGCTGATCCAGACGCTCGAAGCGCTGGGCGCCGAAGTCCGCTGGGCCTCGTGCAACATCTTCTCGACGCAGGACCACGCCGCTGCCGCGATCGCCGAAGCCGGCACGCCGGTGTTCGCTTTCAAGGGCGAAAGCCTCGACGAATACTGGGAGTTCTCGCATCGGATTTTCGAATGGGACAACGGCCAGCAAGCCAACATGATCCTCGACGACGGCGGCGACGCCACGTTGCTGCTCGTGCTCGGTACGCGCGCTGAAAGCGACCGTTCGGTGATCGCCAAGCCGACCAACGAAGAAGAAACCGCGCTGTACAAGTCGATCGCGGCCCACCTCGACGTGGATCCGACCTGGTATTCGAAGCGCCTCAAAGAAATTCGCGGCGTTACCGAAGAAACCACCACGGGCGTGCACCGTCTGTACCAGATGGAAAGTGCCGGCAAGCTGCCGTTCCCGGCATTCAACGTCAACGACTCGGTCACCAAGTCGAAGTTCGACAATCTGTATGGCTGCCGTGAGTCGCTTGTCGACGGTATCAAGCGCGCGACCGACGTGATGATCGCCGGCAAGGTCGCGGTCGTGGCCGGTTACGGCGATGTGGGCAAGGGCTGCGCGCAATCGCTGCGCGGGCTCGGCGCGACGGTCTGGATCACGGAAATCGATCCGATCTGCGCACTGCAGGCAGCAATGGAAGGCTATCGCGTAGTCACGATGGACTATGCGGCCGACAAGGCCGACATCTTCGTGACGGCGACGGGCAATCTTCATGTGATCGACCACGATCACATGAAGGCCATGCGTCATCAGGCCATCGTCTGCAACATCGGTCACTTCGACTCGGAAATCAATGTTGCGTCGCTGCGCCAGTACACCTGGGACAACATCAAGCCGCAGGTCGACCATATCGAGTTCCCCGACGGCAAGCGCATCATCCTGCTCGCCGAAGGCCGCCTGGTGAACCTGGGTTGCGGCACGGGGCACCCGTCGTTCGTGATGTCCAACTCGTTCACGAACCAGACGCTCGCTCAGATCGAACTGTTCACGAAGGGCGAGCAATACGGCAAGAAGGTCTACGTGCTGCCGAAGCACCTCGACGAAAAGGTGGCACGTCTGCACCTGGGGCGTATCGGCGCCGACCTGACCGTGCTGTCCGACGAACAGGCCAGCTACATCAGCGTCGACAAGAACGGCCCGTTCAAGCCGTCGCACTACCGGTACTGATCCGCGAGGACCGGCCACCTGGCGCAAGGGCGCAGGCAGAAGACCGCCTGATGCCGTGCGCCCCGTGGCCGCCCTGGCGATGCCTCACGCGCGTCGTGCCGTTCTCGGCTCGACGCGTTCCTTTATCGACTGACCGAACACCGAAGGAGCTGCGATGCACCTGATCGTGACCTGGCTGTTGAACGCGCTGGCTCTGCTGGCGGTAACTTACCTGATTCCCTCGATCCATATCCGGAGCTTCGGCACCGCGCTGGTGATCGCTGTCGTACTGGGCCTGATCAACACGCTGTTGAGGCCGGTACTCGTGCTGTTGACCTTGCCCGTGACGATCCTCACGCTTGGCCTCTTTCTGCTCGTGATCAATGCGCTGCTGTTCCAGCTCGCTGCGTGGTTCGTCAAAGGCTTCGAGGTATCGGGATTCTGGTCGGCGCTGTTCGGCTCGATTCTCTACAGCATCATTTCGTGGATTCTGACCGCACTGGTGTTCGGACATCGCACCGGCGTCACACGCTGGTATTGATTCAGACCCACCCGACTCCATCCGACCCGGACCGCGCGAGACCTCATGGCAGCAACCGAACTCTCATTTGAATTTTTCCCGCCGAAGACGGCCGACGGGCTCGACAAGCTGCGTGCCACACGCGCGCAGCTCGCCACGCTCAAGCCGAAGTTCGTCTCGGTCACGTTCGGCGCGGGTGGCACGACCCAGCAAGGCACGCTCGATCTCGTCGTCGAGATGAAGAACGACGGCCTCGAGGCCGCGCCGCACCTGTCGTGCATCGGCGCCACGCGCGAGAGCATCCGTCAAATCCTTCAGCACTATCGCGACCACGACATCCGCCATATCGTCGCCTTGCGCGGCGACATGCCCTCGGGCATGGGCGAAATGGGCGAACTGCGCTACGCCTCGGATCTGATCGAGTTTATCCGCGCCGAAACCGGCGACTGGTTTCATATCGAAGCCGCGGCGTATCCCGAGTACCACCCGCAGGCGCGCTCACCCAAGCACGACCTCGTCGCGTTTGCGAACAAGATCAAGGCGGGCGCCAATTCGGCCATCACGCAGTACTTCTTCAATGCGGACGCCTACTTCCGTTTTGTCGACGACGCGCGCAAGCTCGGCGTCGAGGTGCCGATCACACCGGGCATCATGCCGATCACGAATTACTCGCAGTTGATGCGCTTTTCCGACATGTGCGGTGCGGAAGTGCCGCGCTGGATTGCGAAGCGCCTCGAAAGCTATGGCGACGACCGCGAGTCGATTCGCGCCTTCGGCACCGACGTGGTCACGGACCTGTGCCGCCGTCTGCTCGACAGCGGGGTGCCGGGCCTGCATTTCTACACCTTGAACACGGCGGCAGCGAGCCGGGCCATTTGCGAGCGACTCGCGATTTGACCGGTCAGTATGTCGTAGCACGGTGCGTGCGGTAAAAACATCCGCAAAACGAGAAGGACGAGCAAAAAACGTGCATATTCGATCGATCTTTTAGAAGGACGATCGGTCGAATTGCGCGCTGCGGCGGCGTTTTTTCGCCTTGTTCGGGATTTTGATCGTCAGTAAGATCGGGCTCAGCGCCGAATCCCGTCGCGTTGCCATGAGAGGACCTGATGAACCGCTCCCCCGTCGGTCGTTCGCTGAGCCTGTCAGCCATGCTCCGCACCTTCGTCTGTCTGGTCAGCGCCGCGGCCGCGATCGGCGCCGCTGTACCCGCGCGTGCCGCACTGCCCGACAAGACACTGGTCTTTTGTTCGGAAGGCAGCCCCGCCGGTTTCGATCCCGCGCAATACACCACATCGGTCGAGTTCACCTCGTCGGCCTACACGGTCTATAACCGGCTCGTCGAATTTGCCAAGGGCGGCACCAAGGTCGAACCGGGTCTCGCCGAGAGCTGGGACGTCTCACCCGATGGCCGGGTCTATACGTTCCATTTGCGGCACGGGGTCAAGTTCCAGACCACCGCGTTCTTCAAACCGACGCGTGAGTTCAACGCCGACGATGTGGTCTTCACCTTCGAGCGGATGTTCGATCCGAACAATGCGTTCCGCAAAGCGTACGTGGTGCAGTATCCCTACTTCACCGATATGGGCCTCGACAAGAACCTCTCGAAGATCGAGAAGCTCGACCCGTACACCGTGCGTTTCACGCTGAATGCGGTCAACGCACCGTTCCTGTCGGATCTCGCGATGCCTTTCGTTTCGATCCTGTCGGCTGAATATGCAGACCAGTTGCTCAAGGCCGGCAAGGCCTCGGACATCAACCAGAAGCCGGTCGGCACCGGGCCATTCATCTTCCGCAGCTATACGAAAGACGCGACCATCCGCTTCGATGGCAACCCCGAGTACTGGAAACCCGGTGCGGTGCAGCTCTCTAAGCTAATCTTCGCGATCACGGTCGACCCGTCGGTCCGGGTGCAGAAGCTCAAGCGCAACGAATGCCAGGTGATGGCCTACCCCCGCCCGGCCGACCTCGAATCGATCAAGTCCGACCCGAATCTCCAGTTGCCGAACCAGGCCGGCTTCAACCTCGGTTACCTCGCGTACAACACCGCGCACAAGCCCTTCGACAACGTCGATGTACGCCGCGCGCTCGATATGGCGATCGACAAAAAGGCCATCATCGAGTCGGTCTACCAGGGTGCGGGCCAGCTCGCGACGGCGCCGATGCCGCCCACGCAATGGTCGTACGACAAGGATCTGAAAGACCCGGCGTTCGATCCGGTCAAAGCCAAGGCGCTGCTCGCCAAAGCCGGCTTTCCGAACGGCCTCGACATCAATCTATGGGCGATGCCCGTGCAACGGCCTTATAACCCGAATGCGCGGCTGATGGCCGAAATGATCCAGTCCGACTGGGAAAAGATCGGCGTGCACGCGAAGATCGTGACTTTCGAGTGGGCCGAGTACATCAAGCGAGCCCAGGCCGGCGAGCATGACGCGGTGCTGATCGGCTGGACCGGCGACAATGGCGACCCCGACAACTGGCTCGCGGTGCTGCTCGGCTGCGATGCGATCAACGGCAGCAACTATTCGCGCTGGTGCTATAAGCCCTTCGACGATCTGATCGTCAAGGCGCGCGAAGTGGCCGACGTGCCCACACGGACTCAGCTTTATACGCAGGCCCAGGTCATCTTCAAGGACCAGGTGCCGTATAGTCCGATCGCCCACTCGACGGTCTACCAGCCGATCAGCAAGAACGTGACCGGCTTTACGATCGATCCCTTTGGCCCGACCCAGTTCCAGGGCGTCAGCGTCAAATGACCCGCATGACTTATCGATGATTCGTTTTATCCTGACTCGCCTGCTCACGGTGGTGCCCACCTTCATCGGCATCACCGTGCTGGTGTTCTTGCTGATCCACCTGATTCCCGGCGACCCCGTCGAGGTGTTGATGGGCGAGCGCGGCATCTCGCCGGCCGCGCACGCCGAGGCCCTGCACCGGCTCGGCCTCGACCAGCCGTTGCCCCTCCAGTATTGGCACTACCTGTCGCACGCGGTGCGCGGCGATCTCGGCACCTCGCTCATCTCGAGCACGAGCGTGATGCAGGAGTTCCTCGCGCGCTTTCCGGCGACCGTCGAGCTGTCGATCTGCGCCCTGCTGTTCGCCCTCGTAATCGGCATACCGGCCGGCGTCGTTGCTGCGCTCAAGCGGGGGTCGGCCGTCGATCATGGGGTGATGGGCACCGCGCTCGCCGGCTATTCGATGCCGATCTTCTGGTGGGGCCTGATCCTCATCATGTTCTTCTCGGTCAAGCTCGGCTGGACACCGGTCTCGGGCCGCATCGCCGTTGAATATGATGTGCCGGCGGCCACCGGCTTCATGCTGATCGACGCGATGCTTTCCAGCGATCCCGGCGCGTTCGTTTCGGCGCTCAGTCATCTCGTGCTGCCGACCATCGTGCTCGGCACCATCCCGCTCGCCGTGATCGCGCGCATGACGCGTTCGTCGATGCTCGAAGTCCTGCGCGAAGACTATATCCGCACGGCGCGCGCAAAAGGCCTTACGCCCTTGCGCGTGGTGATCGTGCATGCACTGCGCAATGCCCTGATTCCGGTGGTGACGGCGATCGGGCTCCAGGTCAGCCTGCTGCTTGCAGGCGCCGTGCTGACCGAAACGACCTTCTCATGGCCGGGGGTCGGCAAGTGGCTGATCGACGCCGTCGGCCGGCGCGACTACCCGGTGGTGCAAGGCGCCATCCTGCTGATCGCGCTGTTGGTCATCGTCGTCAATTTCTGCGTGGATCTGGCTTATGGCCTGCTCAATCCCCGCATCCGGCACACGAGGTAAGCACGATGGCCGACCTCTCCCATCCGGCGATCGAACCGCCACCGTCGGGCGAAGGGCGCCTGCTGGTGGCCCGCGAATTCTGGCGGCAGTTTGCCGTGCATCGCGGCGCAGTGTTCGCGGGGGGCCTGTTCCTGCTGCTGGTGCTCGTTGCGCTGTGCGCCCCGCTGATCGCCCCGCACAGTCCGATCGAACAGTTCCGCGACTCGATCAAGTCGCCTCCTGCGTGGCTCGATGGTGGCCACTGGCGCTTCGTGCTCGGCACCGATGAAGCGGGCCGCGACATTCTTTCGCGACTGATCTTCGGCGCCCGTGTGTCGTTCTCGATCGGGCTCGTCTCGGTGATGCTCGCGCTGATCCCCGGCATCGTGCTGGGTCTGGTCGCCGCGTTCTTCTCTGGCGTGGTGGACACCGCCATCATGCGCGTGATGGACGTGCTGCTTGCCTTGCCCTCACTGTTGCTCGCGGTCGCGATCGTCGCCGTGCTCGGGCCGGGACTCACCAACACGATGTTCGCGATCGCCATCACCGCCTTGCCTGCCTATGTGCGGCTCACGCGCGCCTCCGCGCTCGGCGAATTGCAGAAGGACTATGTGACGGCTTCGCGCGTCGCCGGCGCGGGCCGGCTGCGGCTGATGTTCTCGCAGGTGCTGCCCAACTGCACCGCGCCGCTGATCGTGCAGGCCACGCTCGGCTTCTCTTCGGCCATCCTCGATGCGGCCGCACTCGGCTTTCTCGGTCTTGGCGTGCAGCCGCCCTACGCCGAATGGGGGGCGATGCTCGCCTCGGCGCGCGACTACATCGACAGCGCCTGGTGGATCGTCACGATGCCCGGTGCCGCGATCCTCATCACGGTGCTCGCCATCAATGTCTTCGGCGACGGCCTGCGCGATGCGCTCGACCCCAAGCTCAAACGGATCCGCTAGATGACCGAACTCCTGCGCATCCGCAACCTGCAGGTCGACTTCGACGGCCTGCCCGCCGTCGACCGGATCGACCTCTCGGTTGCACCGGGGGAGGTCCTCGGCATCGTCGGCGAATCGGGCTCGGGCAAGAGCGTGACGATGCTGGCCGTGATGGGCCTGATCGACGCGCCCGGCACCGTGAGTGCCGATGAAATCCGCTTTGACGACATCGATCTCGTGAAGGCGAGCCCGCGCGAACGACGGCGCATCATCGGCAAGGATATGTCGATGGTGTTCCAGGACGCGCTGACGAGCCTGAACCCGAGCTATACGGTGGGCTTCCAGGTGGCCGAGGTCCTCCAGCGCCACCAGGGCCTGCGCGGCGCGGCCTTGCGCAAGCGCGTGGTGGAGTTGTTCGAGCAGGTCGAGATCCCCGATGCCAAAGCGCGCTTCGACGCCTATCCTCACCAGCTTTCGGGTGGCATGAACCAGCGCGTGATGATCGCGATGGCGATCGCCTGCGACCCGAAACTGCTGATTGCCGATGAACCGACCACTGCGCTCGATGTGACCATCCAGGCGCAGATCATGCGGCTTTTGCTGCAACTGCAGAAAGAGCGCGGCATGGCGCTCGTGCTGATCTCGCACGACCTCGCCGTGGTCTCCGAAGTCGCTCAGCGCGTGGCCGTGATGTATGCGGGCGAGATCATCGAGACCAACCGGGTACCCGACATCTTCGAGACGCCGCATCATCCGTACACCGACGCTTTGCTCAAGGCCATTCCCGAAAACAATCTGGGTGCCCGACGTCTCGCTGCGTTGCCCGGCATGGTGCCGGGTCGCGACGACCGGCCAGCGGGCTGCCTGTTCGAACCGCGCTGCACCTATGCGGTCGACGCCTGCCGCGCGGGGCGGCCGGCGCTGACGCCGCTGACATCGGCGGCGCCCTTGAGCGAGGCCCACGTTCGCTGCATCAAGCCGCTCAACGCGGGCGGAGGGTCGCACGCATGAGCGCCGTCCCCGAAGAAAAGATCAACAGCCAGCCGGTACTCGTGGCCGACCAGCTGAGCAAGCACTACACCGTGCGGCGCGGCCTGTTCGGCCATGCCCAGGTCAACGCCCTGAACGGTGTGTCGTTCGCGCTCGGACAAGGCAAGACACTCGCCGTGGTCGGCGAGTCGGGTAGCGGCAAGTCGACCCTTGCGCGCCAACTGACGATGATCGAGACACCGAGTGTGGGCGTCCTGACGATCGACGGCGAACGCGTCGAACGCTTCGGCAGCCAGGTGCCGCCCGAGCTCCGGCGGCGCGTCCAGATGGTGTTTCAGAACCCGTTCGCCTCGCTGAACCCGCGCAAGACGATCGCCCAGACGCTCGACGAGCCGCTCGCCATCAACACCGGCCTGGGCCGCGATGAACGGGCCGTGAAGGTCGCCGAGGCGATGCGCGTGGTTGGGCTGCGCCCCGAGCATGCGCGCCGGTATCCGCATATGTTCTCGGGCGGCCAACGGCAGCGCATCGCGATTGCGCGCGCCATGATCGTCGACCCGCGCATCGTGGTGGCCGACGAACCTGTCTCGGCGCTTGACGTCTCGATCCAGGCCCAGATCCTCAATCTGTTCATGGACCTTCAGCAGCGCTACCAGGTCAGCTTCGTGTTCATCTCGCACAATCTGTCGGTGGTCGAGCATGTGGCCGACGAAGTGCTGGTGATGTATTTCGGCCGCGTCGCCGAGCTCGGCGACAAACGCCTCGTGCTGAGCCGCCCGCGACACCCCTATACGCGATCTTTGTTGTCGGCAACCCCCGCTTTACGTGCGTCAGACCGCCGCCTGCAAGTTAGACTATCGGGGGAGTTGCCTTCGCCGCTGAATCCACCGTCCGGCTGCAGCTTCCATCCCCGCTGCCCGATGGCGATCGAACGGTGCCGGCGAGAGGAACCCGAACTGCGTGAGGTGGACGGCCGCAAGGTCGCCTGTCATCGCGCGGAGGAGACGGAGGGGTAGGAACACTCGTGCGGCCGTGAACCCGTTCACCACCCGGCGATCGCGATGGTGCAGGCAAAACGTGTTGCAGATTCTGACCGGTTTGAATCGACTGGCTAGCCTCGGCAGGCGCCTCCGCGACGCGGCGGCGTGTCTGCTCATGGGGGCGCTGGCCTTGTCCATGGCTTTCCTGCTGGCCCCCGAGGCCTGGGCCGCTTCACCGGCGGCGACCACGGCTGCATCCGCCGCCTCTGCCACGACAAGCGGGCCGGTGAGCGCCGCCTCGATTCCCCCGCACCTGCCCTTCTATATCGCGCGCAAGGCCAACCGGACCGTTTTTGTCCTCGGCACACTGCACGCGGCGATGCCCTCTGACTATCCGGCCAATCTGCCCTTCCGCCCCGCGATCCTCGACGCGCTCAAGCGCTCGACGCTGCTTGCGTTCGAAATCTCGCCCGATGACCTCGTTGTCTCGCAAAACGACGTCACCCGCTACGGCGTGTGCGACACGCCGTGCCTGCCGAAACAACTTCCGGCCGAATTGTGGAAGCGTCTTCAGTGGCGGCTACGCGACAATCCGGAGGCTTTGACCGAGATCCAGAAGATGCGGCCGTGGCTCGCCGCCCTGCTGATCGAGACTTACGACTCGCTCGCCTCGGGGCTCCAGACCGAATATGGGACAGAGGCCCAGCTCGAGAATATCGCCGCCAAGGACCCGATCATCGGGCTCGAGACACTCTCGGACCAGATGCGCGCGTTCACCGGGCTCAACTATGCCGAACAATGGGAAATGCTCGCGCAAGACCTGTCGCAGACGCCGCAGCAGAACGCCGCCGATATGCGACAGCTTCACGCGTTGTGGCGCGACGGCGACGCTGACCGGCTCGCGGCATGGAGTGCGGCGCGTTCGCAGCGCCTGGCCCAGTCGCCCGAACTCTCGAATGCCCTCGATGAAAAAATCCTGTTCCGCCGCAATCGCCATTTCGCGCGCCGCATCGCCCAGCTCGCGCTGCCGGAGCGCCCCTTGTTCGTCGCAGTGGGTGTGCTTCACCTCGGGGGGCCGCGCGGCGTTCTCGCGAAGCTGCGCGAGAACGGGTTTACGGTGCAGCCGGGTTAGTTCAGGTGAGCCCGCCTGACGCAGCGACCGCAATTCCTTCTTCGTCAAGCCGCGCGCGAATGCGCCGGGCGAACGCCAGCGCGTGTGGGCCGTCACCATGCAGGCAGATCGTCTGCGCATTCAGCGGCACCCATTGGCCATCGACCGCGCGCACGCGCTGCTCGCGGACCATCGAGACCGTGCGTTTCAGCACCGCATCTTCATCGTCGAGCAGCGCGCCCGGCTGGCTACGCGGCACCAGCGAGCCGTCAGAGCGATAGCCGCGATCAGCAAACGCTTCCTCAATCGCCGGCAGACCCGCGCGGCGAGCCGCCGTCACCAGCTCGCCGTTGGCGAGCCCGAAGACCGCGATCGACGCATCGAAGTCGCGCACGGCCGCGACGATCGCATCGGCCATCGCGACGTCGCGCGCGGCCTGGTTATAGAGCGCGCCATGCGGCTTCAGGTGAGCCACGCGACCGCCCGCGGCGGTCGCGAAAGCCGCCAGCGCGCCGAGCTGGTACAGCACACCCGCGTATACCTGGGCGGGGGGCAAGGCCATCTCCGTGCGGCCAAAGTTGGCCGGATCATTGAAGCTCGGATGCGCGCCGATCGCCACGCCGTGCGCAACCGCCGAGCGCACACAAGCCAGCATCACATCGGCACCGCCCGCGTGCCAGCCGCAGGCGATGTTTGCCGAGCTGACCAGGGCCAGCAAGGCATCGTCGGTGTCGCAGCCCTCGCCGAGGTCTGCGTTCAAATCGATCTGCATAAACAGGACTCTTCCTTGGATGGCGCTAACGGGCATCGCCGTCACGCCAGATGCATCGTCTCAACACTGGGCCGGGCGCGGCGCTTCATTTTGACGCACCTTCAGGCCTGCTGCTTCATTTCGAGCGCGGCTTCGACCTGGGTCAGATACCGTTGCGTCGCGCGTAGCGCTTCGTAGGCTTCTTCGCGCGTGCACTCGACAAAACGCAGCGCCCCGCCGAGCCGCGCCTGCGCGAGCCGCCAGAGGTCGGCGCTGATCACCATGCCAATTTTAGGATAGCCGCCGGTGGTCTGCGCATCTGCGAGCAGCACGATCGGCTGGCCGCTCGGTGGGACCTGGATCGTGCCCGGCAGCACCGCGTGCGAACGCAGATCGTGCGTTACCTTGCGTTCGAGCTGAGGCCCCGAGAGTCGGTAACCGACGCGGTTGCTGTTCGGGGTGATCGTCCAGTTGTGGGTCCAGAGCGCTTCCTGGGAGGTCTCGTCGAACTCGGCGTACTCGTGGCCGCGCAACACGCGCACCGCGATGGTCGGCCCGACCGGGCGTTGGCCGACATACTGCGGCGGTTGGTGCGGATAGTCGAACTCGACGAAACGGCTCCACGCCGGCGCCTTCACGCCGAAGGTTGCCGCCTCGGGCGCAAACACATTGCGGGTCTTGACACCCTTCGCCGTCACGCCCGCGTGGGGCTTGATCGGCCCGACCGGCAGGCGATCGCCGTCGCGCAGGGCGCGCCCGCCGAGGCCGCCGAAACACGCCTTGAGGTCCGTGCTGCGCGAACCCATCAAGGGCAACACGTCGATACCGCCCGCGACGGCGAGGTAAGCGCGCATGCCGCGCCGCGCACCGCGCAGCGTGAGCACCTGGCCCGCCTCCACCGGCAGGCTCCACCAGGAGGAGACACCGGTTTCGCCCAGCGCCGCATTGAAATCGGTGCCCGTGATCGCAATCCGGCTCGGTTGTGTAAAACGCAGCGCGACGGGCCCCATGGTGATTTCGAGTCCAGCCGCGTTGGGCGGATTGCCGACCAGACGATTGGCGATTTCGAAAGACAGCGCGTCGAGTGCACCCGCCAGCGCGACACCGAGATGGCGATGACCGCGTCGCCCGAGGTCCTGCACGGAGGTCAGTGCACCGGCTTTGAGGACTTCGATCATCGTACTTCTCCTACGGGTACGAAGCGCACCCGGTCGCCCGGCTCAAACAACGCCGGCGCGGCGCGCGCGGGGTCGAACAGCACCTCGGCCGTGCGCCCGATCAGTTGCCAGCCGCCCGGCGAGGCCATCGGATAGACGCCGGTCTGCGCCCCGCCGATGCCGACCGAGCCGGCCGGCACCTGGACCCGCGGCTCCTTGCGGCGCGGCGTGACAAGCTTGGGATCGAGACCGCCGAGGTAAGCAAAACCAGGCTGAAAACCGATAAAGAAGACAACGTATTCAGGGGCCGAATGGCGTTCGATGACTTCGCTGACAGAGAGATGCGCGTGCCGCGCGACCGCCTCGAGATCCGGGCCTTCGGAGCCGCCATAGCGGACAGGCAGTTCGATCAGGCGCCCCCCGTCGCGACCGGGGGTGGCCACTGGGCGACTCACGGTCTTGGCGAGCGTCATCGTGCTCGAACCGGTGTCCGCGGGCGCGTCCGGCACCTTGCGTCGGGAGCGCACCGCGCGGACTTCTCCGCCCTCGTCTGCCGCCGTATCGCCCGATGCCGCCACGCTCAGAGTGGCGTCCACCTGGGCGTCGCTATCCGCACAGGCCGCTTCCAGCGCGCTGCGCAGCGCAGCCAGATCCGTCACCAGGGGATCGAACACGAGCGTCAGGTTATTCATGCCCGGAATCACTTCTTCGACATGCGGCCAGTCGCGCGCGGATTGCGCAATCCACCAGACGCGTTGTTGCGTCTCAAAAGATACGGCATCGACCGCTGTCGCAACCAGGGCATGGTCGCCAAGCTCGAAGATTTCAAACGCAGTCATGGGCGGATGTCGAATGGAAGGCTCACGCGCGACCCGGCGGGTCGCGCGGCCGAGCGGGATATCCGACAATATCAACAAATCCACCGCTGTGGGGTGCCTAAGGCACGCCAGCCGGGCGAGTGCGCTCGAACAACGCCTCATCGGGGCGCTCGTCGTCCGACGCCGGCGGCCAGGTCCACGTCAATTCACCTGTTCGCCGCGGGTCGGCGCGCTGTGCATCGCTCATCTGGCCGGGCAGGTCGAAAATCGCATTGGACGCCCTCATTGGACGCCCTGCGTGGCAGCGGTGGCGCCGGAACCGACAGAGCGGAGCCGGGCCATTCGCCGTGCTTTCGGATGGGGCCGAAACGCTTGATGAATGGGCCAACCGAACGCTCGTGGACGGATAAGGGTTGCCTGTCGGGCGCCGCCTCACGGGAGGCTGACGGCGGCTCGGCGATGTTGCGCTCCGCGGGGCTCAGGCCGGCGGGAGCGGCCTGCACGACGGATGCCGCCGTGTGCGCTGCAATGCAGGCGAGCGATCGCAGACATCGCGAGACAAAGGGATGAGGCGGGGTATAAGCCCGTGCTTGAGACGGTGCTTGAGACTGCGGATGAGACACCATGATCGCGCTCCGGGTCGAATGTCTGCGTTCGACCCGGGTTCGACGATCGCGTTGCGGGCTCGGGCACCCACGCGAAAGCTGCCGACAAGGTATTCAGGCTTTTCTGGTGGCACCCGGTGAGGCAGAGGCGTCCGTGCGCACACTGCCACGCTTGAGTGCGCGGGCCTGGAGAATGATCACGACCAGCAGGAAGACGCCCCGGATCACCGACTGCCAGTAGGCGGACAGGCTGATAAAGCCCATGCCGTTCTCAAAGTTGAGCATATTGAAGACGAGGCCGAGCAGCGCAACACCGGCGATCGTCATCCCGATCGACCCTTCGCCGCCGCTCAGCAAGGTCCCGCCGAGCACGACCGCGGAGATCGCAAACAACTCCCAGCCCACCCCTTCGTTCGGCTGGCCTGCACCGAATTGCGAGGCCAGGATCACCCCGGCCAGGCCGGCCAAGGCGCCCGAAACCGCATAGACAGTCACCAGCAGCCGGTCGATGTTGAGGCCCATCAGTCGCGCAGCCTCTTCGCTGCCGCCCGCGGCAAGCGCATAGCGCCCAAACCGCGTATAGCCGAGCGCCACCAGCGCGATGGCAAAGGCGGCAAGCGACACCCAGGCCGGAATCGGCAGGCCGAGCCAGTCGCCCTGGCCGAAGGCCGCGAAACCGGATTGCGCCGAGATTGCCACCGCGTCGTTATGCCCAAGCAACAAGGCAAGGCCATGCGCCGCGAGGCTCGTCGCCAGTGTGGCAATAAACGGCAGGATCCGCAGTCGCGTCACGATCAGCCCGTTGATGACTCCCATCAACACGCCGGCGCCCACGCCGGCAAGCACGGCAACGGTCGCACCATGCGGGCTCGCAAGCGCAGCCACCACACTGCTCATGGCGGCCACGGTACCCACCGACAAGTCGATACCGCCAGTGACGATCACGAAGCACATGCCGATCGAGATCAGCGCGAACATCGAGTTGTAGCGCCAGAACGAGCTGATGTTATAAGCCGACACGAAATTGTCGTAGCGGATCGCACCGAACGCGACCAGCGCGGCAAGCACCAGCAGGATCACATAGTTCTTCTTCATCGCCCTGTCTCCGTCACTTTCCGCTCCATCACCTTCTGCTTCATCACCTTTTGCTGCGTCACTTTCCGCTCCTTCACCTTCTGCTCCTTCTGTTTCCAGCTTCGCGGGCGCGCCTCGCGAACAAAGCGCTGTCTCGTTCAGCCTCGCTCACCCGCGATTACGGCGCTGGATATAGACGGCGACCACGATGATCCCAGCCTTGACGACCAATGCGGCAGCATCGGGCACACCGTGCGCGAGCAAGGTGTAGCGCATCAACTGAATGATCAGCGCGCCGAGCAGGGTCCCACCGATCCACGCCTTGCCGCCCGTCAGCGCATTGCCTCCGACGGCGACCGCCGCGATGGCATCGAGTTCGATGCCGAGGCCCGTCACGTTCGGATCCGACGATGAATTGATGCCGATTGAGATCAACCCCGCGAGGCCTGACAGCGCACCGCACAGGGTGTACGCAATCATCTTGACGCGCCGTGTCGGCACGCCGCACAGGTAGGCCGCGCGTTCGTTGCCGCCCGTCACGAGCAGATACTGGCCGAACAGGGTCTTGCGCACGATCCACATGAACAGCAGAACCAGCGCGAGCATCAGGAACACCTGCACCGGCACGCCCGCGATCTTGCCCAGCGCGATCCACTGGAATGCGTCGTTGTCGAACACCTGGAGGTTGCCGTCGACGATGACCTGCGCAATGCCCCGCCCCGCGATAAAGAGCACCAGTGTCCCAACGATCGGCTGCACCTTCAGCCGCGTGACGAGCAAGCCGTTGAACGCGCCGAACACCGTGGCCGCCGCGATCGACGCCACGAACGCCAGCGCGATACCCCATCCGCCATCGATATTCAGGAAAATCAGCGGCGCCAGCGTCCCTGCGATGGCCATCGACGCCCCGACGGACAAGTCAATCCCGCCCGTCGCCACCACCAGGGTCATGCCGATCCCGACGATCACGATCGTCACGACCTGCGTCAGGTTCACGTTGAATGTCTGCAGCGACCAGAAATGCTGGGTGAACAGCAGATTGAACGCAAGCAACAACAGCAGGACCACGATTTCCCGCGTTACCGGCAGGCGGCGCGAGCGTGCCGGGGGGGCAACCGCCGGAGCTGCCGCTACAGCGGACTGCACCACGGCCGCGCCCGGCGTGCCAGGGATACCCGGACTGTCTTGAGTACCTTGATCGACGCGCTTCATTCTTGCTCCCGTTGAGTC
>JAMFSK010000117.1 GCA_026225235.1 Burkholderiales bacterium
AGGATTGAGCCTTTGCGAACGGCGTTGCGTGATTGGCGTTGAATTTCGTTAGCGTCCATATCGGCATGTTGCCGATCGCGCGCGGGCGAGTCACTTGAACGCACCGTGCATGCGTCCCAGTACAAAATTGCTCACCGGCACGTGACGCATGGCAACGATTGACGCTATTGAGGTGCCGTCAAGCTTAGGACGTTTGCGTACGTTAGCAGGGAGATTGTCAGGTTTGAGTCTGAAGCATTGGGGAAAGCACGTCAGGTAACGGCCGAAGCAACCCCAAGCTGGCGTGTTTCACGCGTGGCTCTAGCATACGGGTGAAGTACACTTTGGGTTAACAGGCGACGGCTAGTCACCGACGCATGCAATCGCTTTAGTCGATGCTCAAGCCAATCGAGGTGCCTTTGATGCTCCGCTTTTTTGCATCCCTGCTCGTTTCCGTTTCGGCCTTGGCATTAAGTGGCTGCATTGGCGTCAGCTATAGCCCAATAAGCATTGGCAATGTAAAAACGACCGGCATTTTGGGCTCGGAAAAAAAGGTCTGCGCTGAAAGTTGCATCGAGAAGTTGGCGGTTGATGGCGGAGAGGTCTGTGTGAAGTTCTCGGCAGACATCTCATTCATTTGCATGGGTGATTTCGCAGGAAGACAATCAAAAGGGACGTTTGCCGCAGCGACGACACTCGCCGATTCGATGGCGGTCGTCCCCGTGTATTTCGCTACGGACAGAACTAAGGAAGACGATGGGTCGTTTGGCCGCACGCGTAGATCGACTGTCACCTACGGGGTGGTTCAGGTCAATATTCCGCTCGGACATGAGCGAGGCGAGATTGAGCAACCGGGCTGGATATCTTTTAGGAACGAAGACCCGACCAAAGACGTGATGGTGCTAAGCACGACCAATTCGATGTCGTCAAAGGACTTCTTTTCACAATTACGGGACAGAATTCACAGTTCGCCCCGAAAAAGCCTGCTTCTATTCGTGCACGGCTTCCGAGTAAGCTTTGAAGATGCCGCACGACGGACAGCACAGATGGCTTACGATTTGCAATTCGACGGCGCGCCAGTCTTCTTCAGTTGGCCCTCTCAGGACTTGGTATGGGACTACACCGTTGATGAGCAGAGTATGGTGAATGCTGAGCCGCATCTGACTCAATTTTTGCGAGACGTGTTACAGCATTCCGATGCGGACAGCATCTATCTAATTGCACATAGCATGGGCAATCGGGGACTTACACGTGCGCTCCTCGAGCTCGCGCAGAGTGACCCGCAGGATGTCAAGCGCATCAAGGAGGTAATTCTCGCAGCACCGGACATTGACGCCACTGAATTCACCGAGCAAATAGCGCCGGGGCTGCAAAAGCTCGGGGCACCGATTACTCTTTACGTATCATCGAACGACTTGGCGTTGCAGAAATCGAAAAGCCTGCATGGCGGAGATCGCGCAGGGCAAGCCGGTCCAAAAATGGTTGTCCTTAACGGGATCGAGACTATCGACGTTTCGCAGCTAAATACCGATTTCTTAGGGCACTCCTACTACGGCGATCAGACGACTGTTCTCGCTGACATGCACTACCTGATCAGCAGCGACACGCGTGCAAGCAAGCGTTGCTGCCTGAAGGGACAACCCTCTCAAACGGCGCCGAAGTATTGGGTTTTTATAAAGTGACCGTCGGCCTTTACCTTTCAACGATTCGGCTTAGGCACGAGTCGCTTGCGTGCGCCTACGGAGAAACTCGCGTTGCGGCCCGCAGTGTCGCAACGCGCACGATTGTCTCATGTCGGGCGGTAAGCGGACAGTAGACAACCATGACTAGGTGTCTCATAGGGGGAGTTCACCGACATTCGAAATGCTCTCCAGGACGCCTAGCGAATGAGAAAATCCGAATCTTGAAGAGCACCCCTACTGCGTGATGTGCTTCAAAAGAATGTCGCGGATCATGTCACGGTCTGCATCGGCGAACCCAAGCAGCACGCGCGCCGGATATTTGTAGCTCGCGCCACGCGGTGCGACGCGATCGGTCTCGCCGAACTGGTGCACACGTGCGACGCGCGCCACGCGACCCGCAAAACCGATGGCAGCACCCTGCGGGGTCGCCTCTATCAAGATATAGCGCGCCGTGCGCAGCTTCATGAACATAGCCGTGCGCTTGATACGCCCTTTCTTGTCGCGCTGTGGACTGCCACTTCCGGATCGCGCCTTGCGCGCGTCATAGGGCGTGTTATCCGGGTTCTTCTGCGCCGCAATGCGCGTGCGCTGGCTGCGCCGCATTTCACGGGCAACCTCAAGCATGGCCTTACGGCGGGCGGGCGCGGCAAGCTTCATCAGAAGCCCACCGGTCCACTTTTCTAAGGCGTCGAGTTCTGCCATGGGCAAGCGGTCCAATCCGTTTCGAGCGAGTCGTCGATGTGGGTAATCGTGCGCTCACCAGCCGCATTCGTTCTGACGATGACGCTTTCGGTTAATTGCATCTTGATTGAAAGATCGCACGTCGCGTTGTTGAGGATGTCGGCCTCAAATGTCATGCCACTTCCCCGCTGATCCGCGTTCGTCACGAGGTCCGGCTGATTCGCCCGTGCCCACTCGATCAGCGCAATCATGACCACATCCGCATCGCCCGCGAAATCCAGAACGAGGATATGCAACTGGTAACGGTATTCGAACGATGCCGACACCGTACCGGTGGCCGCGATCGATCCGCTGTCGATAAAGACGGTGAGCTTTTCAGGCTCGCTTGCAAGTGCCGGATACGCGGCGACAATCGCCGCGCGCACGCTGTCGGGCTTATTCATTCGGGGTCTTCGCTTGGCAGTCGGCAATCATGTCCACCTGCGCGGCACACGTCGCCCACGCAGCGCGCGCCACATCGAGCGCATCGCGCAGATCGCCATTAGTGCGCAGTGACACCGCTGGCATCGTGCACGGTGTCACCCGCTGGCATTCCTGCAAGGTAATCGCTGGCGCCGGTGAGAGCGGGGCTTGACTGCATGCGCACAACATCGTCAGGCAAAGGAGCATCGGCCCACGCGCGATAGGCTTCGTTTTCATCGTGCAGCTTCCTGTTCTCGCTTTGAATGTCAGCCAAGCGCGTGGCAATGCCGGATCGGTCCTGATCCAGCTTTTGCTGTTGACGCGCCTTGTCTTTCGCATCCTGTCTGAGCCGTGCAATCACGGCGTCACGATCGATCACGCCTTGCTTGGCCTCGCTTGCTTCCTGCTGCGCGATGGTGCGTTCGGCGCGCAGCGTGCGCATGTAGAACACGAGTGCGACAGCAAGCCCGAACACGACAAACGCCGCAATGACCTTGCTTACGATCGCGTTCAAGCGGCCTCCTTGAGCAGTGCCGCGTATTTGGTGTACGCCTGCGCGAGCTTCACGTCGTACAGGTTGACTGCGTAATCCTTGCCGTTGTAGCCCTTGGCGAACTGCGCCCACTTGCGCCCTTTGAGCGCCGACAGCAGATTCGAGTCCGCAGACACAAACCGCACGAACGCGTCGAGCTGGTCCGTCTCGCTCGTTTCCATGCGAGACACGAATTCGTCGATACCGCTATAGCCGAGGTTCTTCCAGTGATAGCCCATGATCTGGAACAGTCCCCAACTCGCGGATTCGCGTGCTGCCGCACCATCAATGAGTTCGGCCGATGCGAGCCGCGTATATTCGCCCGCCCCGCCTGAATACCCACCATGGGTCTCGGACAGCACATTGGGATAGCGTGGGGCAAGCGGTGCCGGGTTGATGCCGTGCCTGCCGAGTTGCGTCCAGAAGACATGCCGTTCGAACAGGATCACCGGCCGCCCATCGGGCAGATAGCCATTACCGCGAGACTCGACCTCGTTCACGGCACGCACGGCCGCGACCGGCACGCCCAAGGTTTGCGCCGCCGCGATCAGATCCGCACCGCTCAGGTGTTTTGGTGCTTTGCGGCCATTGGCAAGTGCACCCAGCGTTTTCGGTCCCGCTACGCCATCGTCAACAAGCCCCATGGCGCGCTGAAACCGTCCGACAACCGCGACCGTTGCATCGTCATAGAGATGCGTGATCGGCACACCATAGCCCGCGCTCGACAAGCGCCGCTGCAAGAGGCCGATATCGTCGCCGTAGTCACCCAAGCGATGCGTTTTCATTCGTCACTCCGTAACAGGCGCGCGATGTTGCCCCGCGCGCCGAACACAAACACGGCAATCAATACCGCCTTACCCGCTTCAAACAATTCGGTCGAATTCGCGTGCAGGATCAATTCGATCGACGAACCACCGATCACGGCGAGCAATGCCCATGCGATCCACGAGACATGGTGACGGTGCCGCGCGCCGTGCTTGCGATAGGTCAGCACGCGCAGGATGGTCGCGATGTACGCGATCAGCGCGATCAGTGGAAACGGTGAGACAGGTACGAGAGGCACGAAAGGCGTCAGCACGTCAGCCCCCTTTCCTGAAGACCGCGAAGAGGTCAACGGTTTTGACACGCTCAATGAGTTGCAGCGTGACGGCGATCACGAGTGCGGCGGCAAAGAATCCCGCTACACCCGTCGATCTGATCGGTGTGGCGTTGACGATTTCGGGCGCAGCCAGATAGCCCATCACCAACGAAATGAGCAAGTAGGCAATACGCTTGAGCGCCGTCACATCTTTGGAGGTGACGACAACCAGCGCCGCGCCGGTAAATGCGCCCATGAGCGCGTTGCCGTCGATGCCCGGCGCGAGGCTCGCAAGGCCGATCGCGGCCGATAGTGCAAGGGTGGTGGTGCTCGGCTCTGCCATAGTGGCTCCGGATTCAGTCAAACACGTCAATCAAACAATTGCAGCATCGGCGTCGTGGTATCCACCTCCGCCAGATCGGGGAGATACACGCTCAAGCCATGCGGCAGCACCACGCCGTAATCAGCAAGCCCGCCGTTGGCCTCAAGCACCGCCTCGACCGTGCCATTCGTGCGCCCGTAGTGACGCCAGCACAGCAAATCAACGGTATCCCCCTGTTGCGCGATCACGATCATCAAATCAACTCGACCGTCGATCGCGGGATACCGCGCAAATCATTGAGTGCCCACCGCGCATTGCGGCGGGCTTCACAGATCGTCATTTCGAGGTCTTCGGCCTTCTGGCCGCCCGTCTTGGTCGTATCCCAATCACGATACCGTTCGGTCAGGTCCGCATGGGTCAGATTGAAGACGGCGCGCCGGTAACGGGCAACGTGCACGCTCTCACCGCCAACGGTCGCTGCGGGTACGTCCTGAAGCTTGGCAATGCCGCTCGCGACGTGCGCCGCACGCCAGCTAAACAACTCCGCATTCACGCTTACGATCGCGTCGATCGCGGCTTCGCGCAAACGAGCATGAGTGACGGTTCCATCGAGCCGGGCCGATTCGCGCAGCGCGCCGAGATCGATATCGGGAAACCAGCCGTCATTGGCGATGGTGGCCGCATCCGGAGTAGGTGAATTCGGCGTGGCCGTCGCAATAAAACTGCCCATGGATCGTGACTCGAAATAGATGGCGGTGGACCGGCGTCGG
>JAMFSK010000118.1 GCA_026225235.1 Burkholderiales bacterium
ACGTGTGTCACGCAATGGCAGTGAATTGGAACATTGGAGATTCGAGCATGCAACGATGCCGCATATTGGTGATCAACGACTTCGCCGAAAAAGGCGGTGCGGAAGAAGTGTACCGCCAGTCGGCTGAACTTTTGCGCGCAGTGGAAGGCGTTGATGTGGCATGCTTCGACCAGACGACATTCTGTGAGCCGGTGGAGGGCCGGGTGAACTGGTGGAACTTTGCGGCCGCGCGCGCGCTTGCGAAAGTAATAGTCGATTTCAAGCCGCATCGCGTGCTGGTTCATAACTATCACAGCGTGCTGTCGGCGTCGGTGCTCGGCGTGATCGCGCGATATAAGAGCGAACTCGGCTACACCGCGTACATGACCTGCCACGATTTCCACCTTGTTTATTACAACCCCAATCTGCTCAGTTATACAAAGCAAGGCGACGTAGGAACTCTTCCGCTCGACGCGTTGCGCACGCCGCGCGCGCTCTGGTTGCGATCAAGCCCCAAAGGTCTCGCTCACGATGTGCTCAAGAAGGTGCACTGGCACGCAATGCGCGCGCTGGTAAAACCAGAGCGTATCTTCGACGCATTCCTCTGCCCGAGTCTCTTCATGCAGCAGGCGTTGGTGAGGAGCCGCCTGATCGGTGACTCGGACCTCCTGTTCAATCCGGCATCGGTCAATGTACCGCCTTTGCCGCCCAAGGTATGCACGAACGATCGCATCAACTTGGCGTTTGTTGGACGCGTGGCGGCAGAGAAAGGGCTGGCGCAATTCATCGAGTTGGCGCAATCCATCGACTTCGCGCGGATCAATCGTCTCGCCATTTACGGCGACGGACCGGCACGGGGCATGATCGAAAAGCGGTTCGCGCCGCTGATTGAAAGCGGCAAAGTGGTGTTCTTCGGACGGCTGCCGCAGGAAAAACTTTTCGAGGAGCTGCATCGTACCGCCGATGCGGTCGTACTGCCATCGGTCTGGCCGGAAAATGCGCCACTTGCAATCATCGAAGCGGCGTTGCTCGGTTTGCCGGTGCTCGTCAACGATATCGGCAGCCTGTCGACATTTGGCGATCAGGTTGGCAACAAAATCAAGTTTCGCAGCGATCCGCAGGCGCTTCGCAAAGCGCTAGACGAACTCGCACTGCATCTGTCGACCCCGGGTCGGGCGTATGACGTTCGTGAGTTCTCGCCCGATCATTACGGAAGACGGCTCGTAGAGATCATGCGCATCGACGAGCAAAGGGCGATGGCGATAAGTTGACGCGCCTTGCACGCAAGGACTGCTGCAGCGGAAAAGTCAGCCGGTGCCGAGGGTTTCGTATCCCCGATTACGCCTTGGTCTTACTGTGCCGTAAGTTTCGAGGTCGAATCGTTGTGTGTTCTCTGCTTAGCTTTTGCATAAGTCGTAGTCCAAGCAGCATTCGCAGTGTGGTGATCGAGTTAGGGACGTGTCGTTGCGCGCACTGAACTGCCACGGGGGATGTAATCCGAGAGAAAGACAGGGCGCAGGAGTTTAACGCTGTTTTTTTGCCGTCGTCGCGAGAGTCAGTACCCAAGCGCTGCGCCCTCAAGAAGCTATAGGCCGCGATACTCAGCGAAGTGTGATGATGACAGCCTCCCCAGCCACGTCCTTCATAGTGACCTAGGCCAAACTCTTGCCTGAGATCTTGGTAGTCACGCTCGATTCTCCAGCGCATCTTTGTGACGAACACAAGCTGCTCGAGCATTGCGTTTTCAGGGGCCGTGCTCATGAAGTACTTGAGCGGTTCGGCATCCCCCTCTGGCCGTTCGACTAATAGCCATTCCTCTGCGCGAACCGGACTACTCCAGCCCTGAACAGACTGGGTTTGGTGGATCGCTTACATAGCAGGAAAGGGCGCGAACCGCCGCTTCTTCAGTGCAGCCTTAACAGGAGCAGCGCCTCGGCCGTTGTGCTTAAGCGTCATCCCACAGCCGGCGATCGCCTTAATGCAACAAAGCCTTGATAAGGGTGCAAATTGTTACGCGCCACATGCCGAGCGCAATGCCAGCCCGCGCGATTTTGCAGATCGCCGTCCAGCGGCGGCCTCGCGCCGCATTGCGTCAAATTAAGCGTCGGCATACCGGCATCGCACGCTTCGCGGCTCCTCGCGCGCCCCGGCTTACCGCTCTCAGTGTGCCTTTGCGCACAGTGGCCGGCCTTCTTCATACGGTATCTTCTGTTCATTCGCCGGACGACCGGGACGCTAGTCGTGCCGTTCCCAAAACGCTTAACAGCCAATTAATGGGTGCAACGCTCCGGTCGGCTGTCTAACGGCAAACATGCCAGCTATCTGCAAGGTTGAAGAATGACCCAAGCGCAAATCTACGCAAAGTTGACAGAGGTGTTCCGGGATGTCTTTGACGATGAAGACATCGTGCCCACCGCTGAGACCACCGCCGCCGATGTCGACGGCTGGGACAGCCTCGCGCACATCCGGTTGATCCTGACAGTCGAGAAGGCATTCGGCGTCAAGTTCGCCGCGTCGGACGTCGCCGGCATGAAAAACGTCGGTGAGTTTGTTCATTTGATCGAATCGCGTGGTTAAAACTACCTAGCCGTCACTCCTGGCCGCCCGAGCGCATGCCAGTCCGATGAAACTGCCCCCTTCAGCTTGAGAGATGCGCCGCATGGCTAACGATCTATACGCTTCGCTGGGCTGGTTGCCCGCTCCGCCCGCGGATTTTTCCGCGCAATGCCGCGCACTGGTGAGCGGTGGCCCTGACGCTCAGGCCGCCGATACCGGCAGGAAGATTCGCTGGCTCGCAACCCACGCACTCGACGAGAATCAGCTGATTCGGCTCGGCAAGTCGGTTGCCGCTGCCCGCAGCGGCGGCCGCTCGCTTGCACCGCTGACACCATTGCGGCTCGGTGTGATCGGCAATGGCACGCTCGATCATCTCGCGCTGCCCTTGGTTGCATCGGCCGCGCGGCATGGCGTCGCGCTCGACTATGTGCTGGGCCACTATGACCAGGTGCTCCAGGAAGCGCTGGCGCCAGATTCCGTCATCAACGCCGCGCAGCTCGATGCTGTACTAATCGCTATCGACTATCGTGGACTGCCATTGGTTGCGACCCCCGGAGATCAGCCAAAGGCGCAGGCAACTATCGACGCGGCGTTGCAGTATCTGGACACCGTTGCACGGGGCATTCGCCAGCACAGTAATGCATTGCCCATCCTGCAGACGCTGGCGCCACCGCCCGAAGCGTTGTTCGGCAGCAGGGACGCGGCGATTCCCGGTACGCTGCGTAACCTGATCAACCAGATCAACCTCGAGTTGACACGGCGCGCTGCCGCATCCGAAGACCTGCTGTTCGATGTCAACGCCCTCGGGCAGACTGTGGGCCTTGCGAACTGGCATTCACCGTCGCAATACAACCTCGCTAAATATCCGTTCGCCGACGCGTACCTGCCGTTGTACGCCGACCACGTCGGCAGGCTGCTCGGCGCGGCGCGAGGCAAGAGCCGCCGCGCTCTCGTGCTCGACCTCGACAATACGTTGTGGGGCGGCGTGATCGGCGACGATCTCCTCGACGGTATCCGAGTGGCACAAGGCGATGCAGTCGGCGAAGCACACCTGAGCGTACAGAAGCTGGCGCTCGAGCTGCGCGAACGCGGCGTGGTGCTTGCGGTATCGTCGAAGAACGATGACAGCACCGCGCGGCTGCCGTTCCAGAGACACCCGGAAATGTTGCTGCGTGAAAACCATTTCGCCGTATTTCAGGCGAACTGGAACGACAAGGCGACCAACATCCAGGCCATTGCGAAGGAATTGTCACTTGGCCTCGAATCGTTTGTATTCCTCGACGACAACCCGGTCGAGCGCAACCTGGTGCGCGAAATGCTGCCCGAAGTTGCTGTGCCCGAACTGCCGGACGACCCGTCGCTGTATGCACGCACGCTGAACGCCGCAGGATATTTCGAGGCGCTCGCGTTCCTTGCCGAAGACCGGCAGCGTGCTGAGTACTATCAGGACAACGCGCGCCGCGTGGCGCTGCAAGGTCAGGCCGGCGATCTTGATGCGTACCTGAAGTCGCTCGACATGCAAATCACGTTTGCGCCGTTCGACGATGTGGGACGCAGCCGCATCGTGCAATTGATTAACAAATCCAACCAGTTCAACCTGACCACGCGCCGCTACACCGAGGCCGACGTCGCTCAGGTCGAAAGCGAGCCGAACCACTTCAGCCTGCAGGTGCGGCTGACCGATACCTTCGGCGACAACGGCATGATCGCGGTGGTGATCTGCCGCCCGTTGCGCGACGCTGCGTGCAGCGACGGGTCTGGCAGTGCGGACACATGGGACATCGATACCTGGTTGATGAGCTGTCGAGTACTGGGCCGCAAGGTCGAAGAAATGGTTCTTAGCGAAATTCTCACGCATGCGGCGCGGTGCGGCGTCACGCGCTTGGTCGGCCGCTATGTGCCCACTGACCGCAATGCGCTCGTGAAAGACCATTACGCGAAGCTCGGCTTCACGCCGATCGGCGAGCTGGGCGACGGCACCACGCTGTGGGAGATAGCCACTGACGTCCGCGGCCCGGTCCCGCATTTCGCTGTGCATCGGATCGGCTTCGATGTCGAGCTGCTCGCGTAAAGGATACCCATGGCTCAATTTAACGATAAATCAGAGCGCAAGCTGGCACCGCGGGATTACCTGCTGCTGCCGGCCATCGCTGTGCTAACCGTAGTGCTGATGTTCTTCGTTTCTGAAGTCGGCACTCGGCTCGCCTGGTCCGAGGCACAAACAGGTCCGGAATGCCATGTCTCCGATCCCACCCTGGGAATCGTCAATTTGCCGAACTGCACGATGCGAGTCAAGGTTCCCGAAACCGGCTGGATCAGCTATCACTATAACGAATGCGGTTTTCGCAGTAGCGAGGCGTGCGGGCCGAAACCCCCGGGCACGCGTCGTGTGGCGGTGCTCGGAACCTCGTTCGCCGAAGGCACCAGCGTCCCGTACGAGCAATCGTTCAGTGCGCTGAGTGCGGCGCAATTATCTCGATCATGCCATGGACCGGTCGAATTCCAGAATCTGGGGGTCTACGATTTGCCACTGGGTAAAGTGCCGTTGCGCGTCGGCCCGGCGCTACGGCTGCAGCCGGACGCAGCTATCCTGGTGCTCGCGCCTTTCGACCTGGAAAAGCTGAACCGTCCCGATGAAGACAACGAACCCGCGGGCTTCAGGCAAGTTACGACGACTGCGCCGGCCGCTCCCGTGCAACGCGTTGATATGCTGAGTCGCGCCAAAGGGATGGTCAAGGACAGCCGGGCGCTTACTGTCGCTGAGCACTTCATGTTCGAAAATCCCGACATCCAGATCCCGATGTACCTGCGATACGGCGACAAGGCGGACTTCTTGCGCCCGCCGTTCTCGCCCGCCTGGCAACAACGGCTCGCCGCCGCCGACGCAATCATCGGTGAAACGGCGGCGCGTTTCCATGCGGCCGGTGTGCCGCTGCTGCTGATGGTTATTCCACAGCGCACGCAGGCCGAACTGTTATCGATGAAAAAACGGCCGCCGGGCATTGATCCGTTCGCGATCCAGCGCGCCCTCAGCTCGATCGCCGAGAAGCACGGAGTGGGGTATATCGACTTGTCTTCCCAGATCATGCGGGACCCTCATCCGGCTAATTTCTACTACCCGGTCGATAACCATCTGAATGAAGACGGATCGCGTGTCGTCGCGCGCAGTATCGTCGCGAGCCTGTCGAGCAGCGGCATTGCCGCGTTCGACGGATGCGCTCACTAGCCATTGCAAGGAGACGCATCGTGATCGTCCCGTCGTTCCAATTTCTCGCCTTCTCCGCGATTGCGGCGTTGATCTTCAACCTGTCGCGCTCGCTAGCGTGGCAAAACGTCGTGCTGCTGCTGGTCAACCTCGCTTTCCTCTCGACCTTTTCGCACAGTCCTGCTGCCCTCGCGCCGTTCGCGGTGTTTTTGCTGATCGGCTATCTTGGTGTTCGCGCGTTGCAGTCGCAGCCCAAACTGCCGTTATTCGTGCCGCTGCTTGTGCTTGTTATCGCGATGTTCTTCTGGCTGAAGCGCTACACGTTCGTGCCATCGACGTTTCTGCTGCACTACCCGTACGTGACGATCGGCGTTTCGTACGTGTTCTTCCGTGTGTTGCACCTGATCATCGACGCGCGTAGTCCCGGCTTGCCGCACCGGGTCTCGCCGGTGGTCTACCTGAACTATGTGCTGAACTTTACCGCCCTGGTGTCCGGCCCGATCCAGCGCTATCAGGATTACTACGTCACGCAGACCGAGCAACGCCTGCGGGCGAGCGTTATCGACTACGGCGTCGCGCTGGAGCGGATCGTGTTCGGCTTCTTCAAGGTCGCGATCGTATCGATGGTGTTGTCACACGTGCAGCATCAGGCGCTCGATATTCTGTCGGCGGCGCAACCCTTCGGCGACCGCGTGCTGAACGGCGTGGTGATCGCCGCGGTCTATCCGGTTTATCTATATTTCAATTTTTCCGGGTATGTGGATGTCGTGATCGGCGTCGCCCGTTTCTTCGGCATCGCGTTGCCGGAGAATTTCGACCGGCCGTTCTCGTCGACTAACTTCATCAACTTCTGGAGCCGCTGGCACATTACATTGTCGAGTTGGCTCAAGACCTACGTTTATAACCCGCTGCTGATGTCGCTGATGAAGCGATTCCCGGCGCGCAAAATCGAACCTTATCTCGGCGTGTTCGCGTTCTTCGTGACTTTCTTTCTGGTCGGCGCATGGCACGGACAGACGTCGATGTTCCTCTTCTTCGGCTTACTGCAAGGCGGTGGCGTCAGTGTGAACAAGCTGTATCAGATCCTGATGACCAAGCGCCTCGGCAAGAAACGCTATATCGCGTTGGGCAACAATCCGTTCTATGCCGCGTGCACGCGTGGACTGACCTTTACGTTCTTCGCTTTCAGCCTGTTCTGGTTCTGGTCCACGTGGACTCAAATGGATTCGATCGTCGTCGCGCTCGGCTGGAGCACGGTTGCGCTGGTCTGGCTGCTGGTGTTCGCCGCCGCGGCGATCGTGCTAACGCTGCTGCAATGGGCGCGCTCGGGCGCGATGGCCTTGGGTTCCGCAGAGCGTCCGCTGGTGCTGTCACGCTATACCCGCACGGCATGGGGCACTGCGCTCGCGGTCATCACTATCCTGACGCTGGTGATTTCCAATTCGCCGGCACCGGACATCGTCTACAAGACTTTCTAGGCCTGCACGGAGGCCTATCAACCTCAGGTGGCAGCGCATATGTTGAAGCGATACTTGATGGCCGCGACTGCAGCGGCAGCAGCAGCGTGTCTCGGCGTGCTTCTATTTGCAGGCGACGGCGGCGGCTCGGATCATGATATAGCTGTCCATGTCCGTGCGGACGGCATGCCGGCGGCCGTCGTTAAGACGCAGGCGCGGCCGATCCTGGTGGCCCAACATCTCGCGGATGCCCGTACGGCACCGCCGCTGTCACCCCCGCAGATACGATGCGGTAGTCGCACCGCGGGGATTTTCTACGGTGTCGGCGGCCATCTGCAGCAAGGCATCGGTGCTTATGGGACGGGTGGCGATCCAATCAAAAGCTATGCGCGTCAAATATCGCAGCTGCGCGGCCTCGGCGTGACCATGTACGCACAGGACGTTTTCAGCAAGAGTGGCGCTGAAGACCTGGCGAAGTTCGCCCGCTTTGCGAACCCGTATTGCATCAATGTGCTCGCCGTACTTACGCCGGACGTCCAAAAGAACGTGGACGAAGATGCCGCGCGTGAGGAAGGCCGGCGGCTTGGCGAGGATGTCGCGAAGTCGCTGGCCGGTCTGGTCCAGTACTACGAGGTCGGCAACGAGTTCGAGAACGACGCGATCCTCCAGGGCGCGGCCGGAGACAAGCCTTCTGACTATGACAATGCCAAGTTCATGAAAGCGCGCGGCTCTATCCGCGGGATGACCGAGGGCATAAAGCGGGTGGACCCAACCGCCAAGATCGTCCTATGTGCTTTCAGCTGGCTGCATTACGGATTCTCAGACATGCTCTTCGCCGGCACTCAGCCCGATGGAAGCGGAGGTCATCCGACTCCGCAATGGGACATCACCGCTTGGCACTGGTATTCGGATATGCATGACATCACGTCTGCGCCGAACGACAACCCAACCGAGAAAGGCATCGATGTACTGCAACATCTGCGCGATGTTTATCACAAGCCGATCTGGATCACGGAATTCGGCGCCCGGCCTGATTTGAACGAAGAAGCGGCGGCCGCTTATCTGGTCGGTCATAACGCGCTAGCGGGCTTTGTCAAGAACGCGGACAAATATAATATTCAGGGGGTCGTGATTTACGAACTTTACGACGATTATGCCTACGGTGGCGACGGCGACTATGGCCTGTTCTCGTCGGACGGTGTGACCAAAAAACTCAGATATGATGCGGTGAAGAATTTTATTAAAATGAACCCTATGCCTTGAGATTTGCCCGTAGCGGGCAATCTGCAATCAGTCGCTCGCTACGCGCTTCATGGCTTTGAAGTCAACTCACTAACTAGCGATTCATAAGCGAACTCCACTGCCTCGCAGTCCGGCGCGTTGTGCGAGCCTCGCGAGGCTGGATCGTGCAACCTGCGGCGACCAACTGTCAGTTGGAAAGGCGGTCGCTTTCTCTTG
>JAMFSK010000119.1 GCA_026225235.1 Burkholderiales bacterium
CCGTCGACGACACCGGGTGTTGTTGGGTGAAATTTGAAGTAGCGCGAATCGACGCAACGACGGAGCGCCCGCACGGGTTGAAGTATTCGCTAACGCTGCATGACGAAAAGGGTACTCGCCTGTTGGGATTTGATAACGCACATCCGATCCGGGAGGGTTCAGGCCCGGGTGCCAGAACGCGAATCGAGTACGACCACAAGCACGCTGGCGAGCGCGTCCGATTTTACGACTACATGGATGCTGCGACGTTGCTTGCCGACTTCTGGACAGAAGTCGAAACGGTGATGCAGGAAAGGAGCGAGGGCGATGACTAACGAACACATCCTGAAAGTCGGAATTGCACCGATGGAGCAATTCAAGGCGCGAACGATGGCAATCGCGCGGGGCGAATACAAGCCGTCTCCCGACGAGCCGAAGATCTGGTTTTCATCGCCTGAGTCGTTCGCGCAAGTGCTGTCGGGAAAGAATCAGGCGTTGCTCGCGCTGATCGCCAAGACGAATCCGGCTTCGCTGACCGAACTGGCCGAGACGTCTGGACGTGCTAAGTCCAACCTCTCGCGCACACTTAAGACGATGGCGCGGTACGGCATCGTGTACTTTGAGAAGGGCGAGGGCCGTGAGGTCGCACCACGGGTCAACTATTCCGGCATCAGCCTGGAAATGTCGTTCGCGTAACGGGAAAATCACAAGCGCCATGAACGATAGAAATCGCGTCGGCGAAGTACAATTTGCGTGGCACGTGCTGACCGACACAATGCTGATGAAGACGACGGGTCATCCGGTGAACAAACTCGCCGCCTCCCGGCGCAACATCGGCGTGCCGGCAAACGCCGGCGTCTACGCCTTCTGGTGGGTCGAGAACGCCGATCGGTTGATGTAGGCAAACCGGGGGATCACTCTGCGCGGGCACGTGCTTTCAGTATATAGGCGCCAGCCACACGCCGTGACGACGAATCTGTTCGCCTGAGCGGCTATCGCCCCAACCGATACAAGCACGGTACGTTGGCTGCCATACCGTGAAGATCGTTCAATTGAGCCGCTCAAGTTTGCGTACGAGCATCCACAGTTGAAGCCATGATATATCGAGTAGTGCGGCCAGCCAATTCACCGAACTCTCTGATCGACAGATTCGCGTATGTGTCGGGTCTCGCGAACACCTCAGGACCGAGCAAGGTGCCAAAATGCCGAGCGCACACCACCGGTATCACACCTCTGACTCACACCACGGCTTCGCTTTCTCACTAGACCGGACCGCAGGGGTATCTCGACCTCCCGGCTCTTTCGCAGTAGGCACTCTCGTCGTGGCTGTCTGGATCAAGATATTCTTTGCCCGCTCGCCCTAGTTCACTACGCCTTCGATCCGGTTCTTGTTCATCGCCTCACAGTTGCGCTGCGCTCGCCGCGATCAACTCGCGGGGGACTTGCACCCACAAGCGCCACACGATTCGATTTCCGGGCAACTTTGCACGCTCCGTCATTTGCCAGCTCCTGCGGATCCGGCCTGCATTTGACTCAGCGCCTTTTCAATGCTTAACGATCCAGACACCTGGCTGGGCGGATATTCCCTGAAAGACTGGAGAAACTGCCCCACGATGGCTACGCTGGGAATCATGACCCACAGATGATCGCCCCACCACTTTCCGTATAGCATCGATTCGTCCGGATAGCGCTCGAACGGATCCTGCCGCAGATTGGTCACCAGGGGAACATTGGTGGATTCCTGCGTGCCGGTAAACAAATTACCCTTGATGGTCTTGAAACTGATCTTCCAGTCGTCATAACGCAGGGAGAGCAAGTCTCCACTGTCGCTAAAGTAGAAGAATTCGTGCCGCGGTCCCTCGGTCACTTCGCCCTTGAAAAGAGGCAGGAAGTTGTAGCCGTCAAGGTGGTTCTTAAAGGTCTTGTCTCCCACCTTCATGCCCTTCAAGAGCTTCTCTTTGACGTTCGGGTCCCCCGCGCCCGCCAGAAGAGTCGGCATCCAGTCTTCAGCCGAGATGATGGAGTTGACAATGGTGCCAGGCTTGATGACGCCGGGCCACTTCACAACCAGGGGCACGCGAAAGCCGCCCTCATAGGTCGTTCCCTTCTCGCCCCGGAATGGATGGTTGCCACCGTCCGGCCAGGAAAAAATCTCCGCGCCGTTGTCGCTCGTGAAAATTACGATGGTGTTGTCGGCAACACCCAGGTCGTCCAGCTTCTTGAGCAATGCGCCGACCTCCGCGTCCAGTTCCATCATCCCATCGGCATAGAGGCCATAGCCACTCTTGTTCTGCCATTCGGGCGACAGATGAGTCCAAACGTGCATGCGGGTGCTGTTGTGCCAAAGGAAGAATGGCTTGCCCGCTTTCACGGAGCGCTCCATGAAGTCAGACGATCGACGTACCAGCTGCTCGTCGATATCCTCCATGTTGAATTTCGCAGCCGGGTCCATGCCCGGATGTGGGGGCAGCGGCCCACCGTCCTGGATCGTCTGTTTGCCGACCTTGCCAAAACGCGGATCTACGGTGGTGTCGTCCGTGGTCGACGCTCTGCTGTCGATCATATTGCGCGGGCCGAACTTAGCGCGGAAGTCGGGGTACTGGGGCGCCTTGGGGTAATCGGACGCGTACGGTTCCTCCATGGCGTTGAGGTGATAAAGGATGCCATAGAACTCGTCGAACCCATGCACCGTCGGAAGGTATTCGTTACGATCGCCGAGATGGTTCTTGCCGATCTGCGCCGTGGCATAGCCAAGGGGTTTGAGAAGTTGAGCGATCGTCGGGTCCTTGTCCTGAACGCCCTGCTTGGCTGCCGGCAAGCCGACGGTCAGCAGGCCGGTGCGGAAAGGCGTCTGCCCGAGAATGAATGCAGCGCGCCCCGCCGTGCACGATTGCTGCGCATAGTAGTCGGTGAAGAGTGCCCCCTGACTGGCGATGCGATCGATGTTCGGCGTACTTCCGCCCATCATTCCGCGATGGTAAGCACTGAGGTTCCACATGCCGACGTCGTCAGCCATGATGACGAGGATATTGGGCGGCTTGCCCGGCGTCTGTGCGAATGCCGGTAGCGCTATGAAGAGCGCGAGGAAGACCGCGACCGAGAACGAAAGCATCACTCGTAACTGACGAAACCGGCTGTTCATCGCGTATCTCCTTGTTGCATCATTCGAGGGTACTGCTGCAGCAATGCCGTATCTCATGCAAGTTCACCGTTGCAGGCGCTCGTCGGCCTCAATCCTGAGAACTCCTGCCGATCCCACAGCCCCGTTAAAGGCGGCATTGGACCCTCCGCTCCATTGCACACGTTTCGCCCTATCGCCAACACCGCGGCCACCCGCGAAAACGGGCCGCCCTGACGTCGCTCGCAATACATTTCGAAACAGTCCACCTGCTCCCGGCCACTTGGCGCACGACGAAAGCCGACCGTCAGAAATTGATGCCCACGCCCACGAAAAGTCCCGACGTCTTGACGTTGTAAAGAAAGTCGGTCTTCTCATAGTCCATGCTGATGATCCGGTAGCCCAATCTCGCCGTGATGGACTTTGTAAATCTGTAGTTGGCGCTCGTGACAAATTGCCACGAATGTTTCGTGCCGCCCGTACCGGCGTCGGCATAGCCGAGCACCGACCACTTGTCCGACATGAACCACGTTCCCCGTATGCCCACCACGCCGTCGGTCCAGCTTGTGTTACTGCTCCAACCGCCACTACGGCCGGGCAGGATGGGGCCATTCGAAAATGAGAGATCTCCCGACAGATAGGTATATCGCGCACCGGCAAGCACATCTACCGGCGCCACATCGCTGTCGAATACGCGGTATTCGCCAGCTAGCTGGACGATCGCCTGCTTCAATCCGACGCGCGCGGAGCCCAGCACACCGCCCGGTAACGGATCGGAGTTCGCGGAAAGCTTCACGTAGACGGTGTCGAAGAGGATCCCCCAGCGCCCGTGACGCGCCTCGAACGAGGTCATGGCACCGATGTCGAGATTCCTCCACACATCCGAAAAACTGGGATCTATTTTCGCTGTTGGGGTTCTCGCACCGAGCCGTGTCCAACCGTTCATGCCGGCTGCCCACAGGTACGGCGTGATTTCGAATTGCCAAGCGGCCTGAACGGGCGTGCTCTCCTGAGCCATCACCGGACCGGCCGCAATGCACGCGGAAATCGCAACCATCGAATTTGCGTGCTTCATTAGGATGAGTTTCCCATCTGAGATTCTCCTGTCAGCCGTCCAACCGCGCTCGAATGTCCCGGGGCCGCGTCTCCGCGTGCTTGGGAAGCGTGAGACTCTGCGAACAAGGCGTTCAGCGAGCTTCGTCCGGCGCGTGCGGCAGGCGCTTCTAGGTCACGCACCTATCCGCGTGAGGTCTAGGTCACCACGGACACAGCACGATTGATGCAGGCAACCCCGATGCAAAGGTAGCGGTGCGACAGTGCGAATGCCATTGGACCTTGGTCCAATGGCACGTGGCAGAGCGACGAGCACGCGAGCGTGTCAGTGGCAAACCAACAGTATTGGAGCCCAACCGACACAGTTTCAAAATTTCCGCCGACAGTCGTAGCGAGCCCATGCGACCACGCAAGCTTGGCAGACCAATGGGCGGCAACGGGCATCGACAAGGTGATTTCGTAGCGAACATTGCTCTGCAAATCCTGATCGGTGACGCCGTTAATGCTTGTGCGGCCGTCCGTGAAATACGTTACATCGGCGGCGAGTCACATTCCAGGTCGCCAGTTATGTGCCGGTGAGGCTGTCTCGACCCTCGTTCCGCGTGGATGTTGCCGTGCCAAGGCTTTGACGATGAGACCAAAGTCCAATGCTAATGCGACCGAACATGACTACCTTGATAAGGTTGCCGACGCTCTCCCAGACTTTTGAATTCCGAAGGGTCGTCACACGCAAGGGCGAAATTTCGTGGCTGCAATGCCGAGGATTTACAGCGCTTCAATTGCTGGCCCCGCTTGACTCGGCACAAGGAATGCGGACATGAAACTACTTGCTTTTCTGGCGTGCACGGCACCGTCTTCGAGCGCATTCACCGAGTGCGGCACGAACGGGCGCGGCGTTGCGGCCTGCAACAATGGGCAGACGGCAAGCGGCTATAACGCCAACACTGACAGCGCCTGGAAAGCTCAAAAGAATCAGGCTGGCGTGACTACCACAGAGACTAGCAGGGGCGGTCAGGGGAAGAACATAAACGGAAAAGGCCTCTATAAAAGCCCGAACGGAAAAACATGCTATCGGGGTGCCCACAGTCAGCGATGCAATTGATCGCCGGTAAGCGGGCCACGCTCTCACCCAGCCCTCGGCATCCACTGGGCCTTCAGCGATGGGCCAAATTCAACGGATCAGGCATGGTAATCACTAAGGCAATTCGCAAGACAACGGACGGCATCTCAGACTTTCTGAAACTGGAATCAGTAGGCGGTCTTCTGCTCATTGCTGCTGCGGCGATCGCCCTGATCTTAAGCAACTCCCCTCTTCAAGACGTGTATGAGAATTTTCTACGGATTCCCGTCGAGATACGCGTCGGCTCATTTGAGATCGCGAAGCCGCTTCTACTATGGATTGACGATGGCTTGATGGCTGTTTTCTTCCTGCTGGTCGGACTGGAGGTCAAGCGTGAGGTGATTGAAGGCGAGCTGTCCCGTCCGGCGCAGGTCGTGCTGCCTGTCGTTTCAGGGTTGGGCGGGATGATCGTGCCCGCCGCTATCTATCTATTGTTCAACCGCGGAAATAGCGCGACGCTCAATGGCTGGGCGATTCCCACCGCAACGGACATTGCGTTTGCACTCGGCATACTGTCTCTGCTTGGCAACCGAGTGCCGATTTCACTGAAGATATTCTTGACCGCGGTTGCCATTGCAGACGACCTGGGCGCGATTGTCATGATCGCGTTGTTCTTCACCACCGATCTTTCGATGCCGATGCTCCTTCTTGCAGGCGTTTCGATCGTAGCGCTGGTCATTCTGAATCGGCTCCAGGTCACGCGAATCGCGCCCTACATTCTTGTAGGCGTCGTCCTGTGGGTGTTTGTTCTGAAGTCCGGCGTTCATGCGACCCTTGCAGGGATTGCGGTCGCGTTCGCCGTGCCGCTTAAGAGCAAGGATCCCCTTGGCCATGTGCCGCTACACCGACTTGAACACAGTCTGCACCCGTGGATAGCCTTTGCCGTTTTGCCGATCTTCGCTTTCGCCAATGCCGGTGTCTCGTTTAGCAATGTGACGCTAGCGACGCTGGTGTCGCCGTTGCCCCTTGGCATCGCCGCGGGGCTCTTCGTCGGCAAGCTCGTCGGTGTCTGGGGCGCAAGTTTCATTCTTGTTGAACTCGGTCTCGCACGACTCCCGGAGGGGACAAACTGGCGGCAAATGATAGGTGTGGCAACACTTTGCGGCGTTGGTTTCACGATGAGTTTATTCATCGGCTCTCTCGCCTTTGAAGGCCCCGAATACTTTGCGCCTATACGGCTGGGAGTGATTGTGGGTTCTACGTTGTCGGGACTAGTCGGATATTTGATTCTCAGGTTCTCCACCATTCTTTCCCCGCCGAGCCCGACTCCGTCGTGATCACTTGCCGGCATCTCATGAAGAAGAAAATGCTGAAGATCGACACTTAGGAGACACGCATAACCGCGTTGCTTGTTGTTCTCGCTGGGCAGCTCTTACTCACGCGAACATCTTTGTGATTCTTTATCACCGTCGCGGATGCGATCGCCATAAAATCGCATCCCCTGCTCGCCGTTTGACACTGACGAGGATGCTGGCTCAGCCTATGCAGGCGCCCTAGCTCAGACGCAAGTCGTAGTAAGCACCAACATGCCCGTCGCCTAAATCAACGGCCTTATGCAAGCCCTTTCCACCATAGAGGTGCGACTAAAACGTACTGCCCTTGCTCCAACCAGAGAAACCCTGCGAGGAGCCGTATCGCTTTCGTGAGCAACCTGTGAAAGTTCGCTAGCCGCCGGTATTTTGGCGCGTGAGCTTGCGTATGCAAAAGGCACCTTCAGTTCGTCCACAGTCGGTAGCCGCGCCTGGCGCCTCTCCGAAGCGTCGCAAATCAGAAGCCAGTCGGTTGAGATAACAGCCAACATGGTCAACACAACGATCGAGCCCAACGCAACGGCAGCAGGCCCCGCCTGGATGATTGGAAGCGCGTTGAACTGTACAAGGGCAGCCAGGATAGTGATGACGCGGATATCGAGCATCGATTAGTGCCCGAAACGGTCCAAGAGCCGGTAGATGCGTGTCCTGCATTGCAAAATGCCTGGTCGAGCGCATCTGCGCGGACGGCACGAGAAACACAAGCGCAATGATCTTGAGCATCGGGACCACAATACTCGCGACGAAGACCACTACAGCGAGCGTCCGGGAACCGGAAGTAAAGAGATAGACGACGCCGCTCAGAATCGTGTCTTTCTCACAACCGAACAGAAAGCTCGTGCTCATGGCCGGTAACACGTTGGCCGGAATATAGAGAACGATCGCCGAGATCAGGAAAGCCCACGTGCGAGCGAAACTGTCTGGCTTGCGCAGGTGAACCGATGAACTGCAGCGCGGGTAGCTCGAGTGGCCCGCATACTCGCTCGCTTTCACCAGTGGTCCGCCGCTGTGGCAGGTCATCAAGCTTGACCAGCGCTTCCAGCATGCCAAGGATCAGGACTTCGGTCATCCCCCATGGTCTGCAAGGTGCATGAGGCGAAAGGCGACGTCGAACCGAAAAGCAAGCGGTTCAGCCATAGCCGCACCAGCAGAAATGGTCCGGAAGGACCCACCGATACAGATGTGACACCCACACGTCAACGATAAAGATACGGTCCGCCGTGGGCCCAGACGCGCGGTCCGCTAGGGGCAACCC
>JAMFSK010000021.1 GCA_026225235.1 Burkholderiales bacterium
GAACAGGACCGTGAAACGACTCCACGCCGATGATAGTGCGGGTTCCCGTGTGAAAGTAGGTAATCGTCAGGCTGTTACACCCCAAAAAGCCCTGCTCAATCGAGCAGGGCTTTTTGCTTTTACGCGCAAGAAATCATCGCTCCGGCTGCAACCTGCGTTGATCGCCTAGAAGCCGTCACACTGCGCTCGGGACGCAACAGCTCCCGCAAGCATACGCACCCGTGACCGACCTCAAAACAAAGGGCTTCGTCAAACTGAACGAGGCCCTGCGTCATATCTGCCCGCACCACCTCACCGTTCCTAAAGCTTGGTCGCCTGTCTGTCAGGCTGGCGCTTGCTCATTCATCCAGGTTGCTAATTGAGACGCCTGCAGCGGCTTCGCAAAGAAATAGCCCTGGAGTTCATCGCACCCCGCAGTGCGCAGGATATTCACCTCCTGCTGAGTCTCTACGCCTTCGGCGACGACTCGCAGTCCCAATGTATGGCCGAGTCCAATAATGGCGCGCGTGATAGCGAGATCTGTCGGGTCATCGAGCATGTCATGGATAAACGAGCGATCGATCTTGAGGCGATCGAGCGGAAAGCGATTCAGGTAATTCAGGCTCGAATACCCCGTGCCGAAATCGTCGATCGATAGCCGTATTCCGAGCGCCCTGATGGCGACGAGTTTCGGCAGATAACTCTCGACGCTATCCATCAGGGTGGACTCGGTAATTTCGAGTTCAAGTTGTCCCGGCTGAACCCCGTGCGTCTCGAGGCTTACACGCAGCGCTTCAACGAGACCCGCGTCCTTCAACTGCACCGCGGACAGATTGATCGACACCTGAATCTCGCCAAGTCCTTCCGCACGCCATTGGGCAATCTGCCGGCAGGCACGGTCGATTACCCACGCACCGATCGGGATGATCAGCCGCGTTTCCTCGGCAATCGGAATGAATTGGGAAGGGGGCACGGCGCCAAGCTCAGGGCTATTCCAGCGCAGCAAGCCCTCGACGCCGACTAACTGCCCGGTCTGTGCATCGACATAAGGCTGATAGACGAGATCGAGACGATCGTCGTCGATCGCTTCACGCAGATGCGCCTCGAGCGTCATGCGACTGCGCACGCGTTCGGTCATCTCGGCCGAGAAGAACTGGGACACGTTGCCGCCGCTTTCCTTGGCTTCGTACATCGCGACGTCGGCATGCTGGAGGAGTTCGTCGATGTCCTGGCCATCTTCGGGGAACATCGCAATGCCCACGCTGCACGACACGTGGATAGCTGCACCACCGACATCATGCGGTTCACGGATCCAGGGGATCAGCAATTGATCCACTGTGCGCGAGACTTCTTCACGACTCTCTACGCCATTGAGAACCACGATAAATTCATCGCCACCAAGCCGGCTGACGGTATCGGTCGCCCGGACGGAGCGCAGCAGACGGCTCGCCACCGAGCGCAGCAGCCCGTCACCAACATGATGGCCGAGCGAATCGTTGATATTCTTGAAGCGATCGAGGTCGATGAATAGCACGCCGACTCGGTGTCCAATACGGCGCGCATGTTGGAGCGCGACGCCCAGCCGCTCCGTGCATAAGGCACGATTGGGCAGTTCGGTGAGGACGTCATGATGGGCAAGGAACTCGATGCGCGCCTCGCTCTTCTTGCGGTCGCTGATGTCGATCGAGGTACAGATGAAGTATGAAACCTCTCCCTGCTTCTCGCGCACGACACTCACCATCAACCAGGCCGGATACTCCTCGCCGTTGCGCTTGCGGATGCGGGTTTCGCCCTGCCACGCACCACGCCGGTTGGCCGCATGGGTCAACGCTTCGATCGATCCATCGCCTGGCAGGCCGGCGACCATGAAGTCGGGCTGTTTGCCGAGCACATCGACGCCGTCGTAGCCCGTGCTCCGATAAAAAGCGGGATTGACTGTGAGCACACGATGCTCGGCATCGACAATCAGAATGGCTTCGGACGAACCCTCGAACACTTTGGCCCAGAGCTCGAGCCGCTGTTCGAGCAGCTTCAGGTGATTGATCGGGGCAAACGCCGTCAGCACGGCGTCGCGTCCCTGGAACTGGAGACGGCGTGCGGACAGCACCGCCCATGCGGGCTCGGCGCTGCCTTTCCAGCGGACTTCGAATTCGTCGACCGCGCCGCGATCGGACAACTGCTGGAAAAAACGGGCGCGCACGGACGAGTCGAGACCGGTCGCCCACGGATCGATGTTGGCGCCATTTAGCCAGAGCGCGGCGGGCTGGTTCGCGTGGAGCACTTCATGGCTCGGAATCGCGGTGACGACCATCGGGAAAGGCGTTGCCTCGACGAGGGCGTGCTGGGCTTCGAAGGCACGTGCGCTGGCCGCGCGTTCCTTTTGCGCTTCGCGTTCATGATCGAGTTGCTCGAGCATGCCGTTGAAGCCGCGCACGAGCCGGCCAATTTCATCCTGACTGTTCCAGCGCGCGCGCAACGTGTGGTCGCCGGTGCGCCGCACGGTATCCATCACCCGCGCGAGATTGCGCAGCGGCTGGGCAATCTGGCGCGCGACAAAATAGACCGTGCACAGGATGCCGCATAGCAGGAACAGAGCGGTCCCAAGGTGCAGCCACATTCTCGTATAGAGCTCGTGAACGCGCAGTTTGAGCAACGCGTCGAGTTCGACAGCCGTGTCCTGCCAGGCGACCTCGATGGTGTTGAGCATCGCGCGCTGCGCCGTATCAACCTGATCCAGCGCTTGCGCGTCGTCGGCGCCCGCATCGACCTGTTTGCGCGCCGCCGTCCGATATACATCGATGGCGGCGAACAAGCGTTCCTTCGAGGGCTCAAGGGTCGTGCGCAGATGAGGGTTTGCGGCAATCGCTTCATTGAAGTCCGACTGCAGGCCCTGGACCGTGGCGTCCAGTTGGCCTTCCAGAATCAGATAGCGTGTGCGCGCTTCGTTTTGCTCGATGTGGTGTGTCGCGGAGTCGTGCAGACGCATACCGATGCCGTTGCTGATCTGGATCAGCGCGGGATAGCGCAGGATCAGCAGCGACATGGTGTAGTAGCTGTCGAGGTCGGGATCGAGAATCAGGTTCGACTGATTGCCGACGCGCGTAATGAGTTCAAGCGAGGTGTGCAGGGCACCGTCGACCTCTGACTGCCACAGGCCGCCCGGGCGCACGAGCGCGGCGACCGACGCGCGCGCCTGGTCATTGACGTCGGCGCTATGCATATCGGCACCGTGGTCGAACTCGGCGTTCGCGAGCGCCACTTTGAACTGGCGCAAGCGCGGCGTGAGGGTGATCTCGCCGCTACCCACGCGGGCGATATCGAGCAAGCCGCCCCGAACTTCACCGATGTAGAGATTGCCTGCGATTTCCTTCTGGGCGAAATCGATCGCGATGTATTTTTCGTGAATCAGAATGCCGCTGATGTAAATCACGGCAGTCAGGTCGAGCAGGTAGATCAGGAGCAGTTTGCGACCGACGCTGAGCCTGGCAAGCAAGCGAATGAATGGATTCTGCATCGTCAGGTACTGGCCGTGGCGGCCGACGTCAAACTGCCGTGGTCAAGTGGAGCAGTGAACACTGCGAGCGCCGAAAAAATGCGCGGAACGATGCTGCTGCCGCACCTCGCGTTCCGGGCGCCCACGAATTTAAGCAAGTATAAGGTTAACAAAAATAGACGGCCGACCGTGGGTTTCCGGAAAGGGGATTTGATTGGTGTTGTTGTTTAGTAGCGGCTTCGCGTGCAGAAACCCGGCGCCTCTCTGACAAGCCGCCGCGCGGCCTGGTAAAGCGCTCGGACGGAGGAAACAGTGAAACTTTTTTAACTGCGTGATCTAAGTGGCGCCTAGTGCCATGAGAAGCAAACACGATCACGTCCTGCGCGAGACCCCATTAGCCAGTCGTGTCCGCAGGAGTTTAGTAAACGAAGAATGATTGCGTTCGCTCCCTTTATTCGTTTATTGCCACAACGATTTCTTCAGCGCCATGCGCGACTGGTAGTTTCTCGTCAGAGGGCGCGCGCGATTCGGTTCGGGTCGGTTCATAACGGCGTCCAGCACCCAAGGGTAAGCTGTCAGCATTCACTTCACTGAGTTCCCCATTGTTTCGGGTTCGGCAAACCATCGTCAAAAAAAGAGGAGACGGACATGTTCAGAGCCATCGTGCTTGAAAAGACCGATTCGGGCACCGGCGCGAGCCTTCGCGAGCTCGAGGAAACAGCCTTGCCCGAAGGCGCCGTTACGGTCCAGGTCGATTATTCGACACTGAACTACAAAGACGGGCTGGCCATTACGGGTGCGGGGCCGGTTGTTCGGAGCTTTCCGATGGTGCCTGGTGTCGATTTTGCGGGCCGCGTTCGCGACAGCGCCGATGCACGCTTCAAGCCCGGCGATGCGGTCGTGCTCAATGGATGGGGCGTCGGTGAGGTTCATTGGGGCGGCCTCGCGCAACTTGCGCGGGTCTCGGCTGACTGGCTGATGCCGTTGCCCAACGGCATCGACGCGGCCCAGGCGATGGCAATCGGCACGGCTGGCTACACCGCGATGCTGAGCGTGCAGGCACTCGAACGCCTCGGTGTCCGGCCGGAGCAGGGCGAAATACTGGTGACCGGAGCGAACGGTGGTGTCGGCAGTATTGCCATCATGATTCTCGCCCAGCGCGGCTACCAGGTGGTGGCCTCGACGGGTCGAATGAGTGAGCGCGAGCGGCTGCTCGGTCTTGGCGCCCACGAGGTGATCGATCGCGCGCTCCTCGCCAAGCCCGGCAAGCCACTCGTCAAGGAGCGCTGGGCCGGCGCAGTCGACAGTGTCGGCAGTCACACACTCGCGAACGTCTGCGCGGCGATGCGACAGGGCGGGGTGGTAACGGCCTGTGGTCTCGCGCAGGGCATGGACTTTCCGGCGACCATCGCGCCGTTTATCCTGCGTGGCGTTACGCTGGCCGGTATTAACAGCGTCTATATGCCAATGCCCGCGCGGCTCGCCGCCTGGGAGGCACTCGCTGATCCCGCCCTGCTTGGCCAATTAGTCGATAACACGGTGGAGATCCCGCTGAACGCGGCGATCGAGGCGGCCCACGACCTTTTGGCCGGCCGTATTGCGGGGCGCCTGCGCGTCGACGTCAACGCCTGAGCCGGCGGCCCCGGTTTCACGCTGAATATACCGAAAAAATCGGCGGCGCGACGCTGAAACGGTTGTTTGCAGCCGGCACCCGATCGCCGATTTACGGCACACTGTGCCACCGCTTTCCGAGGATCAGTTCAATGAAATCTGTGTTGATGGTTCACATGATTCCCGCCACGATCGCCCTCGCACTCGCGGGCCTGAGTTTCAACGCGTGCGCAGATGGTGCCGCGAGCGACAGTTCGATGCCGGGCATGAAGATGCCGATGGACCAGCCGGCCTCCGGCCAGGACAGCCCTTCGACGCAAGCCTTCAAGGAAGGCGAGGCCAGCATGATGCATGACATGAGCGGCCCTTACACGGGGAACGCCGACCGGGATTTCGTCGCGCACATGATTCCCCATCATCAGGGTGCAGTGAGCATGGCACAGGTCGAACTGAAGTATGGAAAAGATCCTGAAATGCGCAAGCTCGCCAAAGAGATCATCGAGGCGCAGGACAAGGAAATTGCGTTGATGAAGCGATGGCAAGCGAAACACGGTGGCCAGTAGGCGCCGGCTCCCGGCAGATAGGTAAGCGAATGGATAGCGTGGCCGATTGGCAGGACCTACAATTCATGTCTTACAAGCGGCATGCCGCTGCCAGGTGGCCGACATGAACGACGAAGACGTGTACACATGGCCGAGCGGGATCGATGTCGCAGCCACGTCGGCCTTGCTCGTCAAGACGCTGACGCATGTGGGCGCCAAGGTATTCGCCGTGATCGATCAACAGGCCGAGGCACGCGGCGTGGGGCTAGACATGCGCGGGCTCACCGTGCTGCTGTTCGGTAATCCGCGAGCGGGGACACCGCTCATGCAGTCCGACCCAAGTTGTGCGTTCGACCTTCCGCTCAAGATCGTGGTGCTCGAAACGAAGGATGGTCAGACACTCGTGCAAATGCTTCGCGCCGAAACTTTCGTGAGCCGCTATGACGTGCCGGCCAACGCGGCCGGCGTATTTACGGGCGCGGCACGCCTGATTGAAACCACCCTGGCCGGCGCATCATCCTGATCGATCACGCACGCAACACCTGAGATGCCGCGCGCGCCTCAGAGGCGCACGCGCCATCATCTCCCCTCGCAGCCCTGCTCAATGCAGGATCTTCGCGAGAAACTCCTTTGCACGATCCGACTTCGGGTTCGCAAAGAAGGCTTCCTTCGGATCGTCTTCGACGATTAAACCGCGGTCCATAAAGATCACGCGGTTCGCGACTTTCCTGGCGAAACCCATTTCATGCGTGACGCACATCATGGTCATGCCCTCCTGAGCGAGTTCAACCATCACGTCGAGCACTTCATTGATCATTTCGGGATCGAGTGCGGAGGTGGGTTCGTCGAACAACATGGCGATCGGATCCATCGACAGGGCGCGCGCGATCGCGACGCGTTGCTGCTGACCGCCTGACAGTTGGGCCGGAAACTTGTCCGCCTGCGCCTTGAGTCCGACCCGCTCGAGCAGCTTGAGCCCTTTAGCCGTCGCTTCGTCTTTTGATCGCCCGAGCACCTTGATCTGCGCCAGCGTCAGGTTTTGCGTGATGCTCAGATGCGGAAACAACTCGAAATGCTGGAACACCATGCCGACCTTCGCACGCAGTTTCGGCAGATTGGTCTGACGGTCGGTCAGCGACTGCCCATCGATCAGAATCTCGCCTTTCTGGAACGGTTCGAGCGCGTTGACCGTCTTGATCAGCGTCGACTTGCCCGAGCCGGATGGCCCGCACACCACCACCACTTCACCTTTGCTGATTTCGGTCGAACAGTCGGTCAGGACTTGAAACTGCCCATACCATTTCGAAACATTCTTGATAGAGATCATCGTGCGACCTTTTTCTGGAAAACTTTGACGAGGCTCGACGCCATGACGCAAAAGACGAAATATACCGCCCCCGCGAACAAAATCATTTCGACATGGGTGCCGTCACGATCTCCGATATTGGTCGAGGCGCGGAAAAAATCGCCGACGCCGATCACATACACGAGCGAGGTGTCCCGGAACAGCACGATGGCCTGTGTCAGCAAGAGCGGCGTCATCGCGCGAAACGCTTGCGGCAACACGACGCGTTGCATCGACTGCCCACAGGTCATGCCGAGCGCATCGGCGGCGTATAAGGCCTGGATGTCCGCGCAGATGATCTCGGCATAGTAGGCCGCTTCGAACAGGGAGAAAGCCACCATTGCCGACACGAGCCGGATATCGGTGCTCGCAGATCCCATCGCCGCCAGCGCGGCCCGGCACCCCTCGCGCCGCGCTTGAGCAGTGCGGTTGCGACGGATTCCCCGGTCACTTTGGATCGGTAGGATACCTGATTGAAGGCGAATCGTCAGGTGGGGGCGGCTTAATGGGATTGGTTCCGAGATCGGCGCCTTGCTCGTCTCGCATCTCCTGAAGATCGGCTGCGAACAGTTCGTTCATGCGTTCGCTGGTTTCGCGCGTGGCGACTACATAGCGTTCCTCATCTTTCCAGACCGTCTCGAGTGCACGGAACATCTCTTCATCATGCACGCGGAACAAGCGACGCGCGCGCGCGGCGAGGTGGTCCTGGAAGCCCAGGGCCTTAAGGGCCGCTTCGCCCAGCTTGAGGCCGGCCTCGAACGTCTCGCGCTCGACCACGTCGGCGCCTTTGTCCAGCAGGCGATAGGCATGACGGCGGTCATACGCCCGGGCAAGAATCTTCAACTGGGGGAAGTGACGGGTCGCGATCTCGACGAGTTTTTCGGCCGCATCGCGATCGTCGAGCGCGACGATCAGCAACTTCGCATCGGCGGCACCGGCGGCGCGCAACAGGCTCAGGCGGGTGGCATCGCCGTAGTTGACACGCCGACCGAAACGGCGAACCAACGCGACTTGTTCGGCGCTTGCCTCAAGCGTTGAAGTTTTGAACCCATTGACAATGACCAGGCGTCCGACGATCTGTCCGAATCGCCCGAAGCCCGCGATGATCACATCTGGACGCTCGTCGAATGCTTCGTTTTCTGGCTCGTCATCTTTCGACTGCGCCTTCGTACAGACTCGCTCGAACACGATGAGGGCGATCGGTGTCAGGGCCATCGAGACCGCGACACCGGCCGTGGCGAGGGCCGAGATATCGGTGGTGATCACGCCTGCCGCCGATGCGACGCCGAGCAGCACAAAGGCGAACTCGCCGCCCTGCGAAAGCGCGACGCCAACCTGCGCAGCCGTACGCGGCTCGCTGCCCGACAAACGCGCGACGCCGAAAATCAGCACCGCTTTGACGATCATCAGGCCGGGCACCATCACCGCGAGCAACAGCGGATGGTGAGCGACCAGGACCAGGTCGACGCTCGCACCGACCGACATGAAGAACAAGCCGAGCAGCAGTCCGCGGAACGGCTCGATGTCAGCCTCGATCTCGCGCCGGAACTCGCTGTCGGCGAGCACCACGCCCGCGAGAAAGGCCCCGAGCGCGGCAGACAAACCGACGGCCTGCATCAGCAAGGCCACCGCCACCACCAGCAAAAGGGCCGCCGCGGTGAAGATTTCGCGCTGACGGGTGTTGGCGATAAAACGGAACGCCGGACGCACCAGGTAATGGCCGATCGCAATGATCATCGCGACAGCTGCGAACACACCGAGTGCGCGTACCCAGGCCGGGTAGGCGGCGAAAATGCCGTGCCGTACATGGGCGATGGCGTCGCCATGCGTCGCCGCGAGCAAGGGCAGGAGTGCAAACATCGGGATGATCGACAGATCCTGGAACAGCAGGATCGCGAACGAGGCGGTGCCCGTCGCGGTCTGGCGCAGATGCCGTTCCTCGAGGGTCTGCAGGACGATCGCGGTCGAGGAGAGCGCCAGAATGAAGCCGAGTGCATAGGCTTCCTGCCAGAACAAGCCGAGCGCGAGGCCGATGCTGCCGAGCACGACGCCACTGATCACGACTTGTGCGCCACCGAGCCCGAAGAATGCTTTGCGCATGCCCCACAGGATCGACGGACGGACTTCGAGCCCGATCAGGAACAGCATGATCACCACACCGAACTCGGCGAATTCCATCACACTTGTCTGGTCGGCGACAAAACCGAACGCAAACGGTCCGATGACGGCACCCGCAATCAGATAGCCGAGTACCGAACCAAGGCCGAGCCGCGTCGCGACCGGCACCGCGATCACCCCGGCACTGAGGTAAATCACGGCCATTTCCAGCAGGCTGGCGCCTTCCATGTGCGCGGGGTCCTTTTTGGCGAGTTGTCGAAAATCCCTTAAGGGGTGTTGTTCTTTGCGATTCTGCGCTGACGAACGTGCCGCGAATGCGTATGCTATCTGAACAACACGTCACACAAGGATACGGCCTGGCGGCAGGCGCGACAGCGCGCTCCGCGAGGTTGCCGCCGTGCCAGCAGGCGCAGGGAAATCGGCGAGCGGTTGGTTTGGGCGTGGCGAGTGCCACCCCGAGAGTGAATGCATGGATCCTGGCTCGCCTGGCCGCGTAGCCGCGGGGGAATATCCCGGCGGTGAGCGGTAAGTGAAGATACTGGGCGGGTTCCCTTGCTACTACGGCTATCTGGCGAGGACGTGTATGTTGACCTTTTCTTCAAACGAAGACGATCGCATCGTCCAAGGCACGCCGGGCGACAGCCTGGACGAGACACTTCAAGCCCAAGCGGACGCCCGGCGAGAAGTGGCGTCGCGCCATGCGACGCTGAACGCGCCGCGCGCCCTGCGGCGTGCTCGCGGTCGACAGGGCAGTCGCCTTCGGGCTGCGGCCCCGGGGCTGGCACGGCTTTCGGTGGTGGCGGTGTGGATCTGGTCGATGGTGGAGCTACCTGCCGAGCTGACGATTGACGCGTCGATCGTGCAAACCTTTGCGCTTGCGATGTCCAAACTGTGCCTGACCGCGCTGGTCGGCATGGTTCTGATGGGCAATGCGATCGCGCGGAAGATCTTCCTGTTGGTCTGCTGGCTCAGCATTCTGGCTATTGCACCGGACCTCCCGTTGCAATTTCACTACGACCGCACAGGGTTTCTGCTTTCGGCAATCGAATGTCTGATGAAAGCGCTGGCGATTATCGCGTTCGCACTGCCGGGGCTCGACTATAAGGTTGCACTCGGCGATCGGGCAGGGTTCGATACTGGGCGCTGAGGCGGGCTGCTGGGATGGAGTTGCCGAGGCGGGCGTGCCGGAGTTGAGCGTGCATGGGTGAAGCTGCTGTGATGCGCGCGCCCGAGCATGGATACGATCGCAGCACCTGGCGCTTCCGACACTTCGGTCTATCCCGGCCCGAGCACGACGACGCCGGTCGCGAGCAAGCCGATCTGCAACAAGCCAAACAACACAATCAGCACGGCGCCGGACAGTGCGAGGCCGCGTTGTGCGCGTTCGAACACGCGTCGCAGACTGGGCCGCGTCAGCATGAATGCCGTGGTCGACGCGGCGCCCAGTCCGATCACGCCGATCGTGGCGGCGACCCCCAGCCCGATCGACAGCGCGGCCAGCGCACCGGCCCAGAACACATGACAGGTGCTGGCCACCAGCAGCACGAACAGGGCGCCTGCGCACGGTCGCAGCGCTGTGGCGAGCCCAAGGCCGCGCACGCCGCGATAGGGTGTGCCGCTGCTGAACGCAAGGACGCGACGTGTATTCGACCGTCCGGCGACCCCCGGTAATGGGGCGGAGGCGGAACTTGATTCCGACTTCAAGGCCGACCCGGACCCCGACCCGACCCCCGACCGGAAAGCCGAGCCCAGCGCCGCCCCCAAATACTGTTCCCCTGACGATTCGTCGTTCGCTTCGTCGTTTCCCGATCCGCCACTCCGCTCGCGTGCAAACTGCAGCGGTGTATCCGTCGTGCAGCAGTCGCGCCCCGTGGCGATTCGGAACACTGCGACCAGGCCCACCAGCACGAGCGCGATATTGCTGATCAGTTCAAGCGGGCCCGCGCCGCTCATTGCGCCGCCGGTCGTACCACTTGTCGCACCGTGTAAAGCGGCGCCCGAAAACAATACGACTGCACCGACCAGCACGATCGCCGTGAGCGACTGGCCGAGCGCGATGCGTAGCGACAGCGACACGACTTCGCGACTGCGCGCTCGCCGTGTTGCGAACTGGCTCGCGACGACGAACTTTCCGTGGCCTGGCGCAAGCGCATGAAGCACGCCGTAGCCAGCGCATAGCCCGATCAGTTCAATCAAGGTGAGCCAGCCGCGTGAGGGCGAGCCGCCGCTGGACGGCGTGGCAAGTGTCTGAAGGTCGGCGACGCGGGTCTGCATGGCGTCGTTCATCTCGCCCTGGAGCATCAGCACCTTGCCGATCGCCTGCCGCACGCCGTCGGGCAGCGGCAGCGCGTGAGAAGGAGTCGTGCTCTGCTGCTGCGGCGCCGCTTCATCGGGTACGCCGAAAACATCGGTCGCATGCACCGGTGCGGCAGCCATCAGCGTAACCGCGCCGAGTACGGTCGCGACGACCCGGACACTGCGTCGCGATCTGCCGATCCACGCACCAAGCCACGTGTTCGTTCTGCCGCACGTCGACCCGCTCATCCACTCGCTCAACATGACACTCTCGCAGCGGATGGGAAGACGGAGCCGAAAAACACCGGGTGATCCCGATCGGGCGCGTCGGAAATATGACAATCGGAAGACGCGGGATCCAGTTGCACACCATCGGGGCGCATCTCGAAGTCGCAGAAGAAATTTTCATCCCAGACGCCGACCTGAAATCCAGACTTGGGCAGTTCAACCGGCTCGACGAGCGGCACTACAAAGGTGTACACGATCTTGCCGCCACGCAGTGCCACACTGAAATTCGTCGGTTGACCGACGGCGAGCGGCTTGCCGTCGACGAACACGCGTGTGAAATAGCCCACCCGCGTGAGCGAATCGAATGCAGATTTCTTGAAGGTGTCACGGTCCGCGTCGCTGAGCACCGCGTCGGGTCCATAGTGGCTCAGATCGATCGACAACATCGCGGGAAAGCCTTTGGTAAAGGTCCAGTCCTCGCGCAAGCCGGTCACTTTGTGCTGGGCGAGCTCGATCTGCGCGCCATAGGTGATCCACACATGAGGATGCGCATCGACCGGCTTGAACACAAGGCAGGCAAGGCAGGCGAAAGCGGCACTGCACACGATGCGCAGGCGTCGAAACTGAAAGGGCATCGTAGGGGCGCTTTTTCTTAGTGGCCTAGTTAAACATAGCGACCGGTCGCCGACAACCCTGAGCGCCTTGCCATACTAACCGCGCGGCGCCGAATACATGCCGGTGCTGCGGAATTGTGAAGGGCTGATGCCGTAGGTCCGGCGAAACACTTTGGCGAAATAGTTCGGGTCTTCAAAGCCGCAATGGGTGGCGATGGTCTTCACGCTGAGGGTGCCGCTCGTCAGCAGGCGTGCCGCACGGCGCATCCGCTCGAGTTGGACGAACTCGGCAGGCGAACTGCCTTCACAGGCCGCGAAGATGCGCGTGAAGTGCGCGCGACTCAGGCCCGCAAGATCGGCGAGCAACTGAACATCGAGATCGCTCTCGAGATTCTTCCGGATATGGGCGACTACACGCTCAGTCGGCCGCTGTGCGGCGGGCCGACGTGCGCTCTCGTGGGGGCCCAGCAGGTCGTCGTAAAGCGCCATGGTCGCTGCGTAGGCGCGGGCCGATGCCTCGCCGGGACTTTCAAGCTGGCCGTCACTGAGTTCCAGGCTGCATTGCGCGAGCCGGTCGATCGTCGCGGACTTGAGTTTGAAGACCGGCCCGACCGCGGCAATGATCGCATGGTGCAGGCGCAACGCCTCCTGGCCCGTCATCGCGATCCAGAAGAACTCCCACCGGCTGTCATCATCGACCCAGTAGCGGTGCGGGTGCGGAATCACGACGAGCATGGTCTCGCCCGTGCGCACCCGATACCGGTGGCGTTCATAGTTGAGTCGCCCCTCGCCGGAAATGGTGTGCTGCAGCACCGAGAAGGGCATCAGCCCGCGCTGCCGGCCGTCCCAGTCATAGGCGCTGCCGGTGGCGATCTCATAGCCGGTGCTGGTCGGCATGACGTGCAGACGGTCACGTCGCTGCGGCAGTGAAATGGGGCGGCCGAACGGACCGCGGTCAATCAGATCTTGCAGCACAAAATTACCCCTGTAAGCACAGTTTCCCTCTGGTCAGGGCCGGGTCGCCTCGCTCAGAATGGCGTCACACCAGTCACCATGACCTTAGCATCTTCACGCGGGGCAGGGAACGCTGCAAACTGTCTGAGTGTTTCCGGCGCGGCTCGCGCTTACGCTTTACCCTCAATCTCAAGGAGAGCATTTTGACGGCTCCATTCAAGATCGCGATCATCGGCGCGGGAAGCGTCGGATTTACCCGTACGCTGGTCAAGGATTTGCTCAGTGCGCCGGCGTTGCAAGACATCGAGATCGCCCTGACCGACCTCAACGAACATAACTTGTCGATGATCCGGCAGATCCTCGATCGCCTCGTCGCCGTGAACAAGTTTCCGACGCGCATCACCGCGACGACCGACCGGCGCCGTGCGCTGGAGGGCGCGCGCTATGTGATCAACTGTGTGCGGCTCGGGGGGCTCGAAGCCTTTGCCGACGATATCCGCATCCCCCTGAAATATGGTGTCGATCAGTGCGTGGGCGACACGATCTGCGCGGGCGGCATCATGTATGGCCAGCGCTCGGTTAACGCGATCCTCGACTTCTGCGCGGACATTCGCGAAGTCGCCGAACCGGGTGCGAAGCTGCTCAACTACGCGAATCCGATGGCGATGAATACCTGGGCCGCGATCGATCATGGCGGCGTCGAGACGATCGGTCTTTGCCACGGTGTGCAGCACGGCTGGCGCCAGATCGGCGAGGTGCTCGGCGCCGAGCATCCGAACGATGTCGAGTACATTTGCTCCGGCATCAACCATCAGACGTGGTACGTCGACGTACGCTTTAAGGGCCGTCGTGTCACCAAGGACGAGCTCATCGCGGGCTTCGAGCGCCATCCGGTTTACTCGCAGCAGGAGAAGGTGCGCATCGACGTGCTCAAGCGCTTTGGCGTGTACTCGACAGAAAGCAACGGCCACCTGTCGGAATACCTGCCGTGGTACCGCAAGCGCCCCGAAGAGATCACCAAGTGGATCGACATGTCCGAATGGATCCATGGCGAGACCGGGGGTTATCTGCGAGTCTGTA
>JAMFSK010000120.1 GCA_026225235.1 Burkholderiales bacterium
CGTCAGGCTGTTACACCCCAAAAAGCCCTGCTCAATCGAGCAGGGCTTTTTGCTTTTACACGCCAGAAGTCATCGCTCCGGCTGCAACCTGCGTTGATCGCCGGGTCGTGAGCTCTCCGAGCAGCGCGGCCATCGCGTGCGGAAAGCCGTCGGGCACCCGGCCGCGGCTCTCTTCGGCCAGCCACTGCGGCGACAGGCAATTCGCCGGAACGGGGGAGGCTCACCGGTCCTGACGTCAAAGCGAGCGCGCACGGTGCTCCGGCTACGCCCGCGAAGCCATCAAGCGCATCACACTGCGCTCGGGACGCCACAGCTCCTCAAGCATAGGCATCCGTGATCGGCCTCAAAAAACAAAAGGGCCTCGTTCAACCGAACGAGGCCCTTGGTCATATCTGATCCAATAATTCTGCTAAAGCGCGTATTCAAGTCTCCGCTGCCGCCCCAGTTGTGCTTTTTGACGGGCCCACCGGTTTGCCATCGACCGGATAAGTCGATAGGCGACTCCGTCTCTTCTCGCCCAGCCGGTCCTTGAACCGAAGGAAGGGCAGTTCAATTAACCAATAGCTCAACATCGCAGCGACGAGTGCCTCGGCCACACACATTGGAAATCTGAACGCGACGGGCGATGTGACGTTGGTGAACAACTGCTGCCACAGGTACAGGCTGAACGAGATATCGCCGACAAACACGAAGACTCGTGTTCGTAACAGCCGCGAGAACCAAAAATCAGGTTTGACGCAGAGCGCAGCAATAATGATCCCCGCGACAACCGATTCGATCGTGCGCCCATACGTGGCCGTCCAGTATCCGCCTGCCTTTACCTCGGCTATGGGCGCGGCCACGAACAACAGGAGCACCAGGGCCGTGAGGATCAGAGCGTTCGAGGACAATGTATCGAGCCGCTTCTTCAGCCACTCCCGGTTGAGCGCGATATAGCAGCCCACCAGCATCGGGTCGATGCCTGTGTGAAACATCATCTCCAATTGTCCGCGTAGGCCCGGTATCGCGAAGTAGCTTGCGATGCGTACCAGCGGGATAAATAGAATCAGCAAGGGCACCACATACGGATTGTTTCGGCGCAAGACGAATACGAGCACTGGCGGCCAGAACCAATAAAACTGTTCTTCGAGTGCGAGTGTCCAGAAGTGACCGAGATACCAGGCGCCTGCTGGATGACTGATGTTGGTCGGCCCGAGGCCAAGCACCTCGGAATAATTCCAGACGTGAAGCGCGGCGTACAGCATCTGACGCGGTTCGATATTCAGCAATCCCGCGACGGCAAGCCCCCCGACTGCCAGTAAATACACATAGAACGCCGGCCAGATCCGAAGCACGCGTTTTGTATAAAACATGCGCAAGCTGATTGTGCCCCGCGTTTGCCACTCTGCCTGTAGCAGTCCCGTGATCAGAAATCCGCTAAGAACAAAGAAGATCACAACGCCCAAGTCGCCGTTAGCGAATCGGCGCAGCGGAGCCAGATACCCGGTGTAACCGCCGGCCACCATGTGCTGGGCGTGAGTGATGACAACCATCATGACGGCGACGCAACGAAGGCCGGTCAATTCTCTTATTCGATGACTCATGTCGGGTCGTCCGGCTCAAAAAGGTCGGCACGTGACGCAACGCGCAGGGGGTCACCCGCGGGGTGTTCACGCGTAACGGGATCTACTTGGAAAGATTCGCCATCCAGTCCGTCCGATGGCTGCGTCGAGCAGTCGACCCGGAGTTTAAGGACGGTGCGAAGAAGCGGAGACGCCAGCACAATCTAAGCGATTGCGCTCCGGCAATATGTACGCGAGGACACTAATCAATACGGTAATTATTTTCGCCAATGTGCCCGCCGTGACGGAATCTCAGCTCTATATCGGGTAGGGCGGCGACTCGGCCAACTTGGGGCTTGGGCCGAAACGGTTCGTGCCCGGTGTTCCGCTCGTGGCGAGCAAGGCGGCCAGCAGGAAGACACCGATCATCGGCACCAGGGAGATCAGAGCCCACCAGCCGCTCCGGTCCGTATCGTGCAAACGGCGCACGACAACGGCAATGCTCGGAACGATGATGGCCAACAAGTAGAGTCCGCTCAACAGACCGGCATCACCGAGCCTTAGATGGCCCGCGACATCGACGAACACCAGGGCGATCACAACGAGCACACTGACAAGCGCGAACATCCAGTATTCCCTGCGACGCGCGCGCCCTGAAAACACGGCATATGACTTAAGCACCTTCAGATACGACTCCATATGTACCTCCGCGGATCGCCGTCGTCACATGATGACGGCTTTCAGCTCCAAGACAGAAGCAGCGATCAATACGTCGCTCCTCCGCACTCCACTATTGCGCCGGCCCTCGTTTGGCCCGCGCGCGCCGCGACAGCATGTTGAGCCCTTCCACCAGCGCGGAGAAGGCCATGGCGCCGTAGATATAACCCTTGGGCACATGCGTGCCGAAGCCGTCGGCAATCAGCGTCATTCCGATCACGAGCAGGAAGCCAAGCGCCAGCATGATGATGGTCGGGTTGCGATTGATGAAGTTCGCCAGCGGCCCTGCCGCAAACAGCATGACGCCGACCGCGACGATCACTGAGGCGAACATGATCGGAATGTGCTCGGTCATGCCCACGGCTGTGATGATGCTGTCGACAGAAAATACGAGATCGAGCACGAGAATTTGGCCGATGGCCGAGACAAAGCCGGCCGGGACCTTGCCGCCGCTGTGCGTCGCGCCGTTGCTGCCTTCATCTTCGGGCGCGATATGGTGGTGGATTTCCTTGGTCGACTTCCAGACAAGAAAAAGACCACCGGCGATCAGGATCAGGTCGCGCCACGAAAATCCTCGCGAGAGCAGGGTGACTGCGGGCTCGGTCATCTGAACAATCGTCGAGACCGTGGCGAGCAGCACGAGGCGCATCACCAGCGCGAGGCCGATGCCGATCCGACGCGCGCTTTCACGATGGGCATCGGGCAGCTTGTTCGTCAGTATTGAGATGAACAACAGATTGTCGATTCCCAGCACAACCTCCATCGCAATCAAGGTCGCGAGTGCAGCCCAGGCGGCGGGATCTTGTACGAGAATCAGGAGGTTGTTCATTGAAAGCAAATCGTTAGCTTGGACGAACGAATTCTGCCAGCATGCCCTGTGTCATGGCGAGTGTTTTATGGCATCGCGCCCTGCGCACCCCAGCCCTCAACAATTCTAGTCGGTCGGGCCGGCGACCAGCACCTCGCGGCTGCCATTCACGCCCATTGACGACACGAGCCCGGCCGTTTCCATCTGCTCCACGAGCCTTGCGGCGCGGTTGTAGCCGATGCGCAACTGACGCTGCACGGAGGAGATCGAGGCGCGCCGCGTGCGCAACACGAAGGTCACAGCCTCGTCGTATAAAGGATCGGCTTCCGGATCGGGAATCTCGCCGAACAGATCAGTCGGCGCGCCTTCGCCGGGGCCCGGATCGAGGATCGCCGATTCGTACTCGGGTTCGCCGAACTGCTTGAGGTACTCGACGACGCGGTGCACTTCGTCGTCCGCGACGAACGCGCCGTGGATGCGTTGGGGATCACCACTGCCAGGCGGCAGAAACAGCATGTCGCCCTGGCCGAGCAGCGACTCCGCGCCCATCTGGTCGAGAATCGTACGTGAGTCGATCTTGGACGAGACTTGAAAGGCGACACGCGTCGGAATATTCGCCTTGATCAAGCCTGTAATCACGTCGACAGACGGACGCTGCGTCGCAAGAATCAGGTGGATACCGGAAGCGCGTGCCTTCTGCGCAAGCCGGGCAATCAACTCTTCGATCTTCTTGCCTGCCACCATCATGAGGTCGGCCAGCTCGTCGATGATGACAACGATCAGCGGCAACGGCGCGAGGGGTTCAGGGGCATCAGGGGTCAGCGAGAACGGGTTGCCGATTTTGCGTTCGGCGCGCTCCGCATCACGGAGTTTCTGGTTGAAGCCCGCGATATTGCGCACGCCGAGCGCCGACATCAGGCGATAGCGTTTTTCCATCTCGCCGACGCACCAGTTCAAGGCATTCGCCGCGAGCTTCATATCGGTGACGACGGGTGCAAGCAGATGCGGGATGCCTTCGTACACCGAGAGCTCGAGCATCTTCGGATCGATCATGATCAGGCGTACGTCGGAAGGCGCGGCCTTGTAGAGCAGCGACAGGATCATCGCATTGATCGCGACCGATTTACCCGAGCCCGTTGTCCCGGCAACGAGCATGTGCGGCGCGCGCGCGAGGTCGGTGACGACCGGCGTGCCGGTGATGTCCTTGCCCATGGCGATCGTCAGGTACGAAGTCGATTGACGATACGCGTCGCTCGCGAGGATTTCAGACAACCGGATCATCTGCCGCTTGGGATTCGGCAACTCGAGACCCATGCAAGTCTTGCCGGGGATCGTTTCGACTACGCGGATTGAGGTCAGTCCGAGACCGCGCGAGAGATCCTTCATCAACCCGACGATCTGGGCACCGCGCACGCCGAGTGCGGGCTCCACTTCGAAACGGGTGATGACCGGTCCGGCTGAAGCGCCGACCACGGTCACCGGCACCTTGAATTCCTTGAGTCGCTGTTCGATCAATTGACCGGTTTCGACGAGATGGGATTCGGATGCGGGTTCGAGGAGATCGGCGGCAGTGTCGAGCAGGTCGAGACCGGGCAGATCGACGGGTGAGGCGCTTGGAGGATGGAACTCGAATTCAGTGCTCGTGTGTCCGGCCGGCGGGGTGGGGACGTGGAACGAGGGGGCCGGCGCTGCGGGCAGAATGGGCTCGTTGGCAGGCGGGGCGAAGCGGGAGGGCAGGGTGCCCGTTGCAGCGACCGGCGGTGCGCTGGATAACGGGGCGGTTTCGGACGGGCTGATTTCGGGCTCGACGAGGGCGGCCGGGTGAAGCAGAGGCGGCGTCGAGGGACCCGAGGTGTGGCTCAGTGAGGGCGCGGCAACCGCCGGCGTGCCTGACGGTGTGTCTGATGGCGTGCCTAATGGCAGCGACATCGGTGTCGCGAAGGAAGGGCCTATGGCATACGCTTCGAGATCGTCTTCGGGCGGCAGCAGCGGCCGATGGGGCGCGAAACTGAACGCCGATTCGTCGATAACGGGAGCGGGGTCAAAGGTCACCGCCCGCTCGTGTGCATGCGTCGGCGCGATCGCTACCGCATCGAACGGATGTGGATATTCATCGTCTTCGACGTCTGTTTCAGGAAGTGATAACGCCGTGGCGTAGCCATCTGCATCGCCATCTGCGTTGCCTTCTACATCGTCATGTGAGCCGCCGTGCGCATGGCTAGGCGGTATCGCCGTCGTATCGCTGCTGTTGTCCGCACCCGTTTCCCCATGACTCAGCCGTGCTCCACCCGCGGCGAGAGCCGGCCACTGGGCAGCCATTCTCTCAACGGCACGGAATGTTTCGGCGAGACTGAGTGCGGAAGGAACCACGTCGCGATCGAAATCCGTCGCGCCATGGGAGGCATTCGTTGTATCGACGACCGAGGGGGCCTGAATCGAAGTCGAAGGTATCGCGGCAGCGAGCGTGGCTTCGCGCGCCGCCGTTGCCATGCGTGCGTCGCTCCCGGTCCGCACTGCCTCGCGCGAATCGGTCGAAGGGTTCGGAGCAGGCTCACGTCCGGAGGAAGAGGCAGGCCCCGGAGAGGATAAGTGCCCTGCCGAACGCGATTGTGCCGATGAGGGCGAACTTGGCGATGAGGATGAGTGCACTGAAGAGGACGAGTGTATTGACGAGAGCGAGTTCGCTAAAGAGGGCGAGTGCACAGCCGAAGGCGATTGTGCCGACGATGAAGACCGCGTACCAGTCGACGAATGACCCGCACCCACCCCCTGCGAAGACGCCCCTCGCGTCGGCGAGACCACCGACGGGCCACCGGAAACCGCCGAAGATTGCCCGCCCGGTGTCCCGCCGCGATTGACCGCCGTCACCGGCGTCTTCGTTGCCCGCCCCGCATCCGATCCGAACGTCCGCGTGCGCTGCGCTGTTCCCAGCTCGCCCGGCGCACGAAGCCCGCTTGAAGCCTGCCGATGGGTGACCGCACGCGCTGTCCCTTGGCGACTTCCGCCCCCCGTTCCGTTCCCCGAAGCCGAGATCGAGCCCGAACGACGCGCTACCGCTGCCGAACGTGACGACCCATTTGCGGCCTCGCCCCGAAACGAGGGCTGCGCCGACGGCGCGTCCGCGCCGTTGCCAATCAGGTCCGAGACGAGCGCACTCAAACGCGTGCCGAACAGCCAGGGCAAGCCGATGCCAAGGCCCACCAGACCGACGACGATGCCGCCGCCATACCCGAACGCGTCGAGCAAGGCGCGGCCCAGGCGGTCCGCCCCCGCCGCGGGCGCAAGCTTCGACCAAACGCCGGCCTCGAGCAACCCGCTCGCCAGCAACACCAGCACAGCCCCGATGCAGATGCGTGCGGTGCCCGGCGAGCGCCACACCGGATTTCCCGCTAGTCGTATCGACACGAGACGCCAGGCGAGCACTACCAACCAGATTGCTGACAATCCGAACCAGCCTGAAACGACGTTATGCATACTTGACGATGGAACGCAGAAATTGCCGTGCGATGCCCGTCGCGACCGTGAGCAAGGCACGGATTCCGCAGCGGGGATGCACGCTGAAGCGTTCGAGTTTACCCGTTCACGCGGCCCGCGCGCACGGAATCTGCAGTTGACCCGACCCGGCGCTCAACCCGTGACGGCCCAAACGCTGAACGGATCGCCGCGATAGCCCCGACGGTGGGTCAACATCGTGGCGAGCGCGAAGACCGCGCCGAAGGCCAGGCCGCCCAAATCGATCCCCGCCAGGCCCCAATCGCCACGCATCACACTGAGCACGAGATTGTCGGGTGTCAGCAAGGAATTGAGCAACGGAACGCCGAAGCAGCACACCGCGGTGGCGAACAGCAAGTCACGCGCCGCGACGATCGGTGCGCGCGCGAGCGACCATGCCACCGCGCTCGCGAGCATGATCAGAAAGATCGTCGATGCGCTGATTGAGGGAAACAACAGCGCCGCGTCGAACGACGCGGCAATCGCCATGCAACTGCCGATACAGATCGCTACCGTGGCCCGCGAGATATTGCGTGTCGACAGTGGCTGCTCAGCCGATTGACGCTTGCGTCTTGCCTCGATCCACAGCAGGTTGCCGGTAAAGGTCAGCACCGCGCCTGCCAGGCCGAGCACGAAGTAAATCCAGCGCACGGCCAGGCCGCCGTAGGAACCGAAATGCAAGCCATACATCGCGCTGGAGACCGCATGGTTGGTGTCACGCGCCGCGGCGGTTTGCTTCGCGAGGACCGTCCCGTCGTTGAGGCGCAAGGTCACGGAGCCGAGAGAGCCTAGGGCTCCTTCGCTCTCTCCCCAAACCTCTGCGGAACCATTGTCTGCGCCGTAGCGTGTGTACGCGATCCAGCGCGGCGTAAAGTCCGGCTCTTCGGCGCGCGCGCGCATGACGAGTTCGTTCACGGGGAGCGGCGCGCCGGGCACGGCGACGACCGGTGCCGGCGGGACGGCCGAGCGCATCGCGGTAATCTCGCGCATGAGCTTCCCGTCGAAAGCGATCGTATTGAACAGCATCGCCGCAACAAGCCCGAGGCAGAGCACGCTGCCGGTCAAGGCCATGACTGCGTGGAACGGCAGGGCAAGCACGCCTACCGCGTTGTGCGTGTCTTGCCAGAACATCTTGAGATTCGAGCCCGGCCGCAGCGCGAAGAGATCGCGCGTAAGGCGCGGCAGGTGAATCACGAAGCCCGAGACGAGCGCGACGCCGAACATCAGCGAGATGGCGCCCATCAGATAAAGCCCGGTCGTCGACAAGGCGAGCGAGTAGTGCAGCTTGTCGATGAATTCGGCGAGCCCCGGAGTCGTACTGAGGTCAAGCGTGTCATGGTCGACCATCGTGACAGCGGCGTTGAACGCCTCGCGAGATCGCCGGGCGGCATTCGCGTGGCTGTCTGCCAGGCTATCGCGCTCGCTCGCGGTGCTCGCCTGCGAGCCGCTTCTGACAGCAGCGGAAGCGCGTGCCGCCGATGCAGCGGCTCTCGCGGCCTCGGCGGCCGATGCCTGTTCGGCCGCCCCCATCGAATTATTGCTGAAATCGTCGAAGCCTAGCGAGGTATCGAGAATTGACCTGCCGCCCGCGGCCAGTCGCGCGTCGAGCCATTCGCCATTGTCGTTCCAGTAGACGAAGGGCTCACGATGAGTCTCGGTGCCGAGCACGATGCCAAAATCGTCGGCCGACTTCGGATGCAGCGCGACCAGAGTGCCGACGAGGCGTTGCGCGGGGCCGCCATCGGTCGCGAGATGGCGGGCGAAAGGGCGCTCCCAGCGGCCGATCGCTTCATGGAACATCGTCAGCGTACCGCCGACGAATGCAATAAACAGCACGAAGCCTGCGCAGATGCCTGCCCAGGTATGCAACCACTGGAATGCCCGGAGGGTCGGTGCGCGCATGATTGCTCAGACGGTGTGCAGCGCGCGCGCCACGAAGAGTAAAGCGAAGGCGATGACATTCCCGGTGCCGAGCACGACAACGACACGCGAAGTCGAAGACAGTGAGAACGCGCTGCACTGGATGCCGATCCACAACGGAAAGAACAACACCATCGCGAGGATCGCAGAGCGCTCCCAACCGCCGGGCATGGCCCAGGCAAACGCGCCGCTGAGGGCAACGGAGAGTGGCAGTGAAAGCACGACAGTGCTGTACAACCTGAGCTTCATTGGATTCCTGTTCGACGGCTCGGACGGACATTGTCGCCCACCTCGGTGGGAAGTGTCGCACGCTTGGCAGCGCGCGCGCCGATCCAGGCCCCGATGAACGGCATCAGCGCGAGGCTTGCCGCGAGCGTCGCCACGGTGGCGCACAGTGCCACGGGCCAACCCGCCTGCGAGTGCCAGCTCAACGCGGCCACACCGCAGCAAAGCGCACCCAGCACCGCGCAGAGCGCCCGCCGGCGCACCGCTGCGCGCATTTGCTGGCGCGGCGAGGCGAGGTACAGCAGCAGGCCGCCGGCCAAAGCTAAAAGCGGGGCAAGCAAGGGGGCGAGCAGCGAGGCAAACCACGCGCCGCACAACTGGGCGAATACGAGCACGAACCGCGTTCCCGGCAGGGCTTCCAGTCCAGAGAGAGCTTCCATAGCGGTGAGGCGCCGTTTCAGAGCACGACGCGCGACTTCCTTACGAATGCGAACGGTTCGCATTTATAGCACACGTCCCATCTCCCGACCCGTCTGGGGCGATACGCCGTTCGAGATTGCTTCGTCATCGCGCGCTGACTAAACTAGCGCCCTGATATTGAATCTCTTAAAGGTGCCGGGATGAAGACCAAGGCTGCGATTGCGTGGAAAGCGGGCGAACCTCTCACGATCGAGGAAGTCGACCTCGAAGGACCGCGTGCGGGCGAGGTCCTCATTGAAGTCAAGGCGACGGGGATTTGTCACACGGACTATTACACATTGTCGGGCGCGGATCCCGAAGGGATCTTCCCGGCGATTCTCGGCCACGAAGGGGCGGGGATCGTCGTCGATACCGGCCCTGGCGTGAGCACCTTGCGTAAGGGCGATCACGTGATCCCGCTCTATACGCCCGAATGTCGCCAGTGCAAGTTTTGCCTTTCGCGCAAGACCAACCTCTGCCAGGCGATCCGCACCACGCAGGGCAAGGGCCTGATGCCCGATGCGACCTCGCGCTTCTCGCTCGACGGCAAGCCCCTGTTTCACTACATGGGCACCTCGACGTTCTCGAACTACATCGTCGTGCCGGAGATCGCGGTCGCCAAAATCCGTGAGGACGCGCCGTTCGACAAAGTCTGCTATATCGGCTGTGGTGTCACGACGGGCATCGGTGCCGTGGTCTATTCGGCCAAGGTCGAGGCGGGCGCGAACGTGGTCGTATTCGGTCTGGGCGGCATCGGCCTCAACGTGATCCAGGGCGCCAAAATGGTCGGCGCGGACAAGATTATCGGGGTCGATATCAACCCGGCCCGTGTCGAACTGGCGAAGAAGTTCGGCATGACGCATTTCATCAACCCGAAAGAAGTGGCAAACGTCGTCGACGCCATCACGCAGTTGACCGACGGCGGCGCCGACTATTCCTTCGAATGCATCGGTAACGTCACCACGATGCGCCAGGCGCTCGAATGCACCCACAAGGGCTGGGGCCAGTCGTTCATCATCGGGGTCGCTGCGGCGGGGCAGGAGATCAGCACGCGGCCGTTCCAGCTGGTGACCGGACGTGAATGGAAAGGCTCGGCATTCGGCGGCGCACGCGGCCGTACCGACGTGCCGAAGATTGTCGACTGGTATATGGAAGGCAAGATCAACATCGACGACCTGATTACGCATCGCTTGCCGCTCGAGAAGATCAACGACGGCTTCGCCCTGATGAAGTCGGGCGAATCGATCCGCTCGGTTGTGCTTTATTGAACGCGGCCTGACCGGACTTCCCTCATGACGACCGCCACCACTACCGCGCTTGCGACCGCGGAACTCGAACTGATCAGTGCGCATGGGAGCTTCGGCGGCAGCCAACGCTTCTATCGCCATCGTTCGGCGACACTGGGCCTGCCGGCACGGTTTTCGATCTACTTGCCGCCTGAGGTCGACGCTGGGGCACCTATCCCCGCGCTGATCTACCTCGCGGGGCTGACCTGCAACGAAGAGACCTTTCCGATCAAGGCCGGCGCCCAGCGCTATGCGTCCGAGCACGGCATCGCGCTGATCGCACCGGATACGAGCCCGCGCGGTGCCGGCGTGCCCGGCGAGGCGGATCATTGGGAGCTTGGGGTGGGCGCGGGGTTTTACGTCGACGCCATACAGCCGCCCTGGAACCGGCACTACCGCATGGAATCGTACGTCGCCGACGAGCTACTGCGGGTCGTGACCGGATGCTTCAATCTCGACGCTGCGCGCATCGGCATCTTCGGTCATTCGATGGGCGGGCATGGTGCGCTGACGCTGGCCTTGCGCCATCCCTCGATTTTCAAGTCAGTGTCGGCGTTCGCGCCGGTCGCGGGACCGGCAAGCTGCCCATGGGGCAACAAGGCCTTCGAGACGTTTTTCGGCGATCACCGCGACGAGTGGGTGCATCACGACGCGACTGCGCTGATCGGGCAACTCAACACGCGTTTCGATGGCGAGATCCTGATCGACCAGGGGCTCGACGACAAATTCCTCGCGCCCCAGCTGCGCATCGATGAGTTCGAAACGGTATGTCGCGCAGCCTCCCAACCTCTCAAGCTGCGTCGACACGCCGGGTATGACCATGGCTATTACTTCATCTCGAGTTTCATTGCCGATCACCTCGCGCATCACGCGCGACAGCTGAAGGCCTAGGCCGCAGGACCGAACAGGTCCGTGCAGACCGAGCGGCCGAACTCCGTCAGCGTCGACGAGCCGAGGCCGGCATCGTCGAGCGTGACGGTCACCAGGCCTGCCTCGGTCAGCGAGCTCAGATAGCGGCGCAAGGTGCTTTGGGGCATCTGCGCGCGCTTGCTGAGTTTGGCGAGCGACCACACCTTGTTGCCTGGTTCGTTTGCGGCGGCCCACAACTGGCGAAGCAGACCTTCGACAACCGGGTCGATGGCGTCCGAGGGGTCGTTATCCGGCTTTGTCATGATTGGACTGCTCCGTCTCAGCTGTCGCTGCCTTCTCTTCGGTCTCTGCCGTCGTTGCTGCCTCGATGCGATGCGCCGACGGCATCATCACGTTGCGCAAGGGGTTGGCGATATCGATGCCTTCGGCCGAGAAACGCTCGAGGATGCGCCGGTTGAATTCGCGCTGGACCGGCCAGCGCATCGTATCGCGACATTGAATCTGACCCGCGAGCGTGACGGCGGCGCCGTCGATGGCATCGACACCCCAGTAGCTGAAGTCCGACAGGATGCCGTCCTTGAACGCGGGGTCGGCGCGCAGTTCATCGCCGATCGACTTCAACAGGGCGACCGCACGCTCGACGTCGGCGCCATAGGCGATATTGATCCGGACCGATGCGTTACCGATGCCGCGGTTCACGTTATTGACGGTCGTCACCGAACTGAATGGCACCGTGAACAGTGAGCCGTCGCCGCCGCGCAGGCGCACCGTACGGATCGACAGGTACTCGACCGTGCCCGAGACGCCAGCAACGGTTACGCCGTCGCCCACCTGCATCGCGTTCTCCATCAACAGGAAGATGCCGGTGATGAAATCCTGCACGAGCTTTTGCGAACCGAACCCGAGTGCAACGCCGAAGATACTGGCACCGGCGAGGAGCGGCGCGGTGTTCACACCAATCTGGCTGAGACCGGTCAGGCCGACGATGAGCGCGATCGCAACCATCAGCGCGCTGCGCAGCATTGGCAAAAGCGTGCGCAAGCGCGAAGCGCGCACGAATTCGCCGTGGTCCGTCCAGATCCGCAGCCGTCTTTCGAAGGTGATATTGACGGCCTCCCAGATCAACACGGCGACGGTAGCGGCGACCGCGATCGTGATGATCGCCGACAGCAACCGGTGTCCGATCGGGTTGGCGGCGAGGAATCGCAGCAGATGGACGCCCCAGATATCGAGCAAGGTAAGCACGACGATCACACCAAGCACCGCCGAGACGAACTGACGCACCATCGGATAATAGCGATAGGCGCGACGCTGCACGATCGAGGGTTCGGGGGCAGCTGAGTGGTCTGACTGACTTGAATCGTCGTCTGAAGTCTCGTCGCCCTCGCTGACGCGGAACAAATGGGCCAGACCACCGAGCGTGACGATCGCGATCACGCGGGCCACGATCAGCACGGCCAGCGAGAGCCCGCCGAGATGGATCAGCGTCTCGAAGCCATTGTTGACGTCGAGTGCCCACACGAGCCACAACGCGAGCACGAAGAAGACGGCGACAGCGGCCCAGATATCGGCGAGCCAGTTGCCGAAATAGGACAGCGATCGATGCGAGGCGGTCGAGTGACGCAGCCAGTCGCCAACCGGGCGGCGGCATTGAAGGATCACGATCGCAACCATCACATGCGCGATCAGCGCCACGAGCTTCATGATGGCGACATGGGCGTCGTCGCTGAGCCCGAGTGGCATCGGCGCCTCGGCCAGCGCGCTTCCGGCGCCGACAACGATCACGAGCCGGGTCACCCAGCGCTGCGCAAAGGCGGCGGACGCATCGGTGACGCGCCACAGGCGCAGGCCCGGCGAGCGAGGCGCGACAAACAGATTGCCGACCACCAGCACGCCTCGGCAAATCACATAGACATCGACGAGTGACGACAGGATCTCTTCGGCGATCGAACCGTCGGCCGTGAGGATCGACATCAGCAGCGTGGCCGCCACGCCGAAGCCGAGCACCGGCACGGCCGCGAGCACGGCATTGAGCAATGCGGCCGGCAGGCGGCGGAACAGCGCCCAGTGCCGCACGGCCTGGAACTTGCCCTTGGCCGTATGGGTTTGCGAGATGGACTGGCGTGCGCTCGCGTCGCCTTTCAAGGCGGCGGCGATTTGCTCGTCGCGCGCATCCTCGCGCTGGGCGGGGGTCAACTGAGCTTCGGCGTGGGCGGCGTCGGCCTTCGCATTGGCGCGAGCGGCGATCTTGCGGCGCGGCTTGAGCATCAGACGCCCCAGTGCCCATTCGATCACCAGCGCAGGCACGAGGGTCGCAAGGGCGACCCAGCCGATACTAAGCAGCAACGCTGCGCCGGCGGCCGTGCCGATATGCTCGATCCACCACGCGCGTACCGACCCGAAGTCGAGCAGCGCAGAGATGGACTGGCGCGTGGCGTGCCCGATCGACTGGGCCCAGTGGGCGAGCTGCCGCGACAACTGGGTGACCAGGCCATTCGACTTGAATGCTGCAGCAACACCTGAGGCGGCGCTCGCCGGCGCGGCTGCAGTGGCCGCGGCGCTGCTTGCGGAGGGCGCCGGTGTGGCGAGCGCACCGGCTGCGGCGACGGCGCGCAGGGTGTCTTCGATTTGCGCGCGCCGCTTGGGGTCGTTGAGTACGATCAACGCCTGGCGTGCCTGCTCGGGCGTCAGCATGACGGGCGCGGCGGCGCTCGATGCGGTGCCCGGGGGCGCGGCACTCGCGGGTGCGGCGTGCGCGTCGAAGGTGTACGTCAGGAGAGACAGCAGGACAAGAAGGGCAGTGAAGAAACGAGGCATAGGTTCCGTTCAGACATGGACATGCTCGAGCGAACGGCGCAGCACGCCGACCGCTCACGAGGGTCCATTGTAAAGAAGTTGCCGCCCGGCCCCGCTAGAACGCCACGTAGGGACCGACGCCCGCCGGGGTCGTGGCGCCCGCGATGGCCGTGTAGACCGACCGCCCAAAGAAGAACGGCAAGCCGAAATCGAACCCGGTACTGCCGGTAAACGGGCCGCCGATGTTATCGAAGGCAAACGAGTTGGTGGCCGTGAACAGGCTCACCGCATTGCCGATCGACAAGCTCACGGTGGTGCTCGCGTTGTTCTTGCCCGTGATCTGGACACTGATCGCCACGGTCGACGGCGGGCAATAAAAGCCGTTGGCGGTGCTCGCGCTGCAAGCCGGAATCGAACTGTCGGGAAAGAACAGCGCGTTCGAGCCGGTGTCGAGCAGGCTCATGGGAAGCGAGGCGCCGTTATAGGTCGCGGTGAACGTCCCGCCGGCCCCGGTCGTATAGACCTGGGCGCTCCCCAGGCCGTTATTGCTTTGTGTGCCGATGCCGAAGATCAGGCTGCCTTGCGCGGTCGCGGCACCGCTTGCGGAAACGGCTGGCAATTGCACGATGGTGCCGTTGTTGTCCGCCGCGAAGTGCGTGACAGGGTTGGGTAACTGCTCGGAAACCTGCACCGGGAGATCGGTACACGTCGTCGCATTCGTGCAGCCGTAGTAAATACTCAAGGCCTGCTGCGCACAGGCAAGACCACAATCGTTCGCCAGTGTGCCCAGGCCGATGATGCCGTTCGCGCCGAGCGAGACCACGGTCTGCTTGGTCGAACCCACATTTGTACAGGCCGTCGGCACATTAGGCACGGCCGCGTCGCCGACGATCTGGATCGGGATGTTGCTCGCCGTCTCGCCGGCCACGCTGATGTCGGCGGTGCGCACTGCGCCCCACGTCACGCCGTCGGCGAATTGCGCGCACTCAGCTAGTGTGCCGCCGTTGGCTGCGCTCTCCGCAGGCAAGCCGAGCGCCGAGATCGCTGTCGTGCTGACCAGGCGCAGGCCGGCCGAACCGGTATCGACCTGCACATGGTCGATCGTCTGGCAGTTGGCCGTGCCATGGGCGCACACTTGCACGGAGATGAACGGGATATTCGGGCGCGCCGTGTTGATCCCGTTGACGACGGGGCCGGCATCGACGGTGATGGCGGCGATATTGCCGCCGGCGGCTGGGGCAGGGATAGCCGCGGCGGGCGGGCTGCTGCTGCCTCCGCCGCCTCCGCAGGCGGTCAGCACACTGGCGCAGGCAAGCGCGGCGATCGACAGGAGTTTGCGCACATGGGCTCCCTATTGAATGTCGCTGGCGCTGACGCCGGCGGGCAGCGACGGAGGAAGCCACGCGCGGCCGAAGAAGGCGCCCATGTGGCCACTGGAATTCACCACCAGACCCGGCAGGCTGACCCCGGCTGCCCCATGACCGCCGCCGCTGGTCTGCGCGGCCGTCACGGCCTCGGTGTACTGGCTGAAATTGTCGGCGCCGAGCAGCGGCCTGAGCTGTGGGAGTACCGGACCCTGCCAGGCGACGGCAAATACGACACCCGCTGTGGAAAGATATTCGCGCACGACGGTGCCGGAGGGGAGCGTCAGCGTCTGGACGGTCGTGCCGGGGAGGGTGGTCGATGTGA
>JAMFSK010000022.1 GCA_026225235.1 Burkholderiales bacterium
CGACAGGGGATTATTGGACGCGTGGCACCTCACTGACGTGCTTGCACTGCCAATCGCATACGACCGTTGCCCAGATCTTGCAACGGGTCTCCATCCCGAGAACGCTGAGCACGAGTTGACTCACCCAAGGCGTCGTATACAGCGAGTCGACGGGGGCAAGTTCAAGCAAACTTCCATGCACGTCGTCATTGACTGGTTGGTTCAAATGCAGATTCTTTCTTGCGTTCAAACATCAGGCGCGTGCGAAAACAAAGGCGAAAGTTCGGCCGCCTCCTCTGAACCTGGTCGGTCACATCAACGGAAGCATGAGCTTGATGTGCTGCGCGAATACCGTGATCAGGTGCGGTGGGCGCTCCCGCTCAAATCTCAAAGCAATGCCAATGGAGGGCAGTGCCGGAAGGGAAGCTTCGTCGTTGAGAATCTGGAGATCTTGGGGCACCGCAGTCTGCGTCAGCACGGCAAAGGCCTGCCCCGAGCGCACGAGTGCGGTAAGGCCGGCGAGACTGCTGCTCGCGTAGGCGATGCGGTAGGGCCTGCCTGCGTGCTGTAGCGCCTCGCAGGCCGCCACGTGGTCAAGCGTGTCGGGATCGGAAAGCGCCAGAGGCAGGGGATCGAACTGAGCGGGATCGAGTCCGGGATAACCCACCCAGACGAGCGGCTCTCGGCGGATGATGGCGTCATGGGTGGCATCGCCCTGCAACGAGATCATGGCGAGATCCAACGCACGTCTCTCCAGTTGTTCGAGTAATCGGGGCGTTGGCGCGCACACAACCTCAACTAGCGCATGCGGATGCTGGCTCGCGAACTGGCGCAGCAATTGAGGGAGAAAAACGGCGGCGTAGTCGTCCGGACAGCCGAAGCGAATTGTGCCCGACAGTCCTTTCCCGGAAAGATCGGCCATGGCTTCGTCGTGCACTCGCAGAATGCGCTGCGCGTGGATCAGCAGGCGTTCACCAGGATGCGTCAGCACGACCCCCCGGCCCGTTCGCTGGAACAGGGGCAGGTCGACGATTTCTTCAAGCCGCTTCATCTGCTGACTCAGCGCCGACTGAGTCCGCCCGATGCGGGAGGCCGCGCGACTCAGAGCCCGAACCTCGGCGATGACGGTGAAAGAACGCAGCAGATCGATTTCGAGTGAGAGGCTCAAGGTATTAGACCCATTTCTATCTTGCATAAGAACTATTCGATTCTATGAAATCAGAGAGCCCTCTAGACTGCAAGTCATTCCCGCCTCGAACCCAGGAGAAGCAGCGTGTCCCTGAACAATGACGCAACTTTTTGGCGCAACGCCAAGGAACACCTGATCCGCTATGGCGGTACCTTCGAGCCGTTGATCATCGAGCGCGCCAAAGGTAGCTTCGTATATGACGCGGACGGTCGAGCGATCCTGGATTTCACCTCAGGGCAGATGAGCGCGGTGCTCGGCCACAGCCATCCGGACATCGTGGCAGTCGTGAACGAATATGTCGGCAAGCTTGACCACCTGTTCAGCGGGATGCTGTCGCGACCGGTGGTCGACCTGGCGACGAAATTGGCCGATATCACGCCCGACGGCCTCGACCGGGCGATGTTGCTCAGCACGGGCGCAGAATCGAACGAGGCCGCCATAAGGATGGCGAAACTGGTCACCGGCAAGTACGAAATCGTCGGGTTTGCACAGTCCTGGCATGGCATGACGGGGGGCGCTGCGTCCGCCACCTACAGCGCCGGTCGCAAAG
>JAMFSK010000121.1 GCA_026225235.1 Burkholderiales bacterium
GCTGGACGCTGATCGGCGCAGTCGCAGGAGGCCTCTTGTTTGGCACTTTGGCCGACTATTTCGGACGCGTGCGGATGTTGAGCGCTTCGATCCTCGTGTTCGCGGTGTTCACTGGCCTGTGTGCGTTCGCTCAGGGCTATCACGACCTGCTTGCTTACCGGACGATCGCGGGCCTCGGTCTAGGCGGGGAGTTCGGCATCGGTATGGCGCTGGTCGCGGAGGCGTGGCCGAGTGCACAACGGGCGCGCGCGTCGTCGTACGTGGGGCTCGGTTGGCAACTTGGCGTATTGGCCGCGGCTTTGCTCACGCCTTTGTTGTTGCCATTGATCGGCTGGCGCGGCATGTTCGCGGTCGGTGTCACGCCGGCGTTGGCCTCGTTCTGGATGCGACGGCGCCTTGAAGAGCCTGCGCTGTTTCTTGAACGAGTTCGCGAGCCGACCCGGTCCGCGCCGATCGCCGAACTCTTCTCGAGCACCCGCGCGACGCGAACCAGCGTTGGCATCATGATTCTTTGTTCGGTTCAGAATTTCGGCTACTACGGCCTGATGATCTGGATGCCGTCCTACCTCTCGCACACCTTTGGTTATTCGCTGACTCGTTCGGGGGTTTGGACGGCAGTCACGGTGCTTGGTATGGCTGCGGGCATTGCGATGTTCGGCATGCTGGCCGACCGGGTTGGCCGTAAGCCGACGTTTGTCGGGTATCAAATCGGCGCAGTTGTGATGGTGTTCGTCTACTCACAACTCGTCTCGCCCTCGACCTTGCTGATAGGGGGCGCGGTGATGGGCTTCTTCGTCAACGGGATGATCGGCGGATATGGTGCGTTGATCGCCGAGTGCTACCCGACGCGGGCACGTGCGACGGCGCAGAATGTGCTTTTTAATGTCGGGCGCGCGGTCGGAGGATTTGGACCGCTCGCTGTCGGCGCACTTGCGACGCGCTATTCCTTTTCGAGCGCACTGGCGTTGCTGGCCACGATCTATGTCGTCGATGTGTGCGCGACACTCTTTCTGATCCCCGAACGCCGCGGCGCTCAACTCGAGTGATTCACGTCCGACCTGAAGTAAGGTCGGGGAAAAACGGTCAAGGCTGAGGGACCAAACGCAGGGGCCAAAACGAAGATGGGGCGCCGATTCTACCCGGCGCCCCTTTATTTTTATGCTCTCCCTGACCTTCACCGCCCGACGCATCCGGCCGGCCGAATCTCCTACGCGACCTGCCCGATATGCGCGCCAGTCGCGCCTTTGGGAGCACGCCAGTTGGCGAGCAACGCCGCCCAACGCACCCGGATTGCCCGAAGGTTGTTGTCCTTCACATGGCCAAAGCCACGAATACCATCGGGCAACTGAGCGAGCTCGACCGCTATCGACATCTTCTCCGCCCTCAAACCCAGAAGCAGCTCATCGACCAACGCTTCATATTCACGAATCAGCGCGCGCTCCGTCCGACGTTCCTCAGTCTTGCCCATGAAATCGAACGGGCCACCGCGCAGGAACTTGAACTTCGCGAGCACGCGGAACGCAGGCATCATCCACGGCCCGAAATCGCGCTTAAGCAGATGGCCATGCGAATCGCGTTTGGAAAGCATGGGGGGCGCGAGGTGGAACTTGAGTTTCCAGTCCCCTTCAAAACTCGCCGCGAGCTTCTTGGTGAAGGCCGGGTCGGTGTAAAGCCGCGCGACTTCGTATTCGTCCTTGTAAGCCATCAGCTTGTGAAGGTTGCGTGCAACCGCTTCAGTCAAAGGGAGTTCAGACGAGAACTCGCTCGACAACGCGAGTTCAGCAACGCGGACCTTTTCAACCTTCTCCAGATAACGTCGTGCATAGGCCGCATTTTGATAGGCCGTCAGATACTCGACGCGCATGGCGATCGACGCATCAAGCGCCTTCGGCGTATGCAGCGCAATGACCTTGCCACCACTACCCGCAGCGGCTTGACCCGACGGCAGAGTCACCGCAACGCGCTTGACCTCTGCCAGATCGTGAGCCGAACGCCGACCCCATTCGAACGCAGCCTTATTCTTGTCGACCGAGACATCATTGAGTTCGATCGCGCGGATCAGCGACTCATGGCGCAGCGGCAACCACCCGCGCTGCCAGGCATAACCGAGCACAAACGGATTCGTGTAGATGGCGTCGCCCAGCAGCGCCACACTCAATTGACTTGCATCGACAAAATCGACGATATCGCCCGCCGCAGCACGAATATCGTGCTCAGCACTTGCCCCCGGAAAGCGCCAGTTCGGGTTGCGGATAAATTCAGCGGTCGGCGTGTTGGCACTATTGACGACGACACGCGTCTTCTCCCGTTGCATGCGCGACAGCGCTTCGTCCGATGCCGTGACGATAGCGTCGCAGCCGATCACGAGACTCGCTTCGCCCATCGCAATACGTGTCGCATGCAGGTCGCCAGGGCGAGCACCGATCTGAACGTGGCTCATCACAGCGCCGCCTTTTTGCGCGAGGCCAGTCACGTCGAGCACGGTCACACCCTTGTTCTCGAGGTGCGACGCCATGCCGAGCAGTGCGCCGATGGTCACGACACCCGTGCCCCCAACACCTGCCACAAGCACCCCGTACGCACCGTCGATCGACGGCAGGTCTGGCTCGGGCAGCGCGGCGAGTCCGTCGGTCGAGACTTCGGCGGCCTTCGGTTTCTTGAGTTGCCCACCTTCAATCGTCACGAAGCTCGGACAGAAGCCGTTGACGCAGGAAAAATCCTTGTTGCAGCTCGACTGATTGATCTTCCGCTTGGTGCCGAATTCGGTTTCGAGCGGCTCGACCGAGAGGCAGTTCGACTTGACCGAACAATCGCCGCAGCCTTCGCAAACCGCCTCGTTGATCACAACCCGGCGTGCAGGGTCCGGTAACTGACCACGCTTGCGGCGGCGTCGTTTCTCCGTCGCACAGGTCTGATCGTAAATCAGGATCGTCGTGCCCGCGATCTCACGAAGTTCACGCTGGATCTCATCGAGTTTGTCTCGATGATGGACGGTGGTGCCGGGTGCCAGCAGTGCCGGGTTTTGATAACGCTCGGGCTCATCGCTCACGACCACGATCCTGCTGGCCCCTTCGGCAGCAAGCTGACGCGTGATCTGCGGGACGCTCAGAACGCCGTCGACCGGCTGGCCGCCAGTCATCGCGACCGCGTCGTTATAAAGGATCTTGTAGGTGATGTTGGTCTTCGACGCGACAGCCGCACGAATGGCCAACAGGCCCGAATGGAAATAGGTGCCGTCGCCGAGGTTCGCAAAGACATGCTTGTCCTGGGTGAACGGCGCCTGCCCCAGCCACGCCACACCTTCGCCGCCCATCTGACTGAATGTGCTCGTGTTGCGGTCCATCCAGAGCGTCATGTAGTGACAGCCGATGCCGGCCATCGCTCGCGATCCTTCTGGCACATTCGTCGACGTGTTGTGCGGGCAGCCCGAACAGAACCACGGCTTACGTTCTGTCGCGACGCGCGGCTTGGCGAGTGCGTGCTCTTTTGCGTGGATGATGTCGAGGCGCGCCGCAATCCGCGCGCGGACATCGGACGGCAGGTCGAACTTGTCGAGGCGAGTCGCGATCGCCTTGGCGATGATCGCCGGCGAGAGTTCGTAGTGCGCCGGTAGAAGCCAGTTACCCATGGGCACTGACCATTCGCCGCCAGCCCCATCCTTCTCGTCGAACTTGCCATAGACGCGCGGACGCTGCGTATCGGGCCAGTTATACAACTCTTCCTTGATCGCATATTCGAGGATCTGGCGCTTCTCTTCGACCACGAGAATTTCTTCGAGCCCCTTCGCGAACGCATGCGCGCCTTGGGCTTCCAGCGGCCACACGCAGCCGACCTTATAGAGGCGAATGCCGAGCCGCTTGCAGGTTTCGTCATCGAGACCGAGATCGACGAGCGCCTGACGCACGTCGAGATAGGCCTTGCCCGCTGTCATGATGCCGAAGCGCGCGTTGGGCGCGTCGATCTCGATACGGTCGAGTTTGTTCGCCCGGACGTAGGCAAGCGCCGCATACAACTTGTAGTCGAGTAGACGCGCTTCCTGGACCAGCGGCGGGTCGGGCCAGCGGATGTTGAGGCCACCGTCGGGCATCGCGAAATCGGACGGCAGGATCAGTTGCGTCCGGTTCATATCGACATCGACCGATGCCGACGATTCGACGATATCGGTCACGCACTTCATCGCCACCCATAGGCCGGAGTAGCGGCTCATCGCCCAGCCATGCAGGCCGAAGTCGAGATATTCCTGAACGTCCGCGGGAAAAAGGACGGGCAGGCCGCAGGCCTTGAGGATGTGTTCTGACTGGTGTGCAAGCGTCGACGATTTGGCGGCGTGATCGTCGCCTGCCAGAACCAGTACGCCACCGTGGGGCGACGACCCAGCAGAATTCGCATGCTTGAGCACGTCGGCCGAACGGTCGATGCCGGGGCCCTTCGCGTACCACATGCCGAACACGCCGTCGTACTTCGCGCCGGGATAGAGGTTCACCTGCTGGCTGCCCCAGACGGCGGTCGCCGCGAGGTCTTCATTGACCCCCGGTTGAAAGACGACCTGATGGGACGCGAGGTGGCGGCGTGCCTTGCCCAGCGAGATGTCGAGGCCGCCGAGTGGCGATCCGCGGTATCCGGAGATATAGCCCGCGGTATTGAGGCCGGCGGCGCGATCGCGTTCCTGCTGGAGCATCGGCAGGCGCACGAGGGCCTGGATACCGCTCATATAGGCGCGGCCGCGATCGAGTGTGTATTTGTCGTCAAGCGTGACGGACGCCAGCGCGGCTTCGAGTTCGGCGCGCGTCTTGGGGTCCAGTGGGGCGTTCATAAGCTCTGCTCCTCACCCGGGTAGGGGTTCGCAAATCAGGCCGTCTGTTTGGCCTTTTGAGCACGCAAGACGGGGGTGGCTATCGCAAAACGATGTTAGCACCGCGAAGAGAGGGATCGAAGCCAGGGCGTCTAGGGGCTCTCCCTAGGTAGAGGCGGGTCCGAGATAGAAATGTCGGGAATTTACAAGGGGGCGACGGAGAGCGGTCTGTTCATAACATGGGATGGCGACGAATTCGATGGCGATTGCCTGACGCGAAGTAACAGGAGCCGCTGGTTTGTAACCCCCTGTAAAAGCAGTCTGCACATGGGAAATGGCTTGGCATCCTGCACGTCCGTTGTCGTCACACGGGCCAGTCATACCATTACTAGAAGAGGAGCCGATTTGAGCCAACCCAATATCAGTACCTTTCTGATCGCTTCCGCCGCTTTTCTGGCACTCGAGGCCGGTCCTGTAGTCGCCAACATGAATGTGCGGCAGTTGTTACCTAAACATCGTGTCGGGGAGTCCGACTCGAACGAATTACCGCGGACCTGGATGCCCGGGCAGTTGTTTGACTTTCCCATCGGGTACAAGACTCGGCGCGATTGCGAGTGAGGTCTCGTTATCAGTCGAGCCGGTCCTGTGCGAATGAAGCTTGGTGTTTTAGCGTTCTCTCGCTTTACCGCAAGTCCTAGGCAGGCGCCTTCGCCTGCACCACACCCCGCCGGATCTGATCGAGTTCGATCGATTCGAACAGCGCCTTGAAGTTGCCCTCGCCGAACCCCTGATTGCCCTTACGCTGGATGATCTCGAAGAAGATCGGGCCAATCTGGTTTTCGGTAAAGATCTGCAGCAGAAGATCGTCCGGCGCGCCATCCACGAGAATCTTGTGCGACTTCAGCGCGTCGAGCGGCTCACCGTGACCCGGAATCCGTTTGTCGAGCAAGTCGTAGTAGGTGTCGATCGTGTCGAGCAGCTTGATGTGCGAGCGGGCCAGACCGTCGACCGTTCCGTAGATATCCGAGGAGCCCAATGCAATGTGCTGAATCCCTTCGCCACGATAGGCGTCGAGATATTCCTGGATCTGGCCGGGTTGTTCGGTGCCTTCTTCATTAATCGGAATGCGGATCTGGCCGCACGGCGAGGTCATCGCTTTCGACTTCACGCCCGTGACTTGCCCTTCGATGTCGAAGTAACGGATCTCGCGGAAGTTGAAGAGTCGCTCGTAGAAGTCGGCCCATTCGGCCATCCGACCGCGATGGACGTTGTGCGTCAGGTGGTCGATATAGGTGAGACCGTGGCCGACCGGGTTCGGATCGACGCCTGCGATCGGTTCAAAGTCGACGTCATAGATGCTGATGTTGCCGATGTCGTTCGGTTTCGCGCCATTCTTGCCCGCCCAGCGGTCGACGAAATAGATCAGCGAATCGCC
>JAMFSK010000122.1 GCA_026225235.1 Burkholderiales bacterium
CTTCTCCTTCTCCTTCTTGTCGTTGCCTCGGCAGTGGTTACCTGGAATTGCCAAAAACTGGCTATTTCATAAGGCCGCTGATGCGCATAATCTTTCCATACCGACTCAACACCCAACAGGAGTAACAGCATGCAAGCCCGACTCGACTTCTACAAAGCCAACCCGCTCGCCATCAAGGCCATGATGAGTCTCGAAGACCGCATCGGCAAATCGAACATCGAAAAATCGCTGGCCGAACTGGTGCGCCTGCGCGCTTCCCAGATCAACGGCTGTGCGTTCTGCGTCGATATGCATACGACCGATGCGCGCAAGGGCGGCGAGACCGACCGTCGGCTTGCGACCGTCGTGGTATGGCGCGAAACCCCGTTCTTCACCGACCGTGAACGCGCTGCGTTTGAATGGACCGAAGCGCTGACGCTGGTCTCGCAAGAACATGTGCCCGATGCCGTGTGGGAAGCCGTGCGCCCGCACTTCACCGACGAAGAGATCGTTGATCTGACCTTGCTCGTATCTTCAATCAATAGCTGGAACCGTCTGGCCATCGCTTTCCGCAAGATGCCGGCGTGAGGAGGGCGTCTTGAGTCTGACGATGCTTAGCCCGCTAAGCAAAATTGGATGACCGAATTGTCATTCGAGTGTCAGTAAAGCGTTGGAGGTTGGCGCTCATGATGGAGTCACAGTCTGAAACGAAACGAAGACTGTCGTGACCGGGGGAAGCAAAGAAACGGTCGCGCACTCCTAAATTTTTTAAGTGAGAACTGTCATGAAAACCATCGCTATCGCAACCTTCGGCCTCTTGATCACCGCTTTCGCTGGAAGCGCCATTGCCGACACGACCGCTCCTGTTGGCCTGACCCGTGCAGAAGTGCGTGCGCAACTCGTTGACGCACAACGTGCTGGTGTGATCCCGACTTCGCAAAACGACTACCCGCCCACCGCTGACGAGATCGCTGAAAATCGTGCGCTGTACAAAGTTCAGTTCGGTCATTCGAATGAACCGCAACAATGGGCGATGGGCGACCACGCTTCGAGTCAAGGCTGAGCAGTCGCATGCGGGACGCAAGGTGTTGTAAGCAGATCGCTGTCGTCTGGGGCCCGGAACGCGGGGCGGCAGACGACTGCGGAGAAAGGTAGCCGCGGCCAGCTCAGTTTTGAGCGGCCGCGATCTGCATTTGTAGCTGGAAATTTCTTGATTTGCCTAGACGTGCCCCGATGCGGGAACGAGTCAGCGGATCATGCCGACAGGTCGGACGTCTTTTGTGAAGATACTCTGAACGCTCGGCGGCTCATGCAGCCATCTACCTCCTTTTTCCCCCTCGTTCGCCGAGCTAACCGGGGCAGCGCCATGTCCGTGAATGATTACTCCACTAGTGAAAATAGGATGTCCGAATTGTCATTCGGGTGTCAGTAAAGGGTTGGAGGTTGGAGCCCATGATGGAGTCACAGTCTGAAACGAAACGAAGACTGTCGTGACCGGGGGAAGCAAAGAAACGGCCGCGCACTCCTAAACTTTTTAAGTGAGAACTGTCATGAAAACCATCGCTATCGCAACCTTCGGCCTTTTGATCACCGCTTTCGCTGGAAGCGCCATTGCTGACACGACCGCTCCTGTTGGCCTGACCCGCGCTCAAGTTCGCATGCAACTCGTCGACGCGGAACGTGCCGGCGTGATCCCGACCTCGGACAATGACTACCCGCCCACGGCCGACCAGATCGCTCAAAATCGTGCGCTGTACAAAGTTCAGTTCGGTCATTCGAACGAACCGCAACAATGGGCAATGGGCGACCATGCTTCGAGTCAAGGCTGAGCAGTCGCATGCAGCACGCAAGGTGTTGTAAGCAGATCGCTGTCGTCTGGGGCCTGGAACGTCGGGCGGCAGACGACTGCGGAGAAAAGTAACCGCGGCTAGCTCAGTTTTGAGCGGCCGCGATCTGAATTTGTAGCGCGAAATACTTCGATCTTCTTGGGCGTGCCCCGATGCGGGAACGAGTCAGCGGATCATGCCGACAGGTCGGACTTCTTTTGTAAAGTTGCTCTGAACGCTCGGTGGCTCATACAGCCCTCTATGCCCCCTTTTTTTGCGTCGTTCATCGAGTCAGCCGCGGCATCGCCATGTCCGTGAATGATTAGTCACTAGTGAAGATAGGATGTCCGAATTGTCATTCGTGTGTCAGTAAAGGGTTGGAGGTTGGAGCCCATGATGGAGTCACAGTCTGAAACGAAACGAAGACTGTCGTGACCGGGGGAAGCAAAGAAACGGCCGCGAACTTTCTAAACTTTTTATGTGAGAACTGTCATGAAAACCATCGCTATCGCAACCTTCGGCCTCTTGATCACCGCCTTCGCTGGAAGCGCCATTGCCGACACGACTGCTCCTGTCGGTCTGACCCGCGCTCAAGTTCGCATGCAACTCGTCGACGCAGAACGTGCCGGCGTGATCCCGACCTCGCAAAACGACTATCCGCCCACAGCTGACCAGATCGCTGAAAACCGCACGTTGTATAAAGTTCAGTTCGGTCATTCGAACGAACCGCAACAATGGGCCATGGGCAACCACGCTTCGAATCAAGGTTGAGTAATTGAATGGATATGCGGTGCGTGCAGATCAATATTGCTTGTCGCCCGGAGTGCGAGGCGACAAGCGGCACGCTGCACTAGCACCGCACTATTGCACCGTTTGATTCGATTTTCTTGTCTTGTATGCGCCGCGGGCCTCGCGCTTGCCAAGATGCCTTATTCCCAAGCAGCGACACCTCCGTGGCGTGAGCACGTTCCCGAGTGATGTTTGCTGAAACTGTACGTTCCATCGCGACACTTCGCACTGGAGCCGGACGGAATTTTTCCGGCTACGTCGGCGGACGGTGAGTGAACTTCCAGCCCTGATTTATTGACGTAGTGATTGTGCGTAGCCAGCTCGGATTCGTCAGGTTCCTGAGGCGGTGCGCTCGCGGCTAGCGCGAATCCCAATTGACCGAGCAACGCCATGGCTATGACAGCTGCCTTTACAGGCTGCGGGATTTTCACGGGTTCTCCACTTTTCATTGCTTTTCGGCCCCCGATGAGTTGCAAAGCGGTACGCGAAACGCTCTTGTGCCGCTATTGAGCAGCGTGCTTGGTGGTACGCAGTGTCCCCGGCTCGCCAGTCTTGGCGAACATATCGTTCATCAGGTCTTCCACCAGACCATCGATACTCGGGAACTGGTGCACCACCGAATTTTTCCAGTGACCCGACGCAATCAATGCACCGCTCGGCGCACTGTAAAACCGGATGTCGATCGACCTGGGATACATCACAATGTCCCACCACCATTGGTCGCTGTAGTCGACACTCAGATCGACACCTTGTGTGTCCTTCGTGCAGTTCGGCGCCTTGAGTACGGCGATGCTGTGAGCTTCGAGCGTGCGCTGGATCGCCTCATCGGTCGATCTTGAGTTGCCACCGTGCGGCGTGAAACAGGCTTGGCTCATCGGCGCGACCTTGGCTTGCGGACCGGCAGTTACGGTCTGTGTAGTCGAGCAGCCGGTAAGCATCGCGGCAGCAGAGACCGCGCATAGAGTCATTGTGGTTTTCATGGTCGTCCCGGTTCTCAGCAAAGTCTGCTTGCTTATCGGCAATTGTCTGACTTTTCTGAAGGAGAGGGCGATGTTGGCGTTATGAAAGGCAAAAGCCCCGTGGCGGCGTGCTCGACGGGGCTTCTAGTACTGACTTGCGAGGTTCTTGGAACTGGGCTGGTCCCCCTGGCAGGAATCGAACCTGCATCTAGCGCTTAGGAGGCACTTGTTCTATCCATTGAACTACAGGGAGAGGGACTACTTCAACGGGGTAGAGCGCGGGGCTGCATAGAGGCTTCTGCCTCAACCCGCTGGCGTCGTCGGCATGGTTGCTCCACCCTAAATGAAGCACCGGCGACCACTCGCGAAGCTGAAGGGGATTTTCATCCGGGCCATCAGCAGCAAGCGCCAGCAGCCAATTCGCTGGCAGCGCAGAGTATAGCAAAGACGTTTTAGGCGAAAGCGGCAGAGCGGGTCTGGAATTCGAGATCTATCGCGGGCCTGCACCCATCAGAGGGATCCCTCGCGATGGTCTCAAAACTCCGCCATCACAAAATCTTCCTTCCCTACATCACACTCCGGGCACCGCCAACCCGCCGGAATATCCTCAAATCGCGTCCCTGCCGCAATCCCTTCTTCTGGAAGGCCATCCTGCTCGTTATAGATCCAGCCGCAAATCAGGCAGATCCATGTCTTGTACTCGACGATTTCGCTCATGTTGCGTCCTGCTTGAATCGTTGCAAAGGTTCCTGGGAAGCCGCGATTCTACCCGCCCCCAAAAAAGACCGCCCTCTAGGCGCCAGCCACGGCGCCCCGCCCAGCCTGCCGTAGCGGCCTGTGCCTTTTCCCGCCCGCCCGCCCGACCGCGTAGGCCGTTGAGCCGAATCGTGCGGGTTTGCCCCGACCGGTACAATGGGCGTCTTTCTGCACCCTCCAGGTCGTTATGTCGCTGTTTTCCATCTCGAATGCACACCTCGCGTTCGGTCACGTCGCCTTGCTCGATGGCGCCGATTTTTCACTCGAATCGGGTGAGCGGGTCGGTCTGATCGGCCGTAATGGCGCCGGCAAGTCGTCGTTGCTCAAGATTGTTGCGGGAGACGCGAAACCCGACGACGGCCTGATTTCGCGACAACAAAACCTGACGACGGTCTACGTTCCGCAGGAACCGACGTTCGATCCGGAAGCGACGGTGTTCGATATCGTCGCGTCGGGTCTCGGCGAAACGCGCAATCTGCTCCAGCAGTTCGACGAGGTCGCGCATCTGCTCGGCGAGCCGGAGCATGAGCACGATCACGAGGCGCTCCTGTCGCGCATGAACACGCTGCAAAGCCAGCTCGATTCGCTCGATGCGTGGCAATGGCAGTCGCGCGTCGAAACGACGCTTCACCAACTGAAGCTCGACGGCGACGTCAAGGCCGGCGCGCTGTCCGGCGGTCTGCAAAAGCGGCTCGCACTGGCGCGGGCGCTGGTGGCGCGGCCGGATGCATTGCTGCTCGACGAACCGACCAACCACCTCGATTTCGATTCGATTCGCTGGCTCGAAGAACTGATGATGTCGTTCAGCGGCAGCCTGTTTTTCATCACCCACGATCGCTCGTTCCTCGACCGGGTGGCGACACGCATCGTCGATCTCGATCGCGGCAAGTTGCTCTCGTATCCGGGTAATTTTACGGCGTATCAGGAACGTAAGGCGCTTCAGCTCGAAGTCGAAATGGTCGAGCAGGCGAAGTTCGACAAGCTGCTCGCGCAGGAAGAGGTCTGGATACGCAAGGGTGTCGAAGCACGCCGTACGCGCAGTGTCAGCCGGATCGAGCGCCTGCAGAAAATGCGCTCGGACAGCGCGGCGCGTCGCAATGTGCAGGGCAACGTCAAACTCGATGTCAGCCAGGGTGAACGCTCGGGCAAGATCGTCGCGGAACTGACGGATGTCTCGAAGTCGTATGGCGATCGGGTGATTGTCGACAACTTCTCGGCCACCATCATGCGCGGCGACAAGGTGGGTCTGGTCGGCCAAAATGGCGCGGGCAAGACGACGCTGCTCAAGCTGATTCTCGGCCAGCTCGAACCGGATGGCGGCAAGGTGCGCACCGGGACGAATCTCGAAGTGGCGTATTTCGATCAGATGCGTGCGCAGCTTGATCCGGAGCGCAGTCTCGCGGATACGATCGCACCAGGCAGCGACTGGATCGAGATCGCAGGGAATCGCAAGCATGTGATGAGCTATCTCGGCGACTTCCTGTTCTCGCCCGAGCGTGCGCGTTCGCCTGTGCGTTCGCTGTCGGGTGGTGAACGCAACCGTTTGCTGCTTGCCCGGCTGTTTGCGCGGCCGGCCAACGTGCTGGTGCTCGACGAACCGACCAATGACCTTGATATTCCGACGCTCGAGTTGCTCGAAGAGCTGCTGACGGATTACGACGGCACGGTCCTGCTTGTCAGCCACGATCGGGCTTTCCTCGACAACGTTGTGACCTCGGTGATCGCGGCGGAAGGCGATGGCAAGTGGCGCGAGTATGTCGGCGGGTTCAGCGACTGGCAGGTGCAAAAGGCGCGCTCGGATGAGCTCGCGCGGGCGGCCGTGTCGGCAAGCAATGCAGCGGCGGCAAGCGCGGCGGGTAAGGGCGGCTCCAAGGATAGTTCCGCGGGGCGTAACGCACAGCGTTCGGTCAAGCTCTCCTTCAAGGAACAGCGCGAGCTCGAAAGTTTGCCCGTACAGATTGCGGCACTCGAAAACGAGCAGAAGGAGATCGCTGGCAAGCTTGGCGACGGCTCGCTGTTCAGCAAGGATGCCAAGGCGGCTCAGCGCCTGACCGAGCGCAACAGTGAAATCGACGCGGCTCTGATTGGCGCGCTCGAGCGCTGGGAGCAGCTCGAGGCAAAGACGGCCGGCAAGGCCTCCTGAGCGGCGACGCCCCGAGACGCTGCTGGCCACGGCATCGGGGATGCTACCGTCCTTGGCACACGGCACACGGCACACGGCACACGGCACACGGCACACGGCACACGGCACACGGCACACGCTGGGTCGAGGACACGGCGTATCAAGAGGTCGGCGTCACCAGATCACACGGTCATCGCCGCATCGAATGCGCGCCGGGGCGGCCCGGGCCCGAGAATCAAGGGCAGAGGATCAAGGGCAGAGGATCAAGGGCCGAACCCCGAACCTCGTCGGCACTATCGCCGTGCAGCGCCAGCACAACCGATGTATCGTCGTCGCCGCAACGTGCGTCACAGTGCCAATGGCGCCCGGTGGCCGACTCGCCATTACAATAGCCTCGCCGTAGCAATGGGGTCGCCCCCGGCGCACCCGCTCAATTTCCGGGCGGGGGCGACGAGCGCCTTGTTTCATATCGGATTTTTGCAGAACTCCCTGGCTTGTCCACGCAGTTGTCCACAGAGGATGGGGATAACCGGGCCGCCTCGGTCGAGGAGCCGCCCGGATGCCGCGCGGACCCGCCAGGGCGCTCAGCTAGACACGCAAACCCAGTTTCGAAGCGCAACGGGCTATGTCCACAAAGAAGCCAACACCGTCGTATAGCGAAGCATCGATCAAGGTCCTCAAAGGACTCGAGCCGGTCAAACAGCGACCCGGCATGTACACGCGTACTGAGAATCCGCTGCACATCATGCAGGAGGTGGTCGACAACGCGTCAGATGAGGCGCTCGGCGGCTACGGCAAGCAGATTCTCGTGACGCTCCATGCGGATGGCTCTGTCAGCGTCGACGACGATGGCCGCGGCATCCCCTTCGGTCTGCATCCGGAGGAAGGCGTGGCGGTTGTCGAGATCGTCTTTACCCGGCTTCATGCGGGCGGCAAGTTCGACAAGGCGGCCGGCGGGGCCTACACCTTCTCGGGCGGTTTGCACGGGGTGGGGGTGTCGGTCACGAACGCCCTGTCGACACGTCTGGACGTGGTGGTCTGGCGCGATGGCAAAGTCGCAGAACTGGGTTTTGCGCATGGCGAAGTAGTGCGGCCGCTGACGGTGCGCACAGCCGTGCGGGGCGAGAAGAAATCCGGCACGCGCGTGACCGCCTGGGCCGACCCCAAGTATTTCGATTCACCGAACCTGCCCGTCGCGGAGCTGCAACGGCTGTTGCGCTCGAAGGCGGTCCTGCTGCCGGGTGTCGAGGTTGTGCTCGTGGTCGAGAAGACGGGCGAGCGCTTCGAATGGAAGTATGAAGCGGGCCTGCGTGGCTATCTGCTCGAGGGCCTGGGTGACAACGAGCCGCTGATTCCGCTGTTCGAAGGCGAGCGCTTTGCGGACGGCTCGCGCGGCAGCGACGACAACTTCGCCGAAGGCGAAGGCGCAGCGTGGGTGGTCGCGTGGACCGAGGAAGGCGCACTGCTGCGCGAATCCTATGTGAACCTGATTCCGACACCGGCCGGCGGCACGCATGAGGCGGGTTTGCGCGAAGGCTTGTTCCAGGCGGTCAAGAGCTTTATCGAACTGCACGGGATGTTGCCCAAGGGCGTGCGCCTGTTGCCCGAGGATGTCTTCTCGCGCGTGTCGTTTGTGTTATCGGCGAAGGTGCTCGATCCGCAGTTCCAGGGGCAGATCAAGGAGCGGCTCAACAGCCGCGACGCGGTGCGCCTGGTGTCATCGTTCACGCGCCCAGGGCTCGAGCTCTGGCTGAACCAGCACGTCGACCTCGGGCGCAAACTCGCGGATCTCGTGATCAAGCAGGCCCAGGCGCGCACGCGCGCAGGCCAGAAGGTCGAGAAACGCAAGAGTTCGGGCGTCGCGGTGTTGCCGGGCAAGCTCACGGATTGTGAATCGACTGAACTCGCGCGCAATGAACTCTTCCTCGTCGAGGGCGACTCAGCGGGCGGCTCGGCCAAGATGGGACGCAACAAGGAATTTCAGGCGATTCTGCCGCTGCGCGGTAAGGTGCTGAACACGTGGGAAACGGAACGCGACAGGCTGTTCGCGAACAATGAAGTCCACGACATCGCTGTCGCGATGGGCGTCGACCCGCACAGCGCAGAGGATTCACCAGATCTGAGCAATTTGCGCTACGGCAAGATCTGCATTCTCTCGGATGCGGACGTCGATGGCTCGCACATTCAGGTGCTGCTGTTGACGCTCTTCTTCAAACACTTCCCGCACTTGATCGCGCGCGGACACGTGCATGTCGCACGGCCGCCGCTGTTTCGCGTCGATGCGCCTGCGCGCGGCAAAAAGCCGGCACAGAAGCTCTACGCGCTCGATGACGGTGAACTCGAGGCGATTCTCGACAAGCTGAGCAAGGATGGCGTGCGCGATACGCAATGGACCATCAGCCGCTTCAAGGGTCTGGGCGAAATGAATGCGGAGCAGCTCTGGGATACTACGATGAACCCCGATACACGCCGGCTGATGCCGATTTCGCTCGGCGAGCTCGATTTCACATCGACCGTGGGCACCATGAATATGCTGATGGGCAAGGGTGAAGCCGCGGCTCGGCGGGGCTGGATCGAAGACAAGGGTAATGAGGTAGAGGCGGATATCTGATATGGAACAGCAGGATATTAACTTCGCACCGCCTGCGGACGGCGAGTACCTGACGCTCGGCAAGTATGCCGAACAGGCGTATCTGGACTATGCGATCAGCGTCGTGAAAGGTCGTGCGTTGCCCGACGTCAGCGATGGGCAAAAGCCGGTGCAGCGCCGCTTGCTCTTTGCGATGAACGAAATGGGGCTGCGCGCGGACGCGAAGCCCGTCAAGTCGGCCCGGGTGGTCGGCGATGTGCTCGGCAAGTACCATCCGCACGGCGACCAGTCGGCGTACGACGCGCTGGTGCGTCTTGCTCAGGACTTCTCGCTGCGCTATCCGCTGATCGACGGCCAGGGCAATTTCGGTTCGCGCGACGGCGATGGTGCCGCAGCGATGCGTTACACCGAAACGCGGCTGGCACCGATTGCGCGCCTGTTGCTTGATGAAATCGATGAAGGCACGGTCGATTTCATGCCGAACTACGACGGCTCTTTCCAGGAGCCGAAGCTGTTGCCGGCGCGTCTGCCCTTCGTGCTGCTCAATGGCGCGTCGGGGATTGCCGTGGGTCTTGCGACAGAAATCCCGTCGCATAACCTGCGCGAAGTGGCCAATGCCGCGGTCTCGCTGATCCGCAATCCGAAGCTCACGCATGCAGAACTGATTGAGCATTTGCCGGGACCGGATTTCCCCGGTGGTGGCCAAATCATCTCGAGCCCCGCTGAAATCGCGGCGGCCTACGAGAGCGGGCGCGGCAGCCTCAAGGTGCGGGCCCGCTGGAAGATCGAGGAGATGGCGCGCGGGCAGTGGCAGGTTGTCGTTACTGAGTTGCCGCCGAACGCGTCGTGTCAGAAGGTGCTCGAGGAAATCGAGGAGCTCACCAATCCGAAGATCAAGCTCGGCAAGAAGTCGCTGACGCCCGAACAGTTGCAGAACAAGCAGAACCTGCTCGCAATGCTCGACACGGTGCGCGACGAATCCGGCCGGGATGCGCCGGTGCGGATCGTGTTCGAACCGAAGTCGAGCCGTGTCGACCAGACCGAATTCGTCAATACGCTGCTTGCTCACACGAGCATGGAGTCAGGTGTTGCGCTGAACCTGGTGATGATCGGCACCGACGGCCGGCCGCGCCAGAAGTCGGTGCTCGATATCCTGCGCGAGTGGGTCGAGTTCCGGGCGTTGACGCTCACGCGCCGCAGCCGTTTCCGGCTCACGCGTGTGAACGACCGGATTCATATTCTCGAAGGGCGGATGATCGTCTTCCTGAATATCGACGAAGTGATTCACATCATTCGCGAGGCCGACGAACCGAAGTCCGCCTTGATGACGCGATTCGAACTGAGCGAGCGGCAAGCCGAAGACATTCTTGAAATCCGCTTGCGTCAGCTTGCGCGGCTCGAAAGCATCAAGATCGAAAAGGAACTGCAGAGCCTGCGCGACGACAAGTCGAAGCTTGAAGAACTCCTCGCCAGCGAGTCGGCGCTCAAGCGGCTGATGATCCGCGAGATCGAAGCCGACGCGAAACAGTATGGCGACGATCGCCGCACCCTGATCCAAGCAGAGAAGCGTGCGGTGTTCGAGCAGCGGGTGGTCGACGAGCCGGTCACAGTGGTGGTGTCGCAGAAGGGCTGGGTCCGCACGGCAAAGGGCCACGGTCTCGATTCCGCGCAGTTCACCTTCAAGGCCGGCGATGCTTTATATGGGGCTTTCGCGAGCCGCACGACCGACACGCTGATCGCGTGGGGCAGCAATGGCCGGGTCTACTCGGTCAGTGTCGCCTCGCTGCCGGGCGGCCGGGGCGATGGCGTGCCGGTGACCTCGCTGATCGAACTCGAGAGCGGCACGCATTTGATGCATTACTACGCGGCGGCGGCCGATCAGGCCTTGCTGCTGTCATCATCCGCTGGCTACGGCTTTATCGCGAAGATTGGCGATATGGTGAGCCGGGTCAAGGCAGGCAAGGGGTTCATGACACTCGACGATGGCGCGTTGCCGCTCGTGCCGATGCCGATCTGGGCGCAGGCAAAGCAGGTGGCTTGCCTGGCTGACGATGGTCGTGTGCTGGTGTTTGGCCTCGACGAAATGAAGACCTTGTCGGGCGGCGGCCGCGGCGTGACGCTGATCGCACTCGAAGACAAGGAGCATCTCGTCCAGGCGACGCCGATCGGTGCCGCGGGTGTGGTGTTGCTCGGTGCCGGCCGTGGTGGCAAGCCGACCGAGGTAGAACTGCGCGGCGCGGCACTGGCTACGCATGTCGGCAAACGAGCCCGCAAGGGCCGCAAGCCGGACAGCCGTCTCAAGATCGAGGCGCTGCGACCGGCACTGTAATGTGGTCCGCTACAACGATCATCCCGAGTACACCCTGAACGGCTACGTTCCCGAGAGCCCTACATGAATCACGCTTTTGAAATTGCTTTGTTTGCCCATTTGCTCGGCGTTACGGTCTGGATCGGCGGGATGGTCTTTGCACACTTCTGCCTACGCACGTCGCTCGCCGAACTCACGCCGCAATCGCGCCTGCCGCTGATGGAATCGGCGCTCGGCAAGTTCTTCAACTGGGTGTCTGGCTCAGTGATTGTGATCCTGCTGAGCGGGGGCTTCATGATGTCGAAGGTGGGCAATATGCATGCGCCGTTGCCCGTGCTGGCAATGGCGGCCATCGGCATCGTCATGATGCTGTTGTTCGGCCACTTGCGATTTGCCCTGTACCCCAAGGTGCAACGCGCGGTTCAGTCGCAGCGTTGGCCCGATGGTGCACGAGCCATGACGTCGATCCGTCGGATCGTGGTCATCAACATGGTGCTGGGTGTCGTGACGATTTACCTTGCGGTGATCGGCGGCGTCTAGGTTTCGAGCCTAGTTTTCCACCCGCGAGCAGACGCCGAAGCGTTCGATCAACGCAGCGACTTCGGAGGCGGGCACCGGCCGCGAGAAGAGGAAGCCCTGTGCTTCAATGCGGCCGAGCGAGGCCAGCCACGCGATCTGCTCCTCCGTCTCGGTGCCTTCGACAACCACTGTCAGTCCGAGTGACCGGGCGAGCCCGATAATCGCCGACACCATCACGCAGACACTGCGGTCGTGTGGAATCGCCTGGATAAACGACTTGTCGACCTTGAGCGTATCGACGGCGAAGCGATTCAGGTAAGACAGCGACGAATAGCCGGTGCCGAAGTCGTCGAGCGCGATGCGCACACCGAGTCGCTTGAGTGCGAAGATCTTCTCGGAGACGAGATCGGGATATTCCATCATCGCCGTCTCGGTGATCTCGAGTTCGAGCTTGTAGGGCGGGATACGGAACTCCCGCAGGCAGCGCCCGACGGTGTCGAGAATGTCACCGCGCCAAAACTGCACCGACGAGATATTTACCGCCAGCGACAGCGATTCGTAGCCTTGCCGTTGCCACAGTCCCAGTTGCCGGCAGGCTGACTCCAGCACGAAGTCGCCGATTGGCACGATCAGGCCCGTCGATTCCGCAACCGGGATAAAGTCGCTCGCGGCGATCAGCCCCTGTTGCGGATGATCCCAGCGTACGAGCGCCTCAAAGCCGGTGATGCACCGCTGGGCGAGATCGATTTTGGGTTGGTAGGCGAGGAACAACTGGCCTTCGGCAAGCGCCACGCGCAGTTGCTGTTCCCATTTCATCAAGTGATCCGCGCGGTGGGCGAGCGCGGGGGAGTAGAACGCGTAGCAGCCCTTGCCCGCGTCTTTCGCGCTGTACATCGCGAGGTCGGCCTTCTTGAGCAGATCGATATCGCTTTCACCGGCGACGGTATGCAGGGCGATGCCGATGCTTGCATGCAGCACGAACGCGCTGCCGCGCAGATCGAAGGGTTCGCGCAGCATCCGGTCGATGGCCTCGGCAAGCTGGGCAGCCGCCTCTTCGACCCGGTCGCCGCGCATCACTACGACAAACTCGTCGCCTCCGATTCGCGCCAGCATGCCCGCTTCGCCGACCGTATCGCGCAGCCGGGTTGCTGTCATCAGCAGCACTGAATCGCCCGCGTTATGGCCAAGCGTATCGTTGACCGTCTTGAAATTGTCCAGGTCGATATAGAGAAGGGCAAGACGGCCGACATTGGCGGGCAGCCCCACTTCATGACGCAGGGTCTTGACGGTCTGATACCGGTTCGGCAAATGCGTGAGCAGGTCGAACTCGACGAGATCGATCATCTCGCGCTCGCGGCCCAGCAGTTTTGCAATCAGGCCGGTCGACACGCCAAAGAACGCAATCATCGCGAGTGTGATGAACGAGCCCATCAGCAAGTACACATTGCGCATGTGATGGTAGTCGGACAACTCGTCCTCTTCGGACAGTCCGACCAGCACGCCGAGCGGATAGCCGTCGATATGCCGGTACGAGACGATCCGCGTCACCCCGTCGATCGGGTCTTCATACACGCCCGACACATGACGGCCGGTCGGGTAGGTGCCCGCCGCGGAGAACGAGCCCGGTGTCTGCGGCGTGCTGCCGGTTCGGCGGGCGAGGACGACACCGGTGTCGGAGACGACGGAGATCACCCCGTCCTTGCCGATCGCGGCGTTGTTGTAGAAGTCGTTTGTGAAATACGCGGGGTCTTCCGAGACCACCACGACGCCGGCGAAGGCGCCGTCAGGGTAGTTGAGCCGGCGCGTCAACTGGAGCGACCAATGCTTCGTGACGCGTCCGAGCACCGGCGCGCTGATATAGAGCTGGTCGTCGTTTTCGCGTTTGTGGATCGCGAAGTGCTCGCGGTCGGACAGGTCGATCGGTTTCGGATCGTCTTCGGCCGTCGTCGCGACGAGTATGCCGTTCTTGTCGATCAGCGAGATCTGAGTGAGGGTGTCGCTTTGGACCAGGCCTTTGTCGACGGTATGGCGCAGGTCGAACTGGTCGGGCGCTTTCTCGAACTCGTACTTGACGAAGCGAGTGATCTGGTCGACCTGATGGATCGCCTTGATCGTGTGCTGCTCGAGCGCGGCAGATAGGATCGCGGCCGCGGCGTTCGATTCCCGGTAGGCGGCTTCCTTCTCGACTTGCAGCCGCGTGACGATCACGACCCACAACATGCCCAGCAGCACGAGTCCCAGCAAAGGGATGATGAGTAGCGACCGGCGTCCGATCGCCGTGCGATCCGCGGAACGCAGCGGGGCTTTGGGAGTGGAAAATTTCATCGCGGCTCGCGGCACTCGACGACGATGCGCGTGGCGTTTGTGCTGTCCGCGAAGGGAGTCGAAGCGTGCCGCATGTCCCCGTGTTGGCCCTGGTTCTGGTCGTCTGAAGGAGGGTGTGGTCCCGCTCGCCGGTGCGCGCGGTTGCACGCCGGCAACCATCGGAATAGTAGCGAAATCTGTTGCGAAAGGGAAAGAGAATGAAAACGGCCCCACTCGGAGGCCGCTTTTTCAGAGGAGGAATCGGACGCTTCGTCGATAGTGACGATGCGAACTTCCTCAGGGCACGCGCTTTGCGCAGTGCGTAGTTCGTACGCCGTGTTTAGCTGACTTCGGCAATCAGTTCGATTTCGACACAGGCACCCAGCGGAATCTGGGCCACGCCAAATGCCGAGCGTGCATGTTTGCCGGCCTCTCCGAACACTTCCCCAAAAAGCTCCGAGGCGCCATTGGTCACGAGATGCTGTTCAGTAAACTCGAGCGTCGAGTTGACCAGGCTCATGACCTTGACGATCCGCGTAACGCGGTTCAGGTCACCGGTGTGCGCATGCAGCGTGGCGATCAGGTCGATCGCGACGGCCCGCGCTGCGTCACGGCCATCCGCCGTGGTGATGTCCGCGCCAAGCTTGCCGGCCCACACTTTGCCGTCGCGCTTGGCGATATGGCCCGACACAAAAACGGTATTGCCGGTTTGTGCACTCATGACATAGGCCGCCGCAGGCGCGGCGGCGACGGGCAGTTCGATGCCGAGGGATTTCAGCTTGGCGTAAACGTCTTGGTTCGACATGAGATCTCCAGGAATAAGGGTAGGGCCTGACGGCTTAGCAGCGCGCGCGGATCAGGGCCGCGAGACGACCGATGCCCTCGTCGATCTTGGCCGGCGGCACGGTCGCGAACGACAGCCGCAGGGTATTCGTCTGGCCATCGTTCGCGTAGAACGGAGCCCCCGGCACGAAGGCGACGTTCTGGGCGATCGCCGCCTGCAGGAGTTCGACCGAGTTGATGTGAGCGGGCAGGGTGACCCAGAGGAACATGCCGCCTTCCGGGCGATTCCATTCCACGCCTTCGGGCATATGGTGCTCGAGTGCCGCAAGCATGGCCTCGCACTGGTCCCGATACAGCGCACGGACCGTGGGGATATGTTCGTCGAGGAAACCGTCCTTGACCACCTCATAGGCGATGCGCTGCGTGAGGCTTGGGGTGTGGAGGTCGGTGGCCTGCTTGGCCTGCACGAGCTTGAAGTGCAAGGCCTCGGGGGCGATCAGGTAGCCCAGGCGCAGGCCCGGGGCGAGCACCTTGGAGAAGGTGCCGAGATGGACCACGTGCTCGGGCGCGAACGACAGCATCGTCGGCAGCGGCGTGCCGCGATAGTCGAGCGCGCCATACGGGTCGTCTTCAATCAGCGGGAACGCGCCTTCGCGCGCGAGTGCGGCCAGCGCTTCACGGCGCGCGAGCGGCAGCCGGCGGCCCGTCGGGTTCTGGAAATTCGGTTGCGCATAAAGCAGGCGCGCACCCGCGGTCAGCTCGGGCGTCAGCGCCTCGGGAATCAGGCCCTGCTCATCGGTCGGCACCTGGACATAGTCCGGCTCGTAGAGCGAGAACGACTGAAGTGCGCCGAGGTAGGTCGGCGTCTCGACCAGCACTTTGCTGCCCGGGTCGATCAGGGTCTTGCCGAGCAGGTCGAGTGCTTGTTGGGAGCCTGTCGTGATCAGCACCTGCGTCGTGCGGATCGGCGTGCCCGCGGTCGAGTAACGCGCGGCAACCCATTCGCGCAGCGGCATATAGCCTTCGGTCGCGCTGTACTGGAGCGACGCGGTGGCGTTCTCGGGGGTCAGCACATGGGCGGCAGCCGCGGCAATGCGCTCGGTCGGGAAGGTGGCCGGCGAGGGCAGCCCGCCCGCGAACGAAATGACATTCGGCTGCTCGGTGACCTTCAGGATTTCCCGGATCGCTGAGCTCGTCAGCTTGCGCGCGCGCTCGGACAGCGGCCAGTGGGCGATGGAAGGGTCACGTTGATTCATGGCAGGGCTCGAAAACGAATGGAATAAACGACAGAGGATACTTCGACCGGCGCGCGGCACCAACCCCCGACACTAGACCGCGCGGGCGGCCGACGCGGCCTGCGTGGTCTGTGCAGCTTGTGCGGACGGTGCGGCTAGCGATATTTTCGCGGCGCCAGCGGCACCGGTCGGACTGGCCGTGGTGCGCTGCGCCACTGCCGCCCTGCGTCCCGCCATAACCGTAGCGAGCACCGCCAACGCGAACAGCCAGCTGACAGACGCCACCGACTCGCCGAACAGCAGCGCCGAAAATCCGAGCGTCAGGAAGATTTGCAGCAATTGTACTTGGCCGACACGTGCGATGCCGCCGCGGGCGAGCCCGGCATACCATGCAAAGAAGCCGAGCAACTGAGAAAACAAGGACAGATAGCCGAAGGCGAACCAGACATGCGGAGCGACAGGCCCGTGATGCTGCCAGGCCAGCCAGCCGACCGGCGCCACCAGCACGGGCGCCGACAGGACGAGCGCCCAGCAGATCACCTGCCAGTCGCCGAGCTCCTTGGCAAGGCGGCCGCCTTCGGCATAACCGAGGCCGCAGGTCGCGATGGCCGCGAGCATCCACAGATCCCCTACTGCGGGCGCGCCATGACCGGTCCAGAGGGCATAGGCCAGCACCAGCGCGCTGCCGAGCACCGCCCAGCCCCAGAACGCGCGCGAGGGGCGTTCGTGCGAGAGCCAGGCGGCATAGAGTGCAGTCGCGAGCGGCAGCAGTCCATTGACGACCGCCCCATGCGAGGCGGGCACCGTCTGCAATGCCAGCCCTGAAAACACGGGGTAGCCAACGATCACTCCGAACGAGATCACGGCGAGCCGGCCCATCTGTGAAAGACTCGGCCGTTTTTCGCGGCGCCAGATCAGCAGCGCGGCCGCCGGAATGGCCGCGACCAGCGCGCGCCCGAGCCCGACAAGAATCGGGTTCAGACTGGTGATCGCGACATGCGTCATCGGCAGCGAAAGGCTGAAGATGGTGACGCCAAGCAGCCCGAGCAGCATCCCTTGTGTCTGGTTATTGATCGGCTTGCGTTCGCTGCTTGGCATGAAGGTTCTCTACGCTGTGACGTTTCCGGATTTGGATTCCGGGTTCACAAACTGTAGCCGGTTCGACCGGGCCAGTAACGGTACAGTTGGCCAAATACTTCGCTGTACAGTGCGTGAGGGAGGCGATCAGTGTGGGCTTGGACTGATCAAGCGGGCAAGTCCTTACCCTTGGTTTCCGGCGAAAACGGAATCACGGCAAGGCCGATAATGAAGGCAATCGCGGTGAGCGCAATCGGTACGCCGAGGGTCTTCATATGAAGCACCATCGCCCCGATCCCGAAGTTCACGATGGCGCCGAAAAAGCGGCCGACCGAGGTACAGAAGGCAAAGGCTGTTGCGCGAACCCGGGTTTCGAACTGCTCCGGCAACCAGAGACTGAACAAGGCGAAGTTCCCGCCAAAGAAGCCCAGCACAACGAGCAGCGAGATAAACGGCACCAGTCCGTTGGGCAGATAGAACGCCCACCCGAAGGCAAGCGCGATCGAAGCCGCCATCCCGACGAAGTACAACGCGAGTGTCCAGCGACGGCCAATACGCTCGGCGATCGGTGGCAGCGCGAGACACCCGACGATGGTGCCGATCGACAGCAGGCCCGTCGCGATCGACGCCATGCGCGATGCATCCGGCTTGGCCATGCCAGCCTTCGTGGCCAGCTGGATCACCGCCGAAGGCTCATACACCGCCCCCGCCCACAGGCCGATGATGGCAACCGTCAGCAAGATGGCCGCCACAAGCGTGCGCTGCCGGTACTGCACAGAAAATATCGCGCGCAGCGGGCTGGCCTGCTTGACGACTTCCGCCGCCTTGCGTTGCCACTTGTCTGTTTCCTTCACGCGCAACAGAACGACGATCGATACGATCACCGGTACGACACCGACAAGGAACATCGCGCGCCATCCGAAGGTTGCCCCGATCGTGTAGTTCAGCGCGGCGGCGAGGAAGAAGCCCGCGTAGTAACCAGTCTGCAGATAGCCGGCGCCCATCTTGCGGCGATCCTCAGGCCACGCCTCGGCCACATAGGTGCCTGCGAGCGCCCATTCGCCGCCGATCCCCACGCCCGCCAGAAAGCGATAGATGCCGAGTTCCCACACGGTGTGCGAAGTCGCGGCCAGTCCGGTGAAGATCGCAAAAGTAAAGATGGTGGCGGCAAGCACCTTGGTGCGTCCGAAGCGGTCGGCCAACGGCCCCCAGATAAAAGACAGGCCCCAGCCGACCAGGAACAGGGCAAATAGGATCGAACCCGCCAATCCGACGTTGGCCGGCGTCGCCGCATAGCCGGAGCGCGGCAGCAGTTCGGTCAGTGCGGGCGCGAGCACGAGCGCGTAGATGAACGAGTCCATCCCGTCCAACGTCCAGCCGGCCCAAGCTCCCCAAAAGCCGGTGATTTGTGTTCGGTTTAAGGGGGTGCGTGTGCGTCGTGCAGCAGAAGCAGTGTGGTCTATTACCGTCGGCATGACGTCCATCTCCTGAGGGCAAAAAGGGTGACGCGCAGATCCTGCAGCACGGCGTCTGCGGGTAAGCACCGGGTTTTTTTCATCTATGTGGTGTGCCTTTTTATATATAATATTTGAAATTAAGACATAGACACACCCGCACTTCTACCTACTTGGCACTCTTTCATGTCAAAAAGTCTCGTGGGCGAGGCGGGCGCCGCGACCTTTCGCGACGCCCAGTTCGAGCCGCGCCAAAGTACCTCCCGCTATATCGCCGATGCCCTGCGCGCGGCGATTGTCGCGGGTTCGCTGCTGCCGGGCGAACCCCTGCGACAAGACGCGATTGCGCGGCAGTTCTCGGTCAGCGCGATTCCCGTACGCGAAGCCTTCCGTCAGCTCGAAAGCGAAGGCTGGGTCACCACCGAGCCCAATCGCGGCGCATCAGTCAGCCTCCAGTCTGCCGACGAAGCGCGTGAAATTTATGAAATTCGTGCATCGCTCGAGAGTCTGGCGATCGGTCTGGCAGTCGACCTGCATACTCCGCAGACGCTTGCGCACAGCCGCGCGTTGCTTGATGCGGCAGCGCATGAACCGGACCCCGCGCTCTACGTCGTGCGCAACGAGCAGTTTCATATGAGTTTGTACGCGCCGGTCGATCGCCCGCGCCTGATGGAGCTGCTCGGCCAGATGCATCGCCGCGGCGAGCGCTATCTGCGGCTGAAGTTCGGTGTGCCTCAGTTCAAGGGACAGTCGGATAATGAGCATGAGGCGATTCTCGCCGCGCTGATCGCACGCGATATCGAGTCGGCGCAAATGCTCGTCGCGCGGCATTTGCTGGCCACCGGCGAACTGATCTATCAATTCCTTACCGACGCCCAGGCAACCACGCAACCGAAGCTCACGAAGAAACGTCGTGCGCTTCCCAAACAAGGTCAAGGCTAACGATGAATGCATCCTCCCCCCCACCGACCCGGCAGTGGAATACGCGCGCGCTCGAAAAAGCCCGTCGGCTCAAGCTGATTGAAGGCTGGCTCGAAGATGGCGCGCTCAAGAGCGAACGCATTGTCGATGCGCTCGAAGCGCTGATTGCACCAGGCGATCGTGTCGCGCTCGAGGGCAATAACCAGAAGCAGGCGGACTTTTTGTCGCGCGCATTTGCCAAGCTCGACCCGGCGCGTGTGCACGACGTCCATCTGCTGATCTCGAGCATCAGCCGGCCCGAGCATCTGAGCCTGTTTGAACGCGGTATTGCCCGCAAGGTCGACTTCTCGTTCGCGGGCCCGCAAAGCTTGCGCGTGGCGCAACTGCTCGAAGACGGTCTGCTCGAAATCGGTGCGATCTATACGTACATCGAGTTGTATGCGCGTATGTTCATCGACCTCACGCCGCAGGTCGCCCTGGTCTGCGCGGCTCAGGCTGACCGGCACGGCAATCTGTACACGGGGGCGAACACTGAAGACACGCCGACCATCGTCGAGGCGACGGCGTTCCGGCAGGGCATCGTGGTGGCGCAGGTCAACGAGATCGTCGATGAGTTGCCTCGCGTCGATATTCCGGGCTCGTGGATTGACGTCGTCGTGAAGGCCGATCGGCCCTTCGCTGTCGAGCCGCTGTTCACGCGCGACCCCCGTCATATCGGCGAGTTGCAGATCCTGATGGCGATGATGACGATCCGCGGGATCTATGAGCGTTATGGGGTAAAGACGCTCAATCACGGGATCGGCTTCGACACTGCGGCGATCGAGTTGCTGTTGCCGACCTACGGCGAATCGCTCGGCCTCAAGGGCAAGATCTGCACGAACTGGGCGCTCAACCCGCATCCGACCTTGATCCCCGCGATCGAGAGCGGCTGGGTTGAGAGCGTGCATTGCTTCGGCAGCGAGGTGGGCATGGAGAACTATGTCTCCGCGCGTTCGGATGTGTTCTTTACGGGGCGCGACGGTAGCCTGCGGTCGAATCGCGTGTTGTGCCAATTGGCGGGCCAATATGGCGTCGATCTGTTTATCGGTTCGACGCTGCAGATGGACGCTGATGCCAATTCGTCGACCGTCACGCTGGGCCGGCTTGCCGGCTTTGGGGGCGCGCCGAATATGGGTCACGACCCGAGGGGGCGGCGTCATTCAAGCGAAGCGTGGCTCAAGCTCATGAAGAAAACGGGGCCTGTGGCGCGTGGTCACAAGCTGGTGGTTCAGACGGCCGAGACCTTCAAGAAAGGCGGCGAGCCGACCATCGTCGACGCGCTCGACGCGATTGCCGTGGGCGAGAAGAGCGGCATGCCGATCGCCCCGGTGATGATCTATGGCGACGATGTCAGCCACGTCGTGACGGAGGAGGGCATTGCCTACCTCCACGCGGCGGAAGGGATCGAAGAGCGTCGTGCCGCTTTGTCGGCGATTGCCGGCGTGACGCCCGTCGGCATGCGGGCCGACCCTGCGAAAACTGCCGAGCTCCGTCGCCGCGGCATCGTGGCTTTCCCCGAGGACCTCGGTGTGCGGCGCGGCGAAGCCAAGCGTTCCTTGCTCGCCGCGCGCAGCATCGACGATCTCGCCGCGTGGTCGGGGGGGCTGTACGAGCCGCCCGCACGCTTTAGAAGCTGGTGAGCGCGATGACTCTGGTCGCGCCTGGCGAGGTGATTTGCACTGATGCGTCGATTCTTGCCGATTTCGCCGTCGGCGCGTTGATCGATGAGGCCTGTCTGACACCCAAGCCTGCGCTCGTCGATCGGCGAGGCAGTGGCGCACATCGCGATCTCGATCTCGACACGATGGTGCGTTCCGCGCACTCGTTGCATCCGACGTTCAGGGCGATCGCAGACCTTGCCGCGGCAGAGGCGCCGTCGCAAGCATTGCGCGAACGCCTTGCCCGCATCGGTCGGGACGGCGAACAAGCGATGTTGCTCGCGACCGGCGGCAGCAACGCGCATCGTGGGGCGATCTGGATCGTCGGCCTGCTGTGCGCGGGCGCCGCCCAGTGTGCGGTGAACGATGTTGCCGCGATCTGCGAAGCCGGCGCGCGTATCGCACGCTTTGAAGACCGCTACGTACCGGCCGCAGCAGGCAGCAGCCACGGCGCACGAGTCTCGCAGCGCTTTGGCGTGAGCGGCGCACGCGGTGAAGCGTGTGAAGGATTCCCGCACGTCGTGAACGTGGGTTGGCCTGCATTGCAACGCGCACGCGAGGCCGGCCTGAGCGCCGATCACGCTCGGCTCAATGCACTGGTCGCGATCATGGCGACGCTCGACGATACCTGCCTGTTGCATCGCGGGGGCTGGGCTGCGCTTGACGCCGCACAACGCGGGGCGGCGCGCGTCATCGACGCGGGCGGCCTCGGACAGGAAGCGGGTCGCGCGGCGCTCGCTGATCTCGACCAGCATCTGATTGCACTGAATGCATCACCCGGTGGCGCGGCGGACTTGCTTGCCGCGACGCTCTTTCTCGATTCGCTTTGACGCAAGGACACTCATCATGGAACAGTTGCGCTACGAATATCCTGCCACGCAAACCGTCACCCGGCGCGCCCATGTGGGCGTCGTCGGCTCGGGCGATCTGGAAGTGCTGCTCTCGCCGTCGACCTCGGAGAAAGCAGAGGTTGTGATCCGGACCAGCGTCGACGGGTACGGGCATGTCTGGAAGAGCGTGCTCGACCGTTTCTTCACGCGGTATGAAGGCGCGGTGCTGCTTGAACTCAACGACTTCGGCGCGACACCCGGCGTCGTGATGCTGCGTCTCGCCGAAGCCGTCGAAGCCAGCGAAGGAGCGCCGCAATGAATGCCCACGAATCATTTATTGCGAGCCAGAGTTTTATCGAAATGGGCGCGCGCGAGCGCGCCAAGGCACTCCTGGATCCTGGTACGTTTCGCGAGTTGGTCGGACCGTTCGACCGGCTCGAGTCGCCGTGGCTCTCGATGCAGGACGTAGTCTGTCAGGCTGACGACGGCGTGGTCATTGCGCGAGGCTCCTTCGGTGGTGAACCCACGGTGATTGCCGCGATTGAGCCCGCTTTTCAGGGGGGCAGCATCGGCGAAGTGTCCGGCGCGAAGATCGCTGGCGCGCTGGAACTTGCGCTCGGTGAAATCGAAGCGGGCAGGGTGATCCGTCCGATCATCCTGTTCGAGACCGGTGGCGTCCGGCTTCAGGAAGCCAACCTCGGTCTCGCGGTGATCGCCGAGATCCACGCGGCGATCCTGGCGCTCCGCCCGCATGTGCCGGTGGTCGGTGTGATCGGCGGCATGGTCGGGTGTTTTGGCGGCATGTCGCTTGCGGCGGCACTGTGCACTGAACTCGTGATGACGCGGCAAGGCCGGCTGGGTATGAACGGGCCGGAAGTCATCGAACAGGAAGCCGGTATCGAAGAGCTCGATTCAAGCGACCGTCGCCTGATCTGGTCGATGATCGGCGGAGACGAGCGCACCGCTGTGGGGTTGGCGGACGCCCTCGTCGAGGACGACGCCGAACAAGTACGCGCTGCGGTGCTGGCGGTATTCGCGCGCGGCGTGCCCAAACAACACCGGACTGAGCAAGTAGAGCAGCAACTCGCGCGGCTCGCCCAGGTGAATCCCGATTCGATCGATCCCGTGATCCTGCGGGATCTCTGGCAAGGAGTTGCACGATGAGCGCGACCACAAGCTCCCGCGGACAGATCTGGCTCGATGCCCTGTCCGCCGTCGAGGCCGTGCAGAACGGACCGATCCGTCAGGCCGATGCCACCCTCGGCGACATGTCCGCACGGCTTCTCGCCGTCGTTCCTGATCCGCAGAATCGCTTTCCACGGGCTCGCGACAATGTCGTCGGTCTTGAGCAAGGCTGGTTACTCGCGCGCGCAGTTCGAGAAGTGCTCGAGGCCGATCGTCATGCGGCGGTGAAGCGCCCGTTGATTGCGGTCGTCGACGTCAAGAGCCAGGCTTATGGGCGCCGCGAAGAATTGCTGGGGGTCCACCTCGCCTGTGCCGCTCCGGTCGATGCCTATGCGAGTGCGCGTCTTGCGGGCCATCCCGTGATCGCACTGATTGTCGGGCCGGCGATGTCGGGTGCGTACCTTGCGCACGGCTACCAGGCCAACCGTATTCTGGCGCTCGACTCGCCTGGCACGAGCGTGCATGCGATGGGCAAGGAGGCGGCGGCGCGGGTGACGCGACGGAGTGTCGAAGGTCTCGATGCACTGGGCGATACGGTGCTCCCGATGTCCTACAAGATGAGCGCGTACGCCAAGCTTGGCCTGCTGCACGAACTGATCGAAGGGATTAATGCAGACGCGCCGGGCGAAGCCGATGTTGAACGCGTGCGCAAGTCGCTGATCGCCGCCATCGAGGACGCACGCAAGGGGCCGGTCGATCTGGCGAACCGCCTTGCTTCACCCGATGCGAAGCGTATGCGGGCGGCGTCGATCGAAGTGCGCAAGCGTCTTGCCGAGCAATGGAACGCCTAGTCACACCACATGACTTGTTGCGCCTTGCGCCGGCAGGATGGGCGTCGTGGAACGATGTGCCTTCATGGGTTGAAGCCGCGCTGCTGCGCGCACCGTTCGTGGTCGTGCGGCGTGCCGGCGCGAAGACGGGTTTCACGGCCGGTGTTGCGAACGGCGCTGTAGAGGGGACCGTCGACGAGCCCTTGTTCGGAGGGGACCATTGCGTTCCGGTCGGCGTGCGAGGTTCGACACGTGCCGAGCGATTTGGTACGTGGCTTGATACACGTCACATATTGGAGATCGTCAAACCCGAGGACCTCCGGGCTATCGAGCCTTCGAGCGCGCTCCCTGCGTTTGCGCTGCTGCGGCAGATCGCTTCGATATGTAATGACACGGGTTTCGTTTGGGGCCCCACTGGCAGCGTCGGCTTTGAGCTGGCGAGTCGCGTGGCAACCGTGACCGAGAGCAGCGATCTCGATCTGTTGATGCGGGTGCCCAAGCGTATTGAACAGAATGCTGCTGCAGCGATTTTCGAACGACTGGTTCGGACGGCCAGCTCTACCCGTATCGATGTCCAGATCGAAACCGCTGCGGGCGTGTTCTCCCTCGCCGAGTACGCCCGTCCCCATTGGCGCGTGCTGTTGCGGGGCAGCGATGGCCCGAAGTTCGTGACCGATCCGTGGTGCGTTGAGCGGGAGCAACTCGCTTGATCGCGTTCCTCTTTCCCGGGCAAGGTGCTCAACGTCCGGGCTTTCTGCACGCGCTCACCCACCCTGAAATCGCCGCGACCTATGTCGAGGCTTCCGACGCACTCGGACAAGACGTGCGCGAACTCGACAGTGAAGACGCACTGCGCTCAACGGTGGCCGTGCAGATCGCCCTTGTCGTCGCGGGCGTGGCGGCGGCGCGGGCGCTGAAGGCCGAAGGGATTGAACCCGAAGCGGTAGCGGGGCTGTCGGTTGGCGCATATGGCGCGGCCGTTGTCAGCGAGGCCATCCGGTTCGACGACGCGCTGCGGCTGGTTCGCCTGCGCGCACAACTGATGGAGACGGCCTACCCACAGGGATACGGCATGCTGGCGATCATGGGACTTAGCGAACCTGAAGTCGTGCGGGTGCTTGAGGGCGATGCCTATCTGGGCAACCTGAATGCACCGCGGCAGATCGTTGTCGCAGGTAGCGACGCCGGGCTCGAACGGGTACGGCAGCGAGTGCTCGAGCGTGGCGCGCGCAAGGCCGAACGTCTCGCGATGAGCGTGCCCTCACATTGCGTGCTGCTCGACGATGCCGCCCACCAGCTCACCGAGGCTGCCCGATCGATCCCCTTCACGCGGCCGGCTCTCGCTTACGTCGGCAACCGGGGGGCGCGCGTCCTTCGAGAGGCTGAGGCGATTCGCGAAGACCTGGCAACGAATATGCGTTATCCAGTCCGCTGGCACGATTCAACGATCGTCCTGAGCGAACTGGGTGTGCGTGTGCTCGTCGAGATGCCGCCTGGTCGCACGCTTACGCAACTGGCGAGCGATGCGCTGCCGGATGTCGCGGCGATTGCAGTCGAACAGACGCCCATCGCGTCAACCGCGATGCGCATTCGTTCGCGGCTCTAGACAGGCTGCTGCCCGATTCATCGGGGTGCCTCGGCGGGGAGCGTAAAATCGGGCTTTTCGCGACGGCTGCGCGCCGCGTCCTGGGGTGGCCTCCTAAGGGTCTTCACTAAGGCACGCCAGCGCGCCCGCCGTTGCGGTTCCCGCTTACTCTCACGACCCGCACCATGCCCGACGACCGTTCGCCCGGCACCGAGCAGATACCGGCACCCGTTGAATCGGCCCAGCTCACCCTGGTCGATCAGCTCGTCCAATGGGGCCGCCGCCGCATCGAAGAGCGCGTGTTCCGGCCGGGTATGCGCATGCCGTCCATCCGGCGTCTCGCACTCGACAAGGGTGTCTCGCGCTTCACCGTGGTCGAAGCCTATGAGCGGCTCGTGGCCCAGGGCTACCTCGATTCGCGGCGCGGCTCCGGCTTTTATGTGCGTGAGGCGGCGACCCCGGGTGTACGTGCGCCGCGCGTGGCGGCGGCCGTCAACCATGCGATCGACGTCGTCTGGCTGCTGCGCAATATGGTTGGCACGACGAGCCCCGAGAAAGGGCCGGGGCTGGGCTACCTGCCGAACCGCTGGCTCGACGGCGAGCTGCTGTCGAATGCTTTGCGCGCGCTCGGCCGGCAGGGCGGCGCCCAGTTACTGCAGCTCGGCACCCCCCAGGGCTTTTATCCGTTGCGTCAGCAATTGCAGACCCGGCTGGCCGAAATGGAGATTGGCGTCTCGCCCGAGCAGATCGTGATGACCTCGGGGATTACGCAGGCCCTCGACCTGATCGCGCGCCTGTATGTGCAGCCCGGCGATACCGTGCTGGTTGGCGATCCCGCGTGGTTCCAGATGTTCGGCCGCTTCGCGTCGCAGGGCGCGCGTCTCGTGGGCGTTCCCTATACCCCGGACGGCCCGGATCTCGACGCGCTGGAACGGCTCGTGATCGAATGGAAGCCGCGGATGCTCGTGCTCAATTCGGTCCTGCACAATCCGACCGGTACCTCACTGGCGGCCGCGCAAGTCTTCCGGATTCTCAAGATCGCCGAGGATCACGACATGATCGTGGTCGAGGACGATATCTATTGTGATCTCGCCCCGCCGGGCTCGACCACCACCCGGCTCGCGAGTCTCGACCAGTTGCGGCGCGTGATCTACCTGGGTAGTTTTTCGAAGACGCTGGCGGCCAATCTCCGTGTGGGTTTTGCGGCGTGCTCGCCCGATGTGGCTCGCGCGCTGACTGACCAGAAAATGCTGGTCGGCATGACCAGCCCCGAGATCAACGAGCGCGTGGTCTTCAAGATACTGACCGAAGGCCACTACCGGCGCCATGTCGAGCGGCTGCGCGGCCGGCTCGACGCCGTACGCGAGCGCACCGCCAGAATGCTCGAAACGGTCGGTTTCCGCCTGTTCGCGCCGCCGGGCCATGGAATGTTCCAGTGGGCGGATACCGGTGTCGACACCGCCGTGCTGACTGCGGCGGGGCACGAGGCTGGCTATCTGCTCGCGCCGGGGGCGCTGTTCTCGCCGAATCAGTCGCCTTCGACCTGGATGCGCTTCAATATCGCGAATTGCGGTGACCCCGGCCTGTTCGATTTCCTGGCACAAAGCGCCGATAAAGGCGCCTCTCGGAACGGATCCCCTTGAAATTGATCCGGTCCGACCCCACATCGCCCGCATGGTTTGTGTAGTACCTGTTCACCCTGATTTTCACGACGAGGTTGTTAGATGGCGCAAGAGACGCTGAGTTTTCAGGCAGAAGTGAAGCAGCTTCTGCAACTGATGATCCATTCGCTGTACAGCAACAAGGAAATTTTCCTTCGCGAACTGATTTCGAACGCATCCGATGCGGCTGACAAGCTGCGCTTCGAGGCGATCGAGAACCCGGCTTTGTTCGAGAGCGACTCGAACCTGCGGATTCGCGTGGCCTTCGACAAGGAAGCGCGCACCATCACGATCGACGATAACGGCATCGGTATGAGCCGTGACGAGGCGATCAGCCATCTTGGCACGATCGCCAAGTCGGGCACGCGCGACTTCTTCTCGAAGCTCTCGGGCGACCAGCAGAAAGATGCCCAACTCATTGGGCAGTTCGGCGTCGGTTTCTATTCGGGCTTTATCGTTGCCGACCGCATCACGGTCGAGTCGCGCCGCGCGGGCCTCTCGGCTGCCGAGGGCGTACGTTGGAGCAGCGCGGGCGATGGCGAGTTTGACGTCGAGACGATCGAGCGTGCCCAACGCGGCACCACAATCACGCTGCATCTGCGCGAAGGCGAAGACGAGCTGCTCAACAGCTGGCACATCAAGACCGTGATCCAGAAGTATTCGGACCATATCGCGCTGCCGATCCTGATGCCCAAGGAAGAATGGGACCAGGAAAAGGGCGAGATGGTGCGCCGTGATGAAGACGAAACCGTCAATCAGGCCAGCGCGCTGTGGGCACGTTCGAAGAGCGAGATCGACGAGGCGCAGTACAAGCAGTTTTACCAACACTTGTCGCACGACCACCTCGATCCGCTCGCGTGGACCCACAACCGTGTGGAAGGCCGTAGCGAATATATTCAGTTGCTTTACGTGCCGTCGCACGCACCGTTCGATCTCTATGACCGCAACAAGCACGGCGGCCTCAAGCTCTATGTCCGCCGCGTGTTCATCATGGACGATGCCGAGCAACTGCTGCCGGGTTACCTCCGCTATATCCGCGGCGTCGTCGATTCGAGCGACTTGCCGCTGAACGTCTCGCGTGAGCTGTTGCAGGAAAGCCGCGACGTCAAGACGATCCGCGACGGCGTGACCAAGCGTGCTCTCTCGATGCTCGAGGAACTCGCAGAGAACGAGAAGGACAAGTACGCCACGTTCTGGGGCGCATTCGGCCAGGTCCTCAAGGAAGGCATCGGTGAAGACCAGGGGAATCGCGAACGCGTCGCAAAGCTGTTGCGCTTCTCGACGACCCACACCGATTCCGCCGAGCAGAGCGTGTCGCTGGCGGACTATGTGAGCCGCATGAAGGGCAACCAGACCAAGATTTACTACGTGACGGCCGATTCGTGGACAGCGGCACGCAATAGCCCGCACCTTGAAGTGTTCCGCAAGAAGGGCGTCGAAGTGCTGCTGTTGTCGGATCGCGTCGATGAATGGGCGCTGTCGTTCCTGACTGAATTCGAAGGCAAGCCGCTGTCGAGCGTCGCTCGGGGCGATCTGGACCTTGGCGAGTTGTCGGACGAAGAGAAGAAGGCCCAGGAGAAAGTCAGTGGCGACCTGAAGCCCCTCGTCGAGAAGATTCAGGAAGCGCTGAAGGACAAGGCGAAAGAAGTGCGCTTGACCTTCCGTCTCACGGATTCGCCGTCGTGTCTGGTGGCCGACGACAACGACATGAGCGGCTATCTGCAGCGCATGTTGAAGGCTGCGGGGCAGCAAGCGCCGGAGTCGCGTCCGATCCTTGAGATCAACCCGGAGCATCCGCTCGTCAAGCGACTGAGCGCCGATACCCCGGCCATCGACGACTGGTCGCATCTGTTGTTCGATCAGGCCTTGCTCGCCGAAGGTGGCGCGCTCGAAGACCCGGCGAGCTACGTGCGGCGCACCAACGCGCTGTTGTTGGCTGGCGCGGCCTAATGGCAAAGGCACGGACCCCTGCCAGCGGCGGGCGGTCCGTGGCCACCATCGATACGACCCCGCCTCAGGCGGGGAAGGGGCGAGGGAAGGCAAGCGGGGCGCTGTCCGTGCCGTCGACACCGCCCAGCGTCTCTGAGCTCGTTGAGGTGGCGGCTGCCTCGCCGCTGCTGGAGGGCTTTCCTCCGGTGGTCGCTGCCGATACTCATACGATGGTGTTCGGCAGCTTCCCCGGGGTCGCCTCGCTCACGGCCACGCAGTATTACGCGCATCCGCAAAATCAATTCTGGCGGCTGCTCGGCGCGGTGCTCGACGAGCCGCTGCCTTCTCTTCCCTACCTTGAACGACTGCAACGTCTGCTCGCCCATCAGATCGGCGTGTGGGACGTGCTCGCTGCGTGCGAACGCACCGGCAGCCTTGACGCAGCGATTCGCAATGCTTCACCGAACGACTTCGCGGCCTTGCGCCGTCGCGTGCCCTCGCTTCGTAAAGTGTGTTTCAACGGCAAGACTGCGGGGCGATTCGAACCTGTGATGCGCGAGGCGGGCTATGAGACGCTCGTACTGCCGTCGTCGAGTGCGGCGAACGCGATGTTGTCGTTTGAGCAGAAGCTTGTGCAATGGCGCAGTGTGATCGACTAGACGACGTCAAGAACCTCGGAATCGTAATAGCTCGCTGTAACAGATCGACAACACGGCATAAAAGCCTCAGTTGGCAACGGCCATTTCGCCCTGCTAGAATCGACTTGCAGGTTGTCGTTCCGTTTCGCGGATCGGCTTTCACCCATCACTTCAATACTCACAGGGAGGCGCTCATGCATGCATCGTATATCGCCGTCCCTCGCGTGACTTCTCGACGCCGGTAACGCGGCGTCTGCGCTGGCCCCAAGCCCCTGCGCTTTTTTCCAGACAGTAGTTGTTCATCCGTTCGCTACCTTGCGTTGCGAGCCCTAGCTGTCACTTCCTTCTTTTTTTGACCGGATAGCCCGGTGGCGCTTTGCGTTGCGGGCCAAGGCATATGGCTTACAAAAAACTAAATTTTGGCGGACAGGCGTTCAAGGACGTCCTGCGTTTCACCATCCGACACTGGGGTAAGCAACCGTCGCGCATCGTAGGGATCGTCGCGGTTGCTCTGCTTTCGGCTGTTACCGATGTACTCACGCCGCTGTACGCCGGCCGGTTGGTCGACGCGCTCGCCTCGGGCGTGACCGGCAAGTCTGCTGGGTGGCATGCGGCTACCACGGCCTTCTGGCTGTTGGCTACGCTTGGTATTGTCGGTACCTTGCTGCGCCAAGTGGTCTTCATGAACCTGATTGCGCTTACGCTCAGAATGATGAGTGAGATTGCTGCGGATGCCTTTCACAAGGTGCAGCGGTTCTCGACTGACTGGCACGGCAACAGCTTTGCCGGCTCGACGGTGCGCAAGATCACGCGCGGCATGTGGGCGCTCGACCTGCTCAACGACACGCTGCTGATCGCACTGCTGCCGTCGCTGGTCATGCTGGTCGGGGCAACCGTGCTGCTGGGCCTGCATTGGGCGGTGATGGGTGTTGTCGTCGGGGTCGGTTCGCTGCTCTATATCACGGTGACGGTCGCCTTGTCGCTTGGCTTCGTTGCGCCGGCAGCTCGGTTGGCCAACGCCTGGGATACGCGCATGGGTGGAGCGCTGGCCGATGCCGTCAGTTGCAATGCGGTGGTCAAGTCCTTCGGCGCGGAGACGCGCGAAGAGGCGCGACTCTCGCGCGTGATCGGCAAGTGGGGTCACCGGACGCGTCGCACCTGGGTGCGTGGCACGACCAATGGTGGCGTGCAGGGGGGCATGTTGGTGATCATGCAGGGCGCGATCCTTGGTGGAGCGATGCTCTTGTGGGTCAATGACCGCGCCAGTGTCGGCGATGTGACGTTCGCGCTCACGATGTTCTTCATGCTGAAGGGCTATCTTCGCGAAGTCGGTATGCACGTGCGTAACTTGCAGCGTTCCGTGAACGATATGGAAGAGCTTGTGACGCTCGAAGCGCAGCCGCTGGGTGTCGAGGACAAGCGTGATGCGGGTCCGATCAGGATCACCGAGGGCGATATTCGCCTCGAGAATGTGACCTTCTTCTACGGCGGTCATACGACGCCGCTTTACAAGGACTTCTCGCTTCACATCGCACCGGGCGAACGCGTCGGGTTGATCGGCCATTCGGGCTCGGGCAAGACCACGTTGATCAAGCTGATCCAACGCCTCTACGATATTGCCGGTGGTCGGATCGCGATCGACGGGCAGGACATTGCTCAGGTTCGTCAGGCGTCGCTGCGTAGTCAGATTGCCATCGTGCAACAGGAGCCGGTACTCTTTCACCGCTCGCTCGGGGAAAACATCGCGTATGCGAAGCCCGGTGCGACTCGTGCGGAGATCGAGCGGGCGGCGAGGTTAGCGAGTGCCCACGACTTCATCGCATCGTTGCCCCAAGGCTACGACACGCTTGTGGGTGAACGTGGCGTGAAGTTGTCGGGTGGCGAACGTCAACGTGTGGCGATTGCTCGCGCTTTCCTCGCGGATACGCCGGTGCTAATCCTCGACGAGGCAACGTCCAGTCTCGACAGTGAAAGCGAAGTATTGATTCAGCAGGCGATGGAGCGACTGATGGTCGGTCGCACAACGCTGGTCATTGCGCACCGACTGTCGACGGTGCGTGCGCTCGATCGGTTGCTGGTGCTCGACAAAGGCCGGATCGTCGAACAGGGTCGCCATGAAAATCTGATCCGACTTGAAAACGGTCTGTATCGCAGACTGTTCGAGAGGCAGGCGTTGGGTCTGATGAACGATGTCGATGAGCCGGATCAACCGATGCAGGAATCCGGTCGCTCAACGGATCGTTTTGTCGGCAATCCGACTCTGGTGACTGGGCAGTGATCTGTGCTGTCGTTGATCAGACGACCGTCATAAAGAGACTGGCAACTACCTCGTAGACGTTGATAGCATTTGGCTGCTCGATCACCAACTGGGTCGAGCAGCCAACAGCTTCAGGTCAATCTCCAAATTGCATCGTAAGCGCCACGCCGCGGGAATCAGTCGTTCGCTGAGGGTAAAGGCAGAGGGCCTTTCGTGGTGGTTGGCTTGCTCATGATGACACTACGGTAGTTGGTGTGCCCCCACTGCGCATGTTCGATCAGGCGATAGCCGCGACGGCGATACCACTCGACCAGATGGGTCGCGGATTCCGCGGTGTCCAGCGCGATTTCAGTTGCACCGGTTTCTGCAGCGCGTGCTTCTGCTAGGTCCATCAAACGCGCGCCTAGTCCAACAGCCTGCTGCTCAGGCGCAACCGCAAATTGCCCAATGCTGGCAACGTGAGGCTGGTTTAACCACGGGCTACCAGACGTGCGTTCCATCGGCTTGAACAAGATCGTACCGACAACGGCTTCCGAGGTGACGGCAACATAGCATTCACCTTGATCGATGCGCTCGCGCGTCACTTGCTCCGACTGATGGGTCGCCATGTAGCGTAACCCCATTGCGGCAAGACGGGCATAAGCCCGGTGAAGCAGATGGGTCAGGTCAAGAAGAGAATCCGACACGGCGAGTTTGCGCAGCTCGATGCCGTCTAGCGAGGATGTGGCTTTCATGGTTTGTGAGTGGCGGGTGCGGCTATTTTGTTGTTGCTTTGTTCATCGCGTCAAGCGGTCGCGTGGGACGCTCTCTAGATATTTGTCAAGGCCGATTCCTGCGACGGGCTTCGCCATTACGCGCATGGTTTGAATCTTTGTGCCCATTTCTATGCCGACTGTTCGGCGTACCTCGATGAATCCGCAGCCTTCCCAAAACCGCTCGCCTCGCAGGTTCCCTTCCACAACGCCCAGGCGAATCCACTTGGCACCTTGTGCACACATCCACGTTTCCAGGGCATCGTAGAGCGGTCTCGCGATCCCTTTGCCGTGCTGCCTTGTCTCGACGATGAAGAGGCCGAGGTTCCAAACTCCAGGGGCAAGAATATCGGAGACGACCGTGGCCATGGCGACCATTGATCGCTCAGCGTTCACGAAGCCGATCGCCCACTTTGCGGTGAAGGGCCACCCGTCGGGGAGTTCACTCACAAACTCTTCGTTCGCCTGGTCCCGGCCGGGAGGCTGTCCTGTCACGGCGAGGAAGTATTCAGGGTTGGTGTCGAAAAACTGCTGCAGTTCGGGAATATTTTCAAGCTGTAGTTCAATTGCTTGAACGTCATGGATTTCAAACAGCATTGGTTTTGGTCTGGGAACCAGAGGGTCGCGACATCGATATTTTGGCACGATCAAATTGATAAGCACATCCTTGTAGGCACGAGCGCAGGAAACATCCAAGTGCCGAGGCGAGGCATCATTCAATAATATTCTTTGGGCATAATCCGGTCATCCTACCCTCGGATAAGGCGATGAAACTCCAGACGATCTATCTCACGGTCAACGACTTCGATCGGTCTCTCGATTTCTATCGAAAGATTTTCAATCGCCATGAATCATTGATCATGCCCTGGGGTCAAGGAAGTGACAGAGTGGCTTTTTTCGAATTGGATGACTTTCGATTCATGATGTCGTTTGAGGAGCAACTCGTGACGAGTACGCACAGGCAGCGTGTTTGGTTGGAGTTTGAAGACTCCGATCCGTCTGCGACGCTTGAGCGCCTTGAAGTGGAGGCCATCCAAATCTCCGAGCGCTTGCATCACACTCCGGCGGGTTCGACCGCGTTCAATGTTGTTGATCCGGACGGCAATTCAATACGCTTTGGAACTCGGTGGGATCTGCCCAAACTTTGAGTTGTATCTAGTGCCTGGCAGTTTGCTTTCACAGCACCTCGACGCCGACGGCACCGGTCACCATTGTCTCGCCACTGTGCTTGGCAACATCAAACCGCGCCAGCCGCTCCGCGAACGTCAACTTGCGCAACTGGATTGACCCAGCCCTCACGCTCAACTTCTGAGCGATGTCTTCGGTTACTTGCTCTGGTTCTGGCTTCAGACGTGCGAACGAGTTAGGCATTCTGCCTCCTCGCCTTGTAGCGTCGGTGTTCATGCCGCGGCCGAACCCGCGCCTCGCCCCCCATTTCCATCCCGAAATCCCGCCAATGCTATTCTCTCGTTCGTTCAGAAGTGGGCGCTCCGGCGTGCCGCTAATGCCTGATTCTCTTTTCCTTTTCCTGAATGACAGAACTCATCAAACGCGCCTCTGCAGAAGCCCGTGCCTTTGGGCGCCGTGAGCGCGACCGCACTGCGCGTCGCGACGCCTCGCGTGGCGATGCGCCCGTTCAAGAGGCCCGCAAGAATCGGCGGGAAGACTATGTGACGGAAGCGCTCCCGCTTGAGGGGCGCCGCAAGCCCCGTTTCGCACCCGTTACGTTCTCGGAAGAGAGTGGGGTGCGCTTCCTCCATTTCGGAACGGAATGGGTTCAGGGCGCCATGCGCCTGCGTCAGCCCGACAAGCTTGAACTGGAATACGCGCAGCAGATGATGGCGTGGCTTCTGTTTCTCGACGCGCCTGAAAAGGTCGTGCAACTCGGCCTCGGCTCCGCGTCGCTGACGAAGTTTTGCTATCGCTTCCTGTCGAAGACGCGCACGGAAGCCGTCGAACTGAACCCCGCCGTGGTGGTGGCGGCGCGCAGCATGTTCGAATTGCCACCCGATGACAAGCGGCTCACGGTCACCGAGATGGACGCGTGGGACTACGTCAACGATCCGGCGCACCGCGCAACGATCGGGGTGTTACAGATCGATCTCTACGACGCGACCGCGCAGGGGCCCGTCCTCGATTCGGCGGCCTTCTACCGGGCGTGCCGCGAGTGCCTCGTGCAGCCCGGTATCGCCACGATCAACCTGTTCGGAGATCACCCAAGCTTCAATCGCAATATGAAGCAGCTCGCTGCCTCGTTTGACAATCGCGTGCTCGCCTTGCCTGAAGTGCACGACGGCAACCGCATCGCGATCGCCTTCTCCGGCCCCCCGCTGTCGTTCGAATGGTCGGTGCTCGAGCGCCGGGCCGCGCATATCGAGCAGACCTTGCGTTTGCCTGCGCGGGCATGGGTCAGGGGTCTCAAGGCCGTCCGGCCAGGCGCTGTCTTCACGATCTGAGTGAGGCTGCCATGGGGCGGGGTGTGGCGAAAGCCCCGCCCCGCCTTGCTTGCACGCACTTATACTCTCGGAATCCAAAGGGATCTTTTCAAAAACCCTGGATTGGGACACTCGTCAAAAAACGCATTGGGGGACTCGTATGGCTCAGCCTGCTTCGGGCACAGCCGGCAATCGCTGGCTCTGGCTTCTGATACTGCCGTGGATCGGGGTGCTTCTCGTTCCGGTCTACAACATCGATGAACCGCGCCTCTTAGGGCTGCCGTTCTTCTACTGGTATCAGCTGCTGTGGGTACTCATCAGCGCGGCCCTGACGGCCATCGTCTACCTGAAGACCAAGCCGAAGGGCAAAGGGCTTAAGGCGAGCTGATGACTAATCCGATTGCGACCTTTGTCTTTGTCCTGCTGTTTCTCAGCGTGACCGTGCTTGGCTTTATCGCGGCCAACTGGCGCCGTGGCGATCTCAAGCTACTCGATGAGTGGGGTCTGGGCGGCCGCCGTTTTGGCACGGTCGTGACCTGGTTCCTGCTGGGCGGCGACCTCTATACCGCCTACACTTTCGTGGCGGTTCCGGCGCTGGTGTTCGGCGCGGGCGCGACGGGCTTCTTCGCGCTGCCTTATACGATCCTGATCTATCCCTTCGCGTTTGTCGTGTTCCCGAAACTCTGGAACGTCGCAAAGCGGCACGGTCATATCACAGCGGCGGACTTTGTCCACGCGCGTTACAACAGTCGATGGCTCGCGCTCGCGGTGGCGCTGACCGGGATCATCGCGACGATGCCCTATATCGCGCTGCAGCTCGTGGGGATTGAAGTCGTGATCGGCGGACTAGGCATCGACACGCAGGGCTTCACGGGCGACCTGCCCCTGATCGTCGCGTTCGCCATCCTTGCGGCCTATACATACACTTCCGGGCTGCGTGCGCCCGCAATGATCGCAGTGGTCAAGGACTTGCTGATCTACATCACGATTGCTGCGGCGATGATCGTCATTCCCGCGCAGCTTGGGGGCTTCGGACATATCTTCGATATCGTGCCACCGGCCAAGGTGCTGCTGAAGGCACCAGACGTGTCGAGCCTCAATGGCTACAGCGCCTACACGACGCTGGCGGTGGGTTCCGCACTGGCGCTATTTCTCTATCCGCACTCGGTGACAGCGATCCTGAGTTCGTCGTCGGGCAACACGATCCGTCGCAATATGGCGCTGTTGCCAGCCTATTCGCTGGTGCTCGGCCTGCTCGCGCTACTCGGCTTCATGGCGCTCGCCTCGGGCGTCAAGGACATGCCGGAGTTCGCCCCGTACTTCAAGGCGTATGGTGCGAATTTCGCAGTGCCCGCGCTCTTCCTGCATTACTTCCCTTCCTGGTTCGTCGGGGTGGCTTTCGCGGCAATCGGCATCGGTGCACTGGTGCCCGCGGCCATCATGTCGATCGCGGCGGCCAATCTCTATACGCGCAATATCCATCGTGAGTTCTTCAACAAGAAGGTCAACTATCACGAGGAAACCAACATCGCGAAGATGGTGTCGCTAGTCGTGAAGGTGGGGGCGCTTGCCTTCATCATCTTCTTGCCGCTCACCTATGCGATCCAGTTGCAGCTGCTCGGCGGGATCTGGATCATCCAGACGCTGCCGGCGATCGTGCTCGGGCTCTATACGCGCATGCTCGATCATCGGGCACTGCTGATCGGTTGGCTCGTGGGGATCGTCACCGGCACCTGGATGGCGGCTTCGCTCCAGCTCAAGAGTTCGATCTATCCGCTGCATCTGTTCGGTTATACGATTCCGGGCTATGCGGCGGTGTGGTCGCTGGTGATCAACATAGTGATCGCTCTTGGACTCTCGTACGCGTTTCGCGCGGCGGGTTTCAAGCAGACGGTCGACCGAACCTCGCCTGAGGACTATCTGGACCCGGTGGAGGGCTGAACGCCGAGGGACCCTGACTCAGTATCGACATAGGCCGATGGCCGGCTTTCGCTTGTGAGCCGGTCGCGGTGAAATAGGGGGCGGAAGGCAGCAGGTTGCGCGTCGACGCTGGTCAATGCCCATTCATTGCTTCGGTGGACGACCTCGATTTTCTTGCTCGGATCGAGGCTGGCGAGCACGTTGGCAAAGGCGATGTGCTGGTCTCGTCACGCTCAGGACGATCCAACGTGTTGTCGAGATGCAACTGCTCAACGAGTATCGGATCGTCGAGGTACGCGAACATCGTACGGCCATACAGTTGGTCCCCGCGTAGGCCGGCGCCTCATGCGCTTTGAGGTGACCTAGCGCTCGGGGTCAAGTGCCTGCCCGATATTTTCCGTTTTACTGATATTCGTTAAATATCCGTATTTCAGATATCGCCGCCCGGGCACTCGAAGGGATGCCACCGGGCTGACACCCGGCACTCTCGGCAACGCCCACCCAAAGAAAAACGCCTCAGTTGATGAACTGAGGCGTTGAGTGATCGTGCTAGTTAGCCACTCTTTGACAGAACGGCTAGGCCAAGAAGCAGGTTGTTTTCGAAGGGGGCACGCAGGGCTGTCAGCCCGCTTCTCCGCCCATGTCTGGGCCCATTTGTCAGGCTGCTTTCTTCTGTAGATCCAGAATCAAATGCTCGAGCTTGATCGCATCAGCCGCAAACGTCCGGATGCCTTCCGCAAGCTTCTCGGTTGCCATCGGGTCTTCGTTGAGCTGGAAGCGGAACGACGCTTCGTCAACGGCGATACGCGCCACGGGGTCGTTCTTCGCTTGCTCGGGCGACAGCTTGCGTTCGACTGTGTATGACTCTTCGGCAAGCTTCTTGAGCAGGTCCGGGCTGATCGTCAGCAAGTCACAGCCGGCCAGTTCGAGAATCTGCGGCACCGTCCGGAAGCTCGCGCCCATGATCTCAGTCGGGTAGCCGAACTTTTTGTAGTACGCATAGATCGTGCGGACCGAATGCACGCCCGGGTCATTCGCACCGCCGTCTTTCTGCTCGTCCCACGAGGCGCCGGCCGTCTTCTTGTACCAGTCGTAGATTCGACCGACGAACGGCGAGATCAGTTGGGCCTTCGCTTCGGCACAAGCGACTGCCTGAGCCAACGAGAACAACAGCGTCATATTGCAGTGGATGCCTTCGCGCTGCAGGACTTCGGCGGCGCGGATGCCTTCCCATGTCGAGGCGAGCTTGATCAGGATACGGTTGCGCGAAATGCCGGCGGCTTCGTACAGCTCGATGAGGTGACGGCCCTTCTTGATCGAACCTTCCGTGTTGAACGACAGACGCGCATCGACTTCGGTCGAGACGCGGCCCGGAATGATCTTGAGGATTTCGGTGCCGAAGGTGATCAGCAGTTTGTCGATAATCGATTCGAGTGCTTCACCCTTGCTTTCGCGCACGACTTTTTCGAGCAGCGGAAGGTATTCGGCTTTCTGGACGGCCTTGAGGATCAGCGACGGATTCGTCGTGGCGTCTTGCGGCTTGAACTGGGCGATCGACTGGAAGTCGCCGGTGTCGGAGACAACGGTCGTGTATTGCTTGAGCTGGTCGAGTGCGGTCATGGCGGTGAGGGTCTACGAGACTCGGAGCCTACTATTGTGCGTCCGGTGGACGGGCAAGGCCAGTGCTTTTCTTACCGGCGCCCGCTACGTTTTTGCCGCCGATCATACCGATCGGGGCGCTCGAGTGCGTCGCAGCAGGCTCAAGAGCCCGCCGGCCGCACTCGATTGCACACAATACCCCTTTCACTTGTAGGGCGCAGCGCAGCTCCCGAGGCGAGGGCTCACTAGCGATATGGCTCCTGGTCATGGGGCGGAGCATCGGGGCTGCCGCCGAGCGGGCTGCGCGCGCTGTGGGCAGCACCGCCGGCCTGAGCGCCGCGACGTCGTAGTCCCAATGCTCGCAGAGGGCTCGAGACGACGAAATACGACAACGGCGCAAACAGCAGTCCGAGGAGCGTCGCGGCGATCACGCCGCCGAACACGCCAGTGCCGATCGAGTGTCGACTCTGCGCCCCGGCTCCGGTCGCCAGGACGAGCGGCAGCACGCCTAGCAGGAAGGCCATCGATGTCATGACAATGGGCCGGAAGCGCAAGGCGGCTGCCTCGGAAATGGCCTGAAGCAGTGGCGTATTGCGCTGCCGCAATTCACGTGCAAACTGAACGATCAGGATCGCGTTCTTACTCGCGAGTCCGAACACCGTGACCAGCCCGACCTTGAAGTAGATGTCGTTTGGCATCCCGCGCAGCAGCATCGCACCGACCGCGCCGATCACACCGAGCGGCACGATCATCAGCACCGACAGCGGTACCGACCAGCTCTCGTAGAGGGCCGCCAACGACAGGAACACGGCGAGCAGCGACAAGCCGATCAACAGCGGCACCTGGGCCGAAGCCTCGGTGGCCTCGCGAGCCTGCCCGGTCCACTCGTAGGTCACGCCGACTGGCAAGACGATATGCGCGAGCCGTTCGAGTTCGGCCATGGCCTGGCCCGAGCTTACGCCGTCTGCCGGGCGTCCGGTCACGTCGAGCGAGGGATAGCCGTTGTAGCGCGACAGCGAGATCGGGCCCATGGTCCACTTTGCGGTGCTGAACGAAGAGAAGGGCACCATCGTGCCGGTCGCATTGCGCACCGTGAGGTCCATCAGGTCGTACTGGCTCATGCGGGCCTCGGCAAGACCCGAGACCAGCACGCGCTGCATGCGTCCACCCGAGGGGTAGTCGTCGAGATAGAAAGTGCCGAATGCGGCGCCGAGCGCAGACTGAATCGAGGCGAAACTCACGCCCATCGCATAGGCTTTGTCGCGATCGACGTCGAGCACGATGCGCGGTGCGTCGGGCAGCGTTTCGGTATGGATCGCCGTGAGCATCGAGTCCTTGCGGGCGATGTCGAATAGCTTCTCGCGCGCGGTGACCATGGCGTCGAGACCGATGCCACCGCGGTCTTCGAGGCGGAACACAAAACCGTCCGAGTGACCCAGGCCCGGTACCGACGGCGGCAGGTAGGCCGACACTTCGCCTTCGCCGATCTTGTCGAACGATTCGTTGAGCCGGTCACTGAGCGTCTGTGCACCGATGTCGCGCTGATCCCAGGGCTTGAGTTCAACGTAGGCCTGGCCTGTGTTCTGGCCGCTGCCATAGTCGCTGTAGCCGACCATGCTCGTCACATTCGAGACGGACGGTTCACGGTGGATGATCTGCTCGGCGCGTTCGAGGACGGCCTGCGTGCGGGCCTGGGTCGCGCCCGGCGGCATCTGCACGACGACCTGGACACTGCCCTGGTCTTCCGTCGGCAGGAAACCTTCAGGCAGGTTCAGGTAGAGGAAGACGCTGGCGATGACCAGCGCCGCGTACACCGTGAGCGCCGGACCCGAATGGTTCAGGATGCCTTGCACGGCGCCCCGGTAGCGCAGCGCCACTCGCTCAAACAGGCGGTGGAAACCGGAGAGCAGTCCGGTTTCGGCGATCGTGTGCCGACTGCCATCCATCGACTGGCGCGCGGGCAGCGGCTTGAGCAGCGTCGCACACAGGGCCGGCGTCAACGACAGGGCCATCAGGGAGGAGATGATCATCGACGCGATCATCGCCGCCGAGAACTGGCGATAGACGCCACCGACCCCGCCTCGCATGCAGGCGAGCGGCACGAACACCGCGGTCAGCACGACCGTCACGCCGATCAGCGCACCGACGATCTGCTTCATCGCCTGGCGTGTCGCTTCACGCGGTGGCAAGGCCTGCTCGTGCATGATCCGCTCGACGTTCTCGACCACCACGATCGCATCGTCGACCAGGATCCCGATCGACAACACCATGCCGAACATCGTAAAGGTATTGATCGAATAGCCCAGCGCGGCGAGCACGGCGCACGAGCCCATCAACGTGACCGGAATCGCGATCGTCGGGATCAGGGTATAGCGCCAGTCGCGCAAGAACAGCCGCATCACAACGAAGACGAGCAGGATCGCCTCGATCAGCGTGATGACCACTTCACGGATCGCCACATGGACATACGTCGAGGCATCGAACGGCACGTTGACCGAGACACCTGGCGGCAGCGATTTCGAGAGCTCCGCGAGCCGCTCGTGAATCGCCTTCGAGGTTGCCAGCGCATTGCCGTCCGGCGCCAGCTCGACACCGACGGTTGCCGCGGGCTTGCCGTTGAGTCTTGAATAGAAGGTGTAGTTGTCTTCGCCGAGCTCGACTTTGGCGACATCGCTCAGATGGACGATCGCGCCGTTCGCGAGCGCCTTAAGGACGATCTTGCCGAACTCCTCGGGTTTGTTGAGCTGGCCTTTGACGACGATGCTCGCGGCGAGCTGCTGACCCGCGACGAACGGCGCGTCGCCGATCGTGCCGGCGGCGACCGCCACATTCTGGGCGCCGATCGCGGTCATCACGTCATCAGCGGAGATACCATATTCGCGCAGCTTGACGGGGTCGATCCAGATCCGCATGGCGCGGTCCGAGTCCCACAGCTGAGCGGAGCCGACGCCCGGCGCGCGCTTGATTTCGCGCAGCACATAGCGGCTCATGTAGTTGCCGAGTTCGCTCGAGTCGCGCTGACCATCGGTCGAGGTCAGGGCGACCACCATCAGGAACGAACCTGATGACTTCGACACTGAGATGCCCTGCTGGATCACCTGTTGTGGCAAGCGGGGCTCGACCTGCTTCATGCGGTTCTGCACGTCGACGACGGCGAGGTCCGGATTGGTTCCCGGCTCGAAGGTCGCGCTGATCGAGACATCGCCGAGACCATCGCTGGTGCTCTCGTAGTAGAGCAGGCCATCGGCGCCGTCGAGCGCCTCCTCGATGATGCTGGCGACGTTGGCATCGACGGTTTCGGCCGTGGCGCCCGGGTAGGTCGTGTCGATTTCAACGCGCGGCGGCGCGAGCCGCGGGAACTGGGTTACCGGCAGCTCGGGCAGGGCGAGCGCCCCGGCGATCATGATCACCACGGCGATGACCCATGCGAACACGGGCCTGTCGATAAAGAAAGAAGGCAAGTTTTTCTCGGTTGCTTTGTTGTTGTCTTTGTCCGACTCGCTGCGTTCGCTCTTTTGTTCGCTCGACTACAGCGTCAATTCGAAGCCCTTCAACAGCAGACCGGGCAGAAGATTGCCGCCGGTTCCGCGTTCGACGTACGAGGCATCGTTAAGGATCAGTTCGGGCGCCGCGCTCAAGTGTTCGAGCGAGTCACCGAGGATCCGGTACATCGTGTCGTCAAAACGCATCGCCTCGACGGGCGCGACGATCTGACCGTCTTCGACCCAGAATGTGGCAAAGCGCGTCATGCCCGTCAGCCGCGCGTTCATCGGATCAGACACATTGACGTACCAAAGGTTGCCAATGTACAGGCCCGTGCCGATGGCCTGGAGCGCGTCGGCGTCGGCCAGTTCGCCGCCTCGCATCGCAAGCGAAGTCGGTCGTTCGCCGGCCGTCGCGCCATTGGTCTGCAGCCCGTATTCGCGCGCGCTACGCGCACCCGTCAGTCGCTCGACACTACGGCCCGCATCGATCAGCGACACGTTGCGACGCAGATAGCCATCTTCGTTGAAAGCCGGTGCCACGCCAAGGGAGAGATCTTCGGCGAGGCCAATACGCGCATCGAGTGTACGCTCACCCGTATGCAGCTTGTAGAGCGTGCTGCTGCCGGTGGCTTGCTGGCGCGCCGAGAAGGCGCCGGTCCAGGCGAGCGTGCCGATCAGTTCGTCGAGCGCGCGGGGCGCAATGTAGGCACGGTAGCTGCCCGGTTTCAGCGCCTTGGGTGTGCGCGCAAGCACCGGCATGCGCGTGGCGGCCTGGGCGACTTTGTCGGCGAAGACGGCATCGTCCCAGTGATCGCCCGCATAGACGGTCTTGATCGCCCGGCCGCTCACATCGTAAATCGACCAGCTGAAATTGAAGTTGGCCACCTGGTACCAGCCGCGGCTACCGGTCGACGAGGCAAAGCCACGCACGATCGTGCCGCCCGCGTAGAAGCCCACAAAATCGAGTCCCTTCGCGCATTCAACGACAGTGGCCACCAGCGCGGCCGGGTTCGGCAACTGACCATGGCGACGGGTCGACTGCGCCCAGGTGGTCGTGTCGAACAACAGGTGCGGATCGTCGTGCGAGTCGTTCAGACTGGCGCGCAGTGTCGCGAGCGTCTCGTTGACGTCATGCAGGTCGGCGATGCGATCGCCGCTCAGCGTGAAGGTCGAATACGCGTGGCGTGCGCCTGCAATCAGGCGCAGCGTGAAACGGCCCTGCGCGACGGAGCCGATCTGACGGACCTTGCCCAGGTTGAAACGGATGAAGTCGGACTGCTCGGCGGCGAGGGAACACAGCGTCGTTTCGTCTGCGCCGCGCAGGTTCTCGATCTCATCGACCAGCGAAAGGAAGTGCGGGTGCCAGTCGAAAGGCGTGACGCCATTGCCAGCGACGTTGGTTTCGATCTTCATTGTTCGCCCCCGAAGACGTCGACATCGCTGAACACGCAGGCCGGCGAGGCGTGCCCGACCCGGATGGTCTGGGCCGGCTCACCCTTGCCGCAGAACGGTGTGCCCAGCACTTCACGGGTCGCGGCGTTGCCGACGGCCGAGAGGCTGCGCCAGAAACTTGCGGAGATGCCGCGGTAGTTCGGCCGCTTGACGATCTGGGTCAGCTTGCCGTTCTCGATCAATTGACCGAATTCGCAGCCGAACTGGAATTTGTTGCGATGGTCGTCGATCGACCACGACACATTGGTCCGCATCAGGACGCCGTGCTCGATCTGGCCGATCATCTCGTCGAGCGAGAGGGTGCCCGGTTCGATATTGATGTTCGCCATGCGATCGATCGGCGCCCGGTTCCAGCTACTCGCGCGCGAATTCGCGACGCCCGGCATGCGGGCACGTTGCTGGGAAAGCGCAACACCGAGCGGTCGTTCGAGCACGCCGGCGCGAATCAGGTATTGCTTGTCGGTTGCCGTGCCGTCGTCGTCGAAGCCGTAAGCCGCGGCTTCTTCGGGCAAGTCGGGGTCGAACGTCACATTGAGGAGTTCGGAGCCGTATTGATAGTGGCCGAACATCTCGGGCTTCACGAAGCTCGAGCCCGCAAAATTGCGTTCGTCACCGAGGATACGGTCGAGTTCGAGCGGATGGCCGATCGACTCGTGGATCTGCAGCATCATCTGGTCAGGCATCAGCAACAGGTCGCGCTTGCCGCTCGGACAGTTCGGCGCGCCCAGCAGTTGCAGGACTTCGTCAGCGGCGCGTCGACCACTGCCGTCAAAACCGACCTGGTCGAGTACACCGAGACCGCCTTGCAGGCAGGTCGAACCATGGCCCGCGAGCGAGCGGTGCTGGGTGTCGCCATTGGCATGCGCGGTGACACCGAGGCTCGGCATCACAAAACGGAAGCGCTGGTCAATACGCACGCCATCGCTTGTCAGGTAGACCTGGTCAGTCAGCGTGATCTGCGCACTCGCGATACGTTCGACGATGCGGCTGTCCCCGCCTGCTTGCGCGCATTCGTGCGCTAGCAGTTCGAGCCATGCGCCGCGCCCGGGCAGCACGGTGTCGTAGTCGGGCGAACGATACTCGCCGCTTTGCGAGGGTCGGGCGATGTTTCGATGATCGATCAGCGAGACGGCGGCGCTTGCGCGTGCGCGATCCACCGCGAGGTCGAGCGCCGCCTGCAGGCCGGCCGGCGACAAGTCGCTCGTGGCGGCATAGCCGGCACCCGCGCCGGCGTAGGCGATCAGCATGGCGCCACGGTCGCGTTGCGTCTGCAACGGCTGGGCGATATCGTTGCGGACCTCGTGTTCCTCGATCCGCTCGTCGACGATTCGCAGCGACCAGAAGTCAGCGTCGCTGCGTAAGGTGCGTCCTGCGTCTGCCCAGCGCGTGTCGATCATGCAGTCTCCGCTACAGGCTCCGGCAATTCACCCACGGGTTTCATCAGCGAAGCCGCGAGCAGCGCCTGTGTGTAAGGTTGTGTCGGATGGTTGAGGATATCGAGCGCATCGCCGGCTTCGACGATACGGCCCGACTTCATCACGATGATCCGGTGTGCCATTGCGCGCATCACTGCGAGATCGTGAGTGATGAACAGATAGCTCAGGTTGTACTTCTTCTGCAGCTTGGTCAGCAGCGTCAGGACCTGCTGCTGGATCGACACGTCGAGCGCACTGGTCGGTTCGTCGAGCACCATGAACTCAGGTTCGACGGCGAGCGCACGCGCAATCGCGATACGCTGACGTTGTCCGCCCGAGAACTCGTGGGCGTAACGCGCCATGGCATCGACCGGCATGCCGACTTCTTCGAGCAGAGAGGCAATGCGTTGCCGACGCTCGGCGGCCGTCATGTCGGGCCGGTGTACCACCAGACCTTCGCCGACGATCTGCTCGATGGTCATGCGCGGCGACAGCGAGCCGAACGGATCCTGAAACACGACCTGCATCTGCGAATAGAGCGCCTTGCGCGAGACCGACCCGCGCAGGGAGGACATCGGCTGACCGTCGATGTGGACGGTCCCTTCGGCCGCACGCTGCAGGCCCAGCACGACAGAGGCGAGCGTTGACTTGCCCGAGCCCGACTCGCCAACGACGCCAAGCGTTTCGCCGCGACGCAGGGTCAGGCTGACGTCTTCGAGCGCACGGAACTTGTCGCTATGAAACAGCGAGCGCAGGCCCTTGGCCGAGACGCGATAGTCGACCGAGAGCTTGTCGATCTCGAGCAGCCGGCGCGAATGCGGCGGAACCGGGTCGACGTAACGCTTGGGCTCGCTGTCGAGCAGGCGTTTGGTGTAAGCATGCTGGGGCGAGTTGAACAGCGCCTCAGTGGTGTTCGTCTCGACCAGCACGCCCTTTTCCATCACGGCGACGCGTTGCGCGAAACGGCGCACGAGGTTCAGGTCGTGCGTGATCAGCAACACGGCCATGCCGCGTTCGGCGGCTTCCTGTTCCTGCAGGCCGATCAGCAGATCGACGATCTGCTGGCGCACGGTGACGTCGAGTGCCGTGGTCGGCTCGTCGGCGAGCAGCAGGCGAGGGCGGCAGGCGAGCGCCATCGCGATCATCGCGCGCTGACGTTGACCGCCGGAGAGCTGGTGCGGGAAGCTGTCGATGCGACGCTCGGGCTCGGGAATGCCGGTCCGGCGCAGCAATTCGATGCCGCGCGCGCGCGCCGCGTTGGGCCGCAGGCCTTCGTGCAACAGCAGGCTCTCGGCGATCTGCTTGCCGATCGTAAAGAGCGGGTTCAGGGCCGTCATCGGCTCCTGGAACACCATCGCCATATGACCGCCGCGCAGACCGCGCATTTCCTGTTCAGTCTTCTTGAGCAGGTCGTCGCCGTCGAGCAGGATCTTGCCGTCGAGAGTCGCGCCCTGCACCAGACGCAGGATCGAGAGGGCGGTCACGCTCTTGCCCGAACCGGATTCGCCGACCAGCGCAACGCGTTCGCCGCGAGCGATCGAGAGGCTCAGATCGTGGACGGCGACCTTGTCGCCGAAGCGTACCGAGAAGTGTTCGAGCTCGAGCAAGGGGCGTTCGTTGGCGCCGCTGGCGGGGAGGGTGGGTATCGTGCTCATGACTTGGATTCCGTCGCCGAACCGCGTGCGCGCATATCGAGCGCATTGCGCAGGGCATCGCCCATGAAGGTCAGCAGCAGCATGGTGATCACCAGGACCGAGAAGGCCGAGATCGAGATCCACCATGCATCGAGGTTGTTCTTGCCTTCCTGCAGCAACTCACCGAGGCTCGGCGTGGGGGGCGGCACACCGAGGCCAAGGAAGTCGAGGCTGGTCAGCGACAGGATCGACGCGCTCATGCGAAACGGCAACAGCGTGATGACGGGCGTCAGACTGTTGGGCAGCACATGGCGCCAGATGATCTGCCAGTTGCTCAGGCCCATCGTGCGGGCGGCCTTGACATAGTCGAGCGAGCGGTTGCGCAGGAATTCGGCACGCACATAGTCCGACACGGTCAGCCAGCCGAACATCGACAGCAGGATGAACAGCAGCGTGAGCGAGGGTTCGAAGATCGAGGCGAAGATGATCAGCAGGTAAAGATCCGGCATCGAACTCCAGACCTCGATCAGCCGCTGGCCAAGCAAGTCAGTGCGGCCGCCATAGAAGCCCTGTACGGCCCCAATGAGCGTGCCGAACACGACCCCTACGACCGTCAGCGCGAGCGCCATCAGCACCGACAGCCGGAAGCCGTAGAGCATGCGCGAGAGCACGTCGCGGCCGAACTGGTCGGTGCCGAGCCAGTTGCTCGCCGTCGGCGGAGCAGGGTAGGGCTTGGCCGCGAAGTAGTCGACCGTGTCGTAGCGATAGTGGTTCGGCGGATAGATCGCGAAGTTACTACCCGACTCGATCCGTGAACGGATGTACGGGTCGAGGTAGTTTGTCTTCGCGGGGAAGTCGCCGCCGAAGGTCAGTTCCGAATAATTGTTGAAGATCGGAAAGTAATAGTGGTCCTGGTAGCGCACGATCAGCGGCCGGTCGTTCGCGAGGACTTCCGCGAACAGGCTCACCACGAACAGCGTGACGAAGATCACCATGCTCCAGTAGCCGAGCCGCTGCTGCTTGAAGCGTTGCCAGATCCGCCGCCCCGGAGACACCGAAGCGGCAGGAGTACCACCGGCCGCCGGACTAGCGGTCCAGGCTGTTGAATTGGATGCGGGGGTCGACGAGGACATAGCAGACGTCAGCAATGAGTTTGGTCACGAGACCAATCAGGGTGAACAGATAAAGCGAACCGAGCACGACGGGATAGTCGCGGCGAATCACCGAGTCATAAGAGAGCAGCCCCATCCCGTCGAGCGAGAAGAGCGTTTCGATCAGCAGGCTGCCGTTCAGGAAGGCACCGATAAAGGCCGTGGGCAGGCCAGTCAGCAAGGGGATCGTCGCGTTGCGGAACACATGCTTCCAGAGCACGTCCCGTTCGGGCGCGCCCTTCGCACGCGCGGTCAGCACATATTGACGGCCGATTTCCTCGAGGAAGGTGTTCTTGGTCAGGATTGTGATAATCGCGAAATTGCCGACCACCGAGGCCGTCACCGGCAACACGATGTGCCAGAGGTAGTCGAGCACCTTGCCGATGACCGTGAGATCGTCGAAGTTGTCCGAGGTTAGGCCGCGCATCGGGAACACCTGCCAGAATGTACCGCCGCCGAACAACATGAGCAGCAGCACGCCGAGCACGAAGCCCGGGATCGCATAGCCGGCGAGTACGAGCACGCTGGTGACGGTGTCGAAGCGAGACCCGGCCCGCACGGCCTTGGCGATGCCCAGGGGTACCGAGATAACGTAGGTCAGCACGAGCGTCCACAAGCCGAGAGTGATCGACACGGGCAACTTGGAGACGATCACTGACCAGACGGAAGCGTGCTGGTAATACGAGTTGCCGAGGTTGAAGGTCGCGTAGTCCTTCAACATCATTACGTAGCGCGTGAGCGGCGGTTTGTCGAAGCCGAATTGCTTCTTGATTTCCTCCACCTGCTTCGGGTCGAGACCCTGGCTCGCATGGTAGCCGCCACCGCCCGAGGTGCCGCCTTCGCCACCGCGTGTGCTGCCGTGCTTGAGCTGGGTCATCATCTGTTCGACCGGTCCGCCCGGCACGAACTGCGTGACCGCGAAGGTCAGGGTGACAACGCCGATCAGCGTCGGGATCATCAGGAGAAGTCGTCTGAAAATATACGCAAACATGGGGTGCCTCAGTGAGCCGACGCAGACGTGATGTCCTGCGGCTTGCCATACCAATACTGAATGATCCAGTCCTCTGCCTGGTACGCGGCGCTCGGGATCACGCTCGGAAAGCCGATCGTGTTCTTGTAGGCGATGCGTGAATTCGGCTCGTGGTACTGCGGAATCACGTAAAACTCGTTGATCAGCACGCGATCGAGCGCGTGCGCGGCAGTCTCGAGCTCGGCGAGCGTGTCGGCGCCCAGAACCTTCTGGATCAGCGAATCGACGACCTTGGATTGCACGCCCACGTAGTTTTCCGAACCGGTCTGCTTGGCCGCGGCGCTACCGAAGCGATGCTGCAGTTCGATCCCGGGGATCGAGGCATTCGCGTAGATGTACGTCGTCATGTCGAACTGGAAATTGTCGAGACGCTTCTGATAAAGCGCGCTGTCGATTTCACGCATGTTCGCCTGCACGCCGAGGATTTGCAGATTGCGGATGAACGGCATGATCACGCGATCCATGCCCGGTTCGTCGTCGAGGATTTCGAACGAGAAGGGCGTCCCCGCGGCGTTACGCAAGGCGCCGTCGCGATAGGTCCAGCCGGCCTGTGCCATCAGGTCGCGAGCGATGCGCAGGTTGTCTCGCAGCGTATGGGGCTCAATCGTGTCGGCCTGCTTGATCATCGGGCCAAACACGCTGGCAGGCAGGCTCGAGCGATAGGGCTCCAGCAGGGCGAGTTCTTGCTGACTTGGCATGCCGGTGGCGGAGAACGGGCTGTCCTGGAAGTAGCTCTCGAGCCGCACGTACTGGCCGTAGAACATCATCCGGTTCATCCAGTCGTAGTCGAATGCCATCGCGAGGGCCTGGCGCACGCGGATGTCCTGGAACTGCGGCCGCCGCAGGTTGTACAGGAAGCCCTGCATCTGGGCGCCGTTGTCGGGGAACTCGCCGCGCTTGAGCAGGCCATTCTTGAAGTTCTTGCCGACGTATTTGCGAGCCCACTGGGTCGAGCTGTATTCGACGCGCACATCCGTGTCGCCGGCCTTGAACGACTCGAGCATGGTGTACTGATCGAGATACAACTTGAACACGATCCGTTCAAAGTTGAACATGCCGCGATGCGAGGGCAGGTTGGCGGCCCAGTAGTTCGGATTGCGGCGATACGAGACCGTGTGGTCGTTCTTGCGTTGATCGAGCAAGTAGGCGCCGCTCGCGATCGGCGGCTCGATGGCGATCTGGTCGAACGGCGGCCGCGTGCCATCGGCACGCATGCCCCACTTTGGCGAGAAAATCGGCAGGTCGCCGGCGATCAGCGGCGCATCGCGTTCGGCATTGCGGAACTCGAAGCGCACCGTTGAACGATCGACGACGACTGCGCGTTTGATCACCGCAAACTGGGTGTTGAAGAGCGGCGAGGCCTGCGGGCTGGTTAGCGTATCGAACGAATACTTGACGTCGGCCGCAGTGATGGGGTCGCCGTTCGAGAAGCGCGCCGCCGGATTGATGTGGAAAGTGGCCGAGCTGAGGTCGGGCGCCACTTCGACGTCGTCGGCGATCAGGGCGTATTCCGACGCCTGCTCATCCCAGCTGCGCTGCATGAGCGTGTCGAACATCAGGTTCTGGATGTCCGGCGCCGGGGAGCCGCGCACAAGGAAGGGATTGAGCGAGTCGTAGCTCTGCGCTTCGTTGTAGTTCTGAAAATTCAACACGCCGCTGCGAGGCGCATTGACGTCCGCATAGTCGAAGTGCGTGAAGTTGGGCGGGTACTTGGGTTCGTCGTATTGAGCGATCGCCGACTTGGCGAGGGCGGGCAGGGCGCTGAGCCCGCCCAGGGCGGCGAACATGGCCGCGAGCGCCGGCACGAGCCAGCGCCGGGGGCGTTGAGGGGCGCGCACAGTATCGGCCTGGGCATGAGCCTCAGCCGGGTGCGGCCGCGTCGCCCGAGCGATACGCGGGAACTGCAACTTCACGAGTTTCATGATTCGAATGCGTGAAAACGCTTGTCAGCGGGTAGCTGCCAAGCCGTTCGGTTTGGCGCGAAGGCAGCGTTTAGCCGCCACCCGTGCCGGATGGGTCATGGAGCGCGCGCAGCAGCGAACACGATGGCCCTGAATCACGCCAAAGCGTCATCCAGGGCCATCGTCCAGCACGTCATGCGGCAACGCCGGCGTCAGTTTCAGCACCTGCCCCGCGAACGGGGCAGGGAGCGGACTTGCCAGAATGCTTACTGGTCGTCGTCGCTGCTCGGGGCCGTCTTGAACGAAAAGTCCACTTCGCCGACGTACGGCTCCGCGTTCGCTTCGCACTTGTAGGCCTTGCCTGCCGCGATCACGGCTTCATTGAACACCGAGGTCGGCGGGGTCACACGCACGATCTTCACATCACCGACGCTGCCGTCAGGATTGATCGACAAGTGCGCGATCACGTCTGCCGAGATGCCGTCCGTCAACGCCTTGCGCGGAATCGCCGGCTGCACCGGGGTGCAGTGGCCACGTCCGTCGACCACGCCATGCAGCGGGGCCGGTGCGGGCGGTGCGCCCGTCGCGGCGGTAGCCGGGCCGGTTGCCGTCGAAGGAGCCGTCGCGATCGCCGGCGCATCGGCCGACGGATTGGCGGCTGCCGGAATCACAGCTTCCTTCGGGGCCGCCGCCGGCTTGGCAGGAGGCGGCTTGTCCGTCGGTGGCTTCGGCTTGGGCGGCGTCGTGTCGATCGGCTTGGGCGGTGCCGGCGGCTCGATCTTCTTGACGGGCGGGGGAGGCGGCGGCGGAATCTCCACGCGCATCTCCTTCCGGGCCGGGGGCGGCTCGGTGTGGAAGCTCATGCGCGAGAGGCCGACGACGAGGAGAAGTTCGACCAGCAGTGCAGCGCCAATGGCGATCTTCATCGACATCCGGCCCTGCTTCACCGGATGGTGCGAAGCCCAGAGGGCCCCTTGCAGACGCTGTTGCGGATCTTTCATGTCGAGGGCCGGGCTGCTCATGTCGTCGGATTCGTTACGAGTGCGACGGAGCTGATGCCGGCCTGGCGAACCAGGTCCATCACCTTGACGATGTTCTTGTAGCTGGTGCCTTCATCACCGGCAATCGCTACATCGACCTTGTCGTTGGCGCCGACCAGACCTTTCAGGGCGGTCGACAGATCAGCTTCGCTGACTTGTTTGGCGTCCATGTACAGCAGGTTGTCCTTGGTGACGCCGATCGAGACCTTGATGGTCTTTTGCAGTTGTTCCGCGGTACTGGACTGGGGCAAGTCCAGCTTGATGCCCGCGCCCTGGATCATCTTGAGGGTGGCGAGCATAAAGAACACGAGCAGGAACATCATGATGTCGATCATCGGGATGATCTCGATCCGTGCCTTCTCCTCGTTGCCCAGATAATGGCTGCGATGATTTCGCATGGTCTTTCTCCTTCAAATGACGCGAGGCGTCAGGCAGCGAATCGCGACACGAGCAGCGACTTGATCAGGTCGAACTGATTGACCGTCATGCGGATGCGCTTGTTGAAGTAATTCAGAAAGATCACGCAGATGATGGCGATGGTCAGGCCGCAAGCCGTTGCGGTCAGTGCATGTCCGATACCGCCGGTGACGCCATTCGGGTTGGACGTGCCGCTTGCGCCAAGCACATTGAACGACTCGACCATCCCGATGATGGTGCCGAGCAGTCCCAGCAGCGGGCCGAGCGTCACTGCAGTGTCGAGCACCCACAGGTTACGGTCGAGGCGCGGCATCTGGAACATGATGGTTTCTTCGATCTCGCGTTCGACCACGGCTTCTTCCTTGCCGCGAACCGAGATAGCCGTCTTGACGAGCTCCGACTGAACCGTCGACTTATAGTGATCAACGACTTTGCTGGCCTGATCGAGGTCCGAGGCGTTGAGCAACTTCAAATCGTGTTCAAGCGTATCGCCAGCGCGCACGGCGCTGCGGAAAAATACCAGGCGTTCGATGATGATCGCGATGCCCAGCAAAAAGATGAAAGCCAGCAAGGGGATCAGGCCCATCGACTGGATCGATTGATTGATGATGGTGTTCAGCACTGCGGACTCCAGTTGTAACGCTACAAATAGACAGAAATATGGAAAGACTACCTTTTGAGCAGTCACCCAGAAAAACGAACTACAGTAAGCAAACCCTATGCCAACTTGTGGGGTCGACGCAAGGCCCGATTTTTCATGGGGTGCTCATCCGCCCGAAGTTTTTTGCTCTCCGTTACGGTGCTTGGCCCATCGCGAAATAGTGCGGAATGTATCGTTCTAGTGCGCGGACAGTTACTTAACACACGAAAAGCTTGCTGTAAATCGGGTCGCCGCGCCATAAAAGCGGCATATAAAATACATTAATTAGAAAGTGGTATTGCTGAAGTGGAATTGAAAGCGCGGCGAAGGCATTCAGTTCAAACGGCTGAATGCCTTGATCGATAAGGATTTTTGCAGGAAGTTCTGAGCGGTGCTGGTGCGTCGGCCGCCCTGAATTGGTCATGTTTCAGGTTACGGTTTGCCTTCAAAAACTAGAGGAAGGCCACTGTTCTAGGAATTTTTTAATATTTTCCGGAACTTGCACCAAACCTTGTCTTTGCGTTGCAACAATCACCACGTTGGTGCTTTTGTTGCACCAAAATGTTATCCGTGAACAATCGAATAGTTCCCTGTTCACCCCCTCCAAATCCTTACCTCGGATTATTTCGCAGGCGTGTGACAGTGTGATGTGTAAGCGCTGCGAAAGGAGTATTTTACGTCCTTCATTTTTCGAACTTTGCTTATTAAATAGTGCACTGTCCGACGCGTTTCAGCCTCCGATTAACTTTGCCAAGTCGCGTTTATAAGCGGGTCACGTCAATCGAAATTAGTCTCGATAATGCCTGAGTGTATTAATAGTAAGGGCGTTATGCGAGGGAATTAAAATTTATTGAGGATGGAATATCCGGGGGTGACCACACGTTATGCGGACGGCCTTCGTCGGCATCAAGGGAGGGCGTCGTGTAAGTCTGACCCTCGATACTGTTTCAGCCTGCTGCAGCGGGCACTTACCACGCGAGCCGATGCATCGCCTTTCTTGAATCCTTGCGAATACCCTTCGGTGATGAAGCGATTTTTTGCCTGAGTTCGGGCGAGCCGGATTTGAGCACAGAACGTCACAAGTTGTCATCGCACGTTCGATTCGCACTTTGAGCGCGTCGCGACGCCACCCGTCATCGCGCCGGCGACTCCGCAAGGCATGTCGTGCAAGGCCTCGATATGTGTTCTTAACAGTTACGAATCGCTTCCTCGCTCTGTGCGAGCGACCTGCCAGGCGATGACCCGCGCCGCGCCCCCAAGTTCCCCTCGTTTGTGCCGATCGTTTTGCTTCCCCTTGCAGAAAACGATTACGCGGGATGTAAGGCCTATTACACGCGGTGTTAGCCACTGTAATCAAAAGTGTCTTTTCGTAACGGTTTGACATGAATCAGGCGTCGTCAGGGAGCCGTAAGGAACGCACCCGGGCCTCGAAAACCGTAAGTAAAGCGAAAGAAAAATTGGCATACCCATTGCTTAGTGACGCCCGCCGTAAGAAAGAGTGTTCGGGCTGAGGCCGTGCCGGAGCACAACAAATAAGGTCGTTGCGTGCGATACACACACGCCCGCATACGGACTGCTGCAGGCGCCGACCAGGTGCCCCGCCGCACTTACCAACTGGGTACAGCCCACAAAGAAGCAAGGGGAAAACGTGAAACAGAAGGTGTTGGTATCCGCCATCAAAAAGATCGTGGGGGCCGAGTTGCTGCTGTCCGCAGCGTTCGTGCCGGTCGCGTTCGCACAGACCGCCCCGGTTACGCCGGCCAGCGATGCTGCTGCAGCGGCACCTGCAACGCCCGCGAGTTCGGCGGGAACGACGAAGCTCGAGCGTGTCGAAGTCACCGGCACACTGATCCGGAGTTCTGACAAGACGGCCTATAACCAGGTCCAGACGGTCACCGCGAAAGACATCACTGACAGCGGCTACACCACCGTGGCTGACTACCTGCGCGGCATCAGCGCGAACTCGGGTAGCAGCTTCGACCAAAGCTCGAACGACAGCTTCGCACCGGGTGCCTCGGGCATCGCGCTGCACGGCCTGAGCGAGAAGTACACCCTTGTGCTGGTCGACGGCCAGCGTGTGACACCGTATGCGTTCGCAGTGAACGGTACGGACACCTTCTTTGACTTGAACACGTTGCCGCTCAACGTGATCGACCGCATCGAAATCGTCAAGACGGGTGCCGTGTCGCAATACGGCTCGGACGCAATCGGCGGCGTGGTCAACATCATCACGAAGAAAAACCAGCACGGCATCACGCTCGACGCAAGCTATGGCCTGGCGACGGACGGCGGTGGCGGCACGACCAAGTTCAGCGCAGCGGGCGGCTTTGGCGACATCAACGCCGACCGTTTCAACGTGTCGGGCGCGTTGAGCTACTACAAGGACAACGGCTTTACGGCCGCTGACCGTGATTCCACCGAAAACCTCGACTACAGCAATCGTCCGGGCGGGTTGTTGCAGCAACCCCAAAGCTATTACTTCCCAACGGGCGGCAACAACACGGCGCTCGCGCCATGCCCGAACGGTGGCCGCACGGTGCCGTTCTCGGCCGTGTCGCCGGGCGGTACGGGTACGACTTGCGTGAACAACTACGCTTCGTCATATTCGCTTCAACCTTCGAGCGAACGTCTGAGCGCGAAGCTCAACGGCATCTTCAAGATCAACGACGACGTGCAAGCGTTCGCTGACTTGTGGGTGAGCCGTAACGACACGAGCAGCAACATCTCGCCGTCGGGCTTCAGCAGCAGCTCGACGTATTTCGACCCGGCTACGCAAGGCATCGCGACGCTGGCGAACGGCGGCTACATTCCGGCGGGCGCATCGAACAACCCGACGGGCGTCGACACGGGCATCGCCTTCAACTTCCCGGAAGCCGAAGGCATCCGTACGGTGTCGAACTTCGTTCGCGCATCGACGGGCGTGAAGGGTAGCTTCACCACGCCGGTGATCGGCGACTGGGATTGGCAAGCGTCGTACAGCCACTCGCAAGACGTCGTGTCGAGCACCTACAGCAATGTGCTGAGCGTGCCGGCGTTGAACAACATTCTGCAGAACGGTGCGTACAACTTCGAGAACCCGGCTCTGACGCCGAATGGTCTGGATGGCCTGTTCCAGCAAGCGACGACCCAGGGTATCAGCAAGCTCGACACGGTCGACCTGACCGCATCGACGCCGAACCTGTTCAAGCTGCCTGCAGGCGATGTCGGTTTCGGTATCGGTGCACAGTTCCTGCATGAGTCGGAATACATCAACGGCATCACGGCAGACGTCATCCCGGCGTCGGTGCAGACGGTCGATGGTGAACGCAATGTGTTCGCGGGTTACTACGAATTCAACATTCCGATCATCAAGAACTTGACGTTCGACCAGTCGGGTCGTTATGACCATTACAGCGATTTCGGTGGCGCGTTCTCGCCGCACTTCGCGTTGCGCTATCAGCCGATCCAGGCGTTGACGGCCTACGCTTCGTACAGCCGCGGCTTCCGTGCTCCGACCCTGATCGAAAACTCGCAGTCGAAGAGCTTCTCGGCACAGGAAGCGAACGACCCGTACAGCCCGATCAACCCGGGTGGTCAGGTTGGCGTGACCGAAATCACGAACGGCAATCCGGCGCTGCAGCCTGAGCACACGAAGAACTTCAACATCGGGTTCGAACTGTCGCCGACTTCGACGACGAATATCGGTTTCGACTGGTATCGCGTCAACATCAGCGACGTGATCGCCACGCAAGGCGCGAGCGTGCAAACGCTGATCGACGAGAATGACCCGTCGATCGTCGTGCGTAATGCGGACGGTACGATCAGCCACGTGAACCAAAGCTACGGCAACGTGGCGTACCTGAACACCGACGGCTTCGAAGGCACGTTCAGCCAATCGCTGCCGACCGCGATCGGTACCTTCACGCTGTCGGGCGACTACGCTTGGGTATGGCACTTCCAGATGCCGAACAACGGTATCGCCAGCGACTTCGCGGGTAACAACGGTGCGTTCTACGAGCCGTTCGGTGCTGCGATTCCGCGTTGGAAGGGCAACACGACCCTGTCGTGGCAATACTCGAAGTGGCTCGCCACGATGACCTGGCAGTACACGGGTCCGTACACGCAAGCTATCGGCAACGCGACCGGCGCCTATCCGGGCGAATCGGGTTCTGTGGCTTCGTACAGCGTGTTCAACCTGTTCGTGACGTATAACGGCTTCAAAAACTGGACGCTCTACGGCGGCATCGACAACATCTTCAATCGTGCGCCCCCGTTCGATCCGGTTTGGCAAGGCTTCGCCGACTACAACGGCTACGACACGTCGCTTTACAACAATGTGGGCCGCTTCGTTCAGATTGGCGCGAGCTACCACTTCAAGTAAGCACAAGCCCTTTCCGAGTCCGCCTCGCGCGGACCTCGGGAGGTCTCGGAACGGCACCTTCGGGTGCCGTTTTTTTTTGCCTGCGAGATGCGTGGGGGGAGGGCCCGATCCGCTGAGTTCTGCGCCCCGGTCCTTACAGTCTTCATTGCCTGAAAATTACGATATGAATTCATAAAACTATCGGTATGCATACGATTCACTGTTTGATAGTGCGCAATCGTGTTTATAACAGATCGCTTAAATTCGATGAATCGCTTACTCATAAAGAGATTCAGGCCATTTGAGAAATTATTACAAAACGCCTGATAGAAATATTAAATGAAAGAAACGATAGGAAATTGTTGGCATGCTGTTTGCTTATTGTCGGGCTGCAGTAAGGAAGGCGTGGCCGACACCATCGAGCCGCGTCTTAAGAAAACAACTCGAGCGCGGCGTGTGGGCGATTCGCTACACCCGCTGGCGCACCGCTGCTCGCGCAGGCCAACCGTGCCTCCGTGAGACGGCATCTAACGGGCGCAACCCGCCAGCAACAAGGGGAAACAGTGAAACAGAAGGTCTTGGTGTCAGCCATCAAGAAGATCGTCGGAGCAGAGCTGCTGGTCTCGACCGTCTTCATTCCCGTCGCATTCGCGCAAACCGCTCCCGCTCTCCCGGCCGCTGCCAGCTCGGCGACCGCGCCTGCCGCCGCTCCTGCCGCGGAAGGCAAAGACACGACAAAACTGGCGCGCGTCGAAGTCACCGGCTCGCTGATCAAGAGTTCCGACAAGACGGGCTATAACCAGGTCCAGACAGTGACCGCGAAGGACATCGAGAACGCGGGCTACACGACCGTCGCCGATTTCCTGCACGGCGTGTCGGCGAACTCGGCCAGTAGCTGGGGCGAATCGAACACGAATTCGTTTGCCCCCGGCGGCGCGGGTATCGCGCTGCGCGGCCTGAGCGAGAAGTACACGCTGGTGCTCGTCGATGGCCAACGCGTCGCGAACTACGCCCTGGCCGTGAACGGTACCGACAGCTTCTTTGACCTGAACACGCTGCCGCTGAACATCATCGACCGCGTCGAGATCGTGAAGACGGGTGCGGTGTCCCAGTACGGCTCGGACGCGATCGCGGGGGTGGTCAACATCATCACCAAGCGCAACTTCAAGGGTCTGGAGCTGGATGCCAACCTGGGCAAGCCCCAGCATCCGGGCGGTTTTGAAGAGCGCTTCAGTATCCTCGGCGGCATTGGCGACCTGAACGCCGACGGCTGGAACGTCACCGCGGCGGGCAGCTACTACAAGCAGAACGGCTTTACCCTGGGCGACCGCGACTTCACTGCCAGCCAGGACTTCTCGCAATACGGTGGTGTGAAGGGCCCGACGATCAGCGCGCAGAAGAGCAACTGGTATGCGCCCGACGGCTCGACTGTGGCGATGACGCCGTGTCCGTACAACAGCACCAACATGGGCTCGTTTTGCGGCTTCAACAATGCCAACGCTGTCTCTGCGCAAGCCGCGAGCGAGCGCTGGAACGCCAAGGTCCACGGTACGCTCAAGCTCAACGAGAGCATCCAGGCGTATGCCGACTTGTGGCTGAGCCGCAATACGACCGACTTGCTGCAAGGCTATGACGTCGTGCGTAGCACGACCAACCGCTACGACCCGACCACGACCTCGTTCGCATCGGTCGGTGCCGTGGTGCCGGCGTCGAACCCGTACAACCCGTTCGGCGTCGATACGCCGATTCGCTACACCTTCGCCGACCGGGCGACCGGTGTCGACACCACATCGACCTTCTGGCGCGCGTCGACGGGGGTCAAGGGGTCGTTCACGACGCCGAAGCTCGGCGACTGGGATTGGGCGTTGGATGTTGGCCACTCGCAAAGCACGGTGGCCGTCACCTACACGAACGACATGCTCGTCTCGTCGCTGGAGAACATTCTCCAGAACGGCGTGTTCAACTTCTCCGATCCGTCGTCGACGCCTAACGGTCTCGACGGTCTGTACGTCAACGACCAGCAGCTCAATATCACCAAGCTGGATACGGTGACGGCGACTGCCTCGACGGCTAACTTGTTCTCGATGCCGGCCGGCGATGTCGGCTTCGGTATCGGTTCGGAATTCCGCCACGAAGCAACGCATATCGGTCTCGGCACGCTGCAGTCGCAGGGTCTGGTCGCACCGGGCACGTTCCAGTCGGTGGAGGGCGAGCGCAACGTCGCGGCGATCTACTATCAGATCGACGTGCCGCTGATCCCCAAGCTGACGTTCAGCCAGTCGGGGCGCTATGACCACTACAGCGATTTCGGCGGTGCATTCTCGCCGCGCTTTGCCTTGCGCTACCAGCCCATCCAGGCTTTGACGGCCTACGCGTCGTATAGCCGCGGCTTCCGCGCGCCGACGCTGGTGGAGAGCTCGCAATCGACCACGGCCTCGGCCCAGCTCGTGGACGACCCTAACGATCCGGATCCGGCCAACGTCAGCGCCACCCGTTCGGAACTCACGCGCGGCAATCCGAACCTGTCGCCGGAACGCACCAAGAACTACAACCTGGGCTTCCAGCTGTCGCCGGCCGCTCATACCGATATCGGCTTCGATTACTACAAGATCAACATCGATGGCGTGATCGGTTCGGGCGACGTGCAGGCCATCGTCGACCAGAACGATCCGACGCAAGTGGTGCGCAACACGGACGGCACGATCAAGTACATCAACGCCTCGTACTCGAATCTGGGTACGCTGACGACCGACGGCTTCGAGTTCACCTTCCGTCAGGGGCTGCCCACGGCATTCGGTACGTTCACGTTGTCAGGCGACTGGGCCTATGTGTATCACTTCAAGATCAACGACGGCCAGGGTGGCGTGACCGAGTACGCGGGCAACAACCTCGCGCTCAACACAGTGTTCGGCGCCTCGTTTCCGCGCTGGAAGGGCAACACGGACTTCAGCTGGGCCTATGCGAACCTGACGACCACGCTGACCTGGCAGTACACGGGTCCATACACGAACGCGGTCGGTTTGACGCCGAGCTCGACGTCGGTCTCGTCATACAGCCAGTTCAACCTGTTCGCCACCTATCGCGGCTTCAAGAACTGGACGATCTACGGGGGCATCAACAACCTGTTCGATCGTCACCCGCCGGCTGACCCGGTGTGGCAGTACTACTCGAACCTGACCGGCTACGACGCTTCGCTGTATTCGGAAGTGGGCCGCTTCTTCCAGGTCGGCGCGACGTACCGCTTCAAGTAACCCGCCGACGAGCGTCCGGGTCTCGCCAGAGCCCGGGCGCGTCGGTGCAGACGTCTGACGGCGGCTCCCTTGGAGTCGCCGTTTTTATTGGCCGTTTGCCGTCTTTAAATCAGTATTAAAAATACCTTTTTGCGCCGGGCTGGTGCGGTACGCATTTTCTTTGTGCGAAAAGCGTTCAGATTCTAAAGACATTTCAAAAATGCTCCATTTCATTGTCGGGCATTCGTAAAGCGTAAAAAAACGGTCTTCGCAAGTCCTTCAGAAAACATTACGGAAATATTATGAAATGCTGTTGTTAAGACAACACTTTCTTTCCAAAGCGTAAATTTTTGTTGGACGTATCATCGACTTTGGTCTCCCCGGTCGTTGTGTAAAACCCCTGCCAAACCCTTACCAGACGGTCGATACAGCTCATGGCGATGCGGCCGGAATTTTCCTTTCAAAACCAAAATTAATGCAAAGTAATTGCATGTTTAAATTGGCATGGAGCTTGCGAGCGAGTGGCTCGCTGTAAGGATTCGAATCACGGACAAAATCCAATGGCTCAAATGCATCAAATATAAGTGCATTGCACAACCACCATCAGCTCTGCACGAGTAATCGACGTGATGCTCCATCCGCC
>JAMFSK010000123.1 GCA_026225235.1 Burkholderiales bacterium
GGAAGCAACACGTCGAGTAAGCCACCAATCCACGCCCAATCCGCCGGCGTCCACATCAGGTCGCCCGGTTGCGGCAAGAAGTCGTGAGACATCTCGACGCACGGGAGATGTCCGAGAAGCACGCGATGGGGCAATAGGGCGCCCTTTGCTTTTCCTGTAGTGCCCGAGGTGTAGATGATTACCGCAGGGTCGTTGGCACGCGTCTCCACGGGCACGAAGTGGCTATCGGCCTGTTCCAGTGCGTCCCAAAACAATTGCACATTGGCTCCGACTGCTTGAGTCGGGGGATCGATGCAGTAGATGTGTTTGAGCGCGGGAAGTTGATCGAGGATCGGCCGGAGCTTTGCATAACCGTCGTTGTCGGTGACGAGCACGCTTGCTGCGCTGTCACTCAGGCGGTAAGCCAACGCGTCTTCGCCAAACAGAGCGAAGAGCGGCACCGCAATCGCGCCGAGTTTGTAGGCCGCGAGATGGGCGAGTGCGGTTTCAGGTGATTGCGCGAGGAAGATTGCCACGCGGTCGCCACGCTCGACCCCTTGAGCGCGCCAGGCATTGCAGAGTTGCGCCGAGCGCGTCTCGAGATCGTCAAAACTGAAACGCAGGATATCGCCGTTTTCGGTTTCGTAAATCAAGGCGGGTCGCGCGCTGCCATCCGCCCATTTGTCGCACGCGTCGACGCCGATGTTATAGAACTCGGGTACGCGCCATTCGAACGACGCATAGAGCGCGTGGTAGTCGTCCGTCGGGGAAAGCATGCCTGACCTCGTCCAATTGAGTGCCCAGAACCGCCATTGTGGCACTCGAACGCACAAGCAAACCTAACGCTTCCTCAACGTATCCGACGGCGACTCGCCAAACCGCTCGCGATAAGCCATCGAAAACCGCCCGAGATGGGCGAATCCACAGCCTAGGGCAATATCAGCAACGCGTGCCCCGGCGGGGCTGCGGTGCAAAGCCTCGCGTGCATGTTCAAGACGCACCGAACGCAGGTACTGAATCGGACTCACGCCTTTGAAGCGTTGAAACCCGTCAAGCAGGGTGCGTTCCGGGATCCCGACTGCCAGCGCGACATCCACCAGCTGTATCTGGCCGCCATAGTTCGCGTGAATGAACTCTTCCGCGCGTTTGACGAAACCCGGAGAGATGTTTGCCGGTCGCGCATCGTGCTGCAGATCGGACAGCCCGGTTGCGAGCAACTCCATCAGCAGGCCTTCAAACTGCAATCCGACCGATTTGTTTTCCAGCGCGCAGGCGAGCATCTGGTCTGAACCGACCAGAAGTTGCAATTGCTGTTGCCAGCCGCGTAACTGCAAGCTCCCCACCGGCACGCGCGGCAGCATGGATTGCGCGGCGGCGCCGGCATGCGATGTAAATGCCACCGGGTCGATGCGAAGTACGAATTGCTCGCAATCGGCGGAAAGCTGCGCGTCGAATGGTTGGCCTGGCGCGCAAAGCACGGCGTTGTCCCGATCGACGCGTACGGTGTGTCCGCGGGTGCGCACTTCAGCGCTGCCGTTGATGCAGAACATCATCAGGTAGTAATCGTCGACGGATTTGACGTCGACGTGCATGGCGTCCCCGAATGCGATGGTGCCGAGTCCGAGGCCGCCGAACTTGACAAAATCCATGTGGGAAACACCGCGCTCCCGCCCCTTTGGAATCAGCGCGTGCGGCTGCATGACGCGCGAAATCAGTTCGCGAGTCTCGTCGAGATCGTTGGATTCGAACAATCTGCAGCCTCGCAAAGCGCGGGCAAAAGTGGAGGAGGCAATCATGCGGGGTGCTCCAGCGAAGGCAAGACGGCCACGCGGCCCGCCCCTTGCGCATCGCGCTCCTCGATGAGGAAGGCCTTCTGGGGGACGAGATGGGTGATATATCGGCCCACAATACGACGAAAAAATCAAATGCTCAATAGGGGCTCGAGGGTAGAGCGCCCAGTGAGTCGAAGTCTAAGCCAGTGTGCGGCAATCGATGCTGTAGGCATAAAGAAAGGTGCCAAAAACGGACAAATCCACTTGCTTTAGCCGCAACTGGATAGACGTTATCTTTGCTGCCACCAATCATGAGCCTACTGGAGCAACCCCCCACTTTCAGGAGCAGCCATGGCCACGGTCGAATTTATGACCCGCGAGGCAGTGCGCGACGACAGCGATGTGCGGTTTCCGCACGAAGACGGTTCGCGTATCCCTTATAAGGTTTTTAGCTCGCAGGCGGTCTACGACCGGGAGCAGGAACGCATCTATCGCGGTCCGACCTGGAATTTTGTCGCGCTCGAAGCTGAAATCCCGAATCCTGGCGACTACAAGAGCACGTTTGTCGGCGATACGCCAGTTGTCGTCACGCGCATTGAAGACGGGACGCTGGCCGCATGGGTTAACCGCTGCGCCCATCGTGGCGCTTCGGTCTGCCGCAAATCGCGCGGCAATGCGACTTCGCATACCTGTGTCTATCACCAATGGAGTTTCGACAACAGCGGCAATCTGCTCGGCGTGCCGTTCCGTCGCGGACAAAAGGGCATGACGGGTATGCCGGCCGACTTCGATCCGAAGAACCATGGCCTGCGGCAATTGAGAGTCGACAGTTATCGGGGCGTCGTGTTTGCGACGTTCAGCGATACGGTTCAGTCTCTGCCTGACTACCTCGGTGCGGAAATGCGTCCGTGGATTGACCGCATTTTCCACAAGCCGATCGAATACCTGGGCTGCACGCGTCAGTTCTCCAAGTCGAACTGGAAGCTCTACTTCGAGAACGTGAAAGACCCGTATCACGCCAGCATGCTCCACCTGTTTCATACGACGTTCAACATCTTCCGGGTCGGCATGAAGGCGCGTTCGATCCCGGATGCCACGCACGGTTTGCATAGCATCATCACGGTGACGAAAACCGGAGAAGACACGTCGGAGGCCTACAAGCAGCAGAACATTCGTTCGTTTGACGAGGGTTTCAAGCTCGAGGACGATTCGATTCTCGGTCTGATCTCTGAGTTCGAAGAGGATACGACCAACCATATCCAGCCGATCTTCCCTCAGCTTGTGATTCAGCAGATCCACAACACGTTGGTGGCGCGCCAGTTGCTGCCGAAGGGGCCGAACAGTTTTGAGCTGATTTTTCATTTCTTCGGCTATACGGACGATACGCCGGAGATGCGCGAGCTGCGCCTCAAGCAGTCGAACCTTGTCGGACCGGCGGGCTATATCTCGATGGAAGACACTGAAGCAACGGAGCTGGTGCAACGCGGCACGATTCGCGATGCCGACGCGACCTCGGTGATCGAAATGTCGCGGGGTAACCCCGATCAGCAGGACACGGTCATTACCGAGAGCCTGATCCGGCGTTTCTGGGTCGGCTACCAGAAGCTGATGGGCTATGAATCGAATCATGTGGCGCACGCGAAAGCGGACCCGGAAGCCGGCTTCGATCCGGATTTCGCGCGAGGACTTAGTCAGGTGCCGGCGGAGTGAATATCGTGGACGAAATGAAACTGTGGTTTGAGCTGCATCTCTTGCAAGACCGGTATATCAACAACCTCGACAACGACCGCCTTGAAGAATGGCCGAAGTTGTTCACGGAGGACTGTCTCTATGAGATCGTGCCGAAGGAAAACGCTGATATGGGCCTCCCGGTCGGGATCATCTATTGCACGAACCGGAAGATGCTCCGCGATCGCGTCGTGTCGTTGCGCAACGCGAATATCTACGAGGACCATTCGTACCGGCACATGACGTCGGGGTTGACGGTGGTGAGCGAAGAGGACGGCGTGATTCGCACAGAAAGCAACTATGTCGTGATCCAGACGCGCAGTAACGGCGAATCGAATGTGTACCAGTGCGGTAAATACTTCGACCAGGTCGTGCGGACGGACGAAGGGCTGCGCTACAAGACCAAGCGCGTTATTTATGACACCTCGCGCGTGCAAACCTTGCTCGCAACACCGATTTAAGATTGAAGGGTAGTCGTCATGGAAGAAATGTTAAACGTATGGCATGCGGTCGGTGCGCCGGAAGAATTCGTGGAAGGCGAGCCGCGCGCCGTGGTGGCAGGGGAGAAGCCGATCGCGATATTCCGGCTCGGTGAGGCGCTGTTTGCGCTGCACGACTTGTGCACGCACGGGCATGCGCGCTTGTCGGATGGATATGTCGAGGATGGCTGTGTCGAGTGTCCCCTGCATCAGGGCCTCGTCGATATTCGTACGGGTGCGCCCCGGTGTGCGCCGATTACCGAGCCAGTGCGCGCGTATCCCGTGCGGATTCACGAGGGAAGTGTCGAAGTTCATGTCGAATGAAACGTGTCTGATCATCGGTGCAGGGCATGCGGCCCGACGGGCAGCCGAATCGCTCAGAGCGCTCGATGCTGAGGTATCGATCTGTCTGGTGGGCGAAGAGGCCGAGATTCCTTACGACCGGCCGGTATTGTCGAAAGACGCTTTAAGCAGTGTCGAAGGCGAGGCACGCGCGTTTATTCGTGATGAGGCGTGGTACGCGACGCAACGCATCGCCTTGCGGCTCGATGCGCGTGTTGAATCGATCGATCGCGTGGCGCAATCGGTGGCGCTTCGGGATGGCACCCATCTCGGTTACACGCGTCTCTTGCTCGCGACAGGCTCCCGCGTGCGGCGTTATCCAGGTCCACTGGACGACGGTGTTCAATTGCACTATGTCAGGACGATGGCCGACGCACGCGGTCTGCGTAGTGCGCTTCAACCGGGCAAACGCGTCGCGGTCCTCGGTGGCGGCTTTATCGGCCTCGAAGTGGCCGCTGCGGCAGTTCAGCGCGGGTGCGCGGTCACGGTGCTCGAAGCGGCGCCGGGCTTGCTGCTCCGTTCGATGCCAGTAGAAGTCGGTGCGTTTCTGCAAGCCTTGCATACGGCGCGAGGGGTCGATATTCGCTTTGATACGCGAGCTGAACGTATTCGTCAGGGTGCCGATGGCGTTGCCGTGATCGAAACTCAGCAGGGAGAGATTGTTGCCGATGTCGTGGTGGTCGGGATCGGAGTCGTGCCGAATGTCGAATTGGCGGCAGAGGCCGGGCTCGAGGTCGACAACGGCGTGGTGGTCGATGCGGGTTGCCGGACATCCGATCCTTTGATCTTTGCAGCGGGCGAGGTCACGAGTCACTTAAATCCCGTGCTTGGCCGGCATGTGCGGATCGAATCGTGGCAAGTCGCCGAAAATCAACCTGCGATTGCCGCCGCCAATATGCTTGGGGGCGAAGCCGAGTACGCTGAGGTGCCCTGGTTGTGGTCCGATCAATACGACTGCAATGTACAAACGCTCGGCATGTTTTCTGATGCGCAACAAAAGATTGTGCGCGGCGACCAGACGGGCAATGCGTTCTGTGTATTGGCCCTCGGCCTCGATGGAAAGCTTGAAGCGCTTGCCGCAGTGAATAGCGGTCGCGAAGTCGCGGCCTGCCGTCGACTCATGAAGGCGGCCAAGGTTCTCGATCCGGTGTTACTGGCCGACGAGTCGACTGCGCTACGCACGTTCCTGTAAAGCGCGCTTCCGCTCGGCGGCGCGCCCCCTTCGATCTACTCCTTGATCGAGCAAATCCCCTCTGGAATTCACTGTCAGCAAAGACCGTCCATGCAATGGGCCGGCCGTTGCGCGGCCATCGAAAGGGCACAGTTGTCTCGATTGTGCGTCCTGCTTGACGGGGTAGAATGATCGTTCTACCATCTGTTTCAGTTTCCAAGTTTCGAGTGTCCCGGCGCGATGTCGGGCATGAGGCTCGTCGCTGGTGGCGCCAGGTGACGGTGATGACGATCGAGTTAACCCCTTTTTAGCGACGCTGTCGCAGGAGCTTCGAGATGGACCAAGAATCCCGCCCACCTTTCCCGCCGTTCACGCTTGAAACGGCGAAACAAAAAGTCCGCGGAGCCGAAGACGGCTGGAACACGCGTGACCCTGACCGCGTAGCGCTCGCCTATACGAAGGACAGCCGTTGGCGCAATCGCGTCGAATTTACTAATACGCGTGCCGAGATCGTGAGTCTGCTGTCGCGCAAGTGGCGCCGTGAGCTGGATTACCGGTTGATCAAGGAACTGTGGGCATTTACCGAAAACCGCATTGCCGTGCGCTTTGCGTATGAATGGCACGATGACGCGCAGAATTGGTTTCGCTCGTATGGCAACGAGAATTGGGAGTTTGATGAGCACGGGCTGATGGCGCACCGCCATGCGTCGATCAACGACATGCCCATCAAGGAAGCCGACCGGCTGTTTCACTGGCCGCTTGGCCGCCGGCCTGATGACCATCCGGGGCTGAGCGAACTCGGCTTGTAATTGTGCTTGTCTGCATGCGCGCACGTACGCTCGCTGCGGGTGCGTGCGTCTCCTTTAAATGAGACGTAAGGGCGGATGCTACGATCCGCCTTTTTGAATGGCTATGGTGACTACCCCTATATCTGCCGCACGCGAGCGACTGCTCGAGACAGCGGAACGATTGATCTACGCATCGAGTATCCAGGGCACGGGCGTCGATGCGATCGTGCGCGAATCGGGCACGGCGCGGAAAAGCTTCTATTTGTATTTTTCCTCGAAAGAGCAATTGATTGCCGAGGCGCTCCGACGTCGCGACGAACGCTGGATGACATGGTTCGAGCAGGGCACGCTGAAGTCGGCCGCGAGGCCTGACGAGCAACTGCTGGGTATGTTCGATGTGTTGCGGGAGTGGTTTGTTGGCGGGGACTATTACGGCTGCGCGTTTCTAAATGCGGCAGGTGAAATCAAGACGCCGGAAAACGAGATATTCAAGGTCTCGCGCATGCATAAGGAACGGTTGCTAGCCTTTATCGAGCGGCTTTGTCAGGAGGCCGGGGCAGAAGATGCCAGGTCTCTCGCGCGGCAGTTGCTCATTCTCGTCGACGGCGCGATCGCGGTCGCACTTGTCAGCGGGGAGGCTACGCCGGCAGATGACGCAAAACGTGCAGCCGCCAGTGTCGTGGCAGTCATGCTGTCCTGACTCCCTTGTCTATCTTGCTCCAGTCGCCATTTCCAGACGTGTATTTATCCTTCTGAGCAATTGCTCCACCTGGTTCGATTGCTCCATGATCTGGGCCTGCGCAGTCGAGACATTCTTCCCCGATTCGAAGGCCTCGACCATGGTCGATAAAACGGCGGCGTTAAATGCGTCTACGCCAAGTACAGCGCCGACGGCCATCCCGATGAGCCAGTAGCGCAGAGAGTGAAGGCTTTTTTTGACGTCTTTCATCTCATGCGCAAGGTCGTCGATACGGCCATCAATGTGTGGGTGAATCTAAAATCCAGTGCTTTGTCGCGCTCGGCCCAGCGCAGATTCCAGTCTTCCCATCGCAGATTCATTGCTCTGTCACACTCTGCCCAGCGTAGGTTCATCGCCTTGTCGCGTTCTTCCGCGCGAATGGAGAAGCTATCGATCAGAGCTCGGATGCCGTCGACCTGCGCATCCATCTTGGTTTCGATAGCCTCAAGCTTTGCGTCGAGTTCCGGGTGTGTGACTGGGGTCATGGGATAGGGTGTCGGATAAGGGGTAAGGCGTTGCGCAAACCGCGTGGCGTCCCGAGTGATTCCGGCGAAGGTCGGTCTGCTTCGATCGCTCCCCTGCAGCCGTTCCTTGGCTCGCTTGTGTGACTACCCGCTGACATGAACAGTCTCGGAGCAGGCCCTCGCTCGTGCGATACAGTGCAAAAAAAGTATCAAACAAAAGGGAAGGACAGGCACCGTGTACCGATCGGTAGTGATCTCCTCCCGCCTCATCCCTTTCTTACCGATGGGTCAGCCCGAATGACGCGGGCTTTTTACGCGTTGCATATGACTAAGCCACCGACCTAACCGTCCAGAATTCGACCCTAGGAATAGACTATCGATGAATTCAGATGATTCTCATGTATGGACTATCTGATGTCTTGCATCAATCTATGTCGCCCGTTGTGAGGAAAACATGTCCCGTCTTGTTGTCGTTTCGAACCGTACCACCGACCTGCGCAAGCCCGCCGCTGGCGGACTCGCCGTGGCGCTCGGCGAAAGCCTTCAGCAAACAGGAGGCCTTTGGTTCGGCTGGAGCGGGAAGATCCTTGAGGCAGTAGATGGCAAGCCTGCACCGGAGAGTGATGTTCACATTCAGCGTGCCGGCAAAGTCACGATGGCCACGGTCGATCTCGGCCGCGCGGACTACGATGCGTACTACGCGGGTTATTCCAACGATGTACTTTGGCCGGTGTTTCATTACCGGCTCGACCTTGCCAATTTCGACACACGCTTCGCCGCCGGCTATCGACGCGTCAATCAGTTGTTCGCTCGCAAGCTGATGCCCTTGCTTAAACCCGATGATGTCGTCTGGGTGCATGACTATCATCTGATACCGCTCGCCGCGGAGTTGCGTGCACTGGGCTGTACGAACCGCCTGGGTTTCTTCTTGCACATCCCGATGCCGCCGCCTTTGATCATGGCGGCGATTCCCGAGCACGAATGGTTGATGCGTTCTCTGTTTGCGTTCGATCTGGTCGGATTCCAGAGTCGCGCGGATCTGCTCCACTTCTCGCACTATGTCGAGGCGGAGGCCCATGCAAAGGTGCTCGGCGACGGGCGCTTCCAGGCCTACGATCGCACCATGCGGGCCGGTGCCTTTCCGATCGGAATGGATGTCGACGAATTTGTCCGGCTTGCCGAGGCGAAGGAAGGCCGAGACATGTTCGAGAGAATGCGCGATGAGTACTCGCGGCGCAAGTTACTGCTCGGTGTGGATCGCCTCGATTATTCAAAGGGGTTGCCGCAGCGCATCCACGCGTTCCGGGAGCTGCTCGCTCAATATCCGGAGAATCGAAATAGCGCGACCTTGATCCAGATCGCTTCGCCGAGTCGCGAAGATGTCGAGGCGTATGGCGATATCCGCAGGCAGATGGACAGCCTGTGTGGCGCGATCAATGGCGACTACGGCGAGCTCGACTGGATGCCGATCCGGTATATTCATCGCAGCATTGCTCGCAAGCGCTTGCCCGGGTTGTATCGCGCTAGCCGCGTCGCATTGGTCACGCCTTTGAGGGACGGCATGAATCTCGTTGCCAAGGAGTTTATCGCTGCGCAGGACCCGGCTGATCCGGGCATGCTGGTGCTGTCTCGTTTCGCGGGCGCGGCGGAGCAACTCAAAGACGCGCTACTCGTGAACCCCTACGATACTCAAGGTACAGCGCAGGCCATTCAGCGTGCGTTGACGATGCCGCTCGAAGAGCGGCGCAATCGTCATGCGAGCATGTTGCGCAGCATTCGCGAGCAGGATATTCATTGGTGGACGCGCAGTTTTCTCGAGACGCTTCGCGAGAGTGGAGACGAAGCGTCTGCATGAATGCTGCAGGCACCGTATGTCGCTAAGCGCATGCGGGCAGCAGTAAGCGATAGGCGGAAAATCGAATGTACAACGTGGCGCGTCAGACGCCATATGAGACTGCGACAAAGCGGCGGTGACAAACAGGTCGTTGCTGCGGCGTCGCCTATTGGAGGAAGTCAGCGTGATGGACCCGTTTCGTTTTCAGACCGTTCCGACCTTGATCGTCGAGTTCGGCGTGGCACGTGTGCTGGGAGAGCGGCTGCGAGCACACTTCGGCAATCTCACGCGCATCAGTGTCGTGACCGATGGGTTCCTGCATCGCAGCGGTATGCTCGCACCCGCACTGGCTAGCCTTGAGGCGCACGGCTGGCGAGTGACGGTGATCGACGATGTGATCGCCGACCCACCCGAACACGTTGTGCTTGAGGCCGCCATTCGTGCACGCGATGCGCGTACCGAGCTGGTGTTGGGCCTCGGTGGTGGCTCGTCGATGGACGTCGCCAAACTGCTCGCCGCGTTGTTGCCCAGTGAGCAGCCACTTTCAGAGATGTACGGGGTCGGCAAAGTGCTCGAGCCCCGCCTCCCCCTCGCATTGATGCCGACCACGGCCGGTACGGGCTCCGAGGTCACGGCCGTATCGATCGTCACGACTGGCGAAACGACAAAGATGGGCGTGGTCGCTCCGCAGCTTTATGCGGACCTGGCGATTCTTGATGCGGAACTGACGCTGGCGCTTCCCGCTGCGGCGACGGCAGCGACCGGCATCGACGCCATGGTTCATGCGATTGAGGCTTATACGTCGGCACACTTGAAGAATCCGCTATCGGACATGCTTGCCGTCCGGGCGCTCGAACTTCTTTCGCGCAATCTGCTGCGCGCTTGCGAGGATGGGAGCGACCGGAGCGCTCGCGAGGCGATGCTGCTTGGTGCGATGTTCGCGGGACAGGCCTTCTCTAATGCACCGGTTGCTGCGGTCCATGCGCTTGCTTATCCGGTAGGCGGCATTTTTCATGTGCCGCATGGTTTATCGAATGCACTCGTATTGCCTCATGTATTGCGATTCAACGCCGAAGCCGCAGCAACGCACTACGCTCAGTTGGCCTCGATCGTGGCTCCTGAGGCGAAGGGGAGTGACGAGGCCAAAACCTCGGCGTTGATCTCCCGCATCGAGACATTGATCGAAGCCACCCGAATTCCGCGTCGTCTTCGTGAGGTGGGCGTCGGGCGAGAAGACTTGCCGCGCATGGCGCGCGATGCGATGTTGCAAACCCGCCTGTTGGTCAACAATCCGAAGACTGTTTCAGAGGCCGACGCCTTGGCGATCTATACGGCCGCGTTCTGATGACAAAGACCCTATCCCTTCGAGCGACGCGGGTTATGCGCAGATGGCTCAAGCGGTGCCACTAGGGGTTTTGGAGGCGGTCGAAAAATAAATTGCGTCATCCGCTTGTCATAGGCGAGATGGGGGGCTAATATTCGCCTCCTCGTTGCAAGACGAGCTTCACCGGGTAGTCAGACGGTGAGGGCGGA
>JAMFSK010000023.1 GCA_026225235.1 Burkholderiales bacterium
GCCGCCCCGCGCCGTTCACTGGCGGTCTCGGTCGGAATGTCGAACAACACCGTCAGGTCAGGATGAAGCCCATGCTGGACCCACTGCTCGAGCGTCGCCAGTTTCGCGAGCGGCAGACCCCGGCCGCCGCCCTGGTATGCAAACGTCGCATCGGTAAAACGGTCGCAGAGCACCCAATCGCCCCGTGCGAGAGCCGGCTCGATCACCGTCGCCAAATGCTCGCGACGCCCTGCGAACATCAGGAGCGCTTCGGTTTCAAGATGCATCGGCTGATGCAACAGGATCTCGCGCAGAGCCTCGCCGAGCGGCGTCCCTCCGGGTTCGCGAGTCATCACGACTGCGGCACCCACCGGCACGCGCGCGGCCAGTTGCGAGCGAAACCATTCGAGGTGAGTCGTCTTGCCAGCGCCGTCGATCCCTTCGAATGTAATGAATTTGCCTCGGCCCACCGTCATTGCTTGCCCCGGATATATTTGTCGACCGCGCGATTGTGCTCGCCCAGGTTTTCAGAAAACTCGCTATGTCCGTCACCGCGAGAAACAAAGTACAAGGCCGTGCTCGTCGCCGGATTGACCGCGGCGATCAGCGAGGCCATACCCGGCAGCGCGATTGGCGTGGGTGGCAGACCGGGGTGGAGATAGGTGTTGTAGGCCGTGTCGATCTGCAGGTCGTGCTTGTGAAGCCGCCCTTCGTAGGCCGCGCCCATCCCGTAGATGACGCTCGGGTCGGTCTGCAGCGGCATACCTTTTTTAAGCCGGTTCGAGAAAACGGCCGACACGAGCGCCCGGTCTGCCTGGACACCCGTTTCCTTTTCGACCAGCGAGGCCATGATCAGCGCTTCATAGGGCGTCTGGAAGGCGAGATCCGGTCCCCGGGCGGCCCATGCCTGCGCCAGCCGCTCCTTCGCCTCCTTATAGGCACGCCGATAGATCGCGAGGTCGCTCTCGCCTTTGTTGAACAGATAGGTGTCCGGGAAAAACAGGCCCTCGGCCTGCCCTTCGGATGCGCCGAGCTCCGCCAGCAGTTGGGCATCAGTCATCGTCGCGCTGTCGTGCTGGACGGCCGGGTCGTTATTGATCTCGGCGCGCATCCGCGCGAACGTCCAGCCTTCGACGACCGTGAGCGCCGACTGATTGACGTCGCCCCGGGCAATCTTGAGCAGCACGTCATAAGGCGTGAGCCCGGTGGTGAACTCGTAGTTGCCCGATTTGAGCGCCGTCGTCTGCTGGAGCACCCGTGCGAGCGCCTCGAACAACCAGCGGTTGATGGGCACCCCACCGGCTTCAAGCTGCTCTGACACGCTTCGCGTCGAACTGTGCGGACGGATCGTCACGTCGAGCGGGCTCGTCGCGAACGCCAGAGGGCGGTTTACCCAATAGTAAAAGGTCCCCCCCGCCACAGCGATGAGGACAAGTGCGGCGATCAGCAGATTTCGTAGAAAGGACATGCGACTGAAGGGGTTTCCGAACGGCCCATATAATACTTGCTTGCCTCCGATAGATCACCGTCAGGTGTATATGACCACCCCCGCAAATTCGCCTTTCCCCGCCAACGGCCGGTTTGCCGTGCTTGACTCCCTGGCCATCGTCGATGTGGCGGGCGCCGATGCCGGCGCCTTTCTCCACACCCAACTGAGTAACGATATCGAGAGCCTCGATACCGGTGCCGCAAGGCTCGCCGGCTACTGCTCTCCAAAGGGCCGGCTGCTCGCCAGCATGCTCGTCTGGCGCACGGAGCAGTCGATCCGCATGCTGATGTCGGCCGATCTGGTCACGGCTTTCGTCAAGCGACTCTCGATGTTCGTCCTGCGCGCGAAGGCAAAAGTCACCGATGTCTCGGCGTCGCACGTGGCCGTAGGCTTTGCGGGTGAGGCGACGGGGGCTTTGTCACGCCTCTTCCCGGTCATGCCCGACACCGTGCATGGCGCCGTGTCGAACGAGACCGGCAGCCTGATCCGGGTGCCCGACGCGCCCTTCGGGCACAAGCGTTTTGTGTGGATCGCTTCGCGCGAGACCTTCGACACGCAACGCCCGGTACTCGTCGAGCAGCTCGAAGAAGGCCCCGCCTCGCTGTGGGACTGGCTCGATATTCATGCGGGCGAACCGCGGATCACGGCGGCGACCTATGAACAATTCGTCCCGCAGATGATCAATTTTGAAGTCCTCGGCGGCGTCAACTTCAAGAAGGGCTGCTACCCGGGGCAGGAAGTCGTCGCACGCAGCCAGTATCGCGGCACGATCAAGCGCCGGGCGATGCTCGCGCATACGCAGGCAGCCATGGCGGGCGACGAGGTGTTCGATTCCGCCGACCCGGGCCAGCCCTGCGGCATGGTCGTCAATGCGGCACCCGCGCCCACGGGTGGGTTCGACTGTCTGGTCGAAATCAAACTGGCCGCGCTCGAGAGCGCAAGCGTCCATGTCGGGAGCGCATCGGGTCCGGCGTTGAGCTTTATGCCCTTACCCTACGCCCTGCCCGTCGAAAACTGAGACGCGACGATCTTAGCCCGCTTCTGATGCGGGAGCGGAACCCGCCGCTGCAAGCAGCGTGCGGGTCATCTCGACATGCGGAATGCCGGCTTCTTCAAACGGTTCCCCCGACACCACGAAGCCACAGATTTCATAGAACGGCATGGCGTAAGTCTGCGCATAGAGCCGGGCTACGGGCTCGCCGCGCGTCTGCGCGACGCTCACGAGCGCCTCGACCAGGAGGCGTCCCAGACCGCCACGCCGGGCGCTTTTCAATACCGCGACCCGTCCGATCCAGCCGCCGGTGAGCAGGCGTGCCGTCGCAACCGGCTCACGCACGGGAGCCGTTCGGTAGGCAACCACATGGTCCGAGCGCGCATCTTCTTCGTCCCATTCCAGTTCCGGCGGAATACCCTGCTCGCGAATGAACACTGCATCGCGGATGCGGGCCGCGTCAGGCCCCAGTTGCGCCCAGTCGCCGGAAACGATCTCGATTGAAGCCGCTGCGTGCATGAGAGGTCTCGTTCTTGTGTATTGATTTGAAAAGGGGGCGCCGCCCGTCGCGGGTTCGGGAACCTAGCGTCGCGCCCCGGGCTGCACGTATTCAGTCTATCCGGCGGACCGATCAATCAGCGGCAAATGCATCCTTCAGTGCCTGGACGGCCTCCGCGTGTGCCTGCGCGACTTCCGGCACGAACCGTCCCATCTTGAAGAACTCGTGGACCATGCCTTCAAAGATACGCAGGGTCACCGTATTCCCGGCTGCTCGCAGTTTTTCGGCATAGGCACGATCCTCGTCGAACAGCGGGTCGAATTCGGCGGCCGCGATCCAGGCCGGCGCCACGCCCGCAAAGCTGGCCGGCGCGTTGACCGCCCCATCGAGCGGCGCGAAGCGCCAGTCGTCGCGCTCCGCACGGTGATGTACATACTGGTCGAACATCCAGTCGATGGTTTCGCCCGACAGAAAATACCCCGTCCGGTATTGCGCATGGGACGCGGTGCTCTGATGCGCGGCGACACCCGGATAGATCAGCAATTGCAGGACGAGTGGCCAGCCCGCGTCACGCGCGAGCACGGCGCAGACTGTCGCCAACGTACCGCCCGCGCTATCCCCTCCGATCGCAATGCGCGCCGGATCGATCCCATGCGAGAGGGCATTCGTGAATAGCCATTCCAGCACGTCAAACGCATCGTCGACGGCTGTCGGAAATTTATTGTCGGGGGCCAGGCGGTAGTCGACCGACAGCACCATGCATTCGGCATCCCGCGCGAACGTCCGGCACAGCGAGTCGTGCGTATCGACGCTGCCGACCACGAAGCCGCCGCCATGAAAAAACAGCAGGGCAGGTGCCGGTTGCGTCCAGTCGGGCTCGGCGGGCTGATAGAAACGCACGTGAATCATCGTCCCATCCCGCACCGGGACCTCGAGCTCTTCAACCCGCGCAAGCGGCGCGGGCGCCAGATCGAGAATCGGCGCGCTGCGCGCATACGAGGCTCGGGCGGCTTCGGGCGTCAGCGTGTGTAACGGGGCAAACTTCGATCGCGCAATCGAATCAAGGAGTTGTGCAACTTTTGGATTCAGCGGCATGGGGGAGAAGGTCGACGAAAAGCCGGCCGTATCATCGCACGCCCAGTGCTGGCGTGGTTCGGCGGTCGACACGCGCGGAATAGCCCAAGGCTATCGGTTCGATAAGTCGCAAAAAACCAACGCACTGTATCAAAAACTAGGGTTAATACTTATTTTTTTTGGCATACACTGCTTTGAACGTTGGCGCGACTTGCGTCAGAGCACGTTATTAGCGGAGAAACGCGATGATGAGATCGATCGTTGAATTCGGTGCAATTGCCTTAGCGGTATCGCTGTACTTCTTGCCATCGATTCTGGCAGACCGCCGCCAGCGGCCCGATACCCTAGCGCTCGCCCTGTTCAACGCCTGTCTCGGATGGACCGTCGCCGGCTGGGGGGTCGCACTCTACTGGTCGTTGCAAGCTCATCAGGCGCATGCGCCCAAAGCCATCACACTGATGAACCGTCAACTTCAGACGGCCAAGGTCACCGCGGGCATCCTGTCCCGTGCACAACGCCGCGACCGGAATAACACGAGCATCGAACTCTGAGGCAAACGCATGCTGGCTCGGCGCCTGTCCCGACCCCGGCGTGTTCCCATTTGAGCGGTGCTGTCGTACATTGAGCCCATGCGGCTCACCCTCCTCTTACGACTGCGCCTCGCTGCGCGCCAAGCCCTGCGGCAGGTCACTGACCCCTATCGGCGCTACCGAAATGCAAAACTGATCCACGCGACCCGTGTTGCGGTCGGAATTCTCGCCTCCATCGCCGTCACCACCGGTATCCGACTACCTCATGGCGAATGGGCATCGATCACCCTGCTGGTCGTGATCGGGGGTCTCCAGCACCACGGCAATATCCGCAAGAAGGCCGCCGAGCGTGCGCTGGGCACCCTGATCGGCGCCGCGGTCGGGCTGGCACTCATTCTGTTGCAATCGTGGTTGCACTTCGCCGCGCTCACCTATCTGCTGATGGCCATCGCATGCGGCGTGGGCGCCTATTATGCAATCGGTAAAGCGGGGTATGTCGCCCTGCTCGCGGCGATCACCGTCGTCATTGTCGCGGGTCACGGGGATGCCGAGGTCAGCGACGGCCTATGGCGTTCCGCGGATGTACTGATCGGCATCGCGCTGGCACTCGCCTTCTCTTTTGCGTTGCCGCTCTATGCGACCTATTCGTGGCGTTACAAGCTCTCCGATGGCCTGCGCGATTGCGCGCGACTCTATTCGAGAATCGTCGGCGGCCAACCACTCGACGATGACGAACATCAGAAATTGCTGATTCGTCAGGTGTCGATGCTGGTCCAGCTTCGATCGCTAATGCCTTCGGTCAGTAAGGAAATCAATGTGCCCGTCAACGTGCTCGAGGCAGTCCAGCGGAATTTTCGTGGCATTGTCGGGGCGCTCGAGATGCTGTCGACGACCCACCTCGATCGTCTCGACGACGCGCGCCGCGTGCTCATCCGTCAGGCCCTTTCAGGCGAAGACCGGCGGATTCGCGAGACGCTGATCGGCATGGCGCGCGCGCTCAAGTTCGGTACGCTGGCGCGGCTCAACCCCGTCGCTTCGTCCCCTCTGCCGCCTCCCGAAGCGTCCGCGGGCCCGTCGGCCGAGGTCGAACGGTATGTCTGGCTGACCGCACAGTTGCTCGATCAGATCGACGCCTTGCGGGTGGGCCTCGCGCAACTCGCTCCCCGATGGAACATTTAGGGCGCACCCATGGCGCGCCCTAAATGTTCTCTGCTTGAACGGCCCCAAGCCGCTCATTCTTTGAGCCCGCCGCCTGCGCTGCGGACTCAATGGGCAAGCAAACGCCGACACGAGGGGCCGACTTCACAGCCGGGCGATCGAGACCTCAGTGGACTTGACGAGCGCTACGACTTCCGCGCCGACCTGAAGATCGAGTTCGTCGATCGAACGCGTCGTGATCACCGAGGTGACGATGCCATAGGGGGTTTCGACATCGACTTCCGAGACGACCGAGCCGCGAATGATTTCCTTCACGACGCCCTTGAACTGATTCCGTACGTTGATTGCGCTGATGGTCATGGTGGTTTCCTGATGAAAGATGAATGGCACGGGGTAACTGCGACAACCACCTGGGCAGCGTCGACGACCGGCTCGGGCCGAGGTCGCTGCCTGACTGATTACCTATGAAACGTCGGGTCTGCGCCTGGCACAGACGGTCGAGCTGAACAGGTGCTATGGGCTATACCGCCCACCGGACTTCTCCGGGTGCGTAGATCCGTTTCGCCGCGCTGGCCGATTCGCTATCGCCTGTGTCGCTCTTGAGCACGCGCTGCAAGACGCCATCCTCAAGCGCGGCGAACGTCGCACTGCCTCGTGCTCTCGGTCGCACCAGACTGACGGGTCGATCGAGCGCGATCTGTCCCTGTTCGATCAGCACGACACGATCGCCTAGTGCGATGGCTTCATGAACGTCGTGCGTGACGAGCAAGGCAGTGAAGCCGCGCTCAAGCCAGAGCCGTTCAATCAGCGCATGCATTTCGATTCGCGTGAGCGCGTCGAGCGCGCCCAGCGGTTCGTCGAGCAACAGCAGTTCCGGTTTGTGGACCAGGGCGCGCGCAAGCGCGACACGTTGGCGCTGACCGCCCGAGAGTTCGGCCGGCCAGTCGTCGGCGCGATCGGCAAGGCCGACATCGTTGAGCACCGCGATCGCTTCATCGCGTGCGCCTTTGGGCAAGCCAAGCATCACGTTCTGCAAGACGGTCTTCCAGGGCAACAAGCGGGCGTCCTGAAACATGATCCGGGTCTCGGTCGCGCCATGCGCGCCGCGCGTCTCGAGCGTACCGCTATCGATCGACTCAAGCCCCGCCACCAGACGCAGCAAGGTCGACTTGCCACAGCCGCTGCGGCCCACGATCGCGACGAAACTTCCGCGTTCGATCGATAGGGCGAAATCACTGAGCACGGCGCGCGCGCCGTAGCGCTTCGAGACGTGTTTGAGTTCCACCGCCAAAGCGGTCTGCGTGGCGACAGGGTCAGGGGTCGCGAGATTCATCAGGCTTTCGTTCCCTTTTGGCTCGTGTGTGCGCGACCCGGTTTGCGATAGGCCGGATTCCAGCGCAAGACCTTGCGTTCGATCGTCGTCGCGAGGATGTCGGCCAGCTTGCCGAGCAACGCATAGAGCAGGATGCCGACCACCATCACATCGGTCTGCAAGAATTCACGTGCGTTCATCGTCATATAGCCGATGCCCGATTGCGCCGAGACGGTCTCTGCCACGATGAGCGTGACCCACATGAAGCCGAGCGCGAACCGGACCCCAACGAGGATCGAGGGCAAGGCGCCCGGCAGGATCACGTCGCGGTACAAGGCCCAGCCCGACAAACCATAACTGCGCGCCATCTCGATCAGGTTACGGTCGACGGCGCGAATGCCGTGGAAGGTATTCAGGTAGATGGGGAAAAACACACCGAGCGCAACGAGGAACAGCTTGGCTTCCTCGCCAATGCCGAACCATAGGATGACCAGCGGGATCATCGCGAGCGGCGGAATATTGCGGACCATCTGCAAGGTCGAGTCGAACGTCAAGGCCAATGAGCGCGAGACGCCCGTTGCCAGCCCCAGCACCAGCGCGAGGCTGCCTCCGACGATGAAACCGGCCAACGCACGCAGGGTGCTGACCTTGACGTTGTCCCACATGGAGCCGTCGAGCGCGAGCGACCAGGCGGCCTTGAGGACCGCGAGCGGCTCGGGCAGGACACGCGTCGAAATCCATTGCGTGCGCGTGCCAGCCTCCCAGATGACCAAGATCAGCAGCGGCAACAACCATGGCACGAACCCGGTGAGCCGACTGCGCCATGGCGCACCGCGCTCGTCCGCTTCCGCGACCTCGGTGGTTGCCGGCCTCGCGCCGCGCCGCTCGTCCGGCACATTGCCGTGGCTGCCGGTCAAGGTGGGTGTGCTCATCGAATTCTCCTTGCGCGTGACGCGCGTCCCGCTCAGCTCTGCGATGTCTTCGGCAGATAGTGATTGCCGACGATTTCACCGAACGGGCCCGACAGCGGCCCCGACACTTGCTCGCGTTGCGCACGCGGCAGCAGCGGGAACACCAGTTCCGCGAACCGATACGATTCTTCGAGATGGGGGTAGCCCGAGAGAATGAACGTCTCGATACCTAGCTCCGCATATTCCTTCATCCGGTCCGCCACTTCCTGCGGGTTGCCGACCAGCGCAGTGCCAGCACCGCCGCGCACGAGGCCGACACCGGCCCACAGGTTCGGCGCGACTTCAAGTTTGTCGCGACGGCCGCCGTGCAAGGCCGCCATACGACGCTGACCTTCCGAATCCATCTTGGAGAAAGCGGCCTGCGCACGCGCGATCGTCTCGTCATCGAGCTTGCTGATCAGCTTGTCGGCGGCAGCCCAGGCTTCGTCCGACGTCTCGCGAACAATCACATGAAGCCGGATGCCGAACTTCATGGTGCGTCCCTGATCGGCGGCGCGCTTGCGGATATCGATCAGCTTTTTCTCGACATCTTCGAGCGGTTCGCCCCACGTCAGGTAGGTGTCGATATGCGTGCCCGCGATCGCGTGCGCGGCCGGCGACGAGCCGCCAAACCATAGCGGCGGATGCGGATTCTGCACGGGCGGATAGAGCGAGCGGCCACCCTTGCTGCGTAGATGCTTGCCGATGAAGTCGATGCTTTCGTTGCGATGCGAGGCGTCGAGAATCTGCCGCCAGATGTGCAGGAACTCGTCGGTGATTTCGTAGCGCTCGTCGTGACTCGTGAAAACACCGTCACCCTCGAGTTCCACCGAATCACCGCCTGTCACGACGTTGATCAACAAGCGCCCATTCGACAGTCGGTCGAACGTCGCCGCCATGCGCGCGGCCAGCGCGGGTGATGTCAGACCGGGGCGGATCGCGACGAGGAACTTGAGCTTCTGGGTTGCGCCGATAAGGCTCGACGCGACCACCCAGGCGTCTTCGCATGAGCGTCCGGTCGGCAACAGCACCCCTTCGTACCCGAGCGTGTCCGCAGCGACGGCGATCTGCCGGAAGTAGTCGAAGTTCGCCGTACGCGCGCCTTCGGAGGTACCCAGATACCGGCTGTCGCCGTGGGTCGGGATAAACCAGAAAACATTCATTGAATACTCCAGCTCAGGCTTTCCACTGCGCTTGCTTGACGTCGAGCTTGCGCGGGATCAGTTTCAGATCGGTGAAGGTGTCGGCGATGCTCTGCTGATACGCGACGACCTCCGGGGAAATCAGTTGCACGCCGTATGAGAAGCGCTTGACCGCAAGATCAAGTACGGCGGGATCGAGACCGGTCTGAGGGCCGAGCACGCGAATGACTTCAGCGGGATTATCTTTGCCCCACGCGTCGAGCTCGCGCAGCTCGTCGATCACCGCATGGACCAGCGCAGGCGACTGCTCCGCGTAGGAGCGGCTCGACACATAGAACTGGAGGTTGCTCACGAGGCCCGTGCCATCGATCAGGATCTTGCCACCCGCGTTCTGGATCGACGCGAAATACGGATCCCAGATCACCCAGGCATCGATGTTGTTCTGCTCGAACGCCGCGCGGGCGTCGGCTGGCGCCAGATAGATCGGCTGGATGTCGGTGTACTTCAGATTAGCCGCAGCCAGCGCGCGCACCAGCAGGTAATGGACGTTCGACCCCTTGTTCAGCGCGACCTTCTTGCCACGCAGATCGGCTACGGTCTTGATCGGGGAGTTCGCCGGGACCACGATTGCTTCAGCCTTGGGCGAAGCCGGCTCGTTGCCGATATAGACGAAGTTCACGCCGGCCGCCTGCGCGAAGATGGGCGGCGTTTCGCCGACCGTGCCGAGATCGATTGCCCCGGCATTCAGGCCTTCGAGCAACTGCGGGCCGGCCGGAAACTCAAGCCACTGGACCGTCGCGCCCTGCGCTGCCAGTCGCTTCTCGAGCGTGCCGTGGGCCTTAAGAAGCACGAACGTGCCGTACTTCTGGTAGCCGATCCGGACGACCTTGCTACCTTGGGCTGACGCGCGGCCGATCTGCCCCAGACCAAGCGCCGCGCCGAGGCCGGCGGCCGCGGACAGGCGAATCAGGTTGCGCCTTCCCTGGTCGATCGGGGCCACGCGCGAGGCGTCGAGAGTCGGGTTTTGAAGGGAGCCGTGGCCTTCACGGAGGGTGTGATCCTGGAGCCCGTGGGCTTGGCCGAGGTCGTTGCTAGCGTTCCTCTCGATGCTCTTGTCGTTGTTGCCGTTGTGGTACTGGGAGTCGTTACTCATGATGGATCCGTGGCGTGAGCGCCGTGGCGATGATTCGAGCGGCCTGCTTCGTGTCGCCGTATGACGCCTCAAGCGCGCGCAGCCGGATGGGCATACGCAGGCTCCGCGAATTCGGAACGCGCACCCTGGCGCGCACGATGTTCACGAAGCTCGGCCTGATCGAACCAGACCCGTGCGAGTTGATCGATCGCGAGCGTCAGACGCTCGGTCACCGCGGCGTCGATCTGATAAGTCGAATCGGTGGATGGCACTTCGCGATCGGTCGCGAAGACGTTCGACAGCACATGGCGCGCGCCGAGCGAAGACAGCACGGGTCGCAACGCGTAGTCGAGTGCCAACAGATGCGCCGGGCTGCCACCTGTCCCGATGGGCAGCACGAGCTTGCCCGTCAGCCCGGTTTGAGGAAGCAGATCGATGAAGGTCTTGAGCAACCCGCTATAGGCCACTTTGTAGACAGGCGTCGCGATGACAACGGCCTGCGCATGTTCAACCAGCTCAAGCGCTTCGCGAATGGCCGGATGCGCAAAATCGGCATGCAGCAAGGCTTCGGCAGGCAATTCACGCGGCTCGATTCGACGGGTCGCGATGCCACGTGTATGCAACGACTCCTCCGCGGCGGCAAGCAAATGCGTGCTGCGCGACCGCGCGGCGGGACTTCCGGAAATCGTTACGACATAAGACATCGGGCAGCATCCTTATCGGCTGTGGCTAAGTGACTAGCCCCGAATGGTGCGTCCGCGGTGCCCTCGGGCGCATCGGACGCAGCATTTCAATGAGATGCGGCCAGTCTAAGGAGCGCCCTTCGATTTTTGAACGAACGATTTTTGCTTAGGTTGTGCGAATTCGTGCTTTGTCGTTGCGCGAAGGCCGAACCAGCGTTTCGGCACTCAACGCGCCTCTATAATGGGCGCCCTGCTATTGACGGTTACCGCCTGCGGCGTTGACCCTGAGTCCGAGCGTCATGCAACGAATTGTTCTACCTTTTCTCGCCGGCTTTCTGGCAGTGATTTTTTTCCAGCAACCGACCATCGAGTTGCTGCATCTCGCCGGTACATCGGCGAACACGGCTTACCCGCTTTTGCCGGTACCGCCGTTGGGGGTACCCGAATTCGTGATGACTGCGCTGATCAATGGTGTGGTGGCGATCGTCATGGCCTGGCTGTTACGCGTGTCGCCTGCGCGGCCGGCACCCTGGATCGCGGCGTTCGTATTCGGCGGCATTGCGCTCACCGCCGTGTCGGTCTTTGTCATCGGCCCGCTACGCGGCGAATGGCCGAGCGGCAATATCCTGCCCCGGCTGGCGTTTGACTTTGTGATCGATGCAATGTGGGGATGGGGCGCACTCGTGTTTATGCGAGCGTTTATGGGAAACGACTCGAACGAGTGATCCCGGTTGCATGCGGTCTGAGCGATTGACGTCAAACCCGCGAATTTTTGCAGTAGCCCCTCTCAGGAAACCCGCCTCATACCCTGCCTGGAAACCCGCTCAGGAAATCATTCCCTCGTCTGTGCGCGCCAGACTATTCTCGACCGTGGGTGCCTCATCGCTCGTCTTCGGCCCACCCGAGATCGGCGCGCCGCCGTCGCGCAGCTGAATAAATGCCGACACGATCGCGATAACGACGGCTGCAGCCACCAGCCCCGCGGCCGCCGCAAAAAAGAAATAGGAATTGAAATTGCCCATGGTGGGCTCCCGCATTTTGTATTTGGTGAATGCGTTTAAGCAAACGCTATGCCGGGAGTCCCGCAAGGCCCTGCAACCCTTGCGACAACGCTTGTACCGCGATTTCTGCGACGCCCACCGAGACACATATTGTAACTTTATCTGCGTCAATGGTTACAATTTGCAATAGATGTGTTGCCGAGAGACCTCAGTGGCCCCCGCGCGACTCAGTGTGAGCGTCGGCCGGCCCGGGCGGAAAATGACCGCTTTTTAGTAGTACGGGCGAGCCGTTTGTGAGGACCAGATGTTGCCGCGCGGCCGCTTCGATCGCGGTACGGCCGGAGACGAATGCATGCTCCCAGGCACGCTGGTCGCAGCCTTCCGCGCCGAAATGATCTTCAAGCGCTTCAACCGAAATGGCGCAGGGCACGGAGCGACCGTCAACGCGCGCGGAGAACTGCAAGGTAAGCGTGCGGCCGCTGTACACCGGCTCGCTAACCGGAAACTCGATTTGCATCGTCATCCTCCACGCTGGGCGTTTTCGGCATTTCATTGTAGCCAACGTCGAACAGAGTTTCAGGGACGTCAATGACCAGCAGCGAGCGGGAATCCGCCCCCTCATATGAAAATCGCCAGTTTTCGGCAAGGCCTCGCAACCGAGCGTGAACGACACGTCGCTGCGCAGGCTCGAGCGCTTCATAGGCTTCAACCGTACCGGCCACGAAGCGAAACAGTGCACCCCAGTGAAAATTACCGGCTCGTTCCTTTGATTGAGCGGTACGCCAGTGAACCAGCAAAGCGGGCGCACCCTCTTCGCCGGCTTGCAATACTTCAGCCGAAGCGGGAAAAAGGTCCGCAACCGCCTCGACGAAGGGGAGCAGACGACGATCAGCGACTTGGATTTTGGATTTTCCGTGCATAGGCATCGAGTCAATGACGATGTAGGGAAAACCGCAGGGGGTATGCCCGGACCCGCTTTTTGCTGCACTTTAAGACGCTTGTTGCTGCTGCTTACAAAGTCCCGGGACGTTCGCTGGACAAAACATGTTCGAATGTCCTCATCCTTATTCAGTCGGAGCGCGCTTATGCAAATCGGTCAGGATTCGGTGTTTCACGCGGAAGATGCGGCGCGTCAGCGCGGCACCGTTTTAGCAAGTCACGCGCTTCCCGCCTTTTCAACGTACTCGCCTGCGCACGGCAGTAGTCGGTCGCGCGGAAAGCAGCAGACATCGAGCGTGATCCGCAGTTCGATTCGGACATGGGCTGTCTCTGTCGCGGTTGGGGCGAGTGCCGTTTTAGCCGGCTGCAGTACGAACTCGAGTGATCTGGTTCACCTCCCCGATGGACAATCGGGCTTCGCGATCAACTGTAGTGGCGCGGGATCCGGCTCGGGTTGGAGCGATTGTTATCAGAAGGCCGGCGACGCGTGCGGCGCGAGCGGGTATGACATCGTTTCGAAGGACAACGATGATGGCGCCGCAGCCGGGGGCGGACTCACGAGCATCGCGACGGCGAATGTCAAAAGCCGCTCAATGGTGATTCGCTGCAAGTGAGGCGTCTCGCCATCGGGCAAGCCCGGAGAGGCACACATCTGGGTGATGGATGAACGACGCACAAGCCGGCGCCGACCGCGGGCTCATCACGGTACGATCCAAAAAACAAAAAACCCCTGCGAGGCATCACCTTGCAGGGGTTTTTGAATACTTGGTTGCGGGGGCTGGATTTGTATTTAGCAAGCAGCGCGTTCTGCTGCATTCACAGCCGGCATCCGCTCCTCCTCCCTCAGACGCGCCCTTATCCTATAAATAGGGTCATAACGTACCACGCGGGAATCAGACCTGCAGCAAAAATACTGTATGTTTACACAGTATTTGGGTGGGGTTGATCATGGAGGGGTGGCTAGAGTGGTTCGAAGAACGCTGTGCCATCCTGGAATTCGACGCCGGGATGTCGCGTACGGCGGCAGAGGCGCAGATGGTTGCCTTGGCGAGAAAGCTGATGGCCGAGTGCGGTGAAGCGGCCCACGATCTCACGCACAGCCGGTACGCGCCTAGGTTCTACGACACGCAGAAGATGATCCAGCGACAGACGGGGACGGTCGAGGTAAATGAATACCGCTGGCGCTTCCACGATGTCTACGATCGGGTCACGCCGTTTTGGTACTCAGAAGAGGAAGCGCACTCGACCTTTGGGGATCGGTGGCATGAGAGGATTGACGATACGCGCCGGGTTGGAAAGCGCGCCGTTTGATGGGAGGGGTGATGTACGTTGGAAATCTTGAAGGCGCCCTTCTTGACCGATGGGTCGCGCGCGCCGAACGCCTATTGAAGGGCGACAGAGATATAGGCCTTCCGGTCGCCGCACTCCCCTATTCGTCGAGCATGGCGCTGGCTTCGCCCATCATGGAGCGGGAAGGCATTCGTATCGGAGAGACCGAAGACGAAAACGACTATCCCAAGCCAATCGCGCTGATTCCCCCACACGGCCAGATGTGGGTGGGCGACACCGAAGCTCAAGCTGCAATGCTCTGCTATGTGGCGAGCGTATTCGGCAACACGCTTCCGGACGCTTGAATCAGAGCGTCAGATTGTGCATCTCCGACATCAAGGCGCCCATGTTGAGTCCCGGCGGCGAGATCCCGCTCTTGGCCAGCCAGTCATTCGAGACAACGGCATAGGCCTCCTCGCAATACGCTTGCAGGAAAGCAGGCGTCATCTTGAGCGGCTTGCCCCACGTGATGCACGTGAAGCCCGTCTCGTCATAGGCGACGAGCGGGATTGCGTGACCGCCCCACGTTCCCGACTTCCCATCTCCCTTCGCGCCACCAAGCGGCACATCCCA
>JAMFSK010000124.1 GCA_026225235.1 Burkholderiales bacterium
CGAAGCGGAAATCGCCGAAACGGTCAAGAAGCTGGAAAGGGCTGACGCGCGGATCTTCGGCGCCGTGTTCAACGCCATTCCGCTGAGCCGGAGTAATCGTCACTACGGTTATGCATCGGCATACACCACGAACTTCCAGCAATTCGACGGAGTGAATTGACGGAAAGGAGTTGGAGAGGCCGGATTTCCAGCGCGACGAATGCGCTGGAAATCCGGCCTTTATCATTTGTAGTTGCTCGAAGGAATCATCTGCGCTGCGCCGCTTTATCCATAAGGCCGGCGCTTCTCGCATGGCGCGTCGCTAACCGTGTACCGCTGTAGAAATCAATCGCGCAAATGGGACGCCTGAGGCACCGGCGAGGAAAAGAGTGCGGCTCGCAGATCGGGCCGACGAATGAATCGCGCTGATATCGAATTCGTGCGTCCGCCGACGGTCGGTGAGCCAAGCAACCGGCTCGCCGAGTTGAGCCGCTTGCCATGGGTTCGACGCGAGGTTTGAGTCAATCGGTTACTCGTCCGTGGGACCGCTCGCTAGTGAAATAAGCGGTATTCGGCGAAAGCCGTCGGAGCAAGGCAGGCTGCAAGATCGGCTGCTTGATGCCATTGGGGCACACGCGGCGGATCGAAGTTCCCGCGCGAGACAATCACGCCCAAGGTTAGGCTTGCACGTATGCGAGCTGTCGGCTCCGAAACACGGCGCCAGGATGGCACGTTGACGGTAACGGATCACTGCCGTCAGCCGCCCAGCTTGGCAAGCACATCACAGCAGTCGGTGGTACTCGAAAGTCCAGTTTCCTGAGGCCACCTCTCATGGCCGTGTCGAAGCTGTTCGTGACGGTTCGGTCTTTTAAAGGTAGTTATTATTTTTCGTCGTCACCGGGCGCGGGCTGGTGTGTACGAGACACTGCCTCACAAGCACTGAATTGTCAGATAGGTTTGGTTGTAGCGCGAATGCGCATGTTCGCACTTCGTCTTACCTGGGGTGCGCAGCGCCCGAAGACCGCCAGGATCTGGCATGTACGCTTGAGTGGCACGAGCGTACCAACTCAACGCGTCAGGTAGTTGACGCTCGATCCCGACAAAGCTCCAACATGCGACCTCATCGGCACACTGAGCCTCGCTACCGGGATAGGTTCCCGGCAGGATCAGATCGCGGCGGTATCGTCGACCGCAGGGGTTTCGGTTGCCTCGCGCGGGGCACTTGTATTGTCCTGATGCGACGCACCATCGAAAGAGAGGCCGATGAACCGGCGTACCACATTGCGCGTAATCCGCTGCACGACGAGATTGCTTTTGGCCTGAGTGTCGAGCAACACCCTCGCCCAGTCCGTCGTTCCACAGTTGAAAACCCGGCCTTCGCTCAGCGTGCCCGCCAGGTTCTTCGGGCGGAACATGCCGAAAGCGCCCATACCGCCCATCTCCCAACCGGTGAGTTGCCGGGTGGAGGCGAGCGTCTCGAAGCCATTGTGCGGCTCGTCTGCCGGCAGGCCGTCGACTTCGTAACCGACCAGGCGGTCGTCGGCGCCGAAGGTCTCGCCTTTTTTCAGTCCAGTGTCCGTGAATACCCAATGTTCAGGTTGCGTGACCGTAAAGCCGACTGCCTCGCGCTTGCGGTTGATCCAGCCGCCGCGCCAGCGTTTCCACCTGCCGTAATGGCCGCCTCCGTAGGTGTAGCTCAGGCC
>JAMFSK010000002.1 GCA_026225235.1 Burkholderiales bacterium
ATTTAGATGTCGATAGACATCTATGAGGTAAACCTATCGTTGCGTTGGTTATCCGCAATGACATTGAATTCCGGCTACGAACAACCAGGTCGCCGGATCCACGCTAAACAACCGCGCAGCGGACTACAAGGATGTAAGCGAGTGGACACGCATACGAAAAATGAAGGCGAGCAAGCGTCTGGCCGCCACGCGGCCCGCGTGGGTCGTCGAACGTCAACAAGGCTATCGATAGCCGTAGGGATCGCCATCGTGGTTATAGGGGCCGGATGGATGATCCGCTCGCACGGGGCCAATGCGCCGGCGGCTGCAGCCCATGCGGCGCTTCCGCAGGTATCGGTGAGCAGGCCGCTTGCCTACGACCTCGATACTCGGCTGGGCTTTCTTGGGCAGTTTTCAGCAGTCAATCAGGTTGAGCTGCGGGCTCAGGTCGGTGGCACGCTCACGGGCATTCACTTCAAGGATGGCGACGTCGTCCACAAGGGCGATCTTCTCTTCACCGTCGATTCCGTCCCCTACGAAATCAAGCTCGCTCAAGCCAAGGCGCAGCTAGAGACAGCGACGGCGCGGCTTGTGCTTGCGGATAGCGAACTTCATCGGGCCCAGGAACTCGAGCGCAACGATGCCGGCACTGCGCAGAATGTCGAACAGCGCGCCTCGGAGCAACAGTCTGCCCAGGCCTCGATCGACGACGCCAAGGCTCAGATCAGAGATGCCCAATTCGATCTGGATCACTGCCGCATTAAGGCGCCGTTCACTGGACGTATCGGCTCGCATCTGGTCTCGGTGGGCAACCTCATTGCGGGAAGCCGCGCGGCAACCAGTCCGACCACTTTGCTTGCAACGCTCGTCTCGCTCGATCCGATCTATCTGGACTTCGATATGAGCGAAGCCGACTTCCAGGCGTTCTCACGCTATCGCACCCCGGGCAACACCGCACTGCGCGACAAAATCGAACTCGCGCTCGGCAACAACGACGCTTTCACAAGGGAAGGCACGTTGGACTTCATCAACAATGTGCTCGACCGCTCAAGCGGAACCATTCATGCGCGTGCAACCGTTCCCAATCCCGACCTCCAACTGACCGCAGGCGAGTTCGCTCGCGTCAGATTGGTCGTCGCCCGGCCCGTGTCGACCCTGTTGGTCCCCGATGCCTCCGTCTTGCCCGATCAGTCCCAGCACATCGTGCTGACCGTTGCCCCTGACGGCACGGTCACGCCGAAGCAGGTGGAGATCGGCGAGCTTCGGGGAGGACTGCGAGTCATCCGTTCGGGCCTCGCGTCCGATGACCGTGTGATCGTCGACGGACTGCCCTATGCCGCGCCGGGCTCCAAAGTCACCACGCGCGACAGCTCGATCCACTACACGGCAAATCAGGACTAGGACCGGGCTCAGACCATGCGTATTGCTCACTTCTTTATCGACCGGCCACGCTTCGCGACGGTCGTCAGCGCTTTCCTGACACTGATTGGCTTAGGCGCGATGTCTGTTCTGCCAGTCGCGCAATATCCGGAAATCGTTCCGCCAACGGTGCAGATCACAACCTCGTATCCCGGGGCTTCCGCCGAGACGATCGCACGCACCGTTGCAACGCCGCTTGAACAGCAGATCAACGGCGTCGAGAACATGCTCTATATGAGCAGCCAATCGACCGGTGACGGAAGGATCACCGTAACCGTCACGTTCCGCATCGGCACCGATCTCAACGTCGCGCAGATGCTGACGCAGAACCGTGTACAGGACGCGCTCCCAAGGCTTCCTGAAGACGTGCAGCGTCTGGGCGTGCAGGTCAGAAAGTCGACCCCCAGCATCCTGCTGGCAATTCACCTGTACTCGCCCGACAAGTCTCACGACACGCTGTATCTGTCCAACTACGCCACCTTGCATGTAAAGGACACCCTGGCCCGTTTGCAGGGTGTGGGCGACGTGCAGTTCCAGGGCGCGCGCGAATACGCCATGCGCATCTGGCTCGATCCCGACAAGGTCGCGGCAAACAATCTCACTGGCAGCGAAGTGCTTGCGGCCCTGCGTGCCCAGAACCTGCAGGTCTCGGCAGGCGTGCTCAATCAGCCTCCGACGCCCAGCAGCGAGGCGTATCAGATCAATGTCGAGGCGCTAGGTCGACTCAGCACGCCACAACAGTTCGCCGACGTGGTCGTGAAGTCCGACAACCAGGGACGCGTGACGCGCATCAGCGACATCGGTCGGGTCGAAGTGGGCGCAGCGGACTACGGCTCAACGACTTTCATGGATCGCAGCGACGCCACGGCGCTGTTGATTTACGCTCAACCTGGAGCAAACTCACTTGAAGTCGAACATGGCGTGCTGTCTGCCATGCAAGATCTGAAGAAGGAATTTCCACAAGGCGTCGACTACAAGATCATTTACGACCCGACCATCTTCATCGGCAAGTCGGTCCACGAAGTCGTTGTGACGATCTTCATCGCCATCCTGCTGGTCGTGGGCGTGGTGTTCGTGTTCTTGCAGAACTGGCGGGCCACGCTGATTCCGGTCGTTGCCATTCCGGTCTCATTGCTCGGCTCGTTTATCGTGCTTTACATGTTCGGCATATCGCTGAACAACCTGTCACTGTTCGGCCTCGTTCTCGCTGTGGGTATCGTAGTCGACGACGCGATCGTAGTGGTCGAAAACGTCGAACGCAATATACGCACGGGCATGTCACCGACCGAGGCTGCGCACCGGACGATGGACGAGGTGGGGGGCGCCCTGCTTTCAATCGCCCTGACCCTATGCGCCGTGTTTGTCCCGTCCGCATTCCTGAGCGGAATATCGGGCTTGTTCTTCCGCCAGTTCGCCGTGACGATCGCGGCATCCACGGTCATCTCGTGCTTTGTGTCACTGACTCTCAGCCCGGCGCTTTGTGCAGTGCTCTTCAAGGCCCACGAACCGCACGATCCCGAGCGCAGCGGGGCCGCCCAGCGCTTTCTTCATGCAAGTTTCGATCGCTTCAATCGCGGCTTCGATCGTCTTTCGTTCGGGTATGGGAAGTTGACCCGCAGGCTCGTGCAAGCACTGAGTGTAGTGCTGGCCGTCTACGTCGCGCTGATCGGGCTCACGGGCTTCGAGTTCTCGCAAACACCAACAGGCTTCATTCCTGAACAGGACCAGGGCTACCTCATCACCATCGTCCAACTGCCTCCCGGCGCTTCACTCGAACGCACCGACAAGGTGGTCCGTCAAGCGATCGACATCATTTTGAATACGCGCGGAATCGAACACGTCGCCCCGTTCGTCGGGCTCGACGCGACGACTTCGACGGTGGCCTCAAACTCCGGCACGATCTTCTCAGGCCTGCCGTCGCTCTATAGCCACTCTCTTCCGGGTGTCACCGCCGACTCCGTGCTGGCTGACCTGCGCAAGCGCTTGTCGGTGATCAAAGACGCCTACGTGCTGACCATCCCGCCACCGCCGGTGCAAGGTCTCGGTAGTTCGGGCGGCTTCAAGATGATGCTCGAAGACCGGGCCGGCCTGGGTTCCGAGGCGCTGGTGCAAGCGGCCAGGACGCTGGTTGCGGCAGCCAACAAGGATCCCGATTTCGCTGGGGCGTTCACGCTGTTCAACGCGGGTTCCCCGTCTGTCTATGCCGACATCGACCGCGTGAAGTCGGAGAAGGTGGGCCTCACGCCAACCGATGTGTTTTCAACGCTGCAGGTCTATCTGGGCTCGCAGTATGTGAATGACTTCAACTACCTTGGCCGCACCTATGAGGTCGTCGTGCAGGCTGACGGAAAATTCCGGCGCACCCCGGAGGACATCACGCGCCTGAAAACGCGCAATCAGCAGGGTGAGATGGTGCCGATCGGTTCGGTGGCGCAGATGCTCAACCACACGATTCCCTATCGCGTGCCCCGCTATAACCTCTACCCTGCCGCGGAAGTCCAGGGTGTAGCCGCGCCCGGCGTAGCCACCGGTACCGCGCTTCATCGCATGGAGGAGCTTGCACATCAGGTCCTGCCACAAGGCATCAGTTTCGAGTGGACCGAGCTCGCCTACCAGCAACAGCAACGTGGCACCCCGACGCTGCTGGTGTTCGGCGCTGCGGCACTGTTCGTGTTCCTCGTGCTGGTGGCTCAATACGAAAGCTGGAAGCTGCCTCTGGCGATTGTCTTGATCGTTCCGATGTGCATTCTGGCCTCCGTCTCGGGTCTGATCGCGCGCGGGATGCCGATCGACATCCTTGCGCAGATCGGCTTCGTCGTGCTCGTGGGGCTCGCTGCTAAAAACGCGATCCTGATCGTCGAATTCGCACGCCAGAAGGAATACGACGGTTCGACCGCGATCGAGGCGGCCGTGCACGCGGCACGCACCCGGCTACGCCCCATCCTGATGACGTCATTCGCTTTCATCCTGGGTGTGGCACCGCTGGCTGTGGCAACAGGAGCGGGTGCAGAAATGCGTCGCTCATTGGGCACAGCGGTGTTGTTCGGCATGCTCGGGGTTACCTGCTTCGGGCTGCTCTTTACGCCAGCTTTCTACGTCTTCATCCGCAAGTTCGGCCGCAAGGAGCAAGCATGACCTACAGCGCCTTTATCGCGCGTCGGAAAGACAGCGCCAGTCGATCACGAATTGAACGGGAGCAGGAAGCCCACCTGCCGCCTGTCCGCAAGTTCAGACAGAAAGATATGGTGAGTCTTCTGACGGCAATCGCAGCAAGCGCGGCTCTTGGCATTGGCGTATCCAGCTGTGCCGTCGGTCCGGACTATGTCGCACCTACAGTTGAACTCGCGTCGTTTCACAACCACGCCGTAGCGAGTGCCACGCAAGCGGCAACGCCGGCTCCGCCTCTCGATAGCTGGTGGACGGGTTTCAACGATCCCATGCTGGTGGCAGTCGTACAACGTGCCCTTGCGCAGAATCTTGATCTGGCGGCAGCGTTTGCACGCGTCCAGCAAGCGCGGGCAACGGCCGCTGCGGCCGGAGCCCAACTCCTGCCAACGGTCGACCTCGATGCTGCGGGCACCGCCGAACACCAAAGCCTCGACAGCCCACTTGGCGAACTCGGCCAAAGCGCTCCCGGCTACGGCCGTGACCAGCGCGAGTACACCGTCGGCGCCGCAGCGAGCTGGGAGATCGACTTGGCGGGCGGTTTGCGTCGCAACGCTGCGGCCGCGCGCGACGAAGCGCAAGCAGCCGTGGCCGAACAGGTCGGCACGCGAATTACCGTGGCTGCAGACGCCGCGGATGCGTACCTGCAGATCAGAGGATTTCAGGCTCGGCTTAGCGTCGCCCAGGACCAGATCGACACCGACGCGCATTTGTTGGATCTCGTGAAGGTCCGGCGTCGTCTCGGCGCCGCCGAAGAGCGCGAGGTCGCGCAGGCGGAGGCCTTGCTCAATCAGGCGAAGTCCACGGTGCCACCGTTACGGACCGAGCTGGAAGCACAGCTGAACCGTCTTGACGTGCTCATGGGAGTCCAGCCCGGTACCTATGCTCAGCAGTTGGCTGCGCCCGTTGCGATTCCCGCGATTCCTTCGATCGGCAATGACGACCAACCGCTGGACGTCCTCAGGCGGCGCCCTGACATCATTGCAGCCGAGCGACGGCTGGCCGGATCGAACGAACGAATAGGCGTGGCGATCTCGGACTACTACCCGAAGATCTCATTGTCGGGTGCACTGGGCTTTGACAGCACTAGCGCCAGTCACCTATTCAGTGCACAGGCATTTCAGCCGATCGGATCGGGAGCCCTGCGCTGGCGGCTGTTCGACTTCGGCAAGATCGATTCCGAAGTCGCACAAGCCCGCGGCGCGCATGCCGAAGCGCTTGCGGCATATCGCCAGACTGCACTCAAGGCAGCGGAAGATGTCGAAAACGCCTTCATGTCGCTTGCGCAAACAGAAGCACGCCGACAGGAACTCGAAGACGAAGTCGTGTCGCTGACACGTGCGCGAGACTTGTCCGAGCGCGCCTACAAAGCGGGCGCCATCACCCTCACCGATGTGCTCGACGCCGATCGTCAACTGCTCGTTGCGCGCGACGATCTGGACAGCACACGGGCAGATGCAGCGCGAGCAGCCGTCAGTGTTTTCCGTGCGTTAGGTGGGGGATGGGATGCGACGACCAATCCGCGCCTGGCAAGCGACGGATCCGCTGACCCTACTCGATCCAGATAGGACGGACGCCATCGCCATGGCATCTGCGAATGTTGGCATCGGTAGCGACCCTGGGTGCTCCGTCGTCGCTATCGAGCGAACACGAGAAATGCCAGGGACTGGACTCGCCACTCCAGTCCTTGCTTGATGATGCAGAGGGGCTCGCTCGAAACGACTAGGAGCCTCGCCATCGATGTGTGAAATAAAGCGGTTATTCCGTCAGATGCTTGCGCGCCTGTAGAACAATCGAAGCCGCGAGTTCAGGGTCAGTGACAATCCGCGCCATGGTCATAGCGCCAACCATCGTGCACAAGGTCACGAGGGCCTTCTTCTTTGCCGCCGCAGCCGACATATCTTCCATATGACCGGCAAGAGCGTCCACGAGCTGCAGGAACCCTGCTGTCGTATTCTCCCGCACTGCATCAGAGCAACGTGCGAGCTCGCTTCCCAGCGCGACGAAAGGGCAGCCCTCGGCCATGTTCTCCAAGTGCTCAATAGATAGATAATCGGCGATTGCAGCCCGAAGACCCCGGGCCTTCGATGAGGCCACCAGATTGGCCCCTATGTCCGTGGACAGCGATTCGACGGCAAGGGCCAAGGACTCTTCGACGAGCTGATCTTTCGAGGCGAAGTGCTTGTAGAAACCGCCGTGGGTCAGTCCGGCGATGGCCATGATGCTCGCCAGGCCAGTCCCCTCAATGCCGTTTCGCCTGAACTCCAATGAAGCGGCCTCGACGATGCGCTGCCGCGTTTCCGCGGTCTCCAGCTTCGATTTTCTCACTTCGGTCCCCAAAAATGGCGGCGAGGTAAAGCCGCGCTCCAGGGTAGATTGTATTCAACATCTAAGCTGCCTTCCACATCGGCTGACGCAATAAATGGGACACGGCAACCAGGAATCCCTGCTTTGCGACTCGGGCGTGGAGGATCGAAGTGATCAACTGTGGGAGAAACGTGGGCGTTGTCGCCCTCAGGCAAAACTCTGGACGTTCGGTCATGAGCTTCGGTGTTTCGAGCATTCAAGGAAATGGCCGCGACGCCTATATTCTGCCCTGAGTTACCGGATGTCTATTGGCCTGAAGGAAGCGACTGAAACGATGCCGCACGGTGCCGACAGGCAATCTCGACCAATCGCGTTGATTTCAACAAAAAGGAACCTTTCAGCCATGTCTATTTATATCGTTGCCCTTCTTATTGGGGTTGTAGCCGGTATGCGGGCCTTCGTGGCGCCCGCTGCAGTTTCGTGGGCGGCACGCCTTGGGCTTCTGCACGTGGGCGGAACCTGGGCGTCGTTCATGGCCAGTGTGTGGGCTGTGGGAGCGTTCTCGATCCTCACCTTAGTCGAGTTTGTAACCGATACGTTGCCGAACACGCCCAGCCGGAAAGTTGCCAAGCAGTTGATTCCGCGCTTGTTCAGCGGTGGGTTCGCGGGTGCCGTGATCGGTGCGGCTGCCGGGACGACGGGTGTGGTGGGTGGTCTGATTCTCGGCGTTGCCGGAGCCGCAATCGGCACGTTCGTCGGCTATGAGTTTCGCTCGCGCTTGGTGGCCGCCATTGGTGGCAAGGACCTTCCCATCGCCATTCTTGAAGATGTACTCGCGGTGGCAATTGCGGCCGTGGCTCTCTTCGTAGTGCTGGGCGCAAACTAGGTCGTCGTCTCTAGGGTCGGCGCCGGTCTATAGTTGTCTTTGAAGCTCGCTCGGAGGATATCCAAAGCATGCTTTGAATGCTCGACTGAAGCCGGCGTCCGACTCGTAACCCGAACGCTGCGCCACTTCGGCTATTTTCATGCTCCCATGGCGCAGCATATCGGCCGCCAAAGTGAGCCGCCAATTTTTCAAGTAGCGTAATGGAGGCTCGCCAACAGCAGCGGCAAATCGTTCGGCAAAGAGCGAACGCGACATAGCCGCAATGCCTGCCAGTTCTTGAATAGTCCATTCTCGAGCGGGATCCTTATGCATCGCGGCCAGCGCCTGTCCGATACGTTTATCGCCGAGACCCGATAGCCAGCCTTTGTGACCGGGCTTCGACGCCGCCCATTCCCGCAAAGTCCGAATGACCAAAAGGTCAATCAGACGAGAAATCATCAGTTGTGCCCCCGCGCTCGGCTTGGTGGCTTCCAAGGTCATGAACCGAACAATTCCCTCTAACCAGTCGGGCACCCTGTCCGGCTCGCTCTGGAGGTAAATTGCTTCTGGAAGACCTGACAATAGCGACGATAGGGGCCCGGTATCAAACTGGAAAGAGCCAGTGAAAAAGATCGCACCGGCTAACTGTCGCCCCGTACTCGTGCTTTCTTCCCTCGTAACCAGCGATGACCGTGCGTGTAGTGAATGTCCCAGGCATCGCGGCAGCAGCACGAGGTCGCCAGCCTTCAGGGCGCGCTCGCCACTGGTGGAGGTCAGGAGAGTCAATCTGCCATTTCGTACAAAGTGAAAGTACGCTTGCCCCGGACGATAGGACCGCCCGGATTCGGGACCCAGTCGGTCATCTGTAGCGACACCCCCTCGCAAGCGTATCAACGTCAACACGTCCGAGAGCACGTCATACTTCAGCCCATCGCTGGTGTCTTTTGCGGCCTCGTGCATGTCAGCCTGGCTTTGAACAAACACTTGTTCGGTCATATGGATGGCGGAATGGACAGAATCGACGCTTTGTCTGCGGCGCTATGAACCCTGTTTGAGCAAACTGGGATCGCGCGCTCACGGTGGTTGAGCCGGAACGAACTCAGCTTTCTGCGTTAGCCGGCTCGGCCATCCGGTGCGCGAGGCTATTATCCGGGAAAACGCGCAGGCCGAAGACTCTGTTGTAGCGTGACGGCATGGAGGCACGAAGTGGCGCAGAGATAGCGTGATATATGGACCGCCAGGAGGTGGCGGCTTCGCGGACTTGTCGATAGCGCTCAAGCCGGAGACGCCCACTCTGTACACGGCAACTGTGGAGGTCGACCTCAGGACCCCGCTTTGGCGACGCGTCTCGAGTGCAATCCGCTCGGGCGAGTACATCGCACCGCCCGGTCGGTATCCGTGGGAAGACGTGGCAACTGCTTTCATAGTCCGCCGCGCGGCGGGCACCAGCACAGTGGACCTGCTTGAGGCTCGCCTTGATGTCGCGGTCGATGAACGAGTCGCCCGCGTCATCGTCGAGTACAGGGACAAACCAAGGGTCGTTCATGACGCCCAGCTAGGATCGGGAGTGAAGGACATCGTTGGCGTGGTGCTCAGCGTAGTGTCGGCAATGTGACGTGACAAAACCGGCGCTTCGAAATAGCGATGACCGAAGCAGCCGCGTACCTTTTCGTGCGCCAGTCACATGTCCTGGGACGTGCTCGAATGCAGAGTTGATAGCTAAGTTCCCACGCAATCTCGGTTGCAGAATTTCTCTTGTCCCACCTAGACATTGGCCGCTGAGTGACATGCCGACGATAGAAGAGCATTCGCTATACGGGGTGTTCGGCCGCGAGATGTCCGGAGTCAACCTTCCTGATGACGAGCGCCCTAAAGTTAGCGTCGTCAAGTGCCGTAATAGACAGTTTTATCGGAACTGTGTCGTTCCGGCTCACTGTTGCATGTCCCGTCGCGCGCCTCACGCGCTTTGGCGGCCAGGCAAAGAACGGCGAGCCTATCAATACAAGCCACGAAAGTGTGCGAAAAAAGAATCGGGGAATCGAATTGAAGATGAAGTTGCTGGTGTTGGCGGTCATGGGAACCGCCGTGCTTTCAATGCAAGCATGCAGCGTCGCTCCGGTGTCGACGCCACAAGGCGCAGCGGAAAATGCTAATTCCACGCTGAATGTCTACGACGACAACCGTGTAGCGTACCAGGCAAGCTTCCGCCACAGCCTAGGCTATTGGGCCTGGACTTCTGACAAAAATCAGATTCTCGCTCTTCTGATTCAGGGACACGAATACAACGCCAGGGATATCGCGGCGCTGACATCCACTGAAGATGGCCCGACGGGCTATCGTATCGCGGTCCAACTGAAATCTGGTGAATCGATATCCTCGACGGTGAAGCGCGGCTCACCGAATGCAGCGTGGCTTGCTTGCAATACGCAAAAGGTCTGCGCTGGACGCTTTATCATCGGCGGCGACAGCTACACCAATGACTTGGACGGCATTCTCATCGGAATTTACGATGGCGTCCTTAACGCGCAACCAAAGCGTGACCCAAAATTCGAACTTATTCGAGACTATCGTGTAATTCCCGACGCGACTTCGGGTCTGAGTCACGTACGTTTTCTCAGCGGCTCGGAGCAGACTGCCCTCGAGAAAAGCCTTGATGACCAACAGGAGCGCTGGGCTCAGGCTCAGGCGGAGCTTGCCAAACGTCGTGACGAACAGCGCACAGAGGACCAAGCGGCAGAGCGTGCTATCGAGCGGGACTCGGTCGCCATGCGTCAACATATTCGTGTCGGCACGCAGACCAACTGCGGCCAGGTCTTTGAGGTTCGTTTGCCCATGGTAGGCGTTCAGACCATCAACGGGATGCAGTTCATCGACGTCTCCCGCCTCTATAGCCCCAACACCACTTGCCGGTTCGTCAATGGCCAATACGTCGGCCGCTAAGGCAGCGTTCTCGGTAGTGACCCCATCGGGTTGCCGCGGAGGCTGCTGCGTCACGCGGCCCGCGGCCAATGCAGACGATTCGGTTCAGTAAGCAGCCACGACAAGACGCCCTCTCTCGCGGCAAGTTACTTTCTGCGACGGGAGGGGCGTCGGTTGCCACGCTGGATGGTCGAGCCAGTGGGTCTCGTAGGCAGCCTTCGCCGCAGTCACAATCGACTCTCGCCAGCACGCCTTGGGTCGGCCACCTCGCACTGCTTGACAAGTTATTCCACAGGGTCAAAGAAGGTTGCGACTGCGGCGTAGCTGACCAAGTCCACCTCGGCGCATCCAAGCTTTTGAGCGCATTGAAATGACGGTCGTTCAGCCATCGGTTGTCCACGACGTCCCGCAGAGTGAGACAAAACTCGCGAACATCTCCCCTGCTCGCAAACATCTGTTCGATGTATTTCTTTGTGTCCAATCGGCCGGCTTCCGCCGCTGCTGCCAAGGTATCGAGCACCCAGGACAGAGCTGGATTCCCAGGCAACTCCAGAAGGGCTGACAGCCGGATTGGAGTCAGCGTCTTCTCGCGATGATTCCAACCTCCAAATTCAATGCAGGTAGTGACTGTACGCTGCCACTCGTCGTCCTCGAACATCGATCCTGAGGGCTGCGGGCCAGCCCCTCACTTCGTGTGTTGTTAGGGGCCTTGTCGTACAAGGCTGATTCGATGCCGAGGACCAAAATCCTCGGCATTTTTTATGCGCTGGTGCCAATCAACAGCAGCCTTCCTCGCCCCGGGTCACAGACTTCGGGGCCCTTTCTTTGTCCAAAGAATTTTCTGCTGGCGACCAATCAGAATCTCCCGCCCCCGTCCCAAGCCGCC
>JAMFSK010000125.1 GCA_026225235.1 Burkholderiales bacterium
GCAAGGCTTCCGTCTGGCACGGCCGCATTTCCAGCAAATGCGAGGTGAAGGCGGCGTCGAGGACATCCTCGGCCATCTTCCGGTAAGTCGTCCACTTGCCGCCGGTAACCGTCACGAGCCCCGAGCTCGACACCGAGATCGTGTGCTCGCGCGAGAGCTTCGAGGTCGGTTCGTCGCCGGTGGGCTTGGTGTCGCGCACGAGCGGGCGCAATCCGGCCCAGGCAGACAGCACATCCGTGCGGACCGGGGCGCGGGTCAGGTAGCGGCCGACGGTCTCGAGAATGAAATCGATCTCGTCCTCGAGCGGCGCGACGTCGCCAGGGCTCTTGAGGGAGAGATCGTTGCGGGGCGTATCGGTCGTGCCGACCAGGGTGTGGCCGTGCCAGGGCACCATGAACAGGACGCGGCCGTCGTCCGTGCGCGGCACCAGCACGGCGGCGTTGCCGGGCAGGAATTCACGAGACAGGACGAGATGCGTGCCTTGACTGGGCTTGACCATCGGCGGGGCGTTAGCGTCGTCCAGTGTGCGCACACTATCGACCCAGACGCCGGTCGCATTGATCACGCAATGCGCGCTCAGGCGGAAGGTCTCACCCGTCTCGGTATCGGTCGTCTCGACGCCCGAGATCCGCTGCGTCGAAAGGGGAAAGTTCGGATCCTGAAATTTCAGGAAGTTGGTCACGCGCATATAGTTGAGCGCGAGTCCGCCGTGGTCGAACACCGTACGTGCGAGCGAGACAGCCAGGCGCGCATCGTCGAACTGCGCGTCGTAGTAGAGCACGCCGCCGCGCAGGCGTTCGCCGGCCAGCGTCGGCGCGGCCTCGAGCGTCTTCGCGCGCGAGAGCGATCGGCTGCGCGCGATGTTCAGCGGTCCGGCGAGGAAGTCGTAGACCTTGAGCCCGATCTGGTAGAACGGTTTTTCGTGAAAACGGTAAGCCGGCACCACAAAGCCGAGCGGGCGGGCGAGGTGCGGCGCATTCTTGAGCAGCAGACCGCGTTCGTGAAGCGCTTCCTTGACGAGCGGGAAATTGCGCTGCGCAAGGTAGCGCACGCCACCGTGGACCAGTTTGGTCGCCTTGCTCGAGGTACCGCTCGCGAAGTCGCGCTGCTCGAGCAGGAGGGTGCGAAAGCCGCGCGTCGCCGCATCGACGGCCACGCCGAGTCCGGTTGCACCCCCGCCAATCACGATCACATCCCAGTCGCGCGGCGGTTCGCCGCGGGGCGAGACGCTCGGACGCTCAGGCGTCGGGTCGCCGCTTTCCTGCGCGCGGAGGAATTTTTCCTCAGAGAACTGCGACTCGCGCAGGCGTGTCAGCAGCGCCTTGCGTGAGGTGGTGGAACGCGGGTCGCCGGCGCGCATCGAGGCCGCCGCGAAGTCGAAATCGGTGTTCATCGGATCGCGGCCCGCTCGAAGGGCAAGCGCCGCCCTTGTTCATGGCTCGCACGCGCGAGTTCGATCACCGTCATCACGTCGACTGCCTCGTCCGGGGTCACAGGGAACGGCAGGCCACGCTCGATGGTGTCGGCCACGGCCGCGTAGTACGAGGCGTAGTCGCCATTGAGTGTCGCCAGTTCGCCGTCGAACGCTAGCACGCCATCGACCGTCTGCAGGCGGCCTGGCGGATTGATCGCCCAGCCTGTATCGCCCGGGCGCAGCCCCGCGCGCAACTGGTCTTCCTGGCTGTCGAGGCCAAATTTTGTATAACTGCCGCGCGTGCCGTGGATCAGGTAGCGTGGGGTCGGCGCGTTGGCCAGCACGCTCGCGTGCAACACCACGTCGCGGTCTTCGTAGCCGAGCAGCAGATGCACGAAATCGTCGGCACTCGCGTTGTCGCGGCGCGTCGCCACTTGGGCGTAAACCGTTTGCGGGGTGCCGAACAGGTCCAGCGCCTGGTCGATCAGATGGGGCCCCAGATCGTAGAGCAGGCCGCCGCCGCGGGCGGCTTCTTCGCGCCAGCGCGGGCGCACGAGCGGCCGGAAACGGTCGAAATGCGATTCGAAATAGGTGACCCGGCCGAGCTCGCCGCTGTCGAGCAGGGCTTTCACGGTCAGGAAGTCGCCGTCCCAGCGGCGGTTGTGAAACGGCGCAAACAGCAGGCCCCGAGCGGCGGCGAGCGCGCCGAGTTCGCGCGCCTCGGCCGCGCTCAGTGTCACCGGCTTGTCGACCACGACATGCTTGCCCGCTTTGAGCGCCCGGCGGGCGTGCTCGAAATGGGTGTCATTGGGCGTCGCGATCACGACGAGCGTGACGTCGGCGTCGGCGAGCAGGCTCTCGAACGAGTCAGTGATGCGCGCGTCCGGCCAGTCCGCGCGCGCACGCCCGGCTTGTGAGGTGACAATGGCGGCGACGCTCGCACGGCCGCTGCCTTCGATCAGCGGCGCATGGAACGTCGCGCCGGCAAATCCGTATCCGACGAGACCGACTCTCAGCATGGGACTCAAAAAAGTAAATTTTTAGCGGAACTTCGCAGAGTGGACCTATTCTGGCATATCCGCCAGGACGTCAATTCGTTGAAATAGCGGGTGAAACCGGTCCTTCGGCTGGTTCGGCCCCGTCGGCAAAGCTGGCCGCCCCGCTCTTTTCCCCTCAGGCGGGTTCACCGCGCCGCGCGTGTTAACATCGACGCCCCTCCTGTTGTGATCCAGCCAGCCGATGTCCGCCGGTCTCAATCCCGCCCAGCACGAAGGCGTGCGTTATCTCGATGGCCCTTGCCTGGTGCTCGCGGGCGCCGGCAGTGGCAAGACACGTGTGATCACCCAGAAGATCGC
>JAMFSK010000126.1 GCA_026225235.1 Burkholderiales bacterium
AAGCCGATCAGCAGGTACGAGACGAGGCCCACCGCTTCCCAGCCGAAGAACAGCTGCAGGAAGTTGTTGCTCATCACGAGCATCAGCATCGAGAACGTGAACAGCGAGATGTACGAGAAGAAGCGCTCGTAGCCGATTTTTTCGTCGGCCATATAGCCGATCGTGTAGATGTGCACCATCAGTGACACGAAGGTCACCACGCACATCATCATCGCGGTCAGCGAGTCGACCAGGAAACCGACTTCGAATTTCAGCGTGCCCGCACCATAGGGCACGTGCATCCATTCGTAGATCGTGGCGTTGAAGCTGGCGCCGCCGATCACGTCGAAGAGGACGATCGCAGACAGCACGAAGCTGATTGCGACGCCGAGGATCGTCACGCTATGCGCGCCAGCGCGGCCGATCGCCTTGCCGGCAAGGCCGGCGATCAGCGAGCCGGCGAGAGGCGCGAGCGGGATCGCGAGCAGCAGGGTTTGATTGAGTGTCGTTGCCATAACAGCTTGTGATTCGCCCTTGAATTAGCCTTTGAGCTGGTCCAGATCTTCGACATTGATCGTGTCGAGATTGCGGAACAGCGTGACCAGGATCGCAAGGCCGATCGCTGCTTCTGCGGCAGCGACGGTCAGCACGAAGAACACGAACACCTGCCCGTGAATGTCGCCGAGATAATGCGAGAACGCGACGAAATTCGTATTGACGGCGAGCAGCATCAGCTCGATCGCCATCAGGATGATGATCACGTTACGGCGGTTCAGGAAAATGCCGACGATACTGATTGCAAACAGAATCGCGCCCAGAACCAGATAATGCGGAAGGGAGACCATGTCGGAGTGTCCTTTGCTCAGTGCACCGGGCCAGCGCCGGCGTTGCCGGGCGCTGCGGGGTCGTGGGACGGATCGCCGGCCGCGTCGAATTCCGGCGCGTCTTCGGACGACATCTTGACGATGCGCACGCGATCCTTGGCCCGCACGCGCAGCTGGTCGGACACGACCTGGCGCTTGCTGTCCTTGCCATGCTTGAGCGTGAGCGCAAGCGCGGCGATGATCGCCACCAGCAGCACCAGGCCGGCGACTTCGAACGCGAAGATATAGTCGGTGTAGATCAGCTTGCCGATGATCCGTGTGTTCGACCAGCCTTGCGCGGTCGCCGCGGCTTGCACCGGTTCGGCGATACCGGCATAGCCGTGCCACAGGATCAGGGCAGCCTCGATCACCATGATGCCGCCGATGATCGTCGCCACCGGCACGAAACGCTTGAAGTCCCGTCGCAGCACGTCAATGTTGATGTCGAGCATCATCACCACGAACAGGAACAGCACCATCACGGCGCCGACGTAGACGAGCACCAGCAGGATCGCGAGAAACTCGGCCTGCAGCAGCATCCAGAGCGCGGCCGCGTTGAAGAACGCGAGCACGAGGAACAGCGCGGATTGCACCGGGTTGGGTGCAGTGATCACCCGCAGCGCGGAGATCACCAGCAGCGCCGCGAAGACATAGAACAGGACGGTCGTGAATTCCATTTTTACCGGATCATCGTTGGACGGCTGCCAGGCAGCCGCCGGTGGATCGGAGAGTGTGTGACCGCATCAACGGTACGGCGCATCGGCCGCCTTGGCCGCTGCGATTTCCGTTTCGTAACGGTCGCCGACCGCGAGCAACATGTCCTTCGTGAAGTACAGGTCGCCGCGCTTTTCACCGTGGTACTCGAGGATGTGCGTTTCGACGATCGAATCGACCGGACAGCTCTCTTCGCAGAAACCGCAGAAGATGCACTTGGTCAGGTCGATGTCGTAACGCGTGGTCCGACGGGTGTTATCAGCGCGCGTTTCCGATTCGATCGTGATCGCCAGCGCCGGGCACACCGCTTCGCACAGCTTGCAGGCAATGCAGCGTTCCTCGCCGTTTTCGTAGCGGCGCAGCGCGTGCAGACCGCGGAAACGCGGCGAAATCGGCGTCTTCTCTTCCGGGAACTGCACCGTGATCTTGCGCGCGAACGTGTACTTGCCCGTGAGGGCCATACCGCGCAGCAGCTCGGTCAGCAGGAAGGTGTTAAAGAAACTTTTGATGGAGGAAATCATGGTTCGGTCCGTCCTTACTTCCAGATATTCCAGGGCGACATGAGCCAGAAGCCGACGATCACCAGCCAGACCACCGACACCGGGATAAAGATCTTCCAGCCCAGACGCATGATCTGGTCATAACGGTAACGCGGGAACGTGGCACGCACCCAGATGAACACCGACAACAGCGCGAAGACCTTCAGGACCAGCCAGAACACGCCGGGAATGAAGTCTAGGAAACCGAACGGCGCCGACCAGCCCCCGAGGAACAGCGTCGCCGCGATCGCCGAAATCACGATCATGTTGATGTATTCACCCAGGAAAAACAGCGCAAACGCCATCCCCGAGTAATCGATCATGTGGCCGGCCACGATTTCCGATTCGCCTTCCACCACGTCGAACGGATGCCGGTTGGTTTCGGCAATGCCCGAGATGAAGTAGACGCCGAACATCGGCAGCAACGGCAGCCAGTTCCACGAGAGGAAATTGATGCCGTGACTCGCGAACATGCCGCGCTCTTGCGACATCACGATGTCCGAGAGGTTAAGGCTGCCCGAGGTCATCAGCACCACGACCAGCGCGAAGCCCATCGCGATTTCGTACGACACCATCTGCGCCGCGGCGCGCATCGCACCGAGGAAGGCGTACTTGGAGTTCGACGCCCAGCCCGCCAGGATCACGCCATACACGCCGACCGACGAGATCGACATCACATAGAGCAGGCCCGCGTTGATGTCGCCGAGCACCGCCTTGGCCTGGAACGGAATCACCGCCCACACCGCGAACGCCGGTGCGACGACCATGATCGGCGCAATGATGTAGAGCCATTTGGTCGACTGGGTCGGGTCGATGACTTCCTTGAGCAGCAGCTTCAGCACGTCGGCAATCGGCTGCAACAAGCCCATGGGGCCGACGCGATTCGGCCCGATCCGGACATGCATCCAGCCGATCAGCTTACGTTCCCACAGGATCAGATAGGCCACGCACAACAGGATCGCCACCGCGACCACGAGAATGCGCACAAGTGCCCATACCGTCGGCCAGGCGACCCCGAGGGCCTGGCCCCCGACTGCGTTGATCGAATCGAACAAGCTCATTTAGGCCTTCTCCACCACCAGTTCACCGAACATGCCGCCGAGCTGAGCGGAGGCGGTCGTCGCCGCCGGCACGCGTACCACGTTGGCCGGCAGGTTGTTGTCGAGCACCGCGGGCAGCGTCACGGACAGGTCGCCCTGCCGCACGCGCACCGCGTCACCGTCTTTGAGGCCGAGACGTTCGAACAGATCGCCCGGCAGCGAAGCGCGCACCGCCGCTTTGGCTGCACGCGTGAGTTGCAGCGATTCTGCCCGGCGCGCCATGGCATCGGCGTGATAGATCGGCACATCGGCGAGGCGTTCGACCGTGCCGTTCGCGGCGTGGCCATTGGCCTTGCTCAGCGACGGCCTGACCGACGTCAGGTTCGACAGCTTGGCCTCGATGTCGAGCGAACCCAGGGCCGCGTCACGGACCTGTTCCGACGTATCGAAGTCGAAGCCCTGCAGACCCAGCACATTGCCCAGCACACGCAGCACCTTCCAGCCCGGACGCGTTTCGCCCAGCGGACGCACGACGCCGTTGAAGCTCTGCACGGTGCCTTCAGCGTTGACGAAGGTGCCCGAGGTTTCGGTGAACGGCGCGATCGGCAGCATCACGTCCGCATACTCGTTGCCATGCTTGAACGCTGACAGCGAGACCACCATCTCGGCGCGGTTCAATGCGGCGAGCGCTTGTTGCGGGTTCGCGGTATCGAATTCGGCTTCGACGTTGAGCAGCACATAGGCCTTGCGAGCGTCGGCGAAAGCCTGAGCGGCATTCAAACCACCCTCGCCCGGCAATGCGCCGACAAGGTGTGCGCCGACCGTGTTACCCGCTTCGGTCAGGAAACCGAGCGTGGCGCCCGTCGTGTCGGCGATAAACTGTGCAGCGGCATGAATCAGCGCGAACTCCGGATGCTGAACGGCAGCATTACCAATCAGCACGACCCGGTTCTCGCCACCCACCAGCGAGTGCGCGGCGGTGCGGCCGTCGTCGGACACCTTCGCATCGGCGAACGCAGCCGGTGCATCGACGCCCTTCGCTTCCGCGACCGCGGCAGCGATGCCCGCGAGTTCTGCGACCCAGCCCGACGGCGCGACCACGACACGACGTGCGGTCGGGATCAGCGAATCGTCGCCGGTGGCGTTGAGCAGCGTGATCTTTGCACCACTGCGTGCGGCCTGACGCAGACGCGCAGCGAACAAGGCGTGATCGCGGCGCAGGAAGGAGCCGATCACCAGTGCGGCATCGACCGTGCTCAGATCCGCGATCGGCAAGCCGAGCCACGGCGTCGCGCCGGCCGGCGCGCTGAAGTCCGACTGACGCAGGCGGAAGTCGACGTTCGGCGTACCGAGGCCATTCGCCAGCTTCTTGAGCAGGAACAGTTCTTCGAGGGTGCTGTGCGGGCTGGCAAGCGCGGCAATCGAGGCGGCGCCATGCTCGGCCTTGATGTTGCCCAGGCCATTGGCGACGTATTCGAGCGCGGTCTGCCAGTCGACTTCACGCCATTCGTTGCCCTGCTTGAGCATCGGCTGCGTGAGGCGGTCTTCGCTATTGAGCGCTTCGTACGAGAAGCGATCCTTATCGGAGATCCAGCATTCGTTGATCGCTTCGTTCTCGAGCGGCAGCACGCGCATCACGCGGTTGTTCTTGACCTGCACGATCACGTTCGCGCCGGTGCCGTCATGCGGGCTCACCGACTTGCGACGCGACAGCTCCCAGGTGCGGGCGCTGTAGCGAAACGGCTTCGAGGTCAACGCACCGACCGGGCACAGGTCGATCATGTTGCCCGAGAGTTCCGAGTCCACCGAGTTGCCGACGAACGAGGTGATTTCCGAGTGTTCGCCACGACCGAGCATGCCGAGTTCCATCACCCCGGCCACTTCCTGGCCGAAGCGCACGCAGCGCGTGCAGTGAATGCAGCGCGTCATCTCTTCCATCGAAATCAGCGGGCCGACATTCTTGTGGAACACCACCCGCTTTTCTTCGTTGTAGCGCGAGGCCGACTTGCCGTAGCCGACCGCGAGATCCTGGAGCTGGCATTCGCCGCCCTGGTCGCAGATCGGGCAATCGAGCGGGTGGTTGATCAGGAGGAATTCCATGACCGACTGCTGCGCCTTGATCGCCTTGTCGGACTTGGTCCGCACGATCATGCCGGCAGCCACCGGGGTGGCGCAGGCAGGCACCGCCTTGGGCACTTTTTCGACTTCCACCAAACACATGCGGCAGTTCGCCGCGATCGACAGCTTCTTGTGATAGCAGAAATGCGGGATGTAGGTGTCCACCTTGTGGGCAGCCTGGATCACCATGCTGCCTGCAGGAACCTCAACCTTCTTGCCGTCTATTTCGAGTTCAACCATGATCTGACTCAGGCGAGTGCTTCGGCCGGCACAAGACAATGCTTGTGTTCGACGTGATATTCGAATTCGTCCCAGAAGTGCTTCAGCATGCCGCGCACCGGCATGGCCGCCGCGTCGCCGAGCGCACAGATGGTGCGACCCATGATGTTTTCCGCAACCGAGTTCAGCAGGTCGAGGTCTTCCTTGCGGCCCTGGCCGTGTTCGATCCGGTGCACCACCCGATAGAGCCAGCCCGTCCCTTCACGGCAGGGCGTGCACTGGCCGCACGATTCCTCGAAGTAGAAGTACGACAGGCGCAACAGCGAGCGCACCATGCAGCGCGTCTCGTCCATCACGATCACCGCGCCGGAACCGAGCATCGAGCCGGCCTTGGCGATCGAGTCATAGTCGAGATCGGTATTCATCATCATCTCGCCCGGAATCACAGGCGCCGACGAACCACCGGGGATCACGGCCTTGATCTGCCTGCCGCCGCGCATGCCGCCGGCGAGCTCGAGCAGCTTCGCGAACGGCGTGCCGAGCGGCACTTCGTAGTTGCCCGGACGCTCGACATCACCCGCGATCGAAAAGATCTTCGAGCCGCCATTGTTCGGCTTGCCCATCTCGAGGTATTTCTGCGGACCGATCGCCAGCAGGAACGGCACCGCGGCAAACGTTTCGGTGTTGTTGATCGTGGTCGGCTTGCCGAACAGACCGAAGCTGGCCGGGAATGGCGGCTTGAAACGCGGCTGGCCCTTCTTGCCTTCGAGCGACTCGAGCAGCGCCGTTTCTTCGCCGCAAATATAGGCGCCGTAACCGTGGTGAGCGTGGAGTTCGAACGAGAAACCCGAGTTCAGGATGTTCGCGCCGAGCAGTCCGGCAGCGCGGGCCTGGTCAAGCGCTTCTTCAAAGCGCAGGTATTCGGACCAAATTTCGCCGTGGATGTAATTGTATCCAACGGTGATGCCCATCGCGTACGCGCCGATGATCATGCCTTCGATCAGCGCATGCGGGTTGTAGCGCAGGATGTCGCGGTCCTTGAACGTGCCCGGTTCGCCTTCGTCCGAATTGCAGACGAGATACTTCTGGCCCGGGAACTGACGCGGCATGAAGCTCCACTTGAGGCCGGTCGGGAAGCCCGCACCGCCACGGCCACGCAGGCCCGACGCCTTGACGTCGGCAATCACCTGCTCAGGGGGAATCTTCTCTTCGAGAATCTTGCGCAGCTGCGCATAGCCGCCGCGTGCCACGTAGTCTTCGAGACCCCAGTTCTCGCCGTTCAGGCCGGCAAGGATCAGCGGATCAATATGGCGATCGTGCAGGGATGTCATTTGGATAGTTCCTCGAGCATCTGGTCGATCTTCTCGCGGCTCATGAAGCTACACATCTTCGTGTTGTTGAGGATCATCACCGGCGCGTCACCACATGCGCCCATGCATTCGCCTTCCTTGAGCGTGAACTTGCCGTCGGCGGTCGTCTCGTTGAAGCCGATGCCGAGCTTTTTCTTTATGTAGTTCGCCGCGTCCTCGCCGCCCGAGAGCTGGCAAGGCAGGTTCGTGCAGATCGTGATCTTCGACTTGCCGACTGGCGCGGTGTTGTACATCGTGTAGAAGGTCGCGACTTCCTGCACCGCGATCGCGGGCATGCCGAGATAGTCGGCCACGGCCTTCATGACGTCGGGCGACAGCCAGCCGTGCTCACCCTGCGCAACCGCCAGGGCGTGCATCACCGCAGACTGCTTCTGATCCGCGGGGTACTTCGCCACCGCGCGATCGATTTGTTTAAGGGCTTCAGCAGAGAGCATTTTGAACCTTCAGTCTTAGCGGTCGACTTCGCCGAACACGATGTCCTGTGTACCGATGATCGTCACCGCATCGGCAATCATGTGGCCCCGGGCCATTTCGTCGAGCGACGACAGGTGAGCAAACCCTGGTGCGCGAATCTTCAGTCGGTAAGGCTTGTTCGCCCCATCCGACACGAGGTAGATACCGAACTCGCCCTTCGGGTGTTCGACGGCCGCATAGGTTTCGCCTTCGGGCACGTGGAAGCCTTCGGTGAAGAGCTTGAAATGGTGGATCAGCTCTTCCATGTTCGACTTCATGGCCACGCGCGTGGGCGGCGTGACCTTGTGGTTGTCGATCATGACCGGACCCGGATTCTTGCGCAGCCACTCGACGCACTGGCGCACGAGCTTGGTCGACTGGCGCATTTCTTCAACACGCACGAGATAGCGGTCGTAGCAGTCGCCATTGACGCCGACCGGGATATCGAAATCGAGCTTGTCATAGACTTCGTAGGGCTGCTTCTTGCGCAGATCCCATTCGATGCCTGAGCCACGCAGCATCGGACCCGACATGCCCAGCGCGAGGGCACGCTCCGGCGTCACCACGCCAATGCCGACCAGGCGCTGTTTCCAGATCCGGTTGTCGGTCAGCAGCGTTTCATATTCGTCGATATGGCTGGGGAAACGTTGGGCGAAATCGTCGATGAAGTCGAGCAGCGAACCTTGACGGTTCTCGTTCATCTTCGACAGGGCCTTCGCATTGCGGATCTTCGAGGCCTTGTACTGCGGCATCGAATCCGGCAGGTCGCGATAGACACCGCCCGGGCGATAGTAGGCCGCATGCATGCGCGCGCCCGAGACCGCCTCGTAGACGTCCATCAGGTCTTCGCGTTCGCGGAAGGCGTAGAGGAACACCGCCATCGCGCCGACGTCGAGCGCATGCGCGCCGATCCACATCAGGTGGTTCAGCAGGCGCGTCACTTCGTCGAACATCACGCGGATGTACTTCGCGCGCTCGGGTACATCGATGCCGAGCAGCTTCTCGATCGCCATCACGTACGCATGCTCATTGACCATCATCGACACATAGTCGAGACGGTCCATGTAGGGCACGGACTGGATAAAGGTCTTGTTTTCGGCGAGCTTCTCGGTCGCACGATGCAGCAGGCCGATGTGCGGATCGGCGCGCTGGATCACTTCACCGTCGAGCTCGAGCACGAGGCGCAGCACACCGTGCGCGGCCGGGTGCTGGGGACCGAAGTTGAGCGTGTAGTTTTTGATGTCAGCCATGGCGGGAACCTAGTGTGGGGTGCTGGCCTGGAGGCCTCAATGCTTGAGACCGCCGTAACGATCTTCGCGGATCACGCGCGGCGTGATTTCGCGAGGCTCGATCGTCACGGGCTGATACACCACGCGTTTTTCTTCCGGGTCGTAGCGCATTTCGACATACCCCGACAGCGGGAAGTCCTTGCGGAACGGATGACCAATAAAGCCATAGTCGGTCAGGATCCGGCGCAGGTCCGGATGGCCTTCGAAGATGATGCCGAACAGATCGAACGCTTCGCGTTCGAACCAGTTCACACCATTCCAGATATCGATCACCGACGGCACGATCGGCATGTCGTCCTGTTCGGCAAACACGCGCACGCGCACACGCCAGTTGTGGGTGATCGACAGCAGATGCAGCACCGCGGCAAAACGCGGGCCGTCATAGGCGCCGTCGCCGAAGGCGAGGTAGTCGACGCCGGCAACGTCCATGCACTGCTCGAAGCGCAGCGTCGGATCATCACGCAGTTGCGTACAGACGGCCAGATAATCCGCCGGCTTGACGACCACGGTCAACTGGTCCAGGTCCTCGGTCACGCTCTGCAGGCGGCCGCCAAAGGCCGCCTCGAGATTGGACTTCAGGGTCTCGAGTTTACTAGTCATGATGGAGGCTCGGCTTACTGGCGGGCGATGGTGCTGGTGCGGCGAATTTTCGCCTGCAGCTGGATGATCCCGTAGACGAGCGCTTCGGCCGTCGGCGGACAGCCCGGCACGTAGACGTCGACCGGAACGATGCGATCACAACCGCGCACTACCGAATACGAATAGTGGTAGTAGCCGCCGCCGTTTGCGCACGAGCCCATCGAGATGACCCAGCGAGGCTCGGCCATCTGGTCGTAGACCTTGCGCAGCGCCGGCGCCATCTTGTTGCATAGCGTACCGGCGACGATCATCACATCCGACTGGCGCGGGCTCGGACGGAACACCACGCCAAAACGGTCGAGGTCATAACGGGCGGCGCCCGCATGCATCATCTCGACCGCACAACATGCAAGACCAAACGTCATCGGCCACAGGGAGCCGGTGCGCGTCCAGTTAATCAGCTTGTCAGCCGTGGTGGTGACAAACCCTTCCTTCAAGACCCCTTCGATACTCATTTGCCATTCGCTCCAGGCAGACATCCGGGCCGGAGACTGGCTCCCCCCGCAACGCCCGCATCGGTCATGCTACGCGCGTCATTCCCAATCGAGACCGCCCTTTCTCCAGATGTACGCGAAGCCGAGCAGGAATTCGAGCAGGAAGATCATCATTGCGATGAATCCAGGCCAGCCGATATCCCTCAGCGCCACGCCCCATGGAAAGAGGAAGGCAGTTTCAAGATCGAAAATGATGAAGAGGATTGCAACGAGGTAGTAACGGACGTCGAACTTCATCCGGGCGTCCTCGAACGCTTCGAAGCCACACTCGTACGGTGCGTTCTTCGCGCTGTCCGGCTTGTTCGGGCCAAGAACCTTGCCCACGCCGATCAACGCCATGCCCAGACCGACGCCCACGAGAATGAACAGCAAAACGGGGAAATAGGGTGCGAGGTTCACGGCTATCCTCTGTCGGTTGGTTCAGAGTGCCAGCCGCAACTGATGCTACGGCCGGATGATTCAAGCCGTGCCAAGACCTAGTAAAAAGGTCGGAGATCACGGCCTTGAAAAAAACAATGCCAGCCAAGCACTCAAGCATCTGGCTGGCATTTATTTTTGATTGGTGCCGACGGCGAGACTCGAACTCGCACAGCTTGCGCCACTACCCCCTCAAGATAGCGTGTCTACCAATTTCACCACGTCGGCACTACCGCGCTCTGCCCTGCACACCGCCGCTTTATTTGCGGTTGGGACCGAACGCTTTCAAGACCAAGATTGTAACGGGTTGTTCCCGATTGTTCAACGCTGCAATGTACAGTTTGTTTAAAAATTCTCGTGTACAGCGAGCGTTATTTGGGAACGTCCTGACCCGGTGCTGAAGAGGCCGCAGGCGCTGCCGGAACCGTCGACGAAGTCTTACCCGAACCCGATGCCGAGACCGGCGAACTGGTCGTGGGGGCCGAGCCGAGCACACCCGCGGAGACCTGCGATTTGTATGAACCGAGGTAGGTCAATGCAAGTGTGCAGATGAAGAACACAGTGGCCAGAACGGCCGTCGTGCGCGAGAGAAAGTTGGCTGAACCCGTCGCACCAAACAGACTCCCGGAAGAGCCGCTGCCGAATGCCGCCCCCATGTCGGCGCCCTTGCCATGTTGCAACAACACGAGGCCGATCACGCCGAGGGCGGACAACACCTGCAACACGATAATCAAACTTTTGAACAACAGCATTTCAATTCACCCAGTCTTTCAATGTTTCATACCGGCCCCGGCATCCACTGATCCGAAGCCAGGGCATCGACCCGGACGCGAACCGCATTCGGCGGGCGCCCCTGTTTTAATGCACGCGTCTTTATATTTTACAACGACGCATCGTAATAAATTCGTAGGCTCGATGTAATTATCAAGCCCGTTACTTCAGGTCGTGACGTCGGCTTATTACTTCAGCCCACGACCTCGGACGCCGACATCAGCCCACTACGCCGGACTCTGACTACGCACCCTTTGCAACCGTCTCGCCAACCACTGGCCAGCGATTCGATTCATCTAGACCGGCGTCTCGGTGCAGGCCTCGCAAATCGGCAGGAACTGGTCCGCCGCGAGCGAAGCGCCGCCGATCAAGCCGCCATCGACGTTGGGCACCGCAAACAAGGCCGCCGCATTGTCAGGCTTCACGCTGCCGCCGTACAACACGGGAATCCGTCCGACTGCCGCGCCCTTTGCGAGGAGTTGCCCGCGCAGGAACGCATGCACGTGTCGGACATCTTCGACGCTGGCACTCGAGCCCGAGCCAATCGCCCAGACCGGCTCATACGCCAGCACCACCGAAGCCGCTTGCTCAATGCTCAGACGGTCGAGCACCGCGCTCAACTGGGCCGCCAGGACCCGCTCGGTGAACGCGAACTCGCGCTCCTCGGCCGTCTCGCCGACGCACACGATCGGCGTCAGGCCCGCCTCGAGGGCGCGCTCGGCCTTTTCGGCAACGAGAATCGCACCTTCGCGGTGGTACTCACGCCGCTCCGAATGGCCCACGATCGCGTACCGCGCGCCGAAATCCGCGACCATCGCCGCCGACACTTCGCCGGTGTACGCGCCCTCGTCGTGCGAGGACAAATCTTGTACGCCCCACTCGATCGCGCTGCCCGCAAGCAAGGCCTGCGCTTGGGCGAGATAAGGAAACGGTACACACACACCTATTTTCAGCCTGGGAGGCACGGCCTTCATCCCATTTGCCAGCGCTCGCAACAAAACCTCGTTGCTACGCAAGCTGCCATGCATCTTCCAGTTACCGATGACCAGTTTCTCGCTGGCCGTCGATTCAGGCATTTTCGACATGCAATTCGCCCCGCATCTGCAGCCCACCAGACGAATGACCGACAGGAGCCTTCACCTACCGATTGCCCCTCACGATCCCGCTTTCGTCCGATCGACCGGGTTTTTGCCAACACACGTGCCGCGTCGCTGCGGTGGATCCGACGCTAACAAAGCACACGCAAAATCCCGCAATTCTAACGGCTGGCCTGCAGGGGGGCAAACTTGCACCCCTGGGAGCGTTACCATGCTATTGCGATGTCGAGGGCGAAGAGTATCACTTCTCCGACTTCTCTTACCATTCCAACATGATCTTGCCGATGTGCGTGCTGCCTTCCATCAGGGCATGGGCGCCGGCGGCGTCGGCCGCGGGGAACACCCGGTAGATCACCGGCTTAATGCGGCCTTTGGCGAGCAGCGGCCAGACGTGCTCGTGCAGTTGCGCGGCGATCGCTCCCTTGAACGCAATCGGACGCGGGCGCAGCGTCGAACCGGTGATCGTCAGGCGACGGCGCATGATTTCGGGCAGCGACACCTCGGCCTTGGCGCCGCCAAGCGTAGCGATCACGCAGAGACGGCCGCCCTCGGCGAGCACCTGAATCTCGCGCGGAACGTAGTCGCCGGCGACCATGTCGAGCACCACATCGGCGCCGTGCCCATGGGTCAGTTCCTTGACGACTTCGACAAAATCTTCGGTCCGATAGTTGATGCCCCGTTCGGCACCGAGCGCCTCGATCGCGCGACACTTCTCGTCGCTGCCGGCCGTTGCGAACACACGATGACCGAACGCCGCGGCCATTTGCACCGCGCTAACACCGATGCCACTCGTGCCGCCCTGCACCAGCAAGACTTCCGACTCGCCGCCTTCACCATGGCCCAGGCCGGCACGATCCATCACGTTGCTCCAGACCGTGAAGTAGTTCTCAGGCAGTGACGCCGCTTCGATATCGCTCAGATTGCCCGGAATCGGCAGGCATTGCAGCAGAGGCACGGCCGCATGGTCCGCATAGCCGCCGCCCGCCAGCAAGGCGCACACGCGATCGCCCTTCCTGAACCCCCAGCGATTGGCGGGAGAATCGAGATTGCCCCCGATGATTTCGCCCGCGATCTCGAGCCCCGGCAAGTCGGATGCCCCCGGCGGCGGTGCATAGTTGCCGCCGCGCTGGAAAACGTCGGGCCGGTTGACGCCCGATGCCGTCACGCGCACGAGCACTTCGCCCTGCCCCGGCACCGGCGTCGGCCGCTCGCAGAGCTTCAGGACTTCGGGACCGCCGAACTGCGAAATTTCGATTGCGCGCATATCGATTCTTCAAAGGAGAAAGGGGGAAAGCCTGACAGCCGGCAGCCTCGCGCAACGATGTCGCGTGCATGCCGGGCCGCCGCCCGTACGGCATGAAAAAACCGGCTTGCAGTTGCCTGCCAGCCGGTTCTTGTTCGCTTCACTGCATCGTGAACAACCTAGGGGCCAGGCCCCCGGCGCCACGCTCACTGCAGCGTCGCGGAGGGCCTGTTCAGGCACAGCCTTACTGCGGCTGGCCTTCGCCCTGCGGTGCGCCACCTTGCGGCGCGCCTTCGTTCAGCAAAGCCTTCGCCGACAGACGGACGCGACCCTTCTCGTCTGTCTGGATGACCTTGACCTTCACGGCCTGGCCATCCTTCAGATAGTCGTTGATGTCCTTGATCCGCTCGTTGGCGATCTCGGAGATATGCAGCAGACCATCCTTGCCCGGCAAGATGTTGACGATCGCACCGAAGTCCAGCAGCTTCAGCACCGTGCCATCGTACACCTGGCCGACTTCGACTTCCGCCGTGATGTTTTCGATGCGGCGCTTCGCTTCAGCCATGCCTTCGCTGCTCGTGCTTGCAATCGTGATCACACCGTCGTCGCCGATATCGATCGTCGTGCCGGTTTCTTCGGTCAGCGCGCGGATTACCGAACCACCCTTGCCGATCACGTCACGGATCTTTTCCGGGTTGATCTTCAGCGTGATCATGCGCGGCGCGAATTCCGACAGTTCGGTGCGCGCGCCGGTGACGGCTTCCTGCATCTTGCCGAGAATATGCATGCGGCCTTCACGCGCTTGCGCGAGTGCGACCTGCATGATTTCCTTGGTGATGCCCTGGATCTTGATGTCCATTTGCAGCGCGGTCACGCCATTCGCGGTACCGGCCACCTTGAAGTCCATGTCGCCGAGGTGATCTTCGTCGCCGAGGATGTCGGTCAACACGGCAAAGCGGTTTTCTTCGAGGATCAGGCCCATCGCGATACCCGCGACGTGTGAGCTCAGCGGCACGCCAGCGTCCATCATGGCGAGCGAACCGCCGCACACCGATGCCATCGACGACGAACCATTCGACTCGGTGATTTCCGAGACGACGCGGATCGTGTAGCCGAATTCTTCCGGCGTCGGCAGCGTGGCAACCAGCGCGCGCTTGGCGAGACGGCCGTGGCCGATTTCGCGGCGCTTGGGAGAGCCCACGCGGCCGGTTTCGCCGGTGGCGAACGGGGGCATGTTGTAGTGGAGCATGAAGCGTTCGCGGTATTCGCCGTCGATCGCGTCGATGATCTGTTCATCGCCCTTGGTGCCGAGCGTGGCGACCACGAGTGCCTGCGTTTCGCCACGCGTGAACAGCGCCGAACCGTGGGTACGCGGCAGCACGCCGGTACGGATCGTGATCGGACGCACGGTGCGCGTGTCGCGGCCGTCGATACGCGGTTCGCCATTGAGAATCTGGCTACGCACGATCTTCGCTTCGATGGCGAACAGGATGTCGCTGACCACCGCGCTATCGGCTGCCGGCGCACCTTGCGCGACCTGCTCGGCCAGCTTGGCCGTCACGTTCGCGTACAGTGCCTTCAGCTTTTCGCTGCGCAGCGACTTTTCGCGGATCTGATAGACACCACGCAGTTCGGCGTCAGCCAGTTCGGTCACGCGGGCGATCAGTGCGTCATCGCTGGCGGCCGGCTTCCAGTTCCATTCCGGCTTGCCACCTTCACGCACGAGCTCATGGATAACGTCGATCGCGGTCTGCATCTGATCGTGACCGAACACCACCGCGCCCAGCATGATTTCTTCGGACAGTTGCTTCGCTTCCGATTCGACCATCAGCACCGCGCGTTCCGTACCGGCCACCACGAGGTCGAGCTTCGATTCCTTGATCTGCGAGCGCGTCGGGTTCAGCACGTACTGATCGTTGATATAGGCAACGCGTGCAGCGCCGACCGGGCCGTTGAACGGCAGGCCGGAGATGGCGAGCGCGGCCGAGGCGCCGATCAGTGCGGGGATGTCCGCCGGCACTTCAGGGTTCACCGACAGGACGTGGATCACGACCTGAACTTCATTGAGGAAGCCTTCCGGGAACAGCGGGCGCAGCGGACGATCGATCAGGCGCGAAATCAGCGTTTCGCCTTCGGACGGACGGCCTTCACGGCGGAAGAAGCCACCTGGGATCTTGCCCGCAGCATAGGTCTTCTCGATATAGTCAACGGTCAGCGGGAAGAACGACTGGCCCGGCTTGGCCGTCTTCGCACCGACGACGGTCGCGAGGATCACCGTCTCATCGATGTCGACCAGTACCGCGCCGCTTGCCTGGCGGGCAATTTCACCGGTCTCGAGGCGCACCTTGTGCTGACCCCATTGAAATTCTTTAACGATCTTGTTGAACATTTTCACTCCTTCTCAATAAGCCGCGCTCCATGCGGCGCGGCGCGCGACGGCAGCCGGGTACGACAGCGGGGGAGTGTTATGCCATTCCATCGGCGCGCGGAGCAGCGTGCGCTGCTGGAATGACACAAGATTTCCGCTGAGGCGACCGGTCCGTGTAACCGGGTCCTGCTTAAAAACAAAATGCCTGCATCAGCGAAAGGCTGATACAGGCATTGACTGGCGAGAATACAGCGCGGCGCTTACTTGCGCAGGCCGAGTTGCTCGATCAGCGTGCGGTAGCGGTCCGCATCCTTGCCCTTCAGGTAGTCGAGCAGTTTGCGGCGACGGCTCACCATGCGCAGCAGACCGCGGCGGCTATGGTGATCCTTCATGTGAGCCTTGAAGTGACCGGTCAGGTCGTTGATGCGCGTGGTCAGCAGAGCGACCTGCACTTCAGGGGAACCGGTATCGTTGGCTGCACGCGCGAACTTCGCGACGATTTCCGACTTGTTGATTTCTGCAACAGACATGATTTTTCCTTTAAATCTTGACTGGCGGTCACGGAAGAAAGGCCGTGCCGTGGGGTTTCTCGACGATCAGCCGTGCGTTGCACAGCAGGTCCTACAGGTTTTTCTACTGCCTCTTGCCGGCTCGGCCCAGGGTCGGGCAAAACGACAAGGGACGCATTGTAGCACAGCGAAAACGGCCGGCAGGGGCCGTCTTTCGGGCGAAGAGAACGGGGGCGAACCGCGCGTGAGGGCGGCGGCCGCGCGTCAGGTAGGAATATCGGTGGGTGCGGCTGTCATCCAGCGATTGCCTGCCTGATATCCCGCGAGGGTCCTAAGGCCGCTCCATCTTGCACGTCGTCGGCAGGGCCGTCTTGTCGGCCGGCAACGCCTTGACCGTCTTGAAACCATAGCCCGAGCCCTCCGCATCGTGCGCCACACCGGGCGCGCCTTGATGCGCCATTTCCATCACATAGAGGGGCTGGATCAGTTGGTGGTCATCCGGCCGCATCCAGGACGGATGGAAATCGGTGCCCGGATCGAAGCGCAGGTTCTCAAGCGCCTTCGCAACAGCGACGGCATCGGTACTGCCCGCTTTCTCGATCGCCTGCCCCAGCATGTCGACCATCACGGTCACGCGCAGCACGGGCCAATCGTCGGCGGGCTTCGGCCAGCGCGCACGGTAACCCGTGTAGAACGCCTCGGACCCCGCGCCATCGACGTTCTGGTGCCATTCGGCCACCGCCTGCACCCGGCCCACGCCGGCATCGCCGATCGCGGCAGCCGCGCCGAGGCTGTTCGCGTAGAACGTGTAGAAGCGCGTCTTCAAACCGCCGTCGTGTGCGGCCTTCACGAGCAGCGTGAGATCGTTGCCATAGTTGCCGGTGATCACCGCGTCCGCGCCGCTGTCGCGGATCTTCGAAATATACGGGGTGAAATCCGTCACTTTGCCGACCGGATGGAATTCATCTCCGACGATCGTGATATCCGGCCGCTTCTTGGTCAGCATTGAGCGCGCAAGCGTGCTGACTTCGTGCCCGAAGCTGTAGTCCTGGTCGATCAGATAGATCTTCTTGACGGTTTTCTCGCCCTCGATCACATCGGTCAGCGCGTTCATGCGCATACCCGCGTGCGCATCGAAACGGAAATGCCAGAAGCTGCAGTTCTCGTTTGTCAGGGCCGGATCGACCGCCGAATAGTTCAGAAAAAGCAGGCGGTCGTCAGGTTCGCGCGCGTTGTGCTTGTCGATCGCTGACTCGAGCGCTGCCGCGACGGCCGAGCTGTTGCCCTGAAGGACGAAGCGCGCATGGCTGTCTTCAGCGGCGCGTAATTGCGCAAGCGCCTGGTCCGCGACACCCTGGGTATCGAGCACGTCGAGGACAAAGGGATGTGAGCCGTCGGGTAACTTGACGCCGCCGCGCGCATTGAGCGCATCGATCGCATAGCGCAGATTGCGCTCGATCGCCGCCCCGCCATTCGCAAACGGGCCCGACATGCCTTCGAGCAGGGCCAGGTGGATCGGCTGCGGCGCATCGGCGTGCGCCACGCCAACAGACAACGCGGTGCCCAGCGTGAGGACCACGATGGCGGCCAGATCGGGAACCCGGCGCGAAATCCAGCTCGGAATAAACCGCGTGCCGGAGGCGTTAGCCGAATGGGTGTCGAGGCGAAGCACCGTGCCGCGGCACCCCCTGCGAAACAGAGCACGACTCATCAGGAAATCCTCGCTGCTGAACAGCGCGGATCATAGCAGGCGGTTCGATCGACGCGTCGATATCGATACACCATCGATATGACAGGCACCCTACGCTGCGCGAGCGCCCTCCGCCCGACATCCATGCGTATCTTCTGTCGCAACGCATGGCAGAATCGATGATGCCGTTGCCCGCCCCCGGAGCTTTACCATGAAACTGTCAGTCAGCCCCCGCCGCCAAGCGTTGCGGGTTACCGTGCTCCGCCTGCGCGCGTGCGCCATCGTCTCGCTTAGCCTCGGGCTCGCCGCCTGTGTCCAGCCCTGGGACGCATTTCAGCCAGGTGCCGATCAGGCCTCGCTGGTGGCCCGCTTCGGGCCGCCGAAGGAAGTCTATGACCTCCCCAATGGCGACAAACATCTGCTCTGGCCAACCCAGCCGCTCGGCGAAACCACCGTGGGCGCCGAGATTGCACCGGACGGCAAACTCGTCAAACTTCAGCAAATCCTGACGGCCGACAACTTCGGCCGCGTGGTGCCAGGCCAGTGGAACAAGCACGATATCCAGGTGAACTTCGGCCTGCCAGAAGAGACGGCCTACTTTCCCCTCATGAAGCGCGAGGTCTGGTCGTACCGGTATGTGGAAAACAACGTCTGGTACAAGCTCTATCACTTTTACTTCGATGACGGCGGCATCGTGCGGCAGACGCAGAAGACCGACGATCCGCTACATGATCCGGATCATCGGGGGTTCTTTTAATCGGGGGTTCTTTTACCGCGCCAGAGCAGCTGGGCCGCGCAAAGCCATACGCGTGAAACACGCGTATGGCTTTGCTCAGTGGCTGATCATCCAGGGTCGGCCACCCGGGTTACCCTTGAGCGCACCGGGCGCCGTGGCCGACTTGCCCGATGGCTTCGACGAACTACAGCCGCACCCCGGGCCATGCACATGCCGGTACTCGCTCGAGCGTTTCGGCGCATGCGCCGCACGCTCGTTGACCTGATGACCCGCACGCGTGGTGCCCGCCATCAATGACAGCGACGGCATGCTCAGCGTACGTCCGGCCGCCGTGCCGCACTGCGGGCATACACAGCCGGCGTCACGCTCGGCGATACGCCGGACTGCGCTGAATACCCCGCAGGTCTCACATCGAAAGTCGTAAGTCGGCATCGTCAGTCCCTCTCATGTGGCGGCAAACACTTCAGACCAGGTCCGGCGACAGAGGCAGGTCGACCGTACCGGTAATGTGCTTGATCGGCCCTGCCGAATTCGGCTGGATATCGAAGTCGAAGATCTGCGTGGGCAACCACAAGGTCGCACACGCATTCGGAATATCGACCACGCCGCTGATATGGCCCTGTACCGGTGCCGTGCCGAGGATCGAATACGCCTGCGCGCCCGAATAGCCGAACTTCTTCAGATACTCGATCGCGTTGAGGCAGGCCTGGCGATAGGCGATATGCACGTCGAGGTAATGCTGCTTGCCGCCTTCGTCGACCGAGATCCCTTCGAAGATCAGATAGTCGTTGTAGTGCGGCGTGATCGGGCTCGGCTTGAAGATCGGATTCTTGATACCGTACTTCTCCATGCCGCCCTTGATCAGCTCGACCTTCATATGGACCCAGCCGGCCATTTCGATCGCGCCGCAGAAGGTGATCTCGCCATCGCCCTGGCTGAAGTGCAGATCACCTACCGAGAGCCCCGCACCGTCGACATAGACCGGGAAGTAAACCTTCGAGCCACGCGACAAATCCTTGATATCGCAATTGCCGCCGTGCTCCCGCGGCGGCACCGTCCGGGCACCCGTTGCGGCCGCAGTATCGCGCGCGGTGCCCTTGAGCTTGCCCATATGCGCAGTCGGTGCAAATGGCGCGTTCGCTAGCGGCGGCACGCGGTCAGGTTCGGTTGCGATCAGACCGACCTCGCGTTCGTTCCAGGTCGCGAGCAGCTTCGGGTCCGGCAGACAACCGATCAACCCCGGATGAATCAGCCCCGCGAAATTGACGCCAGGGATATGCCGCGAATTCGTATAGAGACCATGAAAATCCCAGATCGATTTCTGGGCCTCGGGGAAGTGGTCGGTCAGGAAGCCGCCGCCGTTCTTCTTCGAGAAGAACCCATTGAAGCCCCACTGACTCTCGGACTTCGCGCCGATGTCGAGCAGGTCGACCACCAGCAGGTCACCCGGCTCCGCGCCTTTGACCCCTACCGGCCCAGAAAGAAAGTGGACGATCGACAAGTCGATATCGCGTACGTCATCGGCGCTGTCGTTGTTCTTGATGAAGCCGCCGGTCCAGTCGTAGGTCTCGAGCACGAACTCGTCGCCCGGGTTGACCCAGCAGGTCATCGGGATATCGGGGTGCCAGCGGTTATGGATGTTCTCGTTTTCGTAGGCGGACTGGTTCAGGTCGACCTTGATTAGTGTTTCGGGCATCGCTCTCCCCTCCTATGGGTATCAGGCTACGAATTGGTTGAGTAAGATTTGAATGGCGGGACGGGACCCGTTCAGCGACACGGACACCGCCTCGGTGCAGGCCCCACGGACTACACCGACAGGTATTCGCGAATTCGCGCCGAATCGACCGCGCCTCGCGGGCTCTCGTGCACGAGCCGTCCGCCTTCGATCACGAACAGCCGGTCGGCCACTTCGAGCGCAAAGCTCAGCACCTGCTCCGATACGACGATGGTGATTTCCCGCAGCTTGCGAATCTCGTTGAGCGCCTTGGCGATGTCCTTGATGATCGAGGGCTGGATACCTTCGGTCGGCTCGTCGAGCAGCAGCACTTTGGGCTCGGTGACCAGCGCGCGGGCGATCGCAAGCTGTTGCTGCTGTCCCCCCGAGAGGTTGCCGCCCTTGCGCTTGCGCATCTCGAAGAGCACCGGAAACAGCGCATAGATCTCATCGGGAATCGTCTTGTTGCGCGCGTTCTCGAGTCCGGTCTGGATGTTCTCTTCGACGCTTAGCGTCGCGAAGATCTGCCGCCCTTGAGGCACATAGGCGATCCCCTTCGCAACGCGCCGGAAACTCTCGTCCTTCGACACGTCCTGCCCGTCGACCGCCACCGCGCCGGCCTTGAGCGGCAAAATGCCGATCAGGGACTTGAACAGCGTGGTCTTGCCCATGCCGTTGCGGCCCATGATCGCCACCGTCTCGTTGCGGGCGGCCTCGAAACTCACGCCGTGCAGCGCCTCGCTCTGACCATAGCTGACGAACACATCGTCGACTTTCAGCATCTCGTTCTCCTTGTGGGCTGCGAGCAGCCCCATGCGTCAGTGGCCCAGGTACACATCGATCACACGCGGGTCGGCTTGCACGTCGTCCATCGCGCCTTCGGCCAGAATGCGCCCCTGGTGCATCACGGTAACCTTGTGGGCGATCTGCTTGACGAAGGCCATATCGTGTTCGATCACAATCATCGAGCGGTTCTGACAGATCCGCTTGAGCAGTTCGGCGGTCACCTCGCGTTCGCGCACGCTCATGCCCGCGATCGGTTCGTCGAGCATCAGCAACTCGGGCTCCTGCATCAACAACATGCCGATCTCGAGCCACTGCTTCTGGCCGTGAGACAGCAGGCCGGCCTCGGTGTCTAGCTGGGCAGCGAGTCCGATCTCATCGGCGACAGTGCGCACGCGGTCGAGCACTTCTTCATCGCACTTGAACGCCAGCGCGCCAAAGACACCGCGCCCGCGCGGGTACGACACTTCGAGGTTCTGGAATACGGACAGGTTTTCGTAGATCGACGGCGTCTGAAATTTGCGGCCGATGCCCTTGCGCACGCGCAGGTACTCGGGCACCCGCGTGATTTCTTCGTTACGGAACTTGATGCTGCCCGCACTCGCGCGCGTCTTGCCGCAGATCAGGTCGAGCAAGGTCGTCTTGCCCGCGCCGTTCGGGCCGATCACGACCCGCAACTCGTTACGGTCGATATAGAGGTTGAGTGCGTCGATCGCCTTGAAGCCATCGAACGAGACCGTCAGGTCTTCGACCGCCAGAACGAAATCGGTATTGCTCATGACGCGCTCCTCGCGGAAAACCGCCGTGCGATCCAGCCTTTGACATGACTTTCGTAGAGGCCGGCCAGACCATTCGGGAAAGCCATCACGACGCCGATGAACAGTGCCGACATCAGGAACAGCCAGAGATTCGGAAAGCTCTCGGAAAAATACGTCTTGCCGAGGTTGACAAGGATCGCGCCATAGACCGCACCGACCAGCGACATCCGCCCGCCCACGGCCGCGTAGATCACCATCTCGATGGATGGCACGATGCCGACGAACGACGGCGACATGAAGCCGACCTGGAGCGTGAACATCGCACCCCCGATCGCGGCGAGCATGGCTGCCAGACAGAACGCGAAGACCTTGAACATCGCGACGTCATAGCCCGAGAAACGGACCCGGTCCTCCTTGTCGCGCATCGCGAGCAAGAGCGTGCCAAGCTTGCTGCGCTGGATAAACCGGCACACCACGATCGAGCCGATCAGCAACACACCGCTGAGGAAGTACAGCGCGAGCTTCGCTCCGTCGGTGCGGATGTCCCAGCCGAGCATCGTGCGCAAGTCGGTAATGCCGTTCACGCCACCCGTATAGCCCTGCTGCCCGATGATCAGCACGGACAGGATCAGGGCGACCGCCTGCGTGATGATCGCGAAGTAGACGCCGCCCACCCGCCGTTTGAACATGGCGAAGCCGACCACGAAAGCCAGGGCCGTCGGCACCACGAGAATCGCAAGGATCGAAAACGGCAGGGAATGGAACGGCTTCCACCAGAACGGCAAAGCGGTCAGCTGATTCCAGTCCATGAAGTCGGGGATGCCCGGCGTCGACTGAATCTTCGTGCTGATCGGGTCCGAAGCCTCGAGTTTGAGGAACATCGCCATGCAGTAACCGCCGAGGCCGAAAAACACGCCCTGTCCGAGACTCAGCACGCCGCCGTAGCCCCACGCCATGACCAGACCGATGGCGACGAATGCGTACGTCAGGTACTTACCCATCAGCGCGAGCCGGAACACATCGAGCGTCAGCGGAAAGATCACGAGGATCACGATGGCCAGAATCACCGTGCTGCCATGTCCGCTCGTGGTCAGCCAGCGCCATACCGCGGCGCTCGGCTTCCGGCTGGGGCGGCCGGTGGAGATTGCGGGTTCGTTCATGATTGCCCCTCCTGGTCCTGGTGCCGCGGGCGGCGAATGGATCGGTTCCATCTGGTAGCTCCCCTATCAAGCACGCCGCACCTTCGCGGCAAACAGACCTTGCGGCCGCAGCATCAGGACCACGACGATCGTCAGCAAGGTGACGACCCGCGCCGAGGAACCGGTCATGAAGAACTCGCTGATCGATTGCATCTGGGCAATGCCGAACGCCGACGCCACGGTGCCGAGCAGACTCGCCGCGCCGCCGAAGGTGACCACCAGGAATGAATCGACGATATACAGCGAGCCGCTGGTCGGGCCTGTCGAGCCGATCGCCGTAAATGCGGCGCCGGCGACACCCGCCATCCCGCAACCGATCGCGAAGGTCAGCCGGTCTGTGCGGCGCGTATCGATGCCAGTGGCGTTCGCCATCGTCCGGTTCGCCACGGTGGCGCGCACGCGCAACCCCCAGCGTGAGCGATACAAGGCCAACAGCAGGCCACCAGTCATCAGCACCGAAAGGCTCATCACGAGCAGGCCGTTGATCGGAATGTCCAGCCCCTGAGACGGCGACCACGAGCCCATTAGCCAGTCCGGCAAGGTCGGGCTGACTTCCTTCGGTCCGAAGGTCGAGCGGAACACCTGCTGCATGCCGAGGCTCAGGCCCCAGGTGGCCAGCAGGGTATCGAGCGGACGCTTGTACAAGTGGCGAATTAAAGCCCACTCGGCCAGCCACCCGGCGACAAAGGCAATCGCGAATGCCGCCACGATTGCGATCGGAAAATAGAACGCCGTGAACGCGTGCCAATGATCGTCAGCGATCCGCGAGAACATATAGATCGTGTAGGCCCCGATCGTCATGAACTCGCCGTGCGCCATGTTGATCACGCCCATCTGGCCGAAGATCACAGCGAGGCCCAGCCCCATGAGCAGTAGCACGCTAAACAGGCTCAAACCTGCGAAGCCCTGCATCAGGGTGATATTCAGAATGTCTGAAGGCGACATATGCTTCTCCCGAAAGTGGCCCGGCAACCGCAGGCTCGCGGCGGCCGGGCCGTACCTCTTACCGTGTCCCCTACCGTGCTTCGCCCGACATGAGCAGCCTCACCGCTGCGCTGGAGCGCGCGCACCCCGCGGGGGTGCGCGGCGTATTACTGGTAGCCCTTCGGGAACGGGTTCGGCTCGATCAGCTCGGGCGATTCGGCCACCACCTTGAATTGACCGTCGGCCTGTGCCTCACCGATCCGCGTGCGGCTCCACAAGTGATGGTTCGGGTGGATCTTCACGTAGCCTTCCGGCGCGGTCTTGAGTTCGATGCCCGGCGAGGCGGCGACTACCTTGTCGACGTCGAAGCTGCCGGCCTTCTCGCATGCCGCCTTCCAGAGCCAGGGGCCGAGATAGGCCGCCTGTGTCACATCGCCGATCACAGACTTGGGCCCATATTTGGCCTTGAAGGCCGCGACAAACTTCTTGTTGTTGTCGTTATCGAGCGACTGGAAATACTTCATCGCCGAGTAGAAGCCCGCGACGTTTTCGCCGCCAATGCCCAGCACTTCGTCTTCGGTCACCGAAATGGTCAGCAGAAACTGCTTGTCGGCGGTGATGCCGGCTGCTTTCAGCTGCTTGTAGAAGGCCACATTCGAACCGCCGACGATGATCGCGTAGATGCAATCAGGCTTGGCGATCTTGATCTTGTTGATCAGCGAATTGAAGTTGGTGGTGCCGAGCGGGTAGTACTCTTCGCCGACCACCTTGGCGCCGGTCAAATGCTGCTCGATGTGCTTGCGCGCGATCTTGTTCGAGGTGCGCGGCCAGATATAGTCGGAGCCGATCAGGAAGAAGCTCTTCGCCTTCTTGGTCTGCTGCGCCCAGTTCAGGCCCCAGAGAATCTGCTGAGTCGCTTCCTGCCCCGTGTAGAACACGTTTTTCGACTGTTCGAGCCCTTCATAGAAGGTCGGGTAGTAGAGCAAACCGTTGTCGCGCTCAAAAATCGGCAGCACGGCCTTGCGTGAGGCCGAGGTCCAGCAACCGAACACGCAGGCCGTGTGATCGTTCTCGAGCAGCTTCTTCGCCTTCTCGGCGAAGGTTGGCCAGTCCGAGGCGCCGTCTTCCTGGATGATCTTGATCTGCCGGCCGAGCACACCGCCCGCTGCGTTGATCTGCTCGATCGCGAGGCGTTCTGCCTGGATCGACCCCGTTTCGGAGATCGCCATGGTGCCGGTCGCCGAGTGGAGCTGGCCCACCGTGACCTCGGTGTCGGTCACCGCGAGCTTGGTCGTGTTGACCTTCGCGGTCGGAAACTGCTGGGCCAGGGCAATGCCCGGGACGGCCAGCACTGGCGCGGCGGCCAGGCCCATCAACAGTTTGCGTCGCAACTGCGAAGGCACATCGTTCTGATCGTGCTCGGACATTGAATTCTCCTGGGAAGTATGGGTCGGACGTTTGGGTCAGACGTCTGAATCAGGCACGGGACCGAGTGGTTCGGGGTGCGGCCGGTCTCTTCTTCGCCGAGCCACTCGGGTCGTGCCGTATCCGGCATCGCTGGACGCAAAGTTAGGGGGTCAATTTCCCAGGCTGAATACGTCACTTGACGTAGGGCGCGCGCAAAATTCGCCTCCTACAATCGCGTCGGCATAGTGGACACGACGCGCAAAGGCCGCCGACGGGAAGCAACCAGGTCCGATGGAATGCAACTTGCATCGGCCAGCACTCGATCTCCGAACCCTGCGAAGCAAAGGCGCCGATGCACCAAACGGAAACAAGCCAGGGCAATGCGGCAAATCGGCCGCCTGCGGGTGCGCAGGTCGGCACGCAGCGCATCGTCAAGATCCGACGCGACTACAACTCCTGGGTCGGCGACGAGACGCTCGAGGATTACGCGTTACGTTTTACGCCCCGCACGTTCCGACGCTGGTCGGAGTTTCGCGTCGCCAACACCGCGCTCGGCGCGATCTCGTTTCTCGCGCTCGAGGCGATCGGCGGCACGCTGGTGGTGAACTACGGTTTCACCAATGCGGTATGGGCGATCCTCGCGGTGTCGGCGCTGATCTTTCTGACGGGGCTGCCCATCAGCTATTACGCGGCGCGCTTCGGGGTCGATATGGACCTGCTCACGCGCGGCGCAGGTTTCGGTTATATCGGCTCGACGCTGACGTCACTGATCTACGCGACCTTTACGTTCGTCTTTTTCGCGCTCGAGTCGGCAATCATGTCGCTCGCGCTCCAGCTGTATTTCCACATTCCGCTGCCGATCGCCTATATCGTCAGCGCCCTGGTGGTGATTCCGATCGTCACCTTCGGCATCACGCTGATCAACCGACTACAGGGCTGGACCCAGCCGCTCTGGATCGTTCTGCTCGTGCTGCCCTATGCGGCCGTCCTCTGGAAGGAGCCCCATCTGCTCTCACAGTGGTCCAGTTTCGGCGGCATGGCGGCCGATGGTCACAACTTCAATCTGTTGGCTTTCGGTGCGGGATGCACAGTTGCGTTCTCGCTTGTGGTGCAGATCGGCGAGCAGGTCGACTTCCTGCGCTTCCTGCCCCCCAAAACGCGGGCTAACCGAGTGCGCTGGTGGGCCGCCCTGCTCTGCGCGGGACCGGGCTGGATCGTGCCCGGCGCGCTCAAGATGCTGGGCGGTGCATTTCTGGCCTTTCTCGCGATCCAGCACGAGATCGATCCGAGCCGCGCGATCGAGCCGACCCAGATGTATCTGGTCGCTTATCAGTACGTCTTCCACTCGCCTGAAGCCGCGCTCGCCGCGATGACGCTATTCGTGATCGTCTCGCAGATGAAGATCAACGTGACCAACGCGTATGCGGGGTCGCTCGCCTGGTCGAACTTCTTCGCACGGCTCACGCATAGCCATCCAGGTCGCGTGGTCTGGCTCGTGTTCAATGTGCTGATCGCTCTGCTGCTCGTTGAAATGGGCGTGTTTGCGGTGATCAGCAAGGTCCTCGCGCTCTATTCAAACGTGGCGATTGCATGGATTGGGGCGCTGGTTGGCGATCTTGTGATCAACAAGCCGCTCGGCTACAGCCCGCCGTATGTCGAGTTCAAGCGCGCGCACCTGTACGACGTCAATCCCGTTGGCGTCGGTGCGATGCTGATTGCCTCAATCGTTGCCGCGCTGTCGCATGCGGGATTGTTCGGCGACGTGGCCGAGGCGCTGTCGCCCTTTATCGCTCTGCTGGTCGCGTTTGTGTGCGCCCCGCTGATCGCGATCGCCACGCGCGGCAAGTACTACCTCGCTCGTGATGACCGCACGCTCGAAGCAGGCGCGGTATTGCGCTGTGTGATTTGCGCCAACGAATTCGAACGCGAAGACATGGCGCATTGCCCGGCTTATGCGGGCGCGATCTGCTCGCTGTGCTGTTCACTTGATTCGCGATGCAACGATTCCTGCAAGCCCGATGCGCGTATGTCGGTTCAGTTGAACCAGTCCGTCAAGGCGCTGTTTCCGGGGCTCAAGCTCAATGCGGGAGCGGTACGGATCGCGCGATATACGGGCGTGCTCGCCATCGTGCTCGGGCTGCTCGGCGGCGTGCTTTACCTCGCTTGGTATCAGAGCGCGAACAACCTCGACGACACCGCGACGCTCGCGCGCGCTGCCCTGTTGCGGGGTTACGTCACCGCCTTCTTCGCGCTCGCGCTGGTCGGGTGCATCGGTGTCTGGTGGCTTGTGCTCGCCAACGAAAGCCGCAAGGTCACTCAGGAGGAATCCGAACGTCAGACCGAACTCCTGATGCAGGAAATCGAGGCCCACCGTAAAACCGACGCCGCGCTTCAGCACGCGAGCGCCGCAGCCGAGTCGGCCAACCGCGCGAAGAGCCGATACGTGACCGGCCTGAGCCATGAGTTGCGCACTCCGCTCAACAGCATCCTTGGGTATGCGCAGTTGCTGCTGCAGGATGCTGACGATCTCGTCGCCCCCAAACGGCACGCACTTGCAACCATCCATCGCAGTGGCGAGCACTTGCTGGCGCTCGTCGACGGGTTGCTCGACGTCGCGCGGATCGAGGCCGGCAAGCTACAGCTCAACGTAACCGAGGTCGCTCTACCGGCCTTCGTCACGGAACTGTCGGCCATGCTCGCACCGCAGGCACGCGACAAGGGACTGCAGTTCGAGTTGCAGACACATGGACGGGTGCCCGAGGTCGTGCGCGCCGACGAGAAGCGGGTGCGGCAGATCCTGATCAACCTGATTGGCAATGCCATTCGCTTTACGGCAACGGGTTCGGTCCAGGTGCGTGCCTCGTATGCGTGGGAGACCGCGACCTTCGAGATCGTCGACACCGGACCGGGTATGCCGAGCGCCGAACTCGATCGGCTGTTCCTCCCCTTTGAACGCGGTGCCGCAGCGCGTGAACACGATCATGGCGCCGGGCTGGGTCTGACAATCTGCCGCTTACTGACCGAGTTGATGGGCGGCAACCTGCAGGTCGAAAGCGAGGTCGGCCGTGGCACGCGCTTTATCGTCAAGCTCTTTATGCCGGAGGTCCGCGCGCCACTGCTGCTCGCCGGGCGTTCGCAACAGGTCAAGGGCTACATCGGTCCGAGCCGCACGATTCTTGTGGTCGACGACCTGTCGGACCAGCGTCGCATCGTGACGAGCGCCTTGGCGCCGCTCGGCTTCCAGGTGGTCGAAGCCGCCAGCGGACCGGCTGCGTTGCAATGGCTCGCCACCGAAGTTGCAGATCTGATCGTAATGGACGTCTCAATGCCTTCGATGGACGGCTACGAGGCCAGTCAGCTGATCCGAAGCCATCAGCTGTCCGATGCCCCCATCCTGATTCTCTCGGCGAACGCATTTGCAGATGACCGGGAAAAGGGTGCGCTCGCAGGTTGCGACGATTATCTCGCCAAGCCACTTCATATTCCGCTGTTGCTCGACAAGCTCGCGGCCCTGCTCAAGCTCGAATGGGTCAAGGCCTCGAATGAACCGGAGCCCAAGCCGAGTCTTCCTGCGGAGCTGCGTCGACAGCTCCAGGCCTTGCTCTCAATGGGTTATGTGCAGGGCCTGGTCGAACGTCTCGATGAAGCCGGCCGCGACACCCCCCACCTAGTCGATGCACTCGAGCCGTTGCGCACGCTCGCGCAACGTTTCCGCCTACCCGAACTTGCCCGGCTGCTCGAAGACACCCCTACGGAGCCCGATCATGCTTAGCCACGACGAATCGATTCGCGTACCGGCTGCGGCTTTGCCGGTGTTGCTGGACAACAAGCCAGTGATCCTGATCGTCGACGACACGCCCGACAATCTCGCCCTGCTCTCCGATACCTTGCAGGCCGCAGGCTATGCCGTACTGGTAGCGCTCGATGGTGAATCGGCACTGGAGCGGCTCAAGCTGATCACACCCGATGCGGTACTGCTCGACGCGATGATGCCGGGCATGGATGGCTTTGCGACATGCAAGCTCATCAAGGCCGATATGCGCAACCGGCACCTGCCGATCATCTTCATGACAGCGCTGGCGGATAGCGAGCATGTAGTGCAAGGCTTTCGTGTTGGGGGCGTCGACTATGTGACCAAGCCTGTGCGGCCGAGTGAGGTGGTTGCACGTATTGCAGCGCACGTGCAGCGCTCGCAGGCTCAGCGGCAGGCCGATCTCGTCCTTGAGATGGGGATGAAGGCGGCGCTGATCGCGCGCAGTAATGGTGACATCGCATGGCAAAGCGAGCTCGCTCGGCAACGGCTGTCGTTAATGTGGAACAGGTCTGCGGGAGCCACGACACAGGACTTCGGCGCGGCGAATGGCGACGCTCAGGTCAAGGCCGAGGTTGCGGCTTCGGCTTCGGCAACCGGTGGGATCGACGGCAAGCAAGAGGGGACCGAGTCACCGGCTGGATCCACGCTCCCACCTCTCTTACGCGATTGGCTCGCGCGCTGGATCGATAGTGGGGCCGACCCACAACTGAGCTTCGATTCCGTCCAGGATGGCGTACGACGCGTAGCGCGCGTACTGGGTCGTGCCACGAGGGGCGACTGGGTCATCCTGCTGGAAGAGTTCGACGATGCTGCACAGACCATCGACCTTGCGAGCCGCTTCGGCTTGACGGCACGTGAAGCCGAGGTCTTGCTATGGCTCTCGCGAGGCAAAACCAATCGCGACATCAGCGACATCATCGGCATGGCGCCGCGGACCGTGAACAAACACCTTGAACATGTCTTCGCCAAGCTCAACGTCGAAACCCGTGCTGCGGCAACGGCAATCGCAGTGCAGGCGAGTTCGAGGTAGCCGGGGCCGCTTTGCCTATCTCTTCGAGGTCAGGCGCATTCAAAGCCCGACCTCGACGATCGGCCGCTTACAACTGCGGGTTCAACTTTTCCGTCTTCGATTGCAAGCGATTCAGCGCGGCGATATAGGCCTTGGCCGAGGCAGCAACGATATCCGGGTCGGTGCCCACGCCGTTGACGATACGGCCGCTCCGGGACAGACGCACCGTCACTTCGCCCTGGGCCTGCGTCCCGTTCGTGATTGCATTGACCGAATACAGAATCAGCTCTGCGCCGCTTGAAACCTTGCTCTCGATCGCGTTGAGCGTGGCATCGACCGGCCCATTGCCGTCGCAGTCGCCCGTGACTTCCTTGCCCTCAACCGAGAACACGACCTTCGCATGCGGACGTTCACCCGTCTCCGAGCGTTGTGACAAGGACACAAAACGGAAGTACTCGTGCTCATGCGCCGCTGCGGCTTCGTCGGAGACGATCGACAAGATGTCTTCGTCATAGATCTCAGCCTTCTTGTCGGCGAGATCCTTGAAGCGGACAAACGCCGCGTTCACATCCGCTTCGCTTTCGAGCGCGACACCCAGTTCCTGCAAACGCTGCTTGAATGCGTTGCGGCCCGAGAGCTTGCCGAGCACGATCTTGTTGGTGGCCCAGCCCACGTCTTCCGCACGCATGATTTCGTAGGTATCGCGCGCCTTGAGCACGCCATCCTGGTGGATGCCCGATGCATGCGCGAACGCATTCGCACCGACCACCGCCTTGTTCGGCTGAACCACGAAGCCGGTGACCTGCGACACCATCTTCGACGCAGGCACGATCTGCGTGGTGTCGATGCCCATTTCAAGACCGAAGTAATCCTTGCGCGTCTTGACGGCCATCACGATCTCTTCGAGCGACGTGTTGCCCGCCCGCTCGCCAAGACCATTGATCGTGCACTCGACCTGCCGCGCGCCACCGATCTGCACGCCGGCCAGCGAGTTCGCCACCGCCATGCCGAGGTCGTTGTGGCAATGCACGGACCACACTGCCTTGTCGGAGTTGGGCACGCGTTCGCGCAAGGTCTTGACGAGCTGACCGTAAAGCTCCGGCACCGCATAACCCACGGTGTCGGCGATATTGATCGTCGTCGCGCCTTCCGCGATCACGGCTTCGAGCACACGGCACAGAAAGTCGATATCCGAACGGCTGCCGTCTTCCGGCGAGAACTCGACGTTGTCCGTGAACTTGCGGGCGAAGCGCACCGAGCTGCGGGCTTGCTCGAACACCTGATCGGGCGTCATCCGCAACTTCTTTTCCATATGCAGCGGCGACGTCGCGATAAAGGTATGGATCCGCTTGTTGTCGGAACCCGCCAGCGCGTCGGCAGCGCGCTGGATGTCCTTGTCGTTGGCACGCGCCAGCGAGCACACGGTGCTGTCGCGCACGATCGCAGCAATCGCGCGGATCGCTTCGAAATCGCCATTGGAGCTTGCCGCGAAACCGGCTTCGATCACATCGACCTTGAGCCGCTCGAGCTGCTTCGCGATGCGGATTTTTTCATCCTTCGTCATCGAGGCGCCGGGCGATTGTTCGCCGTCACGGAGCGTCGTGTCGAAAATAAACAGTTTTTCTGCCATGGTGGGGATCCTCGGTGCTGCTTTATAAGAATAGATCAGGCGCTACAAGCGCCCACAATCAACGATCGGTCGCCGTGCGCGCGGGATTCTGGCGCCCGCGCAACAACTGGTAGCCCCAGTAGACGTAGCCCGAGAGCCCGTAGAGCACGAACAAACCGAACAACACGATCGGCGGGTCGGACGACACCGCGACAAACGCGACGACCACCAGCAGGATCACGCCGAACGGCACGCGATGCCGGACATTGAAGGCCTTGCCACTATAGAACGGTGCGTTCGAGACCATCGTCACGCCGGCATAGATCGTCAGGACAAATGCAACCCAAGGCAGCCACGTCAGATTGACTGGCACCCGGTTATCGGTTGCCAGCCACACAAAGCCGGCGATCAGCGCAGCCGAGGCCGGGCTCGGCAGGCCTTGGAAGAAACGTTTGTCGACGACGCCGATATTCGCGTTGAAGCGCGCCAGCCGCAATGCTGCACCCGCGCAATAAACAAAGGCCGCCAGCCAGCCCCAGCGGCCAAGGTCGCGCAGGATCCATTCATAGATCACGAGCGCCGGAGCAATACCGAAGGAGACCATGTCGGACAGGCTGTCGTACTGCTCGCCGAATGCGCTTTGCGTGTGCGTCATGCGGGCCACGCGCCCATCCATGCCATCGAGCACCATGGCCACGAAGATCGCGATCGCAGCGATCTCGAAGCGCACGTTCATCGCCTGGACCACGGCGTAGAAACCGCAAAACAGCGCCGCCGTCGTGAACGCGTTCGGCAGCAAATAGATGCCACGCCGGCGCAGGAACTGCTGACGCTTGTCGCGCAGGCTCTCGTACTTCGACGAATCGGCGGCCACCGCCGACTGATTGCGGCGGAACGGCCGGGGCACGTGGGATGCGGACTTCGGACGCTGGCGGCGTTTCATGGCAGACATCGGGTTCTCCGGATCAGCGTGACGATGTGAACGCGTTCACACGCGCTCGACGAGTTCAGCGAGCACGGTCGACGATGCATACACCTTTTCGCCGATCGAAACGCGCGGGCGGCTGCCCAGCGGCAGATACACGTCGACGCGCGAGCCGAAGCGGATAAACCCGTAGCGCTGGCCGCGCGTCAGCGGCTCGCCTACGCGCACATAGCAAAGAATGCGCCGCGCGACGAGGCCGGCGACCTGCACCGCGGTCACGGTATGGCCGGAGGCCGTGGCGATCACGAGCGCATTGCGTTCGTTCTCAAGCGAAGCCTTGTCGAGCGCGGCGTTCAGGAAGGAACCGGGGAAATAGTCGGCTTTCAGGATGGCGCCGTCCACGGGCGAGCGCTGCGAGTGGACATTGAATACATTCATGAACACGCTGATCTTCAGCGCGTCACGATCGGCGTGGGGGTCACGGCTGGTCTCGACCGCCACCACGCGGCCGTCGGCCGGGCACAGGACGGCGTTGGCCTGGGTCGGGATCGGGCGCGGCGGGTCGCGGAAGAACTGGAGCACGAAGATCGTGATCAGCCAGAACGGCACCGACCAGCCGAACCCGGCAAGGGCCATGATCAAAAGCGCCACGACGGCAGCGATTGCAATAAAAGGCCAGCCTTCGCGGGCGATGATCGGATGCGGATAATTCATGAATTCGTCGGTCGAACGGAAACCGCTAGGATAGCAAAAGCCGCCCGGTGCTCGACGCATCCGGGCGGCCAAATGTTTGCAGACTCTGACTTCACCCGGCTGCGCATGCGCCGCGAGGGTGAAACCCGTCGGCTAAAACGGGCGCTGCCCTGCCCGTTTTCGGGCTGCTTTTAGTTCTTCGACTGATCGACCAGCTTGTTCTTGGCAATCCAGGGCATCATCGCGCGCAACTTGCCGCCCACTTCCTCGATCTGGTGCTCGGCGGTCAGGCGACGGCGCGATTGCAGCGTCGGCGCACCAGCACGGTTTTCGAGAATGAAGCTCTTGGCGTACTCGCCGGTCTGGATGTCCTTGAGCACGGCCTTCATGGTCTTCTTGGTCTCTTCGTTGACCACACGTGGGCCGGTCACGTATTCACCGTATTCCGCGTTGTTCGAGATCGAGTAGTTCATGTTGGCGATGCCGCCCTCATAGATCAGGTCGACGATCAGCTTGAGTTCGTGTAGGCATTCGAAATACGCCATTTCCGGTGCATAACCGGCTTCAACCAGCGTTTCGAACCCGGCCTTGATCAGTTCGACCGTCCCGCCGCACAGCACGGCCTGTTCGCCGAACAGATCCGTTTCGGTTTCTTCGCGGAAGTTGGTCTCGATGATCCCGGCACGGCCGCCGCCGTTAGCGGCTGCATACGACAGCGCGACGTCGCGTGCGGCGCCCGACTTGTCCTGATGCACGGCGATCAGGTGCGGCACGCCGCCACCTTGTGAGTACGTCGAACGCACGGTGTGGCCCGGGGCCTTCGGCGCGATCATGATCACGTCGAGGTCGCTGCGCGGGATCACCTGACCGTAGTGAACGTTGAAGCCGTGAGCGAACGCGAGAGCCGCGCCATTCTTGATATTGCCCGCGACTTCCTTGCTATACACCTCGGCGATCTGCTCGTCGGGCAACAGCATCATGACGATGTCGGCGTTCTTGACCGACTCGCCGACTTCCTTGACCGTCAGGCCAGCACCTTCTGCCTTGCTCCACGACGCGCCGCCCTTGCGCAGACCGACCGTCACGTTGACGCCGCTGTCCTTCAGGTTCTGCGCGTGCGCGTGGCCTTGCGAGCCATAACCAATGATCGTGACCTGCTTGCCCTTCACGAGGGAGAGATCGGCGTCTTTGTCGTAGTAAACCTTCATGATGTTGTCCTTTGCTATTTTCAAAATGTCGAAATGCCGCCAGCCGCGCGGGATGCCTGTTGGTAAGGGCGCCCAGGCCGCCGGGCCAGCGCTTAAACCTTCAGGATCCGCTCACCGCGGCCGATGCCGGAGCTGCCGGTGCGAACGGTTTCGAGAATGGCGGTCGAATCGAGACCTTCGATAAACGCATCGAGTTTGCCGGCGTCGCCAGTCAACTCGATGGTGTACGTTTTCTCTGTCACGTCGATGATGCGGCCGCGGAAGATATCCGCCATCCGCTTCATTTCTTCACGTTCCTTGCCGACGGCTCTCACCTTGATCAGCATCAGCTCGCGTTCGGTGTGGGCGCCCTCGGTCAGGTCGACCACCTTGACCACCTCGATCAGGCGGTTCAAATGCTTCGTGATCTGTTCGATCACGTCGTCCGAGCCGATCGAAACGATCGTCATCCGTGACAGTGAACGGTCTTCCGTCGGAGCGACCGTCAGCGTCTCAATGTTGTAGCCCCGCGCAGAGAAGAGACCGACGACGCGCGATAACGCGCCCGGTTCGTTTTCCAGCAGCACGGAAATAATGTGTCTCATGATGTGCGCTTCTTCGTTTCTTGATGTTCCATAAACCGGGACACGCCCGCCGCCCGGCTGCCGTGCCATTCACCCGCTGCGCGCAGACCCGCACTTTGTGAGTGCGGCGCCACGAGAGGCCGATGGCACACCAGGAATCGCACAGCAGACCGGGCCGGGCCGCCGGACACACAAGGTATCCAGGCAGGCGCGGTGGCCGCCGCGCGAAATGTCAGCGAACGCCTATAGATCCTCCGAACCAAGCAGCATCTCTGAGATGCCCTTGCCGGCCTGGACCATGGGCCAGACGTTCTCGGTCGGATCGGTCTGGAAATCGAGGAAAACGGTGCGATCCTTCAGTCTCAGGGCTTCGCGCAGCGCAGGCTCGACATCGACGGTCTTCTCGACGCGAATGCCGACGTGCCCAAAGGCCTCGGCCAGCTTCACGAAGTCCGGCAGCGCATCCATATACGAGTGCGAATAGCGCTTGTTGTATTCGAGCTGCTGCCACTGGCGAACCATGCCCAGATAGCGGTTGTTGAGCGAGACGATCTTGATCGGCGTGTTGTACTGCTTGCACGTCGACAGCTCCTGGATGCACATCTGGATCGAGCCTTCGCCCGTGATGCACACCACTTCCTCGTCCGGATGCGCCATCTTGACGCCCATCGCCGCCGGCAGGCCGAAGCCCATGGTGCCGAGGCCGCCCGAGTTGATCCAGCGACGCGGTTTGTCGAACGGGTAGTACTGCGCGGCCCACATCTGGTGCTGGCCGACGTCCGAGCAGACAAACGCGTTGCCGCCGGTCAGCTCATGGAGCTTCTCGACCACGTATTGGGGCTTGATGATCTCGCTTTCGCGGTCGAACTTCAGGCAGTCGATCGAACGCCACTTTTCAATCTGCTCCCACCATTCGGCCAGACCCTTGCGGTCGGGGCCGTGCGGCGCGGTTTGCAGTTGCTCGATCAGTTCCTTGAGCACTTCCTTGACGTCGCCCACGATCGGAATGTCGACCTTCACGCGCTTGGAAATCGACGACGGGTCGATATCGACGTGAATGATCTTGCGCGGCGATGAGGCAAAGTGTTCGGGGTTACCGATCACGCGGTCGTCAAAGCGCGCGCCGATCGCGAGCAGCACATCGGAGTGCTGCATCGCCATATTGGCTTCGTACGTGCCGTGCATGCCCAGCATGCCGAGGAACTTGCTGTCGCTCGCGCGATAGCCGCCGAGACCCATCAGGGTGCTCGTGACCGGGAAGCCCAGCAGGTCGGCGAACTGATTCAGTTCACGCGAGGCGTCCGCGAGGATGATCCCGCCGCCGGTATAGATATACGGGCGCTTGGCTGACAGCAGCAGCCCGACCGCCTTGCGGATCTGACCGGAGTGGCCTTTGGTGATCGGATTGTACGAACGCAGCGAGACGCTCTTCGGATAGTCGAACTTGCACGGCATCTTCGACACGTCTTTCGGAATGTCGATCAATACCGGCCCGGGGCGACCCGTGCGTGCGATGTAGAAGGCCTTCTTGACGGTTGCAGCAAGCTCGCGGACATCCTTCACCAGGAAGTTATGCTTCACGCAGGGCCGGGTGATCCCGACCGTGTCGCATTCCTGAAAGGCATCCTGACCAATCGCCGCAGTCGGAACCTGACCGCTGATCACGACCAGCGGAATCGAGTCCATATAGGCGGTGGCGATCCCGGTGACCGCATTGGTCACACCGGGGCCGGAGGTCACCAGGCACACGCCGACCTTGCCGGTCGAACGCGCATAGGCATCGGCCGCATGCACGGCAGCCTGCTCGTGACGCACCAGAATGTGGTGGATCTTGTCCTGCTTGTACAACTCGTCGTAAATGTAGAGAACCGAGCCGCCGGGATAGCCCCAAATAAACTCGACTTGCTCTTCGGCAAGCGATTTCATCAGGACGGTTGCGCCAATCGACTCACCGGCGTGTTCAACCGGGTCATGGGCAAGGCTTTCCGACGTGGAGAATTCCGCGCTGGGCATATTCATTCATTCACCTTTCAAATTTTCGGCAAAAAATTGATCGGGTGCTCTCCCCTCGCACTTGTGGCACGGGATCAAGCTGCGCGTCCAACTGGCAGGCGAGCCTCGTAAGCTCACCCTCTGTAGACAGGTACGTATGATTTCGAACCAGGGAGCCTACCTGCTCGACCACGAAACGGTCAAGAAAAAACGGTACGGAAGATACGTGTTGTCGCGGGGGCGCCGTACCGTGGGCAAGTTTTTCCGCATGGTACTTGCAGATCGTCTGCAATCTAATTACGGCCCAATCCCCAATTGACGCCCTTTTTTTGCTAGCATTCGCGGGTTTTTCTCCACTCATATTACGGACGATTTCCGGGCAGACCGCACGGTCGCCCTACCCCGGATGGCATCAGACAAGGAACTGGCCGACTTTCTGGCGAGCGTTGAACGCAGGGCGTTCAAGCACACCGCGTTTGCGGTGCGCGACGACGATGCCGCGCTCGATATCGTGCAGGATGCGATGATCAAGCTCGCCGAAAAGTACGGCGACAAACCGGCTGCCGAACTGCCGATGCTGTTTCAGCGCATCCTGCAGAATTGCCAGCACGACTATTTTCGGCGTCTCAAAGTACGCAATACGTGGATCAGCCTATTTTCTTCATTCGGTAATAATAGTGAAGATGACGACTTTGATCCGCTCGAAACCCTTGCCACCCATGAAGGGTCTATCGATCGGCACAGCGCCGAGAACGAAGTAGAACGCGCTCAGGTGCTGCAGAGTATCGACGACGAAATCCAGAAGCTCCCGACACGTCAACGCGAGGCCTTTCTGATGCGTTACTGGGAGGATATGGATGTCGCCGAGACTGCTGCCGCAATGGGGTGCTCCGAGGGCAGTGTCAAGACGCACTGTTCACGAGCCACACACACGCTGGCCCAGGCTCTCAAGGCAAAAGGGATCACGTTATGAGCTCCACTCTCGAAACCAGTGAAATTGAATTCGCGCACGCGGTACGCCGTGCGCTCGACGAAAGCGTAGCCGAGCTGCCGGCGTCGGCGCTCGATCGCCTCGCGGCGGCCCGTGCCGCGGCGCTGGCGCGCAAGAAACCCGAACCGATCGAAGCGCCGGTGTTCGTTCCGGCGCTCGCGGGCGCGGGGGGTGTATTTAATGTTGCAGCGCCGCAAAGCACAGGTCGTCGACCGCTGCGCGGCCTGTCGCTCGTGTTGCCGCTGGTGGCCCTGGTGATTGCGCTGATTGGCGTGACGTCCTGGGAAGATCAGCGCCGCATCGACGAAAACGCTGACATCGACGCAGCCATGCTGAGCGAAGACTTGCCGCTGTCGGCCTACCTCGACCACGGCTTTCACGCTTACCTTTCTCACGCGCGATAAGCGTCGGTCGCTCGACGCAACTTATAACCGGGACATGCGGTGCGGAACAAACGGGGGCTGGCGGTCTTTTTTCTGTCGGTGATAGCGGTACTGGTCTCGATTGCCGCGACTTGGCCGCGCTTTCACCTTCGCCCGGTCGATCTCGTTGCCGAACATCCCGGCGTCAAGCTGCCCCTCGTCGCCTCGGCACCCGAGGCGGTCGGCCCGCTGGCCTGGTCGCGGCTCAGCCCCGACCAGCACGAAGCGCTCGCCCCGTTTGCTCAGGCATGGGACAAATTCGACGACGATCGAAAGCGTCGTTGGATGAAGATCGCGTCGCGTTACAAGAAAATGTCGCCCGATGCGCAAAAGCGCCTGCAAGGCCGCATGCAGGAATGGCTCAGCATGACGCCCGAACAGCGGCGCACCGCGCGCGAAAACTACCAGCTATCGAAGCAGGTGCCGGTCCAGCAGCGTGAGAACGCCTGGAACGCTTATCAGCAACTTCCCGAAGACCAAAAGAAAACGCTCGCGGCCGTCGAAAAACGCAACCGCCGTCCGACTGTGGTCACGGCGCCCCCCACCGGCAAGCCCGAGTTGCGCAACCTAAACCACGCGCTGCACGCCGAAACGCTGGCCGAAGAGTTGCCGGCTTCGGTGCCTGCGCCAGTGGCACCGCCCGCCCCCGCTTCCGTGCCTGATGGCGTAGCCGCTGCCGCGTCGACGCCCTTGCTTACGCCTGCCTCGACCCCGTGGTATTTCAACGACCGTCATCCATGAGCATGGCCGCCAGCTCACACGCCCTGGTGGACGGCCAGGCGCCCGCCTTGCGCCGGCGTCTGCTCTGCATGGTCTATGAGGGCGTGCTGCTGTTCGGCGTGGTGTTTATCGCCGGCTATCTTTTCAGCACCCTGACCCAGCAACGCAACGGACTGACCCATCATCTCTGGCTGATGAGCTGGCTGGGCCTCGTGGTCGGCGCCTATTTCGTCTGGTTCTGGACACACGGCGGCCAGACCTTGCCGATGAAGACCTGGCGTTTCCGGCTCGTCGACGCGCACCTGCAATCCGTCTCGATTCCCCGCGCCACACTGCGCTACGTCCTGAGCTGGCTCTGGTGGCTGCCGCCGCTCGCGCTGCATCCCATGTTCGGGCTTAGTGTGCCGCTCACCCTCGCCATCCTGATCGGCTGGATTGCGCTTTGGGCTGCGGCAACCACGCTCGACGCGGATCGACAATTTATTCACGACCGCCTCGCAGGCACGCGGCTGGTGCCGGCTGAGCGGCGCTAGACACGACACGGGCCGTCCGGCCCACCCCTCAGAGTGTTGTCATCACGCTGACAGTAATAAGAAAGTCTTGTTACTGTCATGGCATGGTCACGCTCGGCTGTCGAAATGCGCACATCGCATCCGACCCGCGCCGCCATGAAATTCAAGACGACGTCCCTGCCTCCGCTGTTCCGCCAGACCGTCATGGATGCCCCTCCGTTCTCGGGCGCTCCGGCGGGTTCCGCACCGCGACGCGATGATCTCTCCGCGCCGACCAGCACCGCCAGCCTCGGGGACGACGAAGCTCAACACCGCTATCGCACGATCTGGATCTCCGACATCCATCTCGGCACAAGCGGATGCCAGGCCGAATACCTGCTCGACTTCCTGCGCTACAACGACTCCGAATACCTGTACCTGGTCGGCGACATCATCGACGGCTGGCAGCTCAAGAAGGGCTGGTTCTGGCCCCAGGCCCACAACGACGTCGTGCAGAAGGTGCTGCGCAAGGCACGCAAGGGCACGCAGGTCTTCTACATCCCGGGCAACCACGACGAGTCGGCGCGCCAGTTCTGCGATCACGCCTTCGGCGACATCCTGATCCGGGAAGAAGCCTTCCACACGACGCTCGGCGGCAAGCGGCTGTGGGTGGTGCATGGTGACTTGTTTGACGGCGTGATCCAGCACGCAAAGTGGCTCGCCTATGTCGGCGACTCGCTCTACACCCTGATCCTTCTGCTCAATCGCTGGTTCAACCGCATCCGTGCGCGTCTCGGCTTCCAGTACTGGTCGCTCTCGCAATACCTCAAACATCAGGTCAAGAACGCAGTCAACTTCATCTCGCAGTTCGAGAAAGTCATGACCGACGAAGCACGTCGCCGCGGCTGCGATGGTGTCGTCTGCGGCCACATCCACAAGGCCGAGATCCGCGAGATCGATGGCGTGCTCTATTGCAATGACGGTGACTGGGTCGAAAGTCTGTCGGCCCTCGTTGAAACGTTCGAAGGTGAACTTAAGGTGATCTATTGGACCGTGCTCCACTCCCCCGAAACGGCACTGAGCCCCACGCCGGAACAGGTTACCGCATGACCGCCGACATCAATACCGGAGCTGCGATGAAGATCATGATCGTTACCGATGCGTGGGAGCCGCAGGTGAATGGCGTCGTCCGCACACTGAAGAACACCTCGCGCGAATTGACGGCACTCGGCCATCGCGTGGAATTGCTCACACCGCTCGATTTCACGACGATCCCCTGCCCGACCTATCCGGAGATCCGGCTTTCGCTGTTCCCGGGCGGCCGGGTCGCCGAGCGGATCGCGAGCTTCGCACCCGATGCGCTGCATATCGCCACGGAAGGCCCGCTCGGTATCGCCGCGCGCGCTTATGCGAAGCGCCATCGCCTGCCCTTTACAAGCGCCTATCACACGCGCTTTCCGGAATACGTTCAGGCTCGCTTCGGTGTGCCGCTGTCGTGGACCTATCGTTTCCTGCACTGGTTTCACGGCCGCTCCCAGGCGGTGATGGCCCCGACGCCAGTGGTCAAGCAGGATCTTGAAAAGTTCGGTTTCGACAACGTCGTGCTGTGGTCGCGTGGTGTCGACCTCGATATCTTCCATCCGCAGGAGTCGAAGGTGCTGAACACGGCACGGCCGATCTTTCTGTACGTCGGCCGCGTCGCGGTCGAAAAGAATGTCGAGGCCTTCCTGAAGCTCGACCTGCCCGGATCCAAATGGGTCTGCGGCGAAGGTCCCCAGCTCGCCGAACTCAAGTCGCGCTATCCCGAGGCCAACTACCTCGGTGTACTGTCGCAGCCGGAACTCGCCAAGGTGTACGCCGCGGCTGATGTGTTCGTGTTTCCGAGTCGCACCGATACGTTCGGACTGGTGCTGCTCGAGGCGCTGGCTTGTGGCCTGCCGGTTGCGGCATTCCCGGTTACCGGCCCCATCGACGTGCTGGCCGACGGTCCTGCGGGCGCGATGAACGAAGACCTGCGCGAGGCCTGCCTCGATGCACTCAAGATCACGCGCACCGATGCCCGCGCCTGGGCTGAACGCTTCTCATGGCGTGCCGCGTCGGAGCAGTTCGCTTCGCACCTGCGCCCTTTGCCGCATGTCGCGGCTTCCAGCGAGAATGTGGCCGCCTGAATGCCCGACAATGCCCCTCCCTTGAATCCTTACAAGGGCAATCGCGGGGTCACCCGTGCGTGGCACGCGCTGAAGAATTCGATCAGCGGGTTTCGCGATGCCTGGCGTGAGGAAAGCGCGTTCCGTCAGGAACTCACCCTTGCCGCGATCCTCGTGCCGTGCGGCATCGTGATCCCGGTGACGGCCGTCGAGCACGTCCTGCTGATCGGTTGTGTGCTGCTGGTGCTGATCGTCGAATTGCTGAACTCCAGCGTCGAGGCCGCTATCGATCGTATTTCCCTCGATCTCCACGAACTGTCCAAACGCGCGAAAGACTTCGGCAGCGCCGCGGTAACGGTTGCGCTTTTCCTTTGCCTGCTGACGTGGGTACTATTGGCAGGCCCGGTCGTCCTGCATTGGTTCAAATAAAATCGAACGACCGGTTTATAATCCCTCGGCTATGTACTCCAGGGGCCATAAACATGGTGGAAGCGAAACCTCCTCGTCGCACCCGGGAGCGGATTCTCGAGTTGTCGTTAAAGCTCTTCAACCAGATCGGGGAGCCTAACGTCACGACCACGACGATCGCCGAGGAAATGGAGATCAGTCCGGGTAATCTTTACTACCACTTCCGTAACAAAGACGACATTATTAATAGCATCTTTGCTCAGTTCGAGCAGGAGATTCAGCGACGTCTGCGTTTTCCGGAAGATCACAAGCCGACCATCGACGAGGTCTGGGCCTATCTGCAATACATGGCCGACTTCACCTGGACCTACCGGTTCCTGTATCGCGATCTCAACGACCTGCTGGCGCGCAACCGGACGCTTGAAACTCATTTCAAGCAGATCATCGGGCACAAGGTCCGCTTTGCTCAGGACATGTGCGACATCCTGGTCGCCGATGCCGAAATGGTCGCGACACCCGAAGAGATTAAGGTCATCGCCACCAATACCGGCGTCATCGCCACTTACTGGCTCTCGTACCAGTTCGTGATGAACCCGCGCAAGTACAACGACCAGGAAGCGATCCAGGCCGAACTGCATCAGGTCAGCGTGCAGATTCTTTCGTTGATGGCGCCTTATTTACGCGGCCGCTCTCGTCAGCTATTCGACGACCTCGTCTCGGGCAAGTTGCCACGTCGCGAGTTTCACGACTTCCGCACGCCCCGGGAAGCGACCTAGCGAGGGGGTTTGTCTGCTGTCGCCAGCTATGGCACGTGCATGAACACAGGCCGCTGGACATCGTTCCGGCGGTTTTTTGCGTCCATTTTTAGCGCAAAGATAAAAAAGATTTAAGCGTCCCATTTGAAATGTCATTAGGACGGGAATAGTTAGTACGAATCCGCGCGCGATGCCGCACATTCGAAACAAATATCCAAGTGAGATACTTTCGGCATTCATCATTCTCAGGTCCTTGAGGGCCATGGCGCTGCCATGAAAATGCGCACGAAAGTCAAAGTCCGCTTCTATCTGTTGCCGACAGTGTTACTCGCGGCTTTCGTCATTATTCTGAGTGCGGTCACTATCGCTGTCTCGTCGACGCGACTTCACGCGCTTGCAGAAGAAAGCGCGCGCACGCTCTTCTCTTCCATTGCACAACGCAACGCCGATCGCCTAGAAGTACTCGTCGACGGTGCCCGCAGCGTGGTGGAAACCCAATCACAACTCGATGCGCAACGCGTGGTAGTCGATGGCAAGATCAATCAGGCTATTCTGGTTCCTGGGATGATCGCCGCGCTTCACGCCAACCCGGATCTTTACAGCGTGTATTTCGGGCTGGAGAGCGGGGAGTTCCTTCAGGTCATCTCAGTGCGAAACGGTTCGACCCTGGGCGCCGGGCTCACGGCGCCGGCCGACACGCGCTTCGTGGTCCGCCGGGTCGATGCGGGCGCGGCCCACGCCGGCCCGCGCGCCGATCACTGGCGATTCCTGGCCAGCAATGAAACGGTGATCCGCTCGGTCGAGCGTGACTCCGTCTTCGAGCCGCGCGGCCGTCCCTGGTACCTCGGTGCACAGACGCAGGCGGGCATGTTTGTCTCGCAGCCCTACCAATACGAACTGTCGCAGGCGATGGGCGTCACGTTTGCCCAAACACTGCCGGACCATCTCGGGGTGTTCGGCGCGGATCTCTCGCTCGGCGGACTCAATGCGTATGCGACTACGTCGCTTGAGGGCCGTGAAGGCGGCATCATCGTCACAGATGGACTCGGCCGCGTGCTGGCCGCGCAGGCGACCCCGCAGTTCGGCGCGCAACTCGCCGATCGGATGGAACCCGCGGCGCGCGCTGGGAACCCCTTCGTTGCGCAAGCAGGTCCCCTGGTGCAGACCGACGGCAGCAGGATCGTAGCGATTCGAGGCGAGCGTTTTGCCTATGCGAGCCGTTCGGTTGCGATCACGCCAAGCCAAGGTCTGCATGTCGTCGCGTTTGCGCCGATGAGCTTGTACGCGGGGCCCATCGACCGAGCGCGCAACCAGATTGCGCTATTCGCAGCCGCGATCCTGTTGATCTTCCTGCCGTTGACGTGGTTTGTCTCGCGCCGCATCGCTGGCTCGCTCGGGCACCTCACTGCCGAATCCGAGCGGATCAAGCGGCTGGACTTCAGCGGGGAAAGCGCGGTGCATTCGATGTTCTACGAAATCGACCTGCTCAGCGAAGCGCAGCACACGATGAAGACGGCAATCCGCGAACGCACGGGTGCGCTGAACGAAGCGATGGGGCGACTTGAAAGCCTGCTCGAGAGCGGCATGCAACTCGCCGCGCGCCGCACCACGGACCAGGTGCTTCAGCAAACGCTCGACAGCGCGCGACGACTTGCGAATGCGCAGGCAGGCCAATTCTGGCTGCGCAGTGAAGATGGCAGCATGCTGCGCCTCGCAGCGAATTCACGACTCGCGGAGGAAATGGGCTCGGTGCCGTCGATCGAGCTTGCGCTCGGAGGACCGGACGCGAGTGCTGGTGCTGGTGCTGGTGCTGGTGCTGGTGCTGGTGCTGGTGCTGGTGCATCAATGAACACTGACGGAAGTGCCGGCGCTCATGCGCATGAATTTGCCGATACCCGCACACGAGCACGCTTCGATCCCTGCGTTTGGGTCGCCGCTCACGGTCAGCCCTTGCGAATCGACGCGGCCCACGCGCACGACTTCGATCTCGGCATCCAGCAATCGCTGCTTGGTCATGAACCGCTGTCGCTGCTCGCAGTACCCGTGCTCACGCATGAAAAAGTGGTCGGTGTACTGGTGCTAGCGGATGTCTATGCCAACGGCGCCTACGCAAAAACCTTCGACCCCGAACTGGTTCGCTATGCCCAGATGCTCGCCGCGCAGTCAGGCCTCGCTCTGGAGAACATCGCCCTGCTGGAATCGCAGCGCGTGTTGATGGAATCGCTGCTCCAGCTGATCGCCGGGGCAATCGATGCAAAGAGTGCCTATACAGGTGGCCACTGTGCTCGCGTACCCGAACTCGCGCGGATGCTTGCTGAGGTCGCTTCCAACACCCATGAAGGCCCGCTCGCGACCTTCCGTTTCGAGACTGAAGAACAATGGCGCGAGTTCCGCATCGGCACCTGGCTGCACGACTGCGGCAAGGTGACCACGCCGGAATTCGTGGTCGACAAAGCGACCAAGCTCGAGACGATTTATAACCGCGTGCATGAAATCCGCTGCCGGTTCGAAGTGCTCTTGCGCGACGCGGAGATCGCTTACCTGAAGGCGACCCTTGCGGGCGAAGACGCGGGTGCGGCCCGGGTCGCTTTCGAGACACGTCGTACCCAACTCTTCGAAGACTTCGCTTTTATCGCTCAGTGCAATATCGGCGCCGAATCGCAATCACCAGCCCACGCCGAGCGTCTACGCACGATCGGCGAGCAGACCTGGCTGCGTCATTTCGACGACCGGCTCGGCCTGTCGCATATCGAAGAGAGCCGTTTCGGCTCGCAGCCGCCTGAGACCTTGCCCGCCGTCGAACCCCTGCTCGCCGACAAGCCCGGACACATCGTGCGGCGCACCGAAGCGCAGCGTTACGACGCGCGTTATGGCTTCAGGATGGAGGTGCCTGAGCATCTCTACAACTTCGGCGAACTGCACAATCTCTCGATCAGCCGCGGCACGCTGACCGCGGAGGAACGCTACAAGATCAACGAACACATCGTGCAAACGATCGTCATGCTTGAGCAACTGCCATTGCCCGCGAATATGCGCCGTGTGCCCGAGTACGCAGGCACCCACCATGAATCGCTGATCGGCACGGGGTATCCGCGCAAGCTTAGCGGCGACGCGCTCTCGGTGCCCGCGCGGATCATGGCGATTGCCGATATCTTCGAAGCGCTGACCGCCTCGGACCGGCCCTACAAGAAGGCCAAGCCGCTCTCTGAGGCCATCCAGATCCTCGCGACTTTCAAGAAAAACGGCCATATTGACGGTGCCTTATTCGACCTTTTCCTGAGCTCAGGCACCTACCTGCGCTATGCCGAAGCCTTCCTTGCACCCGAGCAGATCGATGAAGTGGATATCTCGGCCTATCTGAGCGTGGCGCCACAAGATGGCGTCGCCGCGCTCGGCGCGGGTTGAAGCACAGCCCCCACTTGCGGCATCATGAGCGGCTCGACCGGGCGAAACGATTCATCCAAACGGCGCGGCGTGGCCGTTGATCCAGGCGGTCACCGACCCGGCGTCTTGCGCGCGGCGGCGCCCGGCCGCCATGCAATGAAGGTCATCAAGGAGGCTCGATGATTCGGTCGGTCTGTGTTTACTGTGGTTCCTCAACCGGCGCGAAGCCGGAATACGCTGAAGCCGCGCGAGAGTTCGGCCACGCGCTGGTCAAGGCAGGCCTTACGCTGGTCTATGGCGGCGGCAAGGTGGGTCTGATGGGCATCGTTGCCAACGAAGTGCTCCAGGCCGGAGGCAAGGCGATTGGGGTGATTCCTGAGCTGTTGCTGTCGAAGGAAGTCGGTCATACCGGGCTGACGGAGTTGCACGTCGTCAAGGACATGCACGAACGCAAGAAGATGATGGCGGATCTCGCGGATGCGTTTGTCGCGCTGCCAGGCGGCGTCGGTACGTATGAAGAACTGTTCGAGGTGTACACCTGGGCGCAGCTGGGCTACCACCATAAACCGGTCGGTGTGCTCAACGTCGCGCATTACTTCGAGCCGCTCAAGACAATGCTCGATCACACGGTCAGCGCGGGTTTCATGCGGCGCGAATATGTCGACCTGCTGCAAATCGCCGACACGACTCCGGCCCTGCTCGACAAACTCCAGCGTTATACGCCACCGACGCTCGACAAATGGTCGAAGCATCGGGACGAGATCTGAGCGAGGAAGTTCGCGGGCATTCAATATTTGCGCGCGCTGAACATGGCTTCAATTTCGGGCGATTGAGCGTCGGATGTCGCACGCGCCGGAAGACTTGAAGGCCTGCGACTTCGTCCGCAGACGGTTACCTATAGCTCAATTTGAGCTTCGCGCACCGCCGCCCTCAAATTGCCCCGGGGGGCCGCTCTCTGGTCGCGCTTTGGTTGCTCTTGGATCGCCCTAGAGCCGCCCTCAGCTTTACCCTCAAGCGTCGCGCAACGACTGCAGCGCCGGCCGGCGCAGCACCTGGCGCAGGCCGAACCAACCACCCGCAGTGGCGCACACGATGCCCGCCACAAGCCCCGCGAACGGGAGCCACACACTGAGCGACAGGTGAAACTGGAACACCCGCTCAGCGAGCACCCAGCCGATCGCCTGCGCACCGAGTGCGGCCAGCAGGCCCGCGAGCCCGCCAACCACCACGAACTCCGTCACCTGCACCGCGCGGATCTGCGCCCGCGAGGCGCCGAGCGCGCGCAACAACGCCGCTTCCCGTGTCCGTTCGTCCCGTGTGCCCGCAAGCGCCGCATAGAGCACCAGCACGCCTGCCGCGAGCGTAAAGATAAACAGGAACTGCACCGCGCCGATCACCTGGTCGAGGATCCGCTGCATCTGGGCAAGGATCTGGCCGGTGTCGATCACCGTCAGATTGGGGTACTGATGCACGAGCGTATCGATCACGTTTTGCGCGCCGGGGCCCGCCGGTAAGCGGAAAGCCGTGATGAAGGTCGCGGGGAAATCCACCAGCGCAGCCGGCGGCAGCACCGCGAAGAAATTCACCCGGAAGGTGCCCCAGTCGAGCAGGCGGATGCTCGTCACCGGCGCATCGATCTGCTGCCCGGCCACGTCGAATTGAAGCTGGTCACCGACCTTGACGTGAAGGCGCTTGGCCATCCCCTCTTCGAGCGAAATTTGCGGCTTGCTGTCATTGCCGAACCACGCGCCCGAGACCACGCGGTTGTCGGGCGAGAGCACGTTTGAGTACGACAGATTGAACTCACGATCGACCAGCCGTCGCGTCTCGTTGTCCTTGTAGTCGTCGGGGTTCACCTTTTGGCCGCGGATCGCCGTCAACCTGCCACGTACCATCGGCGCGAGCTCGAGATCCGGAAAGCCTTCGCGTTTCATCAGCCCGAGCACGCCCGCGCGCTGGTCCGGTTGAATGTCGATGACAAACTGATTCGGCGCATCGGGCGGTGTCGACTTGCGCCAGCCGTCGATCAAGTCGTTGCGCGTCATGCCGAGCAGGAGCAAGCACATCAGGCCGATGCCGAGTGCGGTGATTTGCAGCGCACTTGCCATGCCCCGCCGTTCCAGCGAGGCGAGCGCATAACGCCAGCCGAGGCCCGAGAACGCGCGCACGGTCCGGCCACCGCGCGCGACGCGCGCCAGCCCAAACAAGACGGCTCGCGAAATGCCGCCAAACAGCACCAGGCCACCGGCGAAGCCACCCGCCACGATGCCGCCGAGCTTGATCTCGCCCGCAGCCAGAATCAGCAGGCCCGCAAACAAGGCCACACCCACCGCATAGGCCAGCCACGCAATGCGCGCCGCACCGCCCCACTCGCGCCGCAGCACGAGCGCAGGGGGCACCTGCGTGAGCGGCAGCAGCGGCGGTACCGCGAAACCCAGCAACAGCACCAGGCCGGCCGCAATCCCTTCTACAACCGGCCATAGCGTGGGCGCCGGCAACACGACATCGATCAACTGGCCCAGCCAGCGCAGCAGGATCTCATGCCCGGCATAGCCGATCAGCACGCCGAGCACGCTGCCGGCCACGCCGATGAACAGGAATTCCAGAATGAACCACGCCCGCATCTGCGCGCGACTCGCCCCCAGGCAGCGCATCACCGCACAGCCGTCGAGATGGCGGCGCATATAGCGCTGAGCGGCCATCGCGATCGCCACCGCGGCGAGCAACGCGGTCAGTAGGGCCACCAGGGTAAGGAAATGCCGTGCGCGATTCAGCGTATCGCGGACTTGCGGTTGCCCGTCGTCAATCGTCTCGACCGTCATGCCGCGGAGCTTGCCGCCATCCACGCGCGTGCGCGCCCACTGGGCGAACTGAGCGACCTCGGGGTCCGTGCCCGCGACGAGTAGGCGATATCCGACCCGGCTGCCATAGCCCACGAGTTGCGTCGACGCGAGGTCTGACGCATTGAGCATCACACGGGGGGAGAAATTGACGAAGGAGAAACCGCGATCGAGTTCACGCGTAATCACTGCCGCGATCCGGAAGCCGCGCACACCGAGCTTGATCGTATCGCCGATCTTCAGGTGCAATGCGTCGAGCAAGGGGGGATCGACCCATACGGTGCCTGCCGCCGGAACCTGCGCGGTGGCCTCGTCGGGAGAACCGACGCCGGTAGCGATGCGAACCTGGCCGCGCAGCGGATAACCGGGAGAAACCGCCTTGAGTGCCGCAAGCCGACTGGTATCCGAGCCATTGGCCGACGACACCATGCTCGGGAAAATCGCCGTGGTCGCGATCTCGAGCCCGCGGGAACGGGCCTGGGCGATGAAATCGGGATTGATCGGGTGGTCTGCCTGGATCACGAGGTCTGCGCCGATCATCTTGCGCGCATCACGCTCAAGACCCTGACGCAACCGGTCGCCGACGAAGCCGACACTCGACAGCGCAGCAACGGCCAGCACGAGCGCCAGCAACAACATCGTGAGTTCGCCGGCGCGCCAGTCGCGCACCGTCATCCGAATGGACTGCCGGACGATTGCTAGAACAGCGGAAGAACGACGGGGTTGGGTAACGTCAGCGGATACCGCAGTCACTCGTGCTTGCCCCCAAGGGAGTCGACTCCGAGCATATGCGTCGCCATGCCACGCCAGCCACCCTGCACACCGCGCCACAGGCGGGGAATGACCCAGCCGGCAAAACACAGGAAGCTGATCAGCAGGACGAGGAACACCGAGGGCAGGAACAGCGCAAACACGAGGCCGATCACCATCAGCACGTCCTCTGCGATGGATGCAATCCAGTTCGACAACGGTTCGGGCGACATATTGATCAGCACATGGCTGCCCGCCTTGGTCAAGTGCGCGGCACCTGCCAGCGCCCCGCCTGCGAGGGCCGCAAGCGTTTGCAAGGTGGGATCGGCGTGTCCGAGTGCGGCAGCGGCGAGCAAGGCGCCGGCAGGGATACGGATCAGGGTATGAACGGCGTCCCAGAGCGAATCGAGCGCGGGGATCTTGTCGGCGAGGAATTCAACGGCAGCCAAGATGACGGCGGCGCCGATGATCCAGGGTGAGGCCATGAACAGCAGGGCCGGCGGCAAATGGACGAGACCGGAGGCCGCGCACGAGCCAACCAGCGCAATCGTCAGATAGAGGCGCAAGCCACTGGCCCAGGCTAACCCGGCCGCAAGAGAAATTGCTGAAAGCATGCCGCCTCCTTCACATCCCGCGCCTTTTTATCCTGCGCGCGGCTATGCGGTTGATTATAACCACCGCTTGGCGCAACCATCCACGCAAATACAGCACGCAGTGCCGTATCTGTTCTTTTTTACGGGTCACACCTGCGGGTACAACTGGATAACGGCAGCTATCGCTGACGGCAACAGGGCTGGAGCGCACAACCTTGCACCCGATTGGCACAAGGAATCATCCAATCTGCGATTGACGAGTAATTCATGCCGATTGATTTTTTATAAAACCGTCTTTCAAATAACTTGATCCCCCGAAAATCAAAAAGCCCACGAGAAAAATCTCGCGGGCTTTTGTCATTCCGAAACTGGCACGGGCGCGCTTCACACGTCGCCCGCTGCGCCGGACGATCACTCAATCCTTGCGGACCGATTTGACCGGTTCGGGTGCATAGCGCCACTTGGCGACTTGCGAATTCAGATTTGCGCAGCCAAGCCTGAGCTTTTCCATGCGCGCTTCGTCTTCGATGCGCAATTGCGAACGCTTGTCTTCGTGAAACCGTGTGGAACCGGGGGATTGCGCCATATTTGCCTCTAAGTAACGCATCGCCGGCGCGCCACATGGCACGCCGCGATGATGGCACAGTCTAATCCATTCGCGCGGTTAAGCCCCGATTTGAAATGTAAGGGTTTGACGCCCAAGTGGGTGGTACGACGCGTGCTACACTGAATCAATCGCTTCCGCTTCCTTTGTGCACAGCATCGCACAACAGCACGTCCGCGCTCCTCGTCACCGATCGCGAAGCCCACGCGAACCAACCTCGCGTTTGCGCGCTCGCCCTGACCGGGCTTGTCTTTTCCTCCGCCTCGCTGTCTCGCGTCGCGCCACGCGTCGCCAACGGCGCCGCCCCCCCACCCCCGGCTATTTCGACGAGGGATGGACAACCTGGACCTAGCTATCATGATCGAAACCATCCGGCAGTACCGGGGACTGGAAATTCATCCGCTTGTTTATCCGCGCAGCCCCCATCGCGAAGACGGCTCCCACAATTACGAATCGGGCTTCGATGCGTCGGTGCAGATCTGCCGCCGCGGCGCGGACGATACGATCACCGGGACCCGCGTGTTCCGCGTCTCGGGCTCGGTGCCCTTCCCGGCTGCGGGTGAGGCACGGCTTGCGTCGGCGCGCTACGCCGAACGCGTGATCGATGGCGAAATCGAAGGACAGTCGATCGATGATCTCTGATCGCCCTTTGAGCACAGCGCCCAACCGTCGACGCCAGGACCCGCCGATTCCTGTGAGCACCGTGCCCCGGGACAACTATCAGGTGGTCGTCTCTTCGCGCCGGACCTCGAGCGGTACGATTCCGACGCTCAAGGTCCTGCGCCTGAGCGACAAGCGCGTGATCTACCCGTTCACGGGCTGCGCCGACATGCCCCTCTTCGAAGACGCGCAAGGCGCGCGCATCTATGCGGAGGCGTATGGTTGGCAACTAGTCGATGGCGATATCGCCGTACCTGAATGAGCAAGGCGACACCGATTGAATCGGTGCTGCTCGCCTCCTCGCGCGTGTCCACCTATGATCAGCAACGCCTGCTGACCAATGCGAGCGGCTTCTTTTTCGAGCGCGACGAACGGCTGTTCTTTGTGACCAGCCGGCACGTGGTCATCGACGAACCGAGCAAGCATTTTCCGGATCGGCTCGAAATCGAATTGCACATCGACCCGGCCAATCTCGGCGCATCGGTCTGGTTCTCGATGCCGCTCTATATCGATGGCAAGAGCGCATGGCGGCAAGGCGCGGACACGGGCGGCGAGATCGACGTCGCGGTGCTGGAACTGAGCCGCAAGGCGCTCCCGGCGACCATGCCCCTGCATGCGTTCACCCCCAAACATCTGCCCGCCCCGCGCGACAACATTGGCATCGGCAGTTCGCTGCTGGTGATCGGTTTTCCGCTCGGCTTTCACGACATGTTGCATCACCTGCCCGTCGCACGTCAGGCGGTGGTCGCATCCGCCTACGGACTGCGCTTTCAGGGCAAGGGATTCTTCCTGACGGATGCCCGCACCCATCGGGGCACCAGCGGCGCTCCGGTCGTCATGAAGGCGCACCACGGCCGCACGGCCAACGGCACCCTGCCCTGGGTGCTGCTCGGCATCCATTCGTCACGTTTTGATATCGATGAGCGCGATGCGAAGATCGACGAGGCGCTCGGACTTAACTGCGCCTGGTACGCCGATATCCTGATGACGCTAACCGAGCATTGAGGCGTCAGCCCTCCGGCGTTCCGGCCGCCTTGCGCGGATGACGCGCACGGGGGGCGGACTTCCTAGCCGCCTTCTTGGCTGCGGGCGGCGTGGTCGAAGCCGCCACCGTGGCCGGCGCAGCTTGCACGACAGGAGCGGCCGGCGCTGCGGACTCAGGCGCTGCCGACGGTACAACCTCCGCCCGTGCTCGCCCTTTACCCGACTGACCTCCCCTGCCGCCGCGACGAGTGTTACCCGGCTGGGCCGCCGGAGCCACGGGTGCTGCCACGGTCGCCGGCGCGCTCGACTCCGCCTCTATCGACACACTGGCTTCCGCAGTCGCTGCACCAGTGGGTTTGCGCCTTGTCCGTTGCGGCTTGCGTCGCGGCTCGGGCTTCTCGCCGCCCTCCTGCGTCACGGCGCCCGATTCGGTCGCTCCAGAGCGTTCCTCGGCAATGGCGGCAGAACGCCACTCGACCGGCGGTTCAAGACGGGGTTCGACGCTCGGTTCCGAGGCCGGCTCCGGCCTCAAGCCCCATCCTGCCCCGGTGTCGCTCGGCGGACGGGACACCGGCCTCCCGCCTGACACGGAATCAGCGCCCGGCACGACCCCATCCTGCGGCACGGCAGGCGGCAAGGTCGCGACCTCGTTGTTCGCAAACAGATCGTGGTTACGCGGGCTGCGGCCGTTCTGCTTGTCGAAGCCCTCACGGGACGCGTCGCCTGCCTTATTGCCCTGGCGGCGGTTGCCGCGGCCCTTACGGCGCGGCTCGCCCTTCTCGACGGGCCCTTTCTCAGTCTGTGTTTCGCTCGCCGCTTCGCCCGCCTCCTGCGTCGCAGCGGGACGCCTCGTCGAGGCTTCGCTGCTGACCATGCCGTCACTGCCGCGGAACACGAAGGTGCCCGACTTCTCGTCGCGCCCGACATCGAGCAGCCCGCGTGCGCGAGCCTCTTCTAACAGATTGCCGAACGCGCGAAAGCCGTAGTACTGCTCGCTGAAATCGGGCTTGCGCCGCTTGATCGCATCCTTGAGCACCGAGGCCCAGATCTTGCCGCCGTCGCCCTGTTCGGACACCAGGGCATCGAAGGTCTCGACCGCGATTTCGATCGCCTTGACCTTGCGGGCCTCGAGTTCTTCCTTGCGGTGGGTCTCTTCTTCGGAGGTCCGCTTGACGGCGGGTTGCACTTCGCGTTTGTCGCGCTTGGCCGCCTGGCGCTGGCTCTCGCGCACGAGGTCATCGTAGAAAATGAATTCGTCGCAGTTGGCAACGAGCAGGTCGGAGGTCGACTGTTTGACGCCGACGCCGATGACCCGCTTGGCGTTTTCGCGCAGCTTCGAGACCAGCGGAGAGAAATCAGAATCGCCGCTGATGATGACGAAGGTGTCGACATGCGACTTCGTATAGCAAAGGTCGAGCGCATCGACGACCAGGCGGATGTCCGCCGAGTTCTTGCCCGACTGCCGGACATGCGGAATTTCGATCAGCTCGAAATTCGCCTCATGCATCGCCGCCTTGAAGCCCTTGTAACGTTCCCAGTCGCAATACGCTTTCTTGACGACGATGCTGCCCTTGAGCAGCAGGCGTTCGAGCACCGGCTTGATGTCGAACTTTTCGTACTTCGCGTCGCGCACGCCGAGCGCAACATTCTCGAAGTCGCAGAACAGCGCCATGCTGACGTTTTCATTGGACGTGGTCATCGGGGTCTCCAGTAGCGTGCGGCCCAGACGTCTCGTGGGGCATCGACCCCCATGATATCGATAACTAGCGTCCTCGCGTGCTCAGTGCGCAATCTCCTGACCGAGTTCCACTCTGGGCACGGCGGCCAGCAAGGTCTGCGTATAGCGTTCGCGCGGGTTCGACAGCACGTCGGCGCTGCGGCCGATCTCGACCAGACGGCCATGCTGCATCACCGCGATGTGGTCGGCCAGATACTCGACGACACCGATATTGTGGGTGATGAAGAGATAGGCCACGCCCAGCTCGTACTGGAGTTCCTTGAGTAGATTCAGGATCTGCGCCTGCACCGACACGTCGAGCGCGGAGGTCGGCTCGTCGCAGATGATCAGCTTCGGATCAACCGCCAATGCACGCGCAATTGCAATACGCTGGCGCTGGCCACCCGAGAACTCGTGCGGATACTTGGTCAGCGCGCTAGTCGGCAGGCTGACATGCTCGAGCAGCCCGGCGATACGGCGGGTGCGCTCAGCCTGCTTGATCTCGGGCTTGAGCGCCTGCATGCCCTCGGCAAGGATTTCCCCGACACGCATCCGCGGGTTCAGCGAGCCGAACGGGTCCTGGAAAATGATCTGGATATCGCGCCGCGCGGCCTTCAATGCAGCTTCGTCGGCCTGCATGAGGTCGATGCCACCGAGCTTCGCTGAACCATCGACGATCGCCGAGCCACGCAGCAACTGCAGAATCGCTTTGCCGGTCGTGGTCTTGCCGGAACCGGATTCACCGACCAGCGCGAGCGTCTCGCCCGCGCGCAGCGAGAACGACACATCGTGCACGGCGTCGATATGACGGGTCACGCGTTGCAGCAGTCCGGAGCGAACCGGGAAACGCACACGAACATGCTCGACCTCGAGCAGCACGGCACCCTGCATGCGGTCGGGCCGGCTCGCGCGCGGCGCCGATGCCGGCGGATCGACGAGCACGACGCGCGCTTCGGGCGCGAAACCGAAACACCGCACCGTGTGTTCGTCGCGCAGCACATCGGCCGCAGACCGCACACGGCTCTGATCCGGCGCCGCGGCACCGTCTGCCACGCCTTGCCCTGCGCCCGGGCTCGCACCCTCACGAAGCGTGTACATCTGCGGCGCCTCGGTCCGGCACCGCTCGGTCGCCGAATGGCAGCGTGGCGCAAAACGGCAACCGTCGAAGCGCTGGTTCAGCGCAGGCACACTGCCCGCGATCGCTTCAAGCATATGCCCGCGCTTGTCGACATCGGGCAACGCCGCGAGCAAGCGGTTGGCGTACGGGTGCGCGGGTGCGCCGAAGAACTGCGCCTTGGAACCCAGTTCGACCAGTTCACCCGCGTACATAATGCCGACCCGGTCAGCGACCTGCGCAACCACGCCGAGATCGTGTGTGATCAGCAGGATGCTCATACCGTGCTCACGCTGGAGGTCGAGCAGGAGGTCGAGAATCTGCTTCTGCACCGTCACGTCGAGCGCCGTCGTCGGCTCGTCGGCGATCAGCAGGCTGGGTTCGGCCGCCAGCGCGATCGCAATCATCACGCGCTGTTTCTGACCACCCGACATCTGGAACGGGTAGCTGTCGATCCGGCTCTCGGGCTCGGGAATCCCGACGCGCTTGAGCCAGTCGATCGCCTTCTTGCGCGCCGCATCGCCACGCAGCTTCGTATGGGCCTGCAGCACTTCGATGATCTGCTGACCGACGCTGAGCACCGGGTTCAGACTGGTCGACGGCTCCTGGAAAATCACCGAGATACGTCGGCCCCGCACGCGGCGCATTTTGTACTCAGGCAATTCGACGAGATCCGTTTCCTCGAGAATCGCGGTGCCCGCGCTGATGCACGCATTCTCGGGCAGCAACCGGGAGATCGACATCGCCGTCACAGACTTGCCCGACCCGGATTCACCGACGAGCGCAAAGGTCTCGCCGGGCTGGATGGTCAGTGTCACGCCATCGACCGGCACGACGATGCCCTGGCTCGATGCAATCTCGGTTCGCAGCGCTTGGAGTTTCAGCATGGCGTTGCTCTCAACGATGGATGGCTTTGGGATCGAACGCGTCGCGAATCGCATCGGCCAGTACATTGGCGGCGAGCACGAGCGCGAACATGAACACGAAGGCCGTGGTCAGCGTCCACCAGATGGCGGGTTGCTGCGCGAGTTCAAGCCGCGCCGTGTTGATCAGCGTGCCGAAGCTCTGCATCGCCGGATCGACGCCGACACCCACATACGACAACACCGCCTCCGCCAGCACGAGGCCCGAGAAGTTGATGGCAATGCTGATAAGGATCAGGTGCATGACGTTCGGCACCAGGTGCACGGCGAGGATGCGCCAGGTGCCGACGCCGAAGGCACGCGCTGCCTGGATGTATTCGGCTTCGCGCAGCTTGATGACTTCGGCACGGATCAGCCGGCACAGGTCGGTCCAGCTCGTCAGGCCGAGAATCACACAGAGGAAGAACAGGCGCGCATCGGTACGTTGCGCCGAGGTCGGGAACTTGTCCGGATGGGTGTCGATAAACACCATCAGGATCAGCACCGAGGCTGCGATCAGCAGCACATACGGAATCGAGTTGATCACCGTGTAGACGTACTGGATCACTTCATCGATCCAGCCGCGCAAGTACCCTGCCGTGATGCCGAGACCGACCGCGATCGGCATCGTCACGATGGTCGACATCGTGCCGATCACCAGCGCGGTCCGGATACTCTTGAGCACGACATACAGCAGGTCGTTGCCGACCCGGTCGGTACCGAACACGTGATACTCGAGCGCCAGCGCCGTGATCATGCCACCGAGCGCGAGCAGCATGGTCACGGTGCCCAGGACCGCGCGCCACGGTCGCGATGTCGCGCCGCGCATCAGCAGACAGCCAGCCTCGCGCCATGACACCGCGCGCGCTCGCGCAACCCGCCACGCGACCGCACCGGCCAGTGAAAAGCTCACTGCGAGCCCGATGAGGAGGCCCGCCACCGCGCGAAGGATCACGTCGCGCGCCCACTCGGTATCCGGGTGCTCCAGCTTCGCGCCGCCGAAGCGCAGGCGCGGATAAATGCGCACCGTCTGGCCGTCGATCACCACGGCATCCTTCGCATACGCCTGGAACGCCAACGGTTCGGAGTAGCTGCTTTCGTGACCGACTTCCTGACGATGCAGCACGTTATCGAGGACGGATCGCGTGACAGGCGAATACATCGCGACGTTCGTGCCCACCGTGTTTTCAAGTGCAGGTCGGTAGTGGAGCGAATCGAGCATACCGATCACGGCAAAGAACGCGAGCAGCGTTGCCGCGGCGGCGCCCGACGGCCGCATGAAGGCCTTGCGCCACGTCGCCGCGAGGTGCGGCGTGCGCGCGACTTTGAAGCCGTAAGCGATCAGGGCGACGACCACCGCGAACATCACCGCATCGGTCCAGAGAACTACGATTTTCATATCAGGTCCCGCTCACTGCAGGCGTACACGAGGATCGCTCCACGCGTAGGCGAAATCGGTCAAGAGATAGGTCACGACATACAGGAACGACCCGAGGAACACCATCGCTCGCACGATGTTGAAGTCCTGGTTGTTGATCCCGTCGATGGTGAACATGCCGAGGCCCGGAATGGCGAAGAAGGTCTCGATCAGGATCGAGCCCGCGAACAGCGGGGGCAGCAGCAGGCCAGCCGAGGTAATGATCGGGATCAGCGAGTTGCGCAACACATGGCGCATCAACACCGTCATTTCCGAGAGACCCTTGGCACGCGCGGTGCGCACATGATCCTTGCCGAGCTCTTCGAGAAAGATCGTCCGGTAGAGGCGTGAATTCGGGCCGAGCTGCGCGAGCACCGCCACGACCACCGGCAACACTAGGAACTTGAAGATGCCCGACGAAGGTGCGTATCCCGAGAGCGGGCTGACCTTCATCTGCACGGCAAACACCCACTGACCGGCGATGATGAAGAAGAGCGAGGAGATCGACATCAGCGCCACGAGCGCCACCACGCCCCCCGCGTCGAGGGCGGTGTTGCGGAACATCACCATGCCGAGCGCGAGCACGATCGACAGGCCGATCGAGATAATGAACACGGGGGCTGCGACGCCGACGGTCGGCCCAATCCGGTTGCGCACCTCATAGCGGATTTCGCGGCCCGTGTTGGTCTTGCCCAGGTCGAAGTGCACGAGGCGCGCCGAACTCTGGAACAGCACGGTGTCGGTCAGCATACCGAGACCGCCCGCCTCGGTGTTGAAATAGAGCGGCTTGTCGTAACCGCGCGCCGCCTTCCATTGCTGGACCGCATCGGCCGTCACACGGCGATCGCCGAGTTGCATGCGCGCCATGTCTTCCGGCGTGTTGACCGAGAAGAACAGGAAGAACGTGACGAGATTGACGCCGAGCAGCACCAGCAGTGAATACACGGTGCGCCGAATCAGATAATTGATCATGAGGACTTCTCCTGCGCGCGCGCGGCGCCACGGCCAACGATCTGGCCGCGCGCATTGGTCAGTTGGCGGCGCCGGTAGAAGCGCCACGCGGGCCAGAAGATCAGAAACACCACCAGCAGGATCAATGCGATTGGCCACAGGCGCGGACGGTTCCATTCGGCAATCTTCGCGGCGCGCATGGTGCCGTCGATGCGCATGTACTTCACGCTGTCGAGCACCACGCTCGAAGGGCGCACATTCGACACCCAGGCCTGAGTCGCGCGCGTGCTGCCCGGAAACTCGCCGAACATCCAAGGTGCATCATCGCGGGCAATCGAGACCATCTTGTCGATGACGTGCTGGCGCTCAGGACCATCCGGCAGGTCCTTGACGCGCTTGTACAGTGCGTCGTACTCGGGGTTCGAGTAGTTCGTCTGGTTGTCGCCGCCGTACTTGACGGCGCCCTGATCGGTCGTCATCAGGAACAGGAAGTCCTCGGCATCCGGATAGTCCGCGTTCCAGCCCCAGAAGAAGATCTGTTCGGAACCTTGCCGCATGCGGTCCTGGAAGCGGTTGTAGTCAGTCGGCCGCGCTTCGAGCTGGATCCCCAGCTTGGCGGCCTGCTTGACTTGCCAGCTCAGACGCCCCTGATAGGCGGGACCGATTTCGCGCGAGTCATAGAAGAGCACAAGCGGCTTGCCGGTCTGGGCATCGCGCCCATCGGGATAACCAGCTTCGGCGAGCAGCTTCTTCGCGTCCTCGATCGGGCGACGCACAGCGCGGCCATCCTTCCAGACATGGGTCACGGGGTCGATACCGTCGGGGCCGTCGCGATAGCCGAACAGCGAAGGCGGGATCGGTCCCATGGCGACGGTCGCGGGACCATAGAAATCGAAGAAGATTGCGGAGTACTCTTCCCAGTTCGTGGCGATCGACATCGCCTGGCGCAACTTGCGGTTGCGCACTTGCTGCTCGGGCGTCGCGCCCTTGCCCACGACCGGATCGAGCCAGTTAAAGCCGATGTACCAGTTGACCGGATCGTGCACGGTCGTCATTCGAATACCGTGGTCACGAATCAACTGTGCACGGCCGGTATTGTCTATCTGCTCCTTGAGCAAGTCGAAGGAGTCGTCGAGGCGGTCGAGCTCGGGCAGGTCGTAGTAGCCCTGCATGAATTTTTGCGTACGGGGTGCTGCTTCTTTCTCGATCGACCAGACGATCTTGTCGATGAACGGCATCGGCTTGCCGGCGTCTTTGAGCAATCCGGCCTGCGCGTCGCCCGGCTGCCCTTCGCTCGGATAGCGTTCGCCCCAGTAATTCGGGTTGCGTTCGTAGACAAAATGATTGGGGTTCTGCTCCGTCATCATGTACGGGCCCGTGCCGACCGGCCAGGTGTTCAACGACAACGTCTGTTCCGCCATGCCGCGCTGGGCGTAGAAGCGCTCGGCTTCCCAGGGTACAGGCGCGAAGAAGCTCAAGGCGAGCCAGTATTTGAACTGGGGGTAGTTGCCTTTGATGCGCAGCTCGAGCGTGTACTTGTCGAGCGCCTTGGCGCCTTCGAGCGGCTCGTTGCGCAGATCGTGCCACGGCAGGAAGGTGTCGCCCGGCGGCAGTGCATGGAGCGCCTGTGCGTGTTCGATCCGCAGATGGTCACCAAGGCCCTGGAGGCCGACGATATAGCCCGCCATCAGCGAATAGAGCGGCGACGGCGTGGCGAGCCAGGGGCTGGCCAGGCGCTTGATCTCATAGACGTAGTCGTCCGCGGTCAACTCACGCGTGGAGACGGCAGCCTTGTCGACCGGGAAATCCCAGACCGAATGCTTGCCCTCGATCTGATCGGGCGTGAGCGACTGGTACAGGTAATGGCCCTGCGCGTCCTGGGCGAACGCCGGGTGCGGCTGGAAGCGGATGCCGTGACGCAGGTGCAGCGTATAGGTGCTGTAGGCCACCTGGGCGCCCGAGCTGCCTTCAGGCAGCACTTTGCCATCCTTGTCGTACAGCACGACCGTGGGCATGGCCTCGGCCGTCAAGCCTTCGAGCTCGAGGGGCCGCTTCAGATAGTTATAGTGAAGTGGCGCCTCATATGTTTGGTAAACGTAAGGCGTTTCATTCAGATTGTACGAGCTGACCGGGTCGAGCTCCTTCGGGTTCAGTTGGAACGAGACGAACAGCGTGTTCCCGGCGAGATCCTGCTGCGAATAAGGCGAGTTGATCTGCTTGCAACCCACCAGGCACAAGACCATCGCGATTCCGGCGGCAAGCTGGCGCCCCCGGCTAAAAACTGTTGGCATTTCGCACCGCGTTTTTGCGTCCATTGAAATTCGGCGGACGCATTGTCTACCGCCTTATTCGCGAACGCAAACGAAAGGGGCGATGAGCGCTGTTACGCTAAAGATGGATGCACGATGCATGAAGACACCGGAGGGCACGGGAAGCCCCCTGCCCGGCTTCCCCCTCTCTCGGTTGTGTTTCAGCGCGGAGTCAGCTCGCGCCGACCAGCCGGTAGCCAACGCCCGTCTCGGTGATGATGTGTTCGGGCTGGGCCGGGTCGTGTTCGAGTTTCTGGCGCAGATGGGCCATATAGATGCGCAGGTAATGTGAGCTCTCGACGTGAGACGGGCCCCAGACATCGCGCAACAACTGCCGGTGCGTGAGCACACGGCCCGAGTGTCGGACCAGCGTGGCGAGCAGACGGTATTCGAGCGGCGTCAGGTGCACCAGTTCGCCGTCCTTGCGCACGTGACGCATGGGCAGGTCGACTTCGATGGTGCCGAAGCGCACGATCGGCGCCTCGGTGCCGCCCGCCCGATCGCGGCGTCGCAGGTGGGCGCGGATGCGGGCCAGCAACTCGGACACGCCGAACGGCTTGGTCAGGTAATCGTCGGCGCCGGCATCGAGCGCGGCGACTTTCTCGCTCTCCTGACTGCGCGCCGAGAGCACGACCACCGGGACCTCGGCAAAGCTGCGCAAGTCTCGAATCACGTCGAGGCCGTCGATGTCGGGCAAACCGAGATCGACGATCACGAGGTCCGGGCGACGCGTCGCCGCGTCGACCAGTCCCTGTTTCCCGGTCTCAGCTTCATGGACCACCATGCCCTCGGCTTCCAGCGACGTCCGCACGAAGCGACGAATCTGTTTATCGTCTTCGATCAGGACGATGTTGACGACGGGTTCACTCATGCTGCGTATCCTTGCCTTTCGGGTGCCGGTTGCGCTCGTGGGACGAGGCGCCCCCGCTTTGACTGCGACGGCCTTGTTCATGATCTACGCCCTGTGCGTTCACTCGAATTCGAGTTCGACTTCGGGCGGCGGCGGCGGGGGTTCGATGGGCAGCGTGAACCAGAAGCGGGCACCGGCAACGGTGCCTTCGACCGGCATGCCTTGTCCATCGACCTTCGGACGATTGGCCGCACCGATTGTACCGCCGTGCGCTTCGACAATCGCCCGGCAGATCGCGAGGCCCAGGCCGATGCCCGGCTTCGCGGATTCTTTTTCGCCACGGGTGAATTTGTCGAAAATCCGGCTTTCGGTACCAGGCAGCAGGCCCGGCCCCTCGTCGTCGACATGCACACGCAGCACCGGCTTGCCGGCGCCGGTCTCGGCTAGCGCCGCGCCGACGACAAGCGGTGTATTCAGCGGGGTGTACTTCGCCGCGTTCTCGAACAGGTTGGCAAACACGCGCTCAATCAGTACCGCATCAATCTGCACCAGCGGGAGGTCGGCCGGCAGGCGCACCGTGACGGGATGCGCGGCGAGCGTATGGCGCGCATTGCGCAGCGCGGCCCCGACCACTTCCTCGATCATCGTCCAGTCGCGGTTCAGGCGCACACGGCCGGCCTGCAGCCGCGCCATATCGAGCAGGTTCGTCACGAGGCCCGTCATGCGCAAAGCCTCGTCGTGGATCGCATCGAGCAGAGGCGCATGGGCCGGATCGAGCCGGTCGCGCGACTGCGCGAGCACGGAGGCGAAACCGACCAACGCCGTGAGCGGCGTGCGCAAATCGTGCGAAATCGCAGAGAGCAGCGAGTTGCGTAGCCGCTCGGACTCCATGTCGACCAGCGCGTCGCGCGCGATATCGACGTAGTGGACGCGTTCGAGCGCGAGCGCGATTTGTGCCGCAAACGCCTCGAGCATGCGCTGCTGTTCGGGCACGGCGAGCATGCCGAAGTCCTCGCACGCGAGAGCGAGCACGCCGCGGGTCCGCATCGGGGCCTTGAGCGGCAGGTAAAGGGCCTTGCTCGCCGGCAGCGTGTCTGTGCTGTTGCCGGCGCGTTTCTGCTGGTCGTAGACCCATTGCGCGACATCGAAGTCGATCGCGTCGTTGGGCAGCATGGCGACCGCGCCCGGGTCGCCGAGCGGCTGCCGCACTTTCTCGTCGGAGTCGGGGAGCAGGATCGCCACGCGAGCGCGAAACAACTCGGAAACGTGTCGCGCGCCAATCTCGACGATCTGTTCGGTGGCGAGCGCCGCGGCGAGTTCGCGCGCAATGCCGTACATGGCGCTGCTGCGCCGTTCGCGCAACGACGCCACCCGCACCTGGCGCCGCAGACTCGAGGTCAGGTGGCTGATCACGAGCGAGGTGATCAGCATGCCGGCGAAGGTCAGCAAGTACTGCGTGTCCGCCACGGAGAAGGACATCTTCGGCGGCACGAAGAAGAAATCGAAGGCAGCAACGCTCACGAAAGACAGCAGGACGCCGGGGCCGCGCCCCAGCCTGAACGCCGTGAACACCACACCGAGCAGGTAGAGCATCTCCAGGTTGGTCAGGTCGAAGCGATGTTCGATGAGTTTCGCGAGCACCGTCACGCCAAAGCAGACTGCGAGCGCGCCGACATACTGGCGCGGGCGCGAGTGGTGCTCGCTGTCGCCGCCGAGCCAGCCGGTCCACCGGCTGCGGCGCAGGCCCGCAGTGTCTTCGCGCAGGGGCTGCACGTCGACACCGATACGGGTCACGTCGAGGTCGTCGGACAGCTTGCCGATGCGTTCGCCGACGGGGCGTCGCCATAAGTGCCAGAAACGTTCGACCTGGGTTGCCCCGACCACCAGCTTCGAGACATTGCGCAGATGGGCGTAGTCGACCAACGTCAGGGCGGCGTCATCGCCGTCGAGGGTAGCGGTTTCGGCGCCGAGGTCCTGGGCCAGCTTGAGGGCGCGCAGCGTGCGTTCGCGCAGCGCCTCAGGCAGGCGTTGAAGCCGGGGCGTTTCGACGTAGACTGCGATCCAGTCAGCACGCAAGCTGCCGGCCAGCCGGGCGGCCGCGCGCACCAGTGCGCTGGACTCCGGGCCCGGACCGACGCAGACCAGCACACGATCGCGGGTCTGCCAGACCCGGTCGATCGAGCGGTCGGCACGGTATTCGCGCATCTGCGCATCGACGCGATCCGCGGTGCGGCGCAAGGCCAGTTCGCGCAGGGCAATCAGGTTGCCTTTGCGAAAGAAATTCTGGATCGCGCGTTCGGCCTGTTGAGGCAGATAGACCTTGCCTTCGCGCAGGCGGGTCAGGAGATCGTCGGCAGGGAGGTCGACGAGAGTCACGTCGTCGGCGAGGTCGAACACGCGATCGGGGACAGTCTCCCAGACGCGGATGCCGGTGATCTGGCCGACGATGTCGTTGAGGCTTTCGAGATGCTGGACATTGACGGTGGTGAACACGTCGATACCGGCATCGAGCAGTTCCTGCACGTCTTGCCAGCGTTTGGTATGGCGCGCGCCGGCCACATTGGAATGGGCGAGCTCGTCGACCAGGAGCAACTGGGGCTTGCGTGCGAGGGCGGCGTCGAGATCGAACTCACCGAGGCTGCGCTCTCGATAGTCGAGTTTCTGCAACGGGAGGACTTCGAGGCCCTCGAGCAACGCTTCGGTCTCGGCCCGTCCATGGGTCTCGACGATGCCGACGACCACATCGGTGTGGTCGTCGCGCAGCCGGCGCGCGGCCTGGAGCATGGCAAAGGTCTTGCCGACGCCGGCCGATGCGCCGAAAAACACTTTGAGGCGGCCCCTGCGGGCCTTGGCCTCATCGCGCTGAATTTTGTCGAGCAGGAGATCGGGATCGGGGCGACTCATTGAGACTCGTAGTCGGTAAGGGAAAAAAGACGGCGCCGCCTTTTGGGGGGCGCCGTCTCGGTCAAACGTGTTGCTGCAGCCTTGTAGTACTGCCCTGTAGCGCTGCGAAGGCCCGGCCGAGGTCACCCCCCTTCAGGCCGGGCAGCTTCGTTGCGTCGTGAGTGACTCAACGATGGAGTGGCTTAGTGATGCAGGCCGTCCAGCGCCAGGTTCAGCTTCAGCACGTTCACTTGCGGCTCACCCAGTATGCCGAATTGGCGGCCGTCCGTGAACTCGGTCACGAGATTGCGCACGACATCGGGCTGGACATTGCGAGCCTTGGCGACGCGGGCAACCTGGAACTCGGCGGCTTCGGGTGTGATGGCCGGATCGAGGCCACTGCCTGAAGCGGTCGCGAGGTCGACGGGCACGCTGGCCTTGTTGTCCGGGTCGACCGCCTTGAGGGCGGCGATACGGCCTTTGACGTTGTCGAACAGCGCGGAGTTCGTCGGGCCCAGGTTGGAGGCTGAACTCCCGGTCGGGTTGTACGGCATCGGCGAGGTGGCGGACAGACGACCCCAGAAATACTGGGGTGCGTCGAACTGTTGTCCGATCAACTCCGAACCGACGACTTTACCGTCTTGTTCAATCAGGCTACCAGCAGCCTGATGGGGAAACACCGCCTGGGCGATGCCGGTGACCACCAGGGGGTAGGCCACGCCGCAAAGCGCCATCATGACGATGAACAGCACGAACATGGGGCGCACGATGGATTTCATGATGATGTCCTTGTGATGTCCTTAAACCCAGCCAGCGGCAGCGAGGATCATGTCGATCGCCTTGATGCCGATGAAGGGAACGATGATGCCGCCGAGGCCGTAGACCAGCAGGTTGCGGCGCAGCAGCGTGGCTGCACCCAGAGGCCGGTACTTGATGCCCTTGAGGGCAAGCGGGATCAGGGCGATGATCACCAGTGCGTTGAAGATGACGGCCGACAGGATCGCGGACGACGGCGTCGCAAGGTGCATGATGTCGAGCGCACGCAGTTGCGGGTAGGTCGTGGCGAACGCAGCCGGAATGATCGCGAAGTACTTGGCCACGTCGTTCGCAATGGAGAACGTCGTCAGTGACCCGCGCGTCATCAGCATCTGCTTGCCGATCTCGACAATCTCGATGAGCTTCGTCGGATTGGAGTCAAGGTCAACCATGTTGCCGGCCTCCTTGGCAGCCTGGGTGCCGGTGTTCATGGCAACCGCCACGTCGGCCTGCGCAAGAGCGGGCGCGTCGTTGGTGCCGTCACCGGTCATCGCGACGAGCATGCCCTTGGCCTGATACTCACGAATGATCGCGAGCTTGGCTTCCGGTGTGGCTTCGGCGAGGAAGTCGTCGACGCCCGCTTCGGCAGCGATCGCTGCTGCGGTCAGCCGGTTATCGCCGGTCACCATGATCGTCTTGATGCCCATCTTGCGCAGTTCGGCGAAGCGCTCCTTGATGCCGCCCTTGACGATGTCCTTGAGCTCGATCACGCCGAGTACGCGTGCCGCGCCAAGGGCCATCTCGGAGACGACCAGCGGGGTGCTGCCGCGCCGGGCGATGTCATCGACCTGAGCCTGCACGCTGGCCGGGAACTGGCCGCCGTGCGCTTCGACCGACTTGCGGATGGCGTCGGAGGCGCCCTTGCGGATCTGACGATCCTGAAGGTCGACACCGCTCATGCGGGTTTGTGCGGTGAACGGCACAAACGTCGCGGCCAGGGCCTGCATATCACGTTCGCGCAAATTGAAGCGATGCTTCGCGAGTACGACGATGCTGCGGCCTTCCGGCGTTTCGTCCGCCAGCGACGACAGTTGCGCGGCGTCAGCAAGCTCTTGTTCGCTCACGCCAGCGGCGGGCACGAACAGCGAAGCCTGGCGATTGCCAAGCGTGATGGTGCCCGTCTTGTCGAGCAGGAGCACGTCGACGTCACCAGCCGCTTCGACCGCGCGACCCGAAGTGGCGATCACGTTGGCCTGCATCATGCGGCTCATACCGGCCACACCGATCGCCGACAGCAAGGCGCCGATAGTGGTCGGGATCAGGCAGACCAGCAACGCGACCAGTGCGGTGATGGTCACGACGTGACCGGCTTTGACCGCTTCGACGCTGAACATCGAGAACGGCAGCAGCGTGGCCGTTGCCAGCAGCAACACGACGGTCAGGGCCACCAGCAAGATGGTCAGCGCGACTTCGTTCGGTGTGCGGCGGCGTTTGGCGCCTTCCACCATGGCGATCATGCGGTCGAGGAAGGCTTCACCGGGGTTGACGGTGACGCGCACCACGATCCAGTCCGATAGCAACCGGGTACCGCCCGTCACCGCGGTGAAGTCGCCGCCGGACTCGCGAATCACGGGTGCCGACTCGCCGGTAATGGCGGACTCGTCGACCGAGGCCACCCCTTCAATGACTTCACCGTCAGCCGGAATCGCATCGCCGGCTTCGATCAGCACGATATCGCCCTTGCGCAGGTCAGAGGCGGTCATGACACGAACGCCCGAGTTGCGATCGGCCTTTTCGAGCTTCTTGGCCATCACATCGCGCTTGGCACTGCGCAACGCGGCGGCCTGGGCCTTCGAACGGCCCTCGGCCAGCGCTTCGGCGAAATTCGCAAACAGCACCGTGAACCACAGCCACAGCGTGATCGCCAGGATGAAGCCCGACGGCGCTTCAGCGTCGCCGGTCAGCGCGGCGACCCACAGGATGGTGGTCAGGATGCTGCCGACGTACACGCAAAACATCACCGGATTGCGGAACTGCGTACGCGGCGACAGCTTCTTGAACGAGTCGATGATCGCCGGCTTTACCAGCGCCGGATCGAACATCGAACGCGCGCCAGAGCGGCCACTAGGATCTTTCTTGTGTTCAGGACTCGGGGTCGGCGACGGGGGCGTCGCACGAACATGGTCTGAACGAATGCGGGAATTGGGAGCCATATCTGTCCTTTAATCAATGGCCTGCGATCATCTGCAGATGCTCGGCCACGGGTCCCAGCGCGAGCGCCGGCACATAGGTCAGCGCACCAACGAGCAACACCGTGCCAAGCAGCAACACGACAAACAACGCGCCATGGGTCGGCATCGTGCCGGCGCCCGGGGCGATCCGTTTCTTCGCGGCGAGCGCACCGGCAACGGCGAGCATGGCGATCAACGGGCCGAAGCGGCCAAACCACATCGCGATCGCGGTCATCCAGTTGTAGAACGGCGTCGCCACAGTCAGGCCGGCAAACGCGCTGCCGTTGTTGTTGGCGGCGGAACTGAACGCGTAGAGGATTTCCGAGAACCCATGGGTGCCGGGGTTCAGAATGCCGGCGACACCTGCGGGAGCGAGCACGGCAATCGCTGCGCCGACGAGCACGATGAGCGGCGTGAGCAGCACCACGATCGCGACCATCTTCATCTCATAGGCTTCGATCTCCTTGCCGATGTATTCGGGGGTACGGCCAATCATCAGGCCGGCAACGAATACGGCGAGCAAGGCGAAGGCGAGCATCGTGTAGAGGCCCGATCCGACACCGCCGAAGATCACTTCGCCGAGTTGCATCAGCAGCATCGGCGTGAGGCCGCCGAGCGGCGTCAACGAGTCGTGCGCATTGTTGACTGCGCCGCACGAGGCTGAGGTCGTCGCCACCGTGAAGATGCCCGAGGAGACGATGCCGAAGCGCGTTTCCTTGCCTTCCATATTGCCGCCTGCCTGCGTGGCACTGGCGTTCTGATCGACGCCGAGCGCCGCGACCAGCGGATTGCCGGACTGCTCGGACGAGATCTCCGCCACACAGGCAACCGCAAAGGCGATCGTCATCGCGGCGAGAACGGCCACGCCCTGGCGACGGTCCCCGACCATCTTGCCGAACATCAGGCACAGTGCGGCCGGAATCGACAACATAGCGACCATCTGCAAGAAGTTCGTGAACGGTGTCGGATTCTCAAACGGATGGGCGGAGTTCGCATTGAAGAAGCCACCCCCGTTGGTACCGAGCATCTTGATCGCTTCCTGCGAGGCGACCGGACCCATTGCAAGGGTCTGTGTCTTCGCCGTCAGCGTGTCCATCACAGGGTTACCCTTCGCATCCTTGACAGGGTTGCCCTGCGCGTCGACCTTCGGTTGCGTGTACTGGGTGGCCTGCAACGTGGGCACATCCTTGTACGACGAGAAGTTCTGGATCACGCCTTGCGAGACGAACACAAGCGACAGCACGATCGAGATCGGCACCAGCACGTAAAGTACCGAGCGCGTCATGTCAACCCAGAAGTTGCCGATTGTCTGCACGGAGTGACGAGCAAAACCACGTACCAACGCCACCACCACCACAATCCCGGTCGCAGCGGACAGGAAGTTCTGGACGGTGAAGCACAGCATCTGGATCAGGTAGCTTGCACCGGATTCGCCGGAATAGTCCTGCCAGTTCGTGTTGGTCACGAAGCTGACCGCGTTGTTGAACGCGGCGTCAGGCGTCATGGCGGCGATGCCCGCTGGGTTCAGCGGCAAGCCAGCCTGCAGGCGCAGCAGCACGTAGATCACCACCGTGCCGAGCACATTGAACGCGATCAGGGCGACCGCGTAGAGTTTCCAGCTCATCTCCTTGGAGGCATCGACGCCCCCGATCTTGTACAGGCCGCGTTCGGCCCAGCCGAACCAGCGCAGTACCCGCGATGAACCGTCGAACACATTGCTCATGTAGCGGCCGAGCGGCACCGCGACAGCGAGCAATACGACGGTATAGAGCACCAGTTGGAGCCAGTCATTCGAAGTCATTCGAGCTCCTCAGCGTTGAATAACGCGTAGGCGAGATAAACAATCAGCAATACCGTCGCAGCGGTAGCGAGCCATAGCATCCAGTTCATGGCCGACCTCCGACCGCGCGGCGGCGCAGGACCTCACAGCCCTTGAGCAGGCCGAAGGTCAACGCAGTGAACAGGACGAGTCCACCGACATACAGCACGTCCATTTTTGGTCTCCGATGAGCGCAATACGAGACCTGGATCGTCCCGCAACGACGGTAAAGACCGGGGCAAAGTTGCTGGGGGTGGTGTAAATAATGCGTAAACGCCGGCGATGGCTTGCGCCTGAATACCGCGCTTCGAGTGGGGGAGGTGCAACAGAGGGGGGAATGAAAAACGCGGCCGCCGAAGAGGCAGGGGCCGCGTCATAGTCAAGCTTCGAGCGGGTTCACGCAAGCATGGCGCGCCGGATACCGGCGAACCGTGCGGTCACCTTCCGGTCTGCCGCAAAGCCACGTCAGGGCGACCCCGCGTGGCGCATTGCCCAATGCACCTTCAGCTCACGACGCCTTCGTGCGCAAGTAGCAAAGCACCATATCGGTCGAAAGCCTGAGGACTTCCGCGCGCTCTTCGGGCTCGGTGAAGTCCCGGCCCAGGATCGCCGCCAAGGTGTAGCGATTCGACAAGACGTAGTAGCCGAGCGCTGACAAGGTCACGTAAAAGCGCAGCGGGTCGACATCGTTCCTGAATACGCCGGCCTCTGCACCACGCCGCAGGATACGACTCAACATCGACGTCACGGGCGACATCATCTCGTTGATTCGCGACGAGTTCTTGATATAGCGCGCTTCGTGTAGATTTTCGTTGTTGAGCAGACGCAGCAGATCCTGGTGCTCGAAATAATAATTCCAGATGAAATGCGCGAGTCTTGTGATGGCGTCGACCGGCTCGAGGCCATCGAGATCGAGCTGCCGCTCGGCATCGGCAAGGCAGGCAAACGCCTGCTCGAGCACGGCCGTGAACAACTGCTCCTTGCTACCGAAGTAGTAATAGAGCATTCGCTCGTTCGTCAACGCACGGCGCGCGATCTGATCGACGCGCGCACCTGATAACCCGCCATTGGCGAATTCTTCGGCTGCCGCTGACAGAATGCGGCGCCGGGTCCCCTCTGGATCTCTTTTGATTTTTGGCTCGTTCATGGTGGCATCCGCGACCAGGGGAGAGGCAATTGATTATGGCATACGGAGCTGAAAGCCAAGCGAAATCGGCGATAATCCGGAGTCCGTGTTTTCACTCATATCCAGTGCCTGTCACTACCGTCAGTCCCCCACCGTCGCTTGCCGACCGGATCGAAGATCTGCTGCCGCAAACCCAGTGCACCAAATGCGGTTACGCAGGCTGCCGGCCTTACGCCGAAGCCATTGCCACTGGGGCGGCGAGCTATGATCAGTGTCCGCCCGGCGGCGTGGAAGGCGTCACCCGTCTGGCCGCCTTGCTCGGCCGGCCGGCGATCGCCCTCAATGTCGAGCACGGCGTCGAGCGGCCGCGGCCGCTCGCGCGCATCGACGAGGCGATCTGTATCGGTTGCACGCTATGTATCCAGGCTTGCCCGGTCGACGCGATCGCGGGAGCGGCCAAGCGCATGCACACGGTCATCGAATCGCTATGCACGGGGTGCGACCTCTGCGTGGCGCCCTGCCCGGTCGACTGTATCGAGATGATCCCGGTAACCGGTGAGGCAACGGGCTGGCAGGCGTGGACCCGGGCGCAGGCGGATGCGGCGCGCGAGCGCCATGATCAGAGACTTGCCCGGCAACAGCGCGAGCGCGAGGCAGCCGAGCATCGCGCGGCGCTGCGTCTGGCTGCCCACCAGGCGCAAGTCAGCGGACTCGCAGCCAGCGTGATGTCGTCGCCCGAGCCATCGCAGGCAGTGACCCATACGGCATCGCAAGCCACCCTCGAACCGTCGGGTTCCGGCACGACATCTGACCCGGCTCCTGGCCTGGCAAGCAGGGGGACGGCGGAGCCGGCCGATGAGTTGGCCGACAAGCCATCGATCGACCCGTCCGCCGTGGCGGCTGACGAGCGCAAGCGTGCCATCATCCAGGCGGCGCTCGAGCGCGCCCGGGCGAAGAAGGCCGAGCTGGCCGAGCGCGGTCTCGCCCCGAAGAATACCGAGCATGTAAGCGCCGCGGTCCAGGCGCAGATCGACGAAGCCGATGCGCGCCGCAAGCGCCTGGGCATCGATGCCGGCCCCGACTCGAATCAAGGCCCGGACCCCACCTGATCCCTTCACGCCATGAACCCCACCAAACGCCGGGCGATCTACGAAACACTGCAAAGCCTCGACCCGCATCCGGCCACTGAACTCGAATACACGACGCCATTCGAGTTATTGATCTCGGTGCTGCTCTCGGCCCAGGCCACGGATGTGTCCGTCAATAAGGCGACCCGCAAGCTCTACCCGCTGGCCAACACGCCACAAGCCCTGTTCGACCTCGGCGAGGCGAAGCTCAGCGACCATATCAAGACCATCGGCCTGTACCGGACCAAGGCCAAGAACGTGATCGCGACCTGCCGTATCCTGCTCGATCAGTACGGTGGCGAAGTGCCGGCCAACCGTGAGGCGCTCGAATCGCTGCCCGGCGTAGGACGCAAGACCGCAAACGTGGTCCTCAACACCGCCTTCGGGCAGCCGACCATCGCCGTCGATACGCATATCTTTCGCGTCGCCAACCGCACAGGGCTCGCGCCAGGCAAGGATGTGCGCGCGGTCGAAGACGGCCTCGAGAAGTTCACCCCGCCCGAATTCCGGCACGACGCGCACCACTGGCTGATCCTGCACGGGCGCTATGTCTGCAAGGCGCGCACGCCACTATGCTGGCAGTGCGCGATCGAGCCCCTGTGCGAGTTCAAACCCAAGACCCGCGCACCTGACCTGTAAGGCCAGGCGACCGGGCGTAAAATGCGGCCCATAGCAGATGCGCCCCGCTTGCCTGCGCGCGTGGGGCTGCGCGCCCTACGACGCTCCACGCTCTATCCACACCATCAAGATGTTCAATCCGACCCGTGACGAAGTCCGGCAGTTCTTTGCCGACACCTGGCGCAAGCAGCGCGCCGGCCAGATCCTGACGCCGCTCGAAAGCATTGCCGCCGACTGGATCATCGAACACCCCGAATACCATGAGGCGCTCGGCGCGCCCGATGCGACCGGGCAGGACTACACCCCCGAGGAAGGCCAGACCAACCCCTTCCTGCATCTCTCGATGCACCTTGCGATTAGCGAACAGTTGTCGATCGACCAGCCGCCGGGGATCCGGGGGGCGCACGACCGGCTCGCCGCGCGACTTGGCTCCTCGCATGACGCTCAGCACGCGATCATGGAATGCCTCGGCGAAACGCTCTGGGAAGCCCAACGCAACCAGGCCCCGCCGGACCATGATGCCTACCTCGCCAGGATCGAACGGCGCGCATCGCGAGACTGATCACCCGGATGGGCGGCCCCAAAAAAAATCCCCCGTCGCAAAACGTGGGGATTTTTTTGGCCGCGAGGCGTCGGGTAGAGACCCGGCTTCGGGCCCGGCTTCGTGGCTGGCTTCGCGACCAAGCTCGCAACCGCCCGATCGCAAACCCTTGGGCGAAACGTTACTTCTTCTGCACCAGATCGCCGGGGAGCGACTCGACATACGCGGCGATATCGCGCAGATCGCTTTCCGACAGGCCTTGCACCTGGGCCGACATGATGGCGTTGGTACGGCCGAACAGCGGGTTACCGCCGCCGACCTGGTACGCGCGCAGCGCAAAGAAAATGTAGTCGTCGAACTGCCCGGCGAGCTTCGGATACTCGGGCGACACCGGCGTATTCAGGTTGGCGCCGTGGCAGGCCGCGCAATTGTGGCTCGCAACGAGATTCTTGCCGTTATCGGCGTCGGCCGCGTGCGCCCCTGCGCCTACGCCGGCCAAACCGAGAAACGCGACCGTGGCCGCGAGCTTGCTGATGCGCTGATTCATGCGTGCTCCTGTCCGTGCTGGACCTAAACGTGTGGCACCGGGCCGGTCACTTGTTCGGATTATTCGGGGTCGCGGGCGTCTGCGCCGAGTAGTAGGCAGCGATGTCGGCGATGTCCTGATCAGACAGCGAGACGGCATTCGCATGCATCGTCTGGAACTTGCGGCCACCCTTCTTGTACGCTTGCAGCGCCGTTTCGAGGTAACGGGCGTTCTGGCCGCCAAGCTTGGGCACCCGGTAGACCTCCGGGTAGGCCGTGCGGTAGTCCGCAATGCCGTGACAGCCGATACAGGCGGCCACCTTGCCCTGCCCGGCCTTCGCGTCGCCCACCACGTCGGCGTGCGCCCCGGTCGTAGCGGCCGCCAGGGCAGCCAGCACGGCAATCGTCACTTGTCTTTTCATAGCTTTATTAACCTGAGCGTTCGGGGGGACCCGGATGTCGGGAGTGCCCGTCAAGGCACCTGCGACGACCGGCGGCCGTGTCTGTTCGAATTAGTCGGCACGCGGGCCAAAAAACCGGAGCATTGTAGCGTGCGGGCCGAGGAGTCGTCCACAGCGCAGCGCCGTCGCGCCGGCCCGGAGCCCCGGCGCGCAGGGATTCGGCGGCTTTCAAACTGTCCTATACTGGCCCTTTGCCGCCCACCCGGTCTCCCGTCATGCGCTTCGAAGGCTCATCCCAATACGTCGCCACCGATGATCTGCGGCTCGCGGTCAACGCGGCCATCACCCTGCAACGCCCCCTCTTGATCAAGGGTGAACCCGGCACCGGCAAGACCATGCTCGCCGAAGAAGTCGCCGCGGCGCTCGGCATGCCGCTGCTGCAATGGCATATCAAATCGACCACCAAAGCTCAGCAAGGCCTCTACGAGTACGACGCTGTCTCCCGATTGCGCGATTCGCAACTCGGCGACGAGCGCGTGCACGACATCGGCAACTACATCGTCAAGGGCGTGCTCTGGCAGGCCTTCGAGGCCGAGCAGCAGGTTGTGCTGCTGATCGACGAGATCGACAAGGCTGACATCGAGTTCCCCAACGACCTGCTGCGCGAACTCGACCGCATGGAGTTCTATGTCTACGAGACGCGCGCGCTCGTCAAGGCACGTCATCGGCCGCTGGTGATCATCACCTCGAACAACGAGAAGGAGCTGCCCGACGCCTTCCTGCGCCGCTGCTTCTTCCACTACATCCGCTTTCCGGACGCCACGACGATGCAGCAGATCGTCGATGTCCACTACCCGGGCGTCAAGAAGGCGCTGGTCAGCGCGGCGCTCAACAGCTTCTTCGAGTTGCGCAATGTACCGGGTCTCAAGAAAAAACCGTCGACCTCGGAACTGCTCGACTGGCTCAAGCTGTTGATGGCGGAAGACATTCCGGTCGAAGCGCTGCACAGCCACGACCAGAAGCAGGTGATGCCGCCGCTCGCGGGTGCGCTGCTCAAGAACGAGCAGGACATCCATCTGTTCGAGCGGCTGATCTATATGAATCGCAGCAACCGCTAGCTCCGGCGACGCGCGAGGAGGCACGCAATGCTCATCGACTTTTTCTTTTCCCTGCGCCAAGCGAAATTGCCGGTCAGCGTCAATGAATATCTGATGCTGATCGGCGCGCTCAAGCGCGAGGTGATCGCGCCGTCGATCGACGAATTCTATTACCTTGCACGGCTCACGCTGATCAAGGACGAAAAGCACTACGACAAGTTCGACCAGGCATTCGGGGCCTACTTCAACGGCGTCTCGTCGCTGCTTGACCCGGGCCCCGACGCCACGCAAATACCCCTCGACTGGTTGAAGAAACGGCTCGAAGCCGATCTCTCGCCCGAGGAGAAAGCGCAGATCGAGGCGATGGGCGGAATCGAAGCGCTGCTCGACCGGCTTGAGGAACTGCTCAAGGAACAGGGCGAACGCCATGAAGGGGGCAACAAGTGGATCGGCACGGGAGGCACCTCACCATTCGGACATGGCGGCTTCAACCCTGAAGGCATCAAGATCGGCGGCGACAGCGCGGGCGGCAGTCGCAACGGCGTCAAGGTCTGGAACGCGCGCGCGTATCGGGACTATGACGACGATGTCGAACTCGGCACACGCAATATCAAGGTCGCGCTTCGGCGCCTGAGGCGCTTTGCGCGCAAGGGCGCCGTCGAGGAACTCGACCTCGACGACACGATCCGGCGCACCGCGGCAAATGCGGGCTGGCTCGATATCCGCATGGTCCCCGAACGGCACAACACGATAAAGGTGCTGATGCTGCTCGATGTCGGCGGCTCGATGGACGACCACATCAAGCGAACCGAGGAACTGTTCTCGGCGGCCAAGACCGAGTTCAAGCATCTCGAGTTTTTCTACTTTCACAACTGTGTCTACGACTACCTCTGGAAGCAGAACCGGCGCCGCCATGCCGAGAAATTCCCGACCTGGGAGGTGCTTCACAAATACCCGTCGGAGTACAAGCTGATCTTTGTCGGCGATGCGACGATGGGGCCTTACGAGATCCTGCAGCCCGGCGGCTCAGTCGAATATACGAATGCCGAAGCGGGCGCGGTCTGGCTGAGCCGGTTCACTGAGCGTTTTCCCCACTATGCGTGGCTCAATCCGGAGCCCGAGCGGCTCTGGGAGTATCGCCAGTCGGTCGGACTGATTAGGCAATTGATGGCGAACCGGATGTTTCCCTTGACGTTGAACGGCCTCGAAGGTGCAATGCGCTTACTGAGCAAGTAAAGAAGCGGCGCGCCGCCGGGTGGGCAGGAAGACCGACCGGGTGGCGTTGCACGCTCAAGCACGTGCTTCCCCGCCCTTCCCAAGCCTTCGAATGCCCGCCATGAGCGCTGTACCGCCGAGCACCGCTGCCCTTACCCGTCCCCCACCCCTTCGTCCGCTGCGCGACAGCTCGGTCTCTTCGATCGTCGCGGGTTTTGTCGCGATGATGACCGGCTATACGAGTTCGCTCGCGCTGATGTTCCAGGCTGGCCGTGCCGCCCACCTGAGCGATGCGCAGATCTCTTCATGGATCTGGGCGCTCTCGGTCGGCATGGCCCTGACCACGATTGTGCTGTCGTTGCGCTACCGCGCGCCGATCGTGATCGCCTGGTCGACGCCGGGCGCGGCCTTGTTGATCACCAGCTTGCCCAATGTCACCTATCCAGCGGCAATCGGCGCGTTTCTCGTCTGCGCGATCCTGCTGGTGCTCGTCGGCGTGACCGGGGTGTTCGACAGTGTGATGAAACGCCTGCCCTCTTCGCTTGCCGCGGCGCTACTCGCGGGCATCCTGTTCCGCATCGGCATTGGGCTGTTCACGGCGGCCGAGCACGATACGGCGCTGGTCATCGCCATGCTGCTGACCTATCTGGTCATCAAGCGTTTCGCGCCACGCTATGCAGTCGTGACGGCGCTGCTGGCCGGCATCGCGGTCTCGGCGGCACTCGGCCTGCTCGATTTCAGCCACTTCAGCGTCGCGCTCGCGCGACCCGTACTGACGATACCCACATTCTCGTGGTCGGCGGTGATCAGCATCGGCATCCCCCTGTTCATTGTCGCCATGGCTTCGCAGAACGTGCCTGGGCTGGCCGTGTTGCGCGCCGACGGGTATGACACGCCCTCCTCCCCGTTGATCACCGCGACGGGCATCGCCTCGGTGCTGTTTGCGCCGTTCGGCTCGCATGGCGTCAACCTTGCGGCGATCACCGCGGCGATGTGCACGGGGCCGGATGCCCACCCCGATCCGCAACGCCGCTACACCGCGGCCGTTTGGTGTGGGGTGTTCTACCTGATCGCCGGCACGCTTGGCGCGACCATCGCGGCCTTGTTCGGCGCGTTTCCGCGCACGCTGGTGATCTCGATCGCGGCACTCGCCCTGTTCGGCTCGATCATGAATGGCCTGGCCAATGCAATGGCCGATATGCGCCAGCGCGAGCCGGCCCTGATCACCTTCATGGTGACGGCGTCAGGACTGACCCTGCTCTCGATCGGTTCGGCATTCTGGGGGCTGGTCGCGGGCGTGCTGGCTTACGCGATTCTCACGGTGCGCAAGCCGGCAGCCTGATCGACATCCCAAGCGGCTAACGCGACGCGACCCTTGCGCGCCGTTGGATGAAGCCCGCTTCTTCTGTAGCTGTTTTGTCGTGCCTGTTTTTGTGGGCGCCGGTTTTGTTCCTGCCCATTCTCCTCACCTTTCGGAGCTTTTCGCAATGACCGTTGCCGATGACCTGAACCGCCTGATGCAGACCCACGACGCTGCGCCTGAGGCGGCCGCCAGCCGGCTGCGGGTACTCGCGACGCAACCGCTAGCGGCCGACCTGCTGGGGCGGTTCTCATGGCTCGTCACGCATGTGATCGGCGAGAAGCAGTCGCACTGGCAGGATGCGCACCTCCTGATCTCGGAAGCGATCTCGCCGCACACGACCCTCCCCCTGCCCGTCTTGCGCAACGCGGCCGTGGTGGCCTATCTGTCGGGGCAGTTCGGCGCCGCGACAGCGCTCGAATACCGGATGACCCGCCAGGGCCTGCGCAGCGACCAGGCTGCCATGGCGGTCCGCACCGCCGCACTGAGCTTCCTGAGCCAGCCCGAACGGGCATTCGAGGTCAGCCTGGGCCTGCATACCGTGCTCGATGGCATCGCGGCCTGGGGCCAGCGCAGCGAAGCGGACTCGATGATTGCCGCCAGCCTGAACAATATTGTCTCGACCCTGATGGAATTCGACGACGCGACGGTCAACCGCCCCGAGGTCCGTGAAGCCATCCTGGAAGGCGCGCAGGCTTCGCGAACCCTGTGGCAGCGCGCCGGCACGTGGATCAACTATGAACGCGCGGATTACCTGGTCGCGCTCGCGTCGAACCGCCTGGGCCTGCACGCCCCCGCCATCGATGCAGCCGAACACGGCCTGCACCTGATCGACGCGAACGGCGTCGAGGATGTCGATCGCGCCTTCCTCCTGCTCGAAGTCGTCCAGGCACAGCGTGGCCTCGGGCGCGACGCGGAAGCGGCGGCGCATTTTGCCCTCGCAGACAAGCTCGCGAGCACCTGGGACGATGCCTCCCTGACCGAGTGGTACACCCGCAAATCGGCGTTGCTGCGCCCGAGTGCCCCATAAAAAACGGCGACCCCGAACCGGATGTCGCCGTCAAAATCCCCTCCTCCATCAGGAGGGGACGAGAGGAGCCTGTCTGTGCCGCCTGCGCTTACTTGAAGCGGTACGTCGCGCCGACCTGGAAGAAACGGCCCAGGTTCGTGTAGAGCGACTGGTCGTAACCCGTCAGGTCCGGGTTGAACGTCCATTCGATATCGAACGGCGGAGCCCGGTCGAACACGTTGTTGACGCCGGCATAGATCGTCCAGTTCTTGAAGCCACGATAGGTCGTGAACAGGTTGAACTGGCTGTACGACGCCACTTCACCCGAGCCCCCATCGCCTGCCTGCACCGATATCGCGTTGGTGTACGGACCCGTGTACTGCCACGTCAGCGTGGTGGTGAACTTCGCATAATCCCAGGTCAGGCTCGTATTGCCCTTCCAGCGCGGGTTGCTCGCGCCGAACGGCTGATTGAGCGCGCCGTTGTTGCCGGCGAAGTCGACTTGCGAACCATCCGGGTTCGTCAGCTTGAAGTGCCAGACATAAGCCCAGTCACCCGACAGCGTGAAGGTACCGAACGAGGTCGACAGCGACTTGCGGAAGTCGAAGTCGAAACCATCAGTATCGAGCGAACCGAGGTTCACGAACGACGTCTGGATGTCACGAATCGTGCCGTCCGGGTTGCGAACCACCACCGACGGGTCGTTAGCGTCGAGCAGGGCCTGCGGATCTGCCGTGCCGATCACACCGTCGATCTTGACTTTGTAGAACGCAGCGCCGAAATCGGTGGTCGCGTCCGGCGACAAGGCGAAGCCGATGTTGTAATTCTTGGTGTGTTCCGGCTGCAGGTTCGGGTTACCCGTGTTGTATTCCGACGTGAAGTTCTTGGTCGGCGTCCCACTCGGATCGTTGTTGTCGGTCAGGTTCTGGTGACCGATATAGACCGCCTGCGAGTTCTCGACCGGCGTCGGGGCACGGAAGCCTCGACCGTACGACGCGTACGTCGTCAGCATGTTGATCGGCTGATAACGCAAGGCGAAGTTCGGCGAGAACGCACCGCCAAAGTCGCTGTAGTGGTCGTAGCGGCCCGACTGCGTGAACGTCAGGTTCTTGATGATCGGAATATCGAACTGATAGTAAATCGCCGCGATATTGCGCTCGCCGTCGACGCTCTGGATCCGGGCCGGGGCGGTCAGGCCCAGGTCGGCGAGCGTGGTCGGGTTGATGATGGTGCTTTCGTGACGGAACTCGGTACCGACACCGAGGCCCACGTCGCCGGCCGGCAGCGAGAACAGGTTCGACGTCGAGGTCGTCGCTGTCACCGAGTCGAGCTTGGAGATCGCCGACTGATTGTCGTTGGTGAACAGCCCTTGCTCGCCGTTCGGCGTCGCAGCCGGGTTGCTAAAGTTATACGTGCCGTTGGCCAGCATGGCCTCGAAGGCCGGAACGCTCAATGCATTTTCGTACGTGCTGGAAACGACGCTTTGCGAGTGACCGTAGTTGACATCCCAGTCCCAGTCGCCGAGCTTCGGCAGCGCAAACGTGCCCTTCACGCCGGTCGACGCTTTCCAGTAGGTCGACACCGTGTCCACCGCCGTCTGAGCGTCTGCGAACGTGTAGTTGATCGGCGTGGCGACGCCGAACGGGTTGTACGGGTTGTTGGCGGGTACCGTGCGATTCAGCGGCGACAACTGTCCCGGGATCACATTGAAGACGTTCGACAGGCTGGTGGCCGAGGGCACGCCACTCAACTGCACCGTCTCGTTGCGGCTCGCCCAGACATCGGCATAAGCCTGGATGTCGTCGCTGATCTTGAACGTGCCACGCACCTTCGCGTTCCATCGCGTCGTCGACGGCTCGAGCGAGTAGTTCTGGGCCGTATTGAAGTTACAGGACGTGGCGTCGCTCTTGCTGCCGACCGTGCGCGGCGGGCAGGGATTGAGTGCTTGAGTCGTGCCGTCCGGAAGCGACCAGTAAGACGACTCGTTCGGACCGGTCGGCGCGCTCGTGCCACCCGGGAACTTGCTGAAGTCTTCGCCCGCGGTCATGTCGCGGTCGCTCAGACGCGAACCGGTGTCGCGGAACCAGCTCGCGGCGGCGGTCACGTTGTAGCGGTCGGCGTTCAGGTCACCAAAGCCGCCGAGGATGCTGAAGCTACCCTGTGCGTCACCCGGATGCTGTGCCTTGCCCAGGTCGCTGCTGATCTCGAGGCCGTGATAGTTCTTCTTCGTGATGATGTTGACCACGCCCGCGATCGCGTCCGAACCGTACTGCGAGACCGCGCCGGTCTTGACGATGTCGATGTGGTCGACGATGTTCAGCGGAATCGAGTTGACGTCGAAGAACGTGTCGCTGAAGTTCACCGCGAGCGCGTAGTTCGCGACGCGCTGACCATCGACGAGCACCAGCGTGTATTTCTCGCTCAGGCCGCGAAGTGCGATCCCAGCGCCACCGGGCGCGGTGCTGTTCATCGTGCTTTGCGACCAGCTGCTCGCGTCGTTGGCCGAGGTGCCGCGCAGGAAGTCAGCGACGGTCGTGTAACCGCTTTCCTCGATGTCCTTGGCGGTAATCGTCTGGACCGTTGTGTTACCCGTCTTGTCCGCGCTCTTGATCAGCGAGCCCGTGACTTCGACGCGCTGGAGCTTGGTTGCAGCGGCGCCACTGGCCGCATCCGGTGCACTCGCCGTCGTGCCGGCAGCCGGTGCCGTCTGCGCAAACGCGACCGGCACGAAAGCAGCCGACAACAGCAGTTCGGCGCCGACGATCTTCTTGATGGCAGATACCAAAACCTTCTGTTTCACTTTATCCCCTTGTTGCGAGTGGGCTTGGCCCAGTAATAATCATTTCGTGAGGCGGATGGAGCATCACGTCGATTACTCGTGCAGAGCTGATGGTGGTTGTGCAATGCACTTATATTTGATGCATTTGAGCCATTGGATTTTGTCCGTGATTCGAATCCTTACAGCGAGCCACTCGCT
>JAMFSK010000127.1 GCA_026225235.1 Burkholderiales bacterium
ATGGCCGCGCTGAGCGACGACATCGAGAACGCGTCGTCGTTAAAAAGGGCGATGTCCGCCATGGAAACTCTCCTCGGAAATGATTGAGGCCCGCTTAGAGCGGGCCTCAATGGTCGGTTGAAACGTCTGCGGTACGTGCTGTACCGAACTACGCGCGAACGATGACGAACTTCGCGGCAAGGTCTGCACGGGCATCCGCGTCCAGCCCCGTGATCAGCGCTTCTGCCACTTCCGCGAGACGCACAATCGCGACACCTGGACGGTCGGCAGTCGACGCCGGCAAGCCCGCGTATAGCACCGCGCTTGCGATCTGCGCACCGGTGTCGGCCGCGTTGTCGTATGGCACGTATTTGCCGCTGGCGTTAAGCGTGCCGAGAAGCTGGCCGGGAGGCAGTGCCTCGCCTGCGGCCACCGTGATTTTTTCTCGCGAGATTCGGCCCGCGCCTTCGGACAGCAGAAACTCGCCGGTCAGCAAGCCTTGAGTGGTGATGGTGGACATACGGTTGCTCCTTTAAGGGCTAGCAAAATAAGGGCTTGTCAGTGCTTAGATGAAAAAAGTTACTTTGAACCGCCCTTTCGAGCGGCATAGATTGATGCGGCCTTCGGACCCTCGGCGGATACGTGGGTTGCGTTCGGGGTCGGGCGCTTGCGGTTGTTCACACCCTGCTGCGAGGCTGTCACGGTCTCAAACAGTCGTGCACGCACCTGGTCGAGCGTGAGGCGGTCCCGCACGAACCCTTCTGCGCGCTCCGGCAGCCGCGCGGCAAGACAGACCCCAGCAATCTCCCGCGCGTTCTGAATCGCCGAGTCAACCGTTGCCCGGTCCCGTAGACCCGATACCGTGACGATGCTTTCCGCGAGGTTCGAAAGGTTCGATTCGCGGCACGTTTTGAACACGTGCGCGGCGAGCACGCCCGCCGAATCCTGCGGTGTCGGAGGATCCTTCGGGGGTGGGTCGCTCGGAGGTGGGTCGTTCGACGGTGGATCAGCCGGCGGTGTGTCGATCGCAGGCAGGTCATTCGGTGGCAGGTCCCCTGCCGCATCGACCAGCGCCTTGACCGGCTCCGGCGGATTCTTGAACCGCGCGAGAATTTCCACCGCCTTGGTCGAGGCAGCCAAGCGCACCGGCTCCTCGATCACGTCGCAAAACCCGAGCGCCTGTGCCTCCAGTGCTGTCAGCCACGTCTCGGCATCCATCATCGCGACGATGTCCTCATCGCTCTGCCCGCTCTTGCTGCGATAGGCGGCCAGGATGCCGTCGCGGGCCTTGTCCATCATGTCGGCCGTCGAGCGCAGATCCGCGGCCGACCCCGCTGCCACCGTCCACGGGTTGTGGATCATGAGCATGGCGTTTTCCGGCATCACGATCCGGTCACCTGCCATCGCCACAAGACTCGCGGCCGATGCCGCCACACCATCCACGCGAGCCGTCACGCGGCCGGCATAACGGCGCAAGGCGTTATAAATCGCAAACGCATCGAACACGTCCCCGCCCGGCGAATTCACCGCGACGATCACCTCGGCCGCATTGGCCGCTGCCGTGTCGAGCTGCGCGATAAAGGTCTTGGCGTCGGTGCCCCAAAACCCGATCTCGTCGTAAATCCGGATCTCGGCCACCGCAGCGCCCTGCGCGTTGGTCAATGCCTTGATGTCCCACCACTTGCGATTTTTCATCGACGCTCCCTGCGTTCCCTTATGTTGGTGTATCGCCCGCGACATCCCGTGCACGCGGATCCGAGTCGTATTGCAGACCGAGCCCATCGGCTCGCGTGTTGTCGGCCGCGTTCTCCTGGTCGACCTGTTCCGGGTCCTCGCCTTGCTTCAACACGGAAGCGGAGCGGCTGGTCAGGCCCGCGCGAATCGCAAGCTTCTGCGCGTTCACGTCCTGCACAGGATTGATGTACGGCCAGCCCTGCGGCACCCAGCGCACGCGCAGATACTCGCGACGCGTACGATGGAAATCCGGCATCGGGATCGCACCGGCTAACGCACACGCATCGATCCACCACGCCCACACGCGGTTGCAATACTGGTGAATAAAAATGTTCCACTGGAGCTGCTCAATCGCCCGCCTGAATTCGTTGAGCAGCACACGCAGCACGCGGTCACTTACCTCGCGCAGGTCCCCGGTGAGCACTTCGTACGGCATGCCGACAGAGGCGGCTGCGGCCATCAGTTGCTGACGCATGAAGGGGGCGTAGTCGTTACCCGCACCCGGTGGTGTCGCGAATTCCACCTCCTCACCGGGAGCCAGTTCCTGCATGGAACCCGGCTCCAGCGACACAACCGGCGAAAAGCCGTCCGAGTCATAGACGATCTGTTGCCCCGTCATCGGATCGATGTCCGCGCCCGGCCCCATCGGCACGCTCGCGGGTTTCGTGACGAAGCCGGCGAAGAGATTGCACACCTCCTGACGAAAGAGCACCGCGTCATCGAAGTTATCCAGCGAGTGAAGTCGAAGCAGCACGGTCGCCAGCTCCGGCACGCCGCGAATCTGACCCGGTCGGAGTGGCTGGAACACGTGTGCGATGTCGTGAGCTGGCACCGGCACAGTCGCCATGCCGCCGATGTTCAGCCGGTTGTATTCGCCGGGGTGACGCCGATAAAGGTGATAAGCGACGCGCTTATCGTTCGCATCGAACTCGACGCCGTGCAGGATTTCACCGCCGCCTGCACGCGCCTCGTTTTTCTCAACGGGCAGTAAGTCGCCTTCGAGCAGTTGCAATTGCACCGGCACCGACAGCCCGTCAGACGGGCTCGCATAGCGACGGCGCAAGAGCACCTCGCCGTCACTAAAGAACGCACGGGCGGCCAGGGTCTGCTGCCCATATGCGTCGAGCAGGCCATCGTGATCAGCCTCTTTGGCCCAGTCATCCCAAAGTTGCTTTAAGCGCTGTTGCGTCGCCTTGTCAGGGTGTTGAGGATGCGGCTGGATGCCCGTGCCAATGGTGTTTGACACCAGGCGCGCAATCGCGGTTTTCGCCCACGGATCATTGCGAATGGCATCGCGCGAGCGGCTGCGCATGAGCGGCAGGTTCTCCACCGCCGCAGCGCTGGGTCCCGCACCCGACGTCCTCCACGTGCGCGCCCGTGCGCCAGCGGAGCTCGCCGACTCGTAGGCCGCCGCCTTCACCCGGCCCGGCACGACAAAGCCGCGCTGCGCGAGTGCCGGGAACGAGCGATTTGTCGTGCCTTGATTCGTCGGTCCCCGGTTCATCGTACCCCCTTGCCGACATGACGCAGCCGGACGATGCGCGAGCGCGGGGTCTGGCTATCCAAGGCCCGAACGACTTCCGTTTGCGCCTCCCGCAATTCGGCGATCGACCGATACCGGACCTTGCGATCGTGGTACTGAACTTCGAGCTCGCCCTTCGCAATCGCCTTCTGAATGCGATCGAGGTCCGCTTGTGTATAGGCCATCAGGTCACTCCTACCGCCGGCGTTTCAGATAGGACGAGCTCCCCATACGCCGCGCTTGCGGGCGAACGACCGGGGGCTGCGTCGGTGTGTTGTGTTGCTGTACGGACTGCGCTGGTGGCACCAGCGGGGCCGGTGGCAACGGTGCTGCTGGCGGTGGCTCCGCGACCGCTGGTGTTGCAGGCACTTCGATCGGCGGCACCTCGGGGGCTTCAGGAGCGGCGGCAACCGCCTCTTCAACGACGTCGGCCTGACGGAACAGATCGTCGCGTTCCAGGTTGCGTTGCAGCGTCTCCCACTGGATCGGCCGGTATCGCGGTAGGCCGATGAACCATGCCGCCGCCATGTTGTAGACCATGATGTCGAGCACTTCATTGCGCGCAGCCTTGGGCTTCCACCATTCCCGTTTAGCCTTGCCGCCGATCCACTTCGTGACGAGCCGCTCGGCGGTGAGCTGCGCGAAGAAGTCGGCATCCAGATCCGGCGAGAAGTGCAGGCGGTGCGAGCCGCGCCCTTCCAGCTTCAGCCACCCGGTGAGCTGCTCTTTCGCGGCGAAGGTTCCGATCGGATAGATGTGCGCACCGTTCTCGACCTTCACGCCCATCCAGTTGAAGTCCTGCGCGCTGCGTTTTCCCAGCACCGGGCGCTTCTCTTCGCCGAATCCCTTCACCCCAAAGAACCCTTCGTACGCGTGGTTGCGCAGCCACGCATAGCAGCGCTGCGCGTTGTATCCCGTGTCGACCGCACACGCGCGCACATACAAGTCGCGGCCCCAAGCGTTGCGCAAGGGCGTGCGCATGATTTCGCGCATCTCGGTCCAGGGCTCTTCCTCGTTGGTGTCGCCGTACACGACCCGGTAGTCGACGATCCATGCCTCCTCGCCGGCACCCCAAGCCACAATAAGGCCTTCGAGCCGGTCGGGCTGCACGTCGATAGCACCGGTGAGCACAAGGCCACCTGGGGGCACCATGCCCAACCGATACGTCTCAGCCTTCGCGCGCTCCAGCAACGTATGTGACTTCACGCGGTCCCCCGGCTGCTCCCAGGTCAGTGCGAGCCGCGTGTTCCAGAATTTCTTGAGCTTCGCGAGATCGCCTGCGTCCGCCGCCTTCTGCGCCTCAATAAATTCACGCACCAGCGCCGGCCACCGCACCCACGGCGAATACAGCGAATTGATCCAGAAGCCAGCCGCCTTGTTCGGACCTGGTGCCTCCGCGATCCATCGACCGCCCGCAAGCAGAGCCGGCTTGTGCCGCTCCTCGATCAGCCCCGTACACTCCGGGTCGGCACACAGGTACATGACCGTATCCGGGTCATCGTCGGTCCAGACAAGCCGCCGGCGACCATCGGGATCCGCCCACACGAGTGGCTGTTCCGTGCCGCAGTGCGGACACTTCACGTGATAGCGGCGACGGTCACTGTTGAGATACCGAAACTCGATCTCGGAGGCATCTTTCTCGGTGGGCGTGGAGGTATAAAGTCGCTTTGCCCGTGCCCCGAACGTGTCCTGACGGTTGGAGGCAAGCCCGATCGGATCACCCTCGCCATCCACGTCATTCGGATACGCATCGACTTCGTCGAAGTGGATGTAGCGTGCTGGCATTGAGCGCAGGCCCACTGCGCTGTTCGCCCCTGTCACCACCACCATCGAGCCGCCCTCGAACTCCTTTTCGAGAATGGTGTTGGCGCTGTCGCGCGAGCGCTTCTCCGCCGCTTTCGCCCGGATCGCCGGAGTGCTCTCCACCATCTCGGCGAGCCGCTGGCGGCTCCAGCGCTTGGCAAGCGTCAGCGTCGGCAGCACGATCAGGAACGGGCTCGGCACACGGTCGATTGCGTAGCCCAGCCAGTTCATACCGGTCTCGCTTTTTGCGACCTGCGTGCCCGCGACGAACACGACGTCCTGCACGGGGCTTGTCACCGACAGGCAATCCATCACCTCGCGGATGTACGGCACGCGAGCAGTGCGCCATTCACCGGGCTCGGCGGCCACCTTGCGCGAGAGCACACGGTTGTCATCGGCCCACTCGGACACCTGCACCACCGCGTCGGGCTGGATGCCCGCTCGCCACGCATCGGCGACGAGCGTCCATGCATCGATTGCGCCCATTACTGCGCAGGCCCTTGCGGGACCAGGACGGTGGTGGCAATGAGTTTCAGGCAATCGCGAATTTCAGCGTCGAGCATATGCATGACCTTCAAGGGATCCGATTCGAATGCGACCTGCATGTGCACCCGCTCGGGCAGCGCCAGCAGCCGATCGCGCACGTCCCGCGCGAGCTGCTCGGCGGCCCGCTTGACCGCGCCAGCATCGATCAGCTCGCAATCGAGCTTTTTGCGCTCGCGCTCCGCGACCAGCGCCAGCTCCATTTCGCGTTTTTCACGCCAGTAGTGAAAGCCGCGTCCCGATTTGCCGGACAAAGCAACAGGAGGCTCGTCGGGCACATCGCGTGGTTCCAGCGTTTCGTTAGCCCTCGCCGTCGCTGGATCCAACTCGACGCCCACGTCCCGCTCGCGACGGTGTCCGGCCCACCGTTCCTGCACGCCCTTCTTGCTAGGGTCGGACGTCACGCCAAGCAGCGCGTCGGTCGCGGCCCAATCGACCAGCGTCGCGTCGGGCGAGAGCACCAGGCGGGCTTCCTTAAGTAGCTTCGCTACATACGAGCGGTTCCATCCCCGCATGCGGGCGTACTCAGCCTTGCGCACGAATTGATCGGGGAGTGGTTCCATATGGGGCAACCGTGTAAACGGGGTAAACAGCGGTAAACGCAAACAGGTGAACAAACTTCGTTCACCTGTTCACTAACTTCCAAGGTCATTGGCTAGCGCAAATGCGCGGGTCCCCAGCCCCGCTTGCTTAAACGATAGGCAGGGGCCCCCGGCCTTCTTTGACCGGGCATTTCTTGCAAAATCGATCGGTTCCCGCGTGAAACAAGCACCTTTTACAACAGGTCTCGCGCTTCGGTCCGTGATGCGACTCTTGATACGGGTGCGCAAAGCAGAAAGCCCCAAGGCTTCACGCACTTGGGGCTTTCGGGAAATTCAGGACGCACGACTCCAACGTGCTCAACAGGCTCCATTTATCTTTCTTCTGTCCCGTTGAGGTTGCACGACTAACGCGCGGTGCCAGCGAAGTGTTTGTTCACCAAACGATGCCGAGTCTATTCGTGCGTTCACCGAAATGCAAGCCTCGGTTGATAGATTAACGTGCGCGCAGCCTCCTCTCGAATTCCTGTTCAGTGGCCGCATCGATCTGAAGCAGAACTGAGCGCAGCCAATCGAAACGATCAACCCATCGGCGATGGTATTGATCGAGTGGAACACCCAAGGCCAACGCACGCTTGGGCGCATTGATCGGCTCCTTAGCAGAACCATTGCAATGCGCGCACAAATGCGGCACTTCCGGGAATGGATGCTCTTCATAGAACCCCTTTCCATAGCAGGCCGGACAAGGGGCTCGGTCCGCGATCGGCCAGCGACTGAAACGCAGGCGCTCATCAATCGCGACGCGAACGGGCAGACACGTCTTGCAGTCAACGCGCTTCGTGATCCGGCCACCACCGCCGAGCATTCCGCGCCCACCGCACACCGAACATTGATCGGCGATCCACTCGACGATCGCCCGTTCCGCAAAACGCACGAGCAACGGTGCACGCTCCGCACCCGAATCGCCCAGCTTCTTTTCATCGGCAGCTTTTGCGACGAACGACTTGCCGCGTCGATAGCGACCACCGAGCGTGATGCGAGACGCGAGCAACAGCGATGCGCGATGCAATGCCCGCTGCCTCAGATCCTGCCCGTACTTCATGTGCCACAACATGTTGCCCAATTCATCGACAAGCGCCAGTGCACCCAAAGTTACTTGGCGATCCGGCGCAACATCCGCAAGCTGGACCCGCACGTTCATCGCAATCCCGGCTCTTTCTTTGAGGACGCTCATCGGCTTACTCCTTTATGTCCCAATGTCTTAATGTCCCAAGGGATAAGGGTCGTAGGTGTGCGCATGCACGCGCGACATGCGCCATCCGTGCACGTCGCACACGTCGCACGCACTCGCGCATCACGCGAGGCAACGCTTGGGACCTCGGGACACGGGACCGTGCGCAGCGCGCCAACGCGGGCGCCAGAGCGCGCCGAACCAACAACGCTGGCGCGCTGTGACGTGGTATCGAGAGGAGCATTGGCGATCACGGGCAGGTCAAAGCGGGCTGTCATCGTCGGCACCGTCAGCCAACGCTGGCGCTTCGACAGCGCTCATGACAGGATCAGGGGCCTTGGTGTAGTACCAGTCGCGTGTGCCCGTCGTGTGGCGTTTGCGGACCCAACCAAGCGACTTCATCGCCTTGCCGATGCGGCGCTGCTCGGGCAACGTCCACTTCGACGTATCCAGCTTCAAGACGTCCGCGAGGATCTCTTCCATCGTGACGGTGCTGACGAGGTCCAGGTGACGCGCGATCTTGCTCTCATACACGTCACCCTCGTAACGCTCCGCCTGCTCACTCTCAAACAGGTGCTTCTCTGCGTCGCTCACGTGCCACCGGGTGCCCTGCTTGTACAGGCGCACGGCCTCCGCCCACAACTGGTCACGATCACGCGCAAGGGCCGCCTGATCGACTGGTCCCTGTACGCGGATCGGCCAGTAACGGCGGTTGCCTGATTCATCCTTGAGGTATGTGTCGAAGTTGACCGAGCCGGCGAAGACGCACTGCCTGTGCACGTCCGTTGCACGCTTGCCATAGAAGTTACGGAAGCGGTCCGTCTCGGTAGCGAAGAAGCCCTTGGCCGTCGACGAGTCCGCCTTGTTGAACGAGTCGAGCTCGCTCAGCTCAATGATCCATTTGCCGGACATGATGGCGTAGGTGTCTTTCTCGCCGAGCCGGATCTGCGCGTCTGTGAACCAAGGTTTGCCGGCAAGGATCTGCAACGCCGTGGACTTGCCCCAACCCTGCCCGCCTTCGAGGATCAGTACGTTGTCGACCTTGCAGCCGGGTTTCATGACACGCGCCACGGCCGCCACCATCCACTTCATGCCGGCGAGGCGCACGTACTCGCTATCGGTCGCATGCAGGTAGGTAACAGGCCACAACTGGACGCGCGGAACACCGTCGTGCACCAGCCCTTCCAGGTATTCGCGCACATCGTGATAGTGGTGCTTATCGGCCTCAAGCAACACAGCGCGCATGACGATGTCCGGACGGACGGCTAAGCCGAATTGTTGCGACATCCAAAGCTCGCACCGAAGGTCATCCATGTCCGTCCATTCGCCAACCTCACCATCCGGGAACGGCGGTGCCCGACGCTTCATTACACGACCGGCGAAGTCGTCCTGCGCAATCACGCCCTTCCATTCATGGTGGTTCGAAAGGATCAGGAAGACGTTCCCAAGCGTCGGAAGCAGTTTGCCCTTATCGGACCGGGCCATCTCATCAAACCAACTTTGCGGTTCGTTTGGCTCATCCGCATCCCGGTTCTCTTCCGCAGCGGCAGCGGACGTCGCGACGGCAGGGGCTCCGCTGTCGATCAGTGCGCGCACGCCATTCGCCGCCTCGGGGGACACGACGCCGGCCGCTTCCATCGCGTCGACCAGGCGGGCAGCGCGATTGAATCCGATCCGAAGCTCGCGTTGAATGGAGGAAACCGACACGCGGCGATCTTTGCGCACCAGCTCGACGGCACGGTCATAGAGCGGATCGTCGCCCATGTCGACGGCGTTCAGGTGCGGAAACGGTGGAACGTCACCTGCTGCCGGAGCAAGAGCCGCCAAGAGAGCGGCTTCGACTTGAGCCTTGACCGTCGCCAATCCTTCCGCACAGTGCAGATCGTTGAAGTCCGTGAGCTTGCGGTCTTCGCGATTTGCAAACACCGGGTACACAACACTCGCGTTCCCGACCTCCGCTGCCGCCTCATAGGCACGCTTCAGCCCGGTATTTTCGAAACGACGCTTACGCTCGGGCATCACGTCATTGCCAATGGACAGCTCCAGGTATGCGATGCCTTGCTCATCGTGCTTCGCCTGCACACGAACGATGTACCACGTGTTTTTTGCATCAATGCGCACGGCTTCGCCGTCGATCACCAGCTCGCCTTCGAACCCGTAGTTCTCGGACAGATGCTCGCGAAGGCGCTGCTCGATCTTCCAGTCGTCGTCGGCGCAGATAAGGAGGTGGAGATCCGGATGCGTCGCGCGCAGGTAACGCGCTGTCGGCATGATCCCGCCCGCGTCGAAGCACACAGCCAGCGGAATGCTGTCGCCCGTCGCCATGCGAATCGAACGCCCGGTCGCATAGCCTTCGGCGAGCATGGCTACCTTGTCATCCTCGCCGATATCGCCGAGCAAGAGCGACGTGCCCTTCTTTTCCATGCCCTTGTTGAAACGCTTCGCGCCTGCAGGGGTGATCTTCTGCAAGCCAGCGAGACGAATGCCGCCGTCATACATGAACATGGGCACGAGCAGATCGCCCACGTCATCAAAGCGCACCGCTTCCGGCGTGATCTGCTTCCGATCGAGGTAATCTGAGGTGCCCTGATCCCGCGCCTTCTGCCATTGATCTGCGGCACGGTTCGCCGCCATCTTGGCCGCACGCGCTGACCTCTCCGCCTCCTCGCGTTCCATCGCCTCCTGCCGCTTGCGCGTCTCGGCGAGGTCCTCGGCCGTGAGCGTCGCTCCGTCCCACTGGAAACGCTCTGTCCCGGCGTCGTCGCCTGAAAAATGCCCGAAGGTGCCCGTGTACCCGATCAGCTTGCCGGCCTTGAAAACTTCTCGCAGTTGATACCACCATTTCTTCTGGCGGCCATATCGATGATGCTTGCCATCGGCGACCGGATGGCCCGGCGGTAACTCGGGGTGCCCCGCCGCTTTGAGTTGATTGATGACCTGGTCTAACGAAGACATGCAGCGAATCTCCTTGCGATTTGAAGTTTGATAAGACGACCGCGCCAAGCAGCGCGGCCAGCAACGAAGGTTTGTGTGCCGACCGGGATCCGGTCAGGCGTTGGATGACGACGGCGCAGCGCCGTGCAGGATGTTTTCAAAGTCACTTTGGTCCCGGAGCGCGACGGCCGCGCATTAGGTGCCACTCGGCGTCATGGCGTGCAAAAAGCGCGTCGTACTCCTCGACGCTCAGATACCAACTGATGTATTCAAAAAAGATGCGCCGCTCGTCTCTCGTCGGACGAGCGGCGCAGAATCGGGCGGCTCCCACAGTCCACTCACTTACGACGTCAAACGAGCGACAAGCGGCCAGGAGCACGTCCGCGGGGAAGGGGCTGAAGAGGGGCGCGAGGAAACACTCCACCGCTTGCGGCTCTTCGGTCTTAACAATCTCAAGCCTGCGCATGGCGCACGCAAACCGGGCATCGATGTCGCAGGCAAGGCCAATGCACACTCGGTCTGGATTGCAGCAAATTCGTTCTATCGGAAACGACTGCATGACTTACTTGCGGCGCAGCTTCGAAAGCCGGAGTGTGGTGCGGATCAGCCGCTCGAACAGGCGCTGGCCCTTGCGGCTCACCACGGTCAGCGTCTCCGCTTCCTGCAGGTCGATGCGCCTGTCCTGCACGGCTCGGATAACTTCGGTCGCGACTTCGCCCACGTGTGCCTGCAGGTCGAGCGTGGCAGTGGTGAGCGACTGGATGTCATGGGGCTGCTCATCGTCCGATGCGTCGACGCTTGGCATGGGTGCCGCGATCAGCCCGAAGCGTTCGTTCAAGGCGTGCAGCGCATCGAGCGCGAACGGCTCGCTCTCGCGCTTCTCCTGCATCCATTCGAGCAAGAGCTCAAACATCTCCATTGAGAGCCGGTTCTCCCCCTCGCCGCGCAGTCGCAGGCGCAAGGTTTCCGACGTAATGCTTTTGCCACGCCTTAGAGCCAAGAAGTTGGCAGCGTCGGCGACGCCACCCGGCGAGTTGCGCACCGACGTGTACAGCACGTCGAGCCACTCTGTTCCGCTGTATCTGCAAGTCATACGGCCCCGGTTCTTTGGAAAGTGCTTTTTTCATACTTTTTGCCGTTGGCTGCCGTCCGTACGATGCGGACATGACGAGACCAACGGCAAACCCACCACAACAAAAAGAGCGCAAGCGCTGCGATGCTGGGGAGACACGCCTGTGCGGCGGGTCGAGCGTCGCAGCGCGTCACTCCAGCGATGGATGCCCACGCCATGATTAAGAAACCATCAGTGCGCCACGGGAGCGCAATTGGCCGCCGCAGATTGCTCAGGCTGACCCGCGAAGTAGTCGAACAGCGTTTGCACAGTGGAGACACGCGGATCGACAACGAAGCGGCCACCAATCTTGGTAATGGTCTGATACGGGACTGCGCTTTCATCCGCGATACGCGGCCAGTCGCCCTTTGCTTCATCGAGCCGCCGCAAGACGGTGTCCAGCATCGGCTCTTGTTTGTTTGTCATTCGCTTGCTCCAAGGAAAAAATGAGCATGAAAACTTCCGTATGCGGAATTTAACACATGTCATAGAATTCCGCATGGGGAATTCCTTATGTGGAATGATTTCTCGCATGACCAAAGCGAAATCTATGAGGGCATTGCTCGCGGAAAGAACCCGCGTGTGGATGGCTCGCGTTCCAGAAGCCGAAACGCAAGCGAAGCTGTCCGCACGGGCCGGAATGTCCCAGAGCTCGATCCACCGCGTCCTATTTCAAGACACCGAGCCGGAACTAGACACGGCGTTTAAGCTCGCGTCAGCGTTCGGGATTACCGTGTCAGAACTGCTCGCGGAAGACGACGCATTGACTGGATCAAAACTACCCTTTGACGTCGCTCGCTATCAACGACTTCCCGACGCCGA
>JAMFSK010000128.1 GCA_026225235.1 Burkholderiales bacterium
AGACACTCCGGAAGAATCCCTTCGAGAAGCCACTTCGGCGCAATAGAGTGTCCTTGCTCCGGTGGCCCAAAACGTCGCCTACGTCCAATGACAATGGCAACGACAATGAAGTAGCGACAATACGGCCGGCCATCGGGGCTGCCTCTCACTCCAACAACGCCTTCTCATAAACCTTCCCATCCTCACTAGCCGACATCCGCAACTGCCGCTGTGCGTGCTCGATGTACTCGCTCGGATACGGGTTAGGGTTGGCATGCAGCAGGCCGTTGCGATAGGCCTCATGCAATTCGGCCATCACCTGTTCGCGCGTGATCGGTTGTGACATGGGTCGGGCCGTTGCATGAGTCGAATCAGAACTCACCACCGTGGTGTGAGCGGACCCACTGGTAGCCGTGATCAAAAAGAGGCTCACAGAGAAAACGCAGATTGCTCGCTTTATGTTCATCAGACTCCTTGAAGTCGGACACTGAGACATGTCCGTGACGTCAATCTAGACACATCTCGACGAACATCAACGCAACAAAGCTGAAACGAGTTTTCCGAAAAATTGAGAGCGTGGCTCAGCGGCCATAACACAAGGACTTTGGCAGCCCTGCGGCGTTCGGTCACAGAGACCTTGCCGGAGGACTACAACGTGTCATTGAGACAAGTCAACGGATCGCCCTAGGAGTGCGCGGTCCGAGATCGCCGGGGAGCCACATGCGACTCGACGATGCGACGACCTCGCGCTCACCGCCCGGTGGGATCGACGCTCTATCGCCCCCCAAAATCAAAAAAACCCGACAGGATCGCTGTCGGGCCTTGAACATGCCGCATGGATAATCACGGCATGAGGAGTGATCGTCTAGCTACACCAGAACAACCACCGTGATGTGCGCGCCAATACGTAGCGCACGTCACGGTTCCTTCACACATGTTCAACCACTAAAACTTAGTCTTGGCTCTGGGTCGACGCCGGAGCTACGTTCGACTGGGTCAACGCGGTACGCTGGTTGGCAGTCAGACGGTTGAAGTCATACGGGTAGTTCGTCTGGTTGGCCGGAACGAGGCCAGCCTGACGGGCTGCCGCAAGCTCACGCTTGACTTCCGCACGGGTCACTTCGCCGTTGTTCGCCGAAGTCGCGGTTGCGATGAACGCTTGATCGTTCGGTGCAACTTGTTGTGCGAGCTTGCCATCGGCTTCAGCCTTCACGAGCTCCGACTTCACTTCAGCACGGCTAGTCGTACTTTTGTTGTTCGCGATCTGGTCGATCGGAAAGTCGTTGCGACCCCGTTGCTGCATCAGTTGACCGGACTGCTCGGCTTGTGCGAGCTGGGCGTTCACATCTGCGCGGGTCAGCGAGCTCTGCGCGAATGCCGACGCGCTAGCAAACGCGGCGGTTACCAGCAGTGCGGAAATCAGCGTGCGCTTCATGTTCAACTTACTCCGTACGCGACGACGAATTGTTCGCCACGTCGGTGTTCGCGGTGCGATGCGGAGCAACGGCGTAGGTATTCGGCGTAGCAGCACGCGTTGCCGGGAAGTTGTTACGCGCGGTTTGTTGCGGCAGACGACCGGCTTCTTCAGCAGCAACCAGTTGAGCCTTCACTTCGGAACGGGTCAGACCGGTGTCGCTGCTTTGTGCAAAAGCGGGCGCAGCGGAAATGGCGGCGGAAACGAGCAGTGCGGAAATCAGGATGCGCTTCATGATATTTACTCCAGGCGGTTGTTCTATCTCGGGCTTCGGCTTTCGTCTTGTAAGACGTTTCGCCGTTGGGAGCTAATGTAAACCCTAGGCTATCGGACAAAAAGACTGATAAGCGAAATTGATAGTTGCACTGAGCGTAACAATGAAGGCATGGATGCTGCGTTGCAAAACCTTGTTTGAAATATGGAGGCTCATCGCAACCACCTGTTAAATAAGGGAAATCGAGTAGATTTCACGCTGCAATATTTCATGTCAGGTGGAAATTACGTCATGCGATAGATACGGACTCGATCACAAAATGCGCGCGCGTGCAAAGGTCCTTAGTGTATCGGCCCCCAAAATCGGGCTCCAGCGTGCGTGGCGGTGCAAATTGCACAACATCCGCCCGATAAAGGGGCATTCGCAAAGCGGCGTGGAGACTCGCGGCGGCGAATCAAGGGCCGGCGTTCTTGTTCCGGCAACCTATGGCTCGCGGCGGATGAGGATATCGGACTCGATCATTAGCATCCACCGGCGGCAGCATCTCGCTCACAATCTCAACCCTGCGACACCGCGAAAGTTTGGGCCTCCTGCCCCAGACTGCCGCTCGCTCAAAGCTTCATCGTCGACAACAAAATGCTGGTCTCGGTCGCGGCAATGCCTTCGATCATGCGGATACGCGTAAGCACGCGGTCGAATGCTTCGAGGTTATCGGCACGCACTTCGGCGACGACGTCCCATCGGCCATTGGTCGTATGGAGCGACTGCACGCAGGGCTCGCCGCGCAAGGTGTTCAGCACCTGACCGGCGCGATTACCCTCGACGGCGATGCTCATCCACCCTCTCACCCGCTGCTCCTCGGCCTCCGGTTTGAGTCGGACGGTGTAGCCGACGATGACGCCGTCTGCCTGCATCCGGTCGAGCCGGTTCTGCACAGTGCCGCGTGAGATATGGAGCACCTTGGCGAGATGGGCCACAGGAAGCCGCGCGTTATCTCGCAAAAGGGCGATTAATTGTCGATCGGTGTCATCCAGGGAATGCAGTGCTTCAGACATCTGTCCCTCCGAAGGAATTACCGCGCAAGGTGCGACACGATCCCCATTACCGACAAATAGCCAAAAATTCCTGACATTTTGCCAGAAATGACTATCGGATTGCGCAGTCTGTTGCCTATTTGTTGAGTCGCCAAACCGGCACAATCGAGCGAAGGTGTGTCGAGTCGCGATTCAAAGCAATGGTGCGAAGGCGCTCCACGCCTCACACAGGGAGACTCATCATGACCCGCTATCTCGACGTCACTGACCTGTTCAGGTTGATCGACGCGGTCGGCGTGCCACGGATGTTGCAAGACATCGCCGGCGAAATCGAAACAGATTTCCTTCGCTGGTCGTCGTTCGACAAGAACGCTCGCGTTGCCGCGCATTCAGTAAATGGTGTCATCGAACTGATGCCGGTCGCGGACGATACACGCTTCGGTTTCAAGTTCGTCAATGGCCATCCGAACAACACGCACGCGGGGCTGCCGACAGTCATGGCATTCGGTGCGCTGGCGGATGTCGCCACCGGCTACCCGCTGTTGCTGAGCGAATTCACGCTGGCGACGGCCATGCGCACGGCGGCTACATCGGTCGTGGCCGCACGCAGACTCGCGCGAAAAAGCGCGCGCAGTATGGCCTTAATCGGGAATGGCGCGCAGTCGGAATTCCAGGCGCTGGCGTTTCACACATTGCTGGGCATTGAGGAGATCCGTGCCTACGATGTCGACCCTGTCGCGACGGACAAACTGATCCGGAACCTGGCACCGTGGCCAGGCCTGCGCATCACTCGCGCTCAATCGGTCGCCGATGCGATGCTGGGCGCGGATATCGTCACGACTGCCACGGCAGACAAGCGTCTGGCGACGATTGTCGCGGCCTCGTTTGTCGAACCCGGCATGCATTTCAACGCGATCGGCGGCGACTGCCCGGGCAAAACGGAACTCGACCCCGCAATCCTCGAAAGCGCGCGGGTGATCGTCGAATTCGAACCGCAATCGCGCATCGAAGGCGAGATCCAGCAGATGCCGGATTCGTTTGTCGTTACGGAATTATCTCAAGTCCTGACGGGAGAAAAACCGGGTCGCCAATCGGACGCCGAGGTCACAGTCTTTGACTCGGTCGGTTTTGCGCTCGAGGATTTTTCGACATTACGTTACCTCCTCGACACCGCGACACGACTTGGCATCGGCCGCGAAATCGGTCTGGTCGCGGAAGCACCGGATCCGAAGAATCTGTTTGGCTATCTGCTCGACAATCGTCCTTCAGTGCTCGCTGGCTCCGATAGCGCGATGCGCAACGTGACAGTGCTGCCGACTGCTCATGCAACGTCGGCAGCACATGCGACATCGGCGGCACCTTCGTCTTCGGCGCCGCGCAGTGTGCCGCCCATCGGTCCGCCGGGGGACGGCTCGCCGCGCCAGGTCAACGGCTAAGCGCCGCGGGCGCGAGGGGAACCGAGAACCCGCGATACACGTCGCATCCGCGCGCTACGAACCACGCGTTCCGTGATAGCCGCGGGCGCACGCTCGCGGGATGATCCCCGACCACATGCCAGCCATTTCGCGCTGACAGGTATCGGAGATTTTATGTTCTCGGGTTCCAGTTCTCGGCCTATGCCGGGTCAACATTGCTGGCGCCATCGTGCCGGCACGTACGATTTGACGGCCGCCGCACATAGCGTCGCGGTGCCGCCGACGGCGGGCCATTACAGTCTGACCCGTGTTGAACGAGCCGACCCGCTGCATATCACGCAGCCGCGCTTCAGCGCGTCCAATCAGCGGCTCAATGGGAGCCTCGAGGACCTGGCCGGTCGTCCCGAAACTGGAGTGAGGACTGTTGGGCTCATGCATTCGAACGCTGCCTATCTCATCGATGAAACCAACGAGGGCAGCGCAGCCATTCAGGGCGACCCGATCCCTCACACCCCCCGCAGGCCTCCCGACTCACTCACACGCGCAGTCGGTGCCGCCTGGGCGTCGACCGGTGAACTGCAGCGTTTCTACGGCGCCGAGTTCGACCACGCACTGGCCCGTACAGGCAGAAGGGTCGACACACTCGAAGCCTCGACGTTGGGTGAAGCGCTCGAACTGAATTTCAAAACACTGCAGCATGCCGCGCGCGTCGGCACGACTGTCCGCACGGTGCGCGACATGCGGTCCCTGGCCGTTACCGTGCCTATCCTCGCCGGTGTCGCCGTGCAGATCGCTTCCGACATCCAGGATGACGGTGGACTCGAGTTCGCGTCGTTTTGCCGAGCCAATCTCCCTTTTGGGAACATCGCGGCTTCATACGGGCTGATGTGTGCGGAGTTGGTCAAGGCGCCACTGACGACAGGCTTGAGTTACCAGACAATCTCCCGTCACCATAGGGTCGACGAATATCTCGTGCGATCGGAACTCAGTCTCAAGTTGATTGATGCGTGCTGAACCCACTCTGTGTGCAACACAATGTCGGCCAACAGGGCCGCACTTCGCCACTTAGTTTCGCAAAGCTTTGCTGTCAATTCGGCGAACTGGCGCGTCACGCATCCACCCTGTTCACGCTGATGATCTATGCGGTCGCCCCTGTGCGCGTCGATTTGTTCATCACGAACGAAATGCCTCTCTGGCCCGGCAATGAACCCGCCTGGGCCGACCCGGTGAGCGAACTGCTGCGCTTGATCTCGAGCACCTCTGACACGCTGTGAGGCCCAGGTCGGCACGCATTGCCGGCCCCGAGTTGTTTGACTTGCACATGCGCGCCCTGCTCGAGGCCGCCGACGACCTGCACACAAGGGTCCGGATACTGACCAGCGATCCGGCGATGCGCGAGTCGACCGAGGTGGCGCTAGAGCAGGCGAGAACCCTCTGCTCGATGTCTGCCAATGACGTCATCGAGCGATTGAGCACGGATAAGGCGGCACTCGCCGTGGCACTTCGGAGTTCAGAGGGAAGAGACAGTTTGCGCTTGCACAGGCGGGTCGGACTCAGTCTTGAGCCGTACGGCATCGGCATCTCGACGACAGTCGAGCCCGACCGATACCACCTGTTTGTGCAGCCACCGTACAACCATTCGGGCAAGGTGCCTTCGCCCGAGGCGCACTGGGGCCACCGGGCTCAGCTTCCGCTACGCGTCGTGTACCGGTTGACGCTGATGCTTCAGCACTGGCTGAGCGCCCCGCTTCACCGCATGACGGAACCGTGCCAGCCAGCGGGACGCTCCTTCGCGCTACGCTAGCGATCCCCTGCACCGTCCCAGCGTCGGCGGAAGGCTGCAGACGCCCCTGCCGCCTCTAGCCCTCAGCCGCCTCGGACACATCGCGATCTTCCTTGGGTGCGCTCATACCGAGCGCGCTCATGAGGCGGTAGAGCGTCACGCGCGAAATGCCGAGTTCGCGCGCGGCGTCTACGAGACGCCCGGGATGACGCTCAAGCGCCTGCTCGATCACTTCGCGCTCGGCACGTTCGCGCGCCTGGGCAAGCGTCTTGAGGACCGGCGTGACGGTCTGCTCGAGCTCGAGATCCTCAGCGGTCACGAGGCGACCGTCGGTCATCACGATCGCGCGTCGCACGCGGTTGATCAGCTCGCGCACATTGCCCGGCCAGTCGTAGTTGTAGAGCGCACGCACGCCATCGTCAGAAAATCCGCGCAGCGGCCGTGACGCATCACTCTTGTAGCGTTCGAGGACGTGCCGTGCAAGCACCTCGATATCCTTGCCGCGCGCTCGCAGCGGCGGATTGTCAATGCGCAACACGCACAAGCGGTGATACAGATCAGAACGGAAGCGCCCTTCGCGCATCGCGAGGTCAAGATCGAAGTGAGTCGCGGAAATCACGCGCACATCGATGGGAATCGGATCGTAACCACCGAGCCGATCGATCACCCCTTCCTGAAGAAAACGCAGCAGGCTCGCTTGTCCCTCCATCGGCAAGTCGCCGATTTCATCGAGGAACAAGGTGCCGCCATTCGCCGCTTCGATGCGGCCGATCTTGCGCTGGTTCGCACCGGTGAAAGCGCCCCGTTCGTATCCAAACAACTCGGACAACAGCAACTGCGGCGATATCGCCCCGCAGTTGATCGCGACAAACGGTTCGCGCCGACGTGTTGAATGTTCGTGGATCGCTTGCGCACAAAGTTCTTTGCCCGTGCCGGACTCGCCATGCACGAAGACAGGTGCCTCGGTCGCCGAGACTTTACGAATCGCGCGGAACAAGCGCAGCATCGCTTCGGACGAACCCACCATCTCGCCGAGCGGCCCGTGCGAGACCGCCTGGTCGGCCGGGCTGACGGTCAACGCAGCCATGCCGTATGCATGGCCGAGCGCGTTGATCAGTTTCTCATCGGGGCAAGGAATCGTGACGTAGTCGAAGCAATAGTCGCGGATCAAGCGGCGAATCGAAGCGTCGGCCATCTGTTCGGCGCTTGCGGCCGCGACCCAGCCCACTTTCGACGCGGCGAGGCAACGCTCGAGCGAGGCGAGCTCATGCTTGTCGAATTCGCTGTTGAGGTCGAGCAGACCGGCTGAGGCGGCGTTGCGCATCGACTCCCGCTCGGCCTCGCGGGCCGACGACACAACACGAATCGTCCAGCCGCGAGACGCCAGCAAGCCCCGCAACGTCTGGTCGGACGTACGGGTCAAGTAAATCAGGTTGCGCGGACTATGTTCCATCGTGTCGCTCTGGCATTGCGCACACGCGACCCACCCGGACCCGAGGTCCGGCAAGTCTGCGAGTACACGCCGTATTTATACGTATTCGAATATGCACCAAGAGCATCAATCCATTGCCGCGCGAATCCATTGCGTCAGCGCTAACTCCCCATAAGCGGGCGAGCAACGCAATACGCAGCAATGGCGAACACGAGCCACGCGGCATAACGCGCGTACTTCACGGCAGATGGCACCTCCCACGTGCGACGACGCGCCACATTCGCGTAGCTCGACAAGCAAGCCGCGATGACGCCCGCCAGGGCCAGTACAACAAGCATCTCTTGTCCAATGATCCGAAACCGGTCGGCAGGTCGTTTTTCCCGATTCTCTGCCAACCGCCGGGCGCGGTGCGCCCCGATCCTTTTTTTGATCGCTTCTTTATATTTATACCAACGTCATTTTCCATGCAAAACGGACCAATCGCCAAAGATTATCTCCCAACGTCGCCCCAAAACCACCACCGGGCAGGTACCCCTCAAGATTTCCGATTGCTACGCCGTTTACCAATCCGCACGAAACAAGGCAGGCCGCGATTTTCTCGGTTAGGGTTTGCCCCAGGCCCGCTCCGCTGGACCTCGCAAAACGCTTCGGCAACAATGTCCGCGGGTTGACGTTAACGTAAAGCACCGTGAAGGAGACATTCATGCTCGCGCCCCTCGGCCTCCCGGCCAACCCCGATCTCGACGCGCTACGCGACTCGATCGCGACCTTCGCGGCCGCCGAAATCGCACCGCGCGCAGCCGCCATCGACAAGACGGATCAGTTTCCGATGGACCTCTGGCGCAAGTTCGGCGTCCTGGGGCTGCTCGGCATCACCGTCGGCGAGGAGTATGGCGGCACAGGGCTCGGCTATCTGGCGCATATGATCGCAATGGAAGAAGTCTCGCGTGCGTCAGCATCGGTCGGTCTCTCCTATGGCGCGCACTCGAATCTTTGCGTGAACCAGATTCATCGCAACGGCACCGAGGCGCAAAAGGCAAAGTACCTGCCCAAGCTGGTCAGTGGCGAGCATATTGGCGCGCTCGCGATGAGCGAACCGAATGCGGGCTCCGACGTCGTAAGCATGAGACTCCGCGCGGATAAACATGGCGACCACTATCGCCTGAACGGCACCAAGATGTGGATCACCAACGGCCCCGATTGCGACACGCTGGTCGTCTATGCGAAGACGGACCCCGAGGCCGGAGCGCGAGGGATTACCGCGTTTATCGTCGAGAAAGGCATGAAGGGGTTCTCGGCGACCCGCAAGCTCGACAAGCTCGGCATGCGCGGATCGCACACCGCCGAACTGGTCTTCATCGACGTCGAAGTCCCGGAGGAAAACATCCTTGGGCAAGTGCACGGCGGTGTGAAAGTGCTCATGAGCGGCCTCGACTATGAGCGCGCCGTGCTCGCTGGCGGCCCGGTGGGCATCATGGTGGCGGTCATGGATACGGTGATTCCCTATATCCACGAGCGCCAGCAATTCGGTCAGCCGATCGGCGAGTTTCAGCTGATCCAGGGCAAGGTGGCGGACCTTTACACCACGCTCCAGGCCTGCCGCGCTTATCTCTATGCGGTGGGCCAGCGACTCGACACACTGGGAGAGGGCCATTTGCGCGATTTGCGCAAGGACTGCGCGGGCGTGATTCTCTATACAGCTGAGAAAGCGACCTGGATGGCGGGCGAGGCCATTCAGATCCTAGGTGGCAACGGCTACATCAACGACTACCCGGTCGGGCGTCTGTGGCGTGACGCCAAGCTCTATGAAATCGGGGCGGGCACGAGCGAGATCAGGCGCATGCTGATCGGACGAGAGCTGTTCAACGAGACCGCATAACGCAATGCCCATTCTCGAAAGCAAGCTGAACCCGCGAGGCGAAGACTTTGCCAGCAATGCGGCCGCCATGCAGGTGCTCGTCGACGATCTCCGCACCAGAACCGAACAGGCCGCACTCGGTGGTGGCCAGGCGGCACGTGACAAGCACCTTGCACGCGGCAAACTGTTGCCGCGTGAGCGCGTTACGGCGTTGCTCGACCCGGACACACCATTTCTCGAGTTTTCCCCTCTGGCCGCGCATGACATGTACAACGGCGATGCACCGGGGGCCGGCATCATTACCGGCATCGGACGCATCGCGGGCATTGAGTGCGTGATCGTCTGCAACGACGCAACGGTCAAGGGCGGCACGTACTACCCGATTACGGTCAAGAAGCATGTCCGGGCTCAGGAGGTCGCGGCCGAAAATCGCCTGCCCTGCGTTTATCTCGTCGACTCAGGCGGCGCCAATCTGCCGAATCAGGACGAAGTGTTCGCAGACCGCGAACACTTCGGGCGCATCTTTTTCAATCAGGCGAATTTGTCGGCCCAAGGCATCGCGCAGATCGCAGTGGTGATGGGGTCGTGCACCGCAGGTGGCGCCTATGTGCCTGCGATGAGCGACGAGTCGATCATCGTGCGCGATCAGGGCACGATCTTTCTCGGCGGCCCACCGCTGGTCAAGGCTGCGACGGGCGAAGTGGTCAGCGCAGAAGATCTGGGCGGCGGTGACGTGCACACGCGTCTGTCCGGGGTCGTCGATCATCTAGCCAATAACGATACGCACGCGCTTGCAATTGCACGCTCGATCGTCGGCCACCTCAACCTGAAACCACGCAATCTGGCCGTTTCCATACCGCCGCGTTTCGATCCTGCCAGCCTCTATGGTGTGATCCCGACCGACACGCGCAAGCCCTTCGATATCCGCGAAGTCATTGCGCGGATCGTCGACGACTCGGCATTCGACGAGTTCAAGGCCCGCTATGGCACAACGCTCGTGACGGGCTTCGCGCAGATCTGGGGGATGCCGGTCGGGATCATCGCGAACAACGGCATCCTGTTCTCGGAATCGGCACTTAAGGGCACGCACTTTATCGAGTTGTGCTGTCAGCGCAAGATCCCGTTGATCTTTCTGCAGAACATCACAGGCTTCATGGTCGGCCGCAAGTATGAGAACGAAGGCATCGCCCGCAACGGCGCAAAGATGGTGACGGCGGTGGCCACGGCCAATGTGCCGAAGCTGACGGTGATCATTGGCGGCTCGTTCGGTGCGGGCAACTACGGGATGTGCGGACGTGCCTTCTCGCCCCGCTTCTTGTGGATGTGGCCCAATGCGCGGATCTCCGTGATGGGCGGCGAGCAGGCGGCTTCCGTGCTCGCCACCGTCCGGCGTGACGGGATTGAGGCCAAGGGCGGCCAATGGAGTGATGAGGAAGAAGCGGCCTTCAAGACGCCGATTCGCGATCAATACGAGAGGCAGGGTCACCCTTATTACGCGACCGCCCGTCTCTGGGACGATGGCGTGATCGACCCGGCCCAGACACGCGACGTGCTTGCGCTTGGTTTGTCGGCGGCGCTGAATGCGCCGATCCCTGATGTGAAGTTCGGCGTGTTCAGGATGTGAACCCACAATGATCAACAAGGTCCTGATTGCCAATCGCGGCGAAATCGCCTGTCGGGTCGCGGCGACTTGCCGCCGGCTGGGTATTGCGACAGTCGCCGTGTATTCGGACGCGGATGCCGGCTCGAAGCATGTTGCCGCCTGCGACGAAGCGATTCACATTGGCCCTGCCCCGGCCGCCGAAAGCTATCTGCTGGGAGAAAAGATTCTCTCGGCCGCGCGGGCGACGGGTGCGCGAGCGATTCATCCGGGCTACGGTTTCCTTTCTGAAAACGCGGCGTTTGCACAAGCTTGCTTCGATGCGGGGCTGATATTTATCGGGCCGCCGGCCAGCGCAATATCGGCGATGGGCTCGAAGGCCGCTGCGAAATCGATGATGGCGGAAGCGGGCGTGCCACTGGTCCCCGGCTATCACGGCGACGACCAGTCACCGGCGTTGCTGCAAAGCGAAGCCGATGCAATCGGCTATCCAGTGCTACTGAAGGCCAGCGCCGGTGGTGGTGGCAAGGGGATGCGCGTGGTCGAACGCAGCGCAGACTTCGCCGCAGCCCTCGCCTCCTGCCAACGTGAGGCGCGTGCGAGCTTTGGCGATGATCGAGTGTTGATCGAGAAGTATCTGATTCGTCCGCGCCATATCGAGATCCAGGTGTTTGCCGATACGCACGAGCAAGCGGTCTATCTGTTTGAACGCGACTGCTCGGTGCAGCGGCGCCATCAGAAGGTGCTGGAAGAAGCGCCCGCGCCCGGGCTCAGTGACGCCCGCCGGCGCGAGATGGGCGAGGCTGCGGTGGCAGCCGCACGTGCGGTCGGCTATGTCGGCGCAGGCACAGTCGAATTCATCGTCGCGGACGGTGCGTTCTACTTCATGGAGATGAATACGCGACTTCAAGTCGAACACCCTGTGACCGAAATGATCACAGGCCTCGATTTGGTCGAGTGGCAATTGCGGGTCGCCGACGGTGAACGGCTGCCGCTGAGCCAGAATGCGCTTCGATTGAATGGTCACGCGATTGAGGCCCGTATCTATGCGGAGAATCCGGCGCGGGGATTTTTGCCGTCAACGGGGCGGCTTTCCTATCTGCGCACGCCGGCTGCAGTTGAGTTTTCGATAGCAGGCGTGACGTCCGGAAATGATTCGGGTTCGGTCGATAGCATAGCAAGCCGAACCACGCGTATCGATAGCGGTGTACGCGAAGGCGATGTCATCAGTCCGTTCTACGACCCGATGATCGCCAAACTGATCGTTCATGGTCACGATAGAGACGCCGCGCTCGCCGCAATGCGCTCGGCGCTGAACGCGTTCGAGGTCGTCGGTCTGTCGACAAACATCGCCTTTCTACAGCGGCTGGTTGCAAGTGAGCCTTTTGCAACGGCCGATCTCGATACCGGTCTGATCGAACGCCATCACGCCACGTTGTTCCCCGGTGCGCCCGCAACGCCCGCCCTTGCAGTGGCAATCGCCGTAGCCGCCTTGCTCAATCAAGAGACGTCCGCTGCGGGCTCGATAACGACACCGTGGCTTGACCTGGGTGGCTGGCGGCTCAACGCACCGTACCAACGTGAATTCCCGTTCTCGATCATGCCCGAGGGCAATAGTGAGCCGCTGACCTCACCGGCGACCCTGATCCGCAAAGGCAGCCTGCAAACGCTTCAAATCCAAGGACACGCGCTACCGTTCTCATATCGGAGCGAGTCCGCGGACGCGCAGGCATTCACCGTTTCGTTGGGCGACACTCAGACCCGAGCCCGTGCATTTATCGCCGAAGAGATCGTGCACGTCTTCTTGCATGGCAACGAGTACCGTTTCGAATGGAGGGACTTGCTCGCCCACGCGAGCGACACAGAGCACAGCGAAGGTAGCCTCACTGCGCCGATGCCTGGCAAGGTCGTCGCCGTCTTTGCGCACAAAGGTCAACAAGTCGAGAAAGGCGCCCCGCTGATCGTGATCGAGGCCATGAAAATGGAACACACGATCGTCGCGCCGATAGCGGGCGTGGTCGAGGAGGTCCTGTTCGGCGTCGGTGACCAGGTGACCGATGGCGCGCAGCTGCTGCGCTTCGTCGATCCAGAAACCTCCGTCGAAGGCAAGCGGGCGCACTGAGGCGAGGCATGCTCTGGGCGGTGGGGCATCGCCTTTCATTGCCGTGCGCCCTCACACCTCCGCGAGCATCTGCTTCACCGCCGCTCGCGCCTCATGCGCTAGTTCGCGCAAGTCCACGCCGTCGATCGCATCTTCAGTGACGACACGCTTGCCACTCGAGAACAACGCCGCAAGCGTCGGACGACCACCCGACGCGACCGGTCCGATCGCCGAATCGTGGAGACCGAAGTAACGCGGATCATCGAGCCTGTAGATTGCGATATCGGCCGAGTATCCCGGCGCGATCCGGCCGACCTCGCCGAGCCCGAGGATTTGCGCGCCGCCAGCCGTGCCCCAATGCACCACGTCTTCGACGCTTGCCGCATCCGCTCCGCCCTCGAAACTGCCGCCACGATAGGTCGGCTGCGCCGCCATGCCTAGCCTTGCACGCTGCGCAAGCCAGGTCATATGCACTTCCGAGATCATGTCGGCTGCCTCGTTCGAAGCCGCACCGTCGACACCGATAGAAATCGGCATGCCTGCATCGGCCATTTCACGGATCGGGCAAATGCCGCTTCCAAGCCGCCCATTGCTTTGCGGACAATGCGCAACGCCCGTGCGCGTTTCGGCGAGCAAGGCGATCTCATGCGGATCGACCTTGACCAAATGTGCATACCAGACGTCTTCGCCAAGCCAGTCGTTGTCGCCACAAAACTCCACCGGCGTGCGCCCGTGCATCGTTTGCGCGCGGTCTTGATAGCCGACAGTCTCGGACAAATGACTATGCATCCGGATGCCAAGCTTGCGTGCGAATGCCGCAGTGGCACGCATTTCCTCGGGGGAGATCGAATAAAGCACTGTGGTGGGCGCCATGACGACACGCTGCATGCCGCGCGGCGAAGGATCGTGGAAATGTGTTGCAAGCCGTTCCATATCGGCAAGGTAGCCGTCGAGCGTCTCCGGACGCAGTGCAGTCGGTAACTCAGCTTCAAGGCCGCGAATCTGTGTTGCGCCGCCGCGCAACAGTGCGAAGCGCAGGCCGAGTCTGGCGGCCTCTTCGAACAGGATCGCCGAACCGTCGAACGGCATGCCCGGGTAATAGACGTAGTTATGGTCGGCCACCGTGGTGCAACCTGAGCGCATCAGTTCGATCATGCCGATCCGCGCGGCAAGCCGGAACCGCTTCTCATCGAAGAGCGCACGAAAGCGATAAGGTGTTGCGGCAAGCCAGGGGGTCAGCGACGCATTGAGGCCCGCGACATCGCCTTTAAGCAACGACTGGAACAAGTGGTGATGCGTGTTGACCCAGGCGGGATAGACGATGCAGTCAGTCGCATCGACGACCGTCTCGCCGGGCTGTGGCGTGAGCACCCCGATCGCGTCGATCGTGTCGCCGACGATGCGGATATCGGGGCCCCTTAGCCTTGCAGCGTCCCCTTCATTGCCACTTCCCCCCGTCAGGATAGCCATAGCGTTTTTTATCAGCGTCGATGAAGTCATGTTCGTCTGCAAGATGATCGGCAGCTCACCCGAGGGTACCCGCCGCATAGAAATTAGGGGTTCAAGGGGAACTCAAGAGGCCAGGCCGTCCCGACTTCCAAGGTCCATAGCATCGAGAGGTGCTTACGCACCCCAATGCCCGAATGCCCGCTCCTAGAGTTGACTCTCGTGCCATCCGCGCAACGCGAGTCTCGACGCCCAGACCGTGATACCGAACAGCACGACGCCCGTCACGGTGATCAGCACCAACGCCGCGAACAGACGCGGGATATTCAGCTGAAAACCTGCCTGAAGGATCTGATAAGCGAGGCCGGCACCGGTCCCGCCGGTCCCCGCCACGAACTCGGCGACCACCGCGCCGATCAACGACAGCCCACTCGAAATCCTCAATCCGCCGAAGAAGTAAGGCAAGGCACTAGGAACACGCAGCAACCGCAAGGTTTGCCAGCGCGTCGCCCCATTGATCTTGAACAGGTTGATCAGGCCTGGATTGACGCTACGCAGGCCCAGTGTCGTGTTCGAGATGATCGGAAACAACGCCACCAGCATCGCGCAGATCACCAGGGCAAAGGTCGTGTCCTTGACCCAAATGATGATGAGCGGTGCGATGGCGACGATCGGCGTGACCTGCAGCAGCACCGCATACGGAAAGAAACTCGCCTCGATCAACGGACTCTGCACGAACAACAGTGCGATCACCACGCCGAGCACGGTCGCCAGTGCAAACGCAAGCAGCGTGATCTTGAGGGTTGCCCACAGACTCATGAACAACAAGGGACCGTCCTTGAACAACTGCAAGGCAATCGCCGAAGGGGTCGGCACCAGGTAGGCGGGGACATTCAACTCGACGCACCAGGCTTGCCAAATCAGCAGCATCGCGATGCCGACCACCCACGGCGCCAGTTTCCGTGCGACGCCGGGGCGCTGCAGCAAAGGCACACGCGCAGTGCGCTGTGCAGACATGTCCGCTTGCTCGCCGCCCTGCGAGTTCTGTGAGCCCAGGACTTCACTGTTCATATTGGATCTCCAAAAATTCAGCAAAGGCCACCTGCTTAGACCGCACTCACGGGTGCAGCGGAACGCCCTGCGGTGCGATCCGCGTCGGCACGGTGGGCGTCCGAAATCAACTCCGAGAGCGTCTTGCAATGTCGCAGGAACGGTTCGGAGACGCGATAAGCCTCATCGCGAAATGCAGGTCCATCGATCGCGACCTCGGCGATAATCCGGCCCGGTCGCGCCTGCATGACAACCACCTTGCTCGACAAGTAAACCGCCTCGTAGATGCTGTGTGTGACAAACACGACCGTGATCCCACGACGCCGCGCGAGCGCAAGCAGATCGCTATCGAGCTTGTTGCGCGTAAATTCGTCGAGCGCACCGAAGGGTTCATCGAGCAACAGGAGATCGGGCTCCGTCACCAGCGCGCGCGCAAGCGCAGCCCGCATCTGCATGCCACCCGATAGTTCGCGCGGCCGCACCTGCCCGAACTTCCCGAGGCCGACGCCCTCAAGCGCTTCAGCCACCCGCTGGTCTGCCTCACGACGCGGTACCCGCGCGAGATCGAGCGGCAATCGCACGTTGTCGGCGACGCTCGCCCACGGCATCAGGGTCGCCTCCTGAAACACCATCGACTGACGACGCCCTTTGGAGCCCACGGTATCGAACGATTGCCCCCACCAACGCAGATGTCCGTGCGTCGGCGCCTCGATACCGGCGAACATCTTGAGCAAGGTGCTCTTGCCGCAGCCCGAGGGGCCCAGCAACGAGACGAACTCGCCTGCCTCGATCGACAGGCGTACATCTTCCAGCGCAACGGTGCCGTTCGGATAGCGCTTGTCGACTCGCTGTACCGAGAGCACCGGGGACGATGTGGCATCCATCAACGCACCTCGTCCGGTTCGCGAAACACTTCCCGTTCGCCATGATCGGCCAGCAACTTCACCAACATGCGCCGCATCAGCAGTCCCGGTTTATCCGACTCCATATGGCACTCCTGCTGGCGTTGAATATCGATGCAGGCGTCGTAATCGGTCGCCTCGAGGATGTCACGGTCCTCGTCGGTGATAGGACGATCCCAGTCGACCAGTTCCTGCGTCGAGCACGCTTGCTCGCTGTCGTTCCGGTAGAGCCACTGCGCAAGCATCATCGTGCTGTCGTCGATCGGCGTCGCACAGTTATAGATGATGTGATGGACGCCACTCGCAGGGTACTGACAGCCAAAGCGGCGCGAAAACGGCATATACCAGCGATTGACGAGATGGCGCTCCGTCACGTCTTCGGTCGTTCCCGTAATCCGGAAACTGGCCGGCGGGTTGCGTACGGGAACATGTGTCTCAGCCTCGAAGCCCCACTCGTTCGGCCGAAATTCGTACTTGGACGGCTGCGGGTTGGTGAACAGCCCGAAGTTCGATTTGTGGACAAAGCTGAAGTGAGAGTTGTCGAACGAGTTCTCCATCATCCTCAGCGGGCTGGTGTTCCACTTCTCGTAGAACTGCAGGATCCGCCGATAGCCGGGAGCACCTTCTTCCGGGAACTCGGGGATGGGTTGCAGCGGCTCCTCAAGCGCGACCCATACATAGCCATACCGCTCTTCGCATCGATACGACTGGACGATGGCACTGCTCGGGATCTGGCCTCCGGGATTCTGCGGAATCTTCACGCATTTGCCAGAGCAGTCATAGGTCCAGCCGTGATAGCCGCAGGCAATATTGCCTTCGTCGTCGACAAAACCTTTCGACAGCTTCGCGGTACGATGACAACAGCGATCGCGCAGCGCGTGGGGTTTGCCGCCGTTGCCCTTCCACAGCACGATCGATTCGCCGAGCAGCTTGAAAGGCTGAGGGCCATCGTCCAGCATGGAAACGGGCATCGTCGCGTACCAGAAGCGACGCAGTACTTTTTGTTGCGTGACCAGCATGTCAAAACTCCTTCCGGATTCTGTTCTTCTGTCTCCGACTCGGTGCACGCTTTGCACCGAGTTCGCACTGACGACTCGTTACGACTACTTGCCCCGCTTAGGGCATGACCTTCGTATCCTTGACGAATTGCAGGGTGTACGCAGCCTTGTAGTCGGTGTCGGCCTTGAGCAATTTCTCGCTGACCATGTAGTCGTCGGTCTTCTTCCAGCGTGCGTCGGTCATCGTGCCGATGCCGAGCGTGCTCGCATCGCCGCCCGTGACAAGCTTGAGCCGGCGGATTTCATCGAGACCGAAGGCGAGCTGGCCATCGCTCATATCGGGGTTGTCTTTCTTGATCAGCGCATTGCCGGGTGCGGGATCGGCGAGATAGCTCTTCCAGCCTTCCATCGTCGCCTTGACGAAGCGGCTCACGACATCAGGGCGCTCCTTGACGGTCTTCTGCATCGTCACGATCGTCGTGTTGTAGGGCGGGTAACCATCGTCGGCAAACAGGAAGAAATGCGTCTTCACTTTCGCCTGTTGCGCCTGATACGGCTCGGACGACGGATACGCCTGCTGTACGACATTCGGATCGACGAAGAAAGGCTGGAGGTTGAAGGTATAGGGCCGCGCCTGCGCTTCGGTGTAGGCGTACTTTGCCCGCAGCCACGGCCACCAGCTCGTGCGACCCGAACCCGCCACGAGAATCGTCTTGTTCTTGAGGTCGGCGAGGCTCTTTACGTCGTCATGCGTCATCAGGCCCTGGGGGTCGTACTGGAAGGACGCGGCGACCGTGGTCGCGGGAATGCCGGCCTCGACGCTTGAGAGCACCTGGAAGTCATAGCCGAGGATGAAGTCAGCCTGACCGGCCGCCAGCAGTTGCATGCCGTTGACCTGCGGACCGCCCATCTTGATCGTGACGTCGAGCCCATATTTCTTGTAGATACCTGTTGCCGCGGCCTGATAGAAGCCGCCGTGTTCCGCCTGGGCGTACCAGTTAGTCAACACCGTCACATGATCTTCAGCGTGAGCGAGCGGGGTTGTCAGCGCGGCACCAGCTAGAGTGAACGCGGCCGCGAAGCGAGCCGCAGGGCGAACCGCGGGGCGAACGGAAAACGAATCGGCGACCGATGGATGACGCACAAGCGAGTGACTGAAAAGCGAGCGGCAAGCGCCGGACAAACCAGACAGGAGACGCGAAAAAGCCATGGAGAAACCCCGAGTGAAAGATGAACGGTCGTTGACAGGGAATGACACCGATGCGTCGGAATGACAGGAACTGGCTGCGCGGAAGAGCCGGACGGAGAGCGCAATGAAGCGCAAGGAGACGAAGTCGAAACACGCGGAAGCTCGCCGAGCAAATGCAAGTGCTGCTGCTGGTGCAATCGCAAGCGCGCGCAGCGTCACGAACGTGAAAGTCACGTGCGCAAGACCCTGCCATACCGATTTGCCGTGTGAATTCCGGGGCTTCAACATCTACCACTCCTGTTGGCGGAACCAGCCGGTTCCAGTCAAACGTCGCATACGACGTGGGCGCGCGATGCGCCCCAAGAGCAATGCCCCACGTTGCCGATCTGAAACCAATCGGTCGCTAGCCGCTTCTACTCTGCCTGCTTATAAGCGAACACCGTGCCAAGCATGCGTGACGACATGCAGCACGATGTATGCGTTCCCTTGAAACTTCGCCTGTTTCATCCGCCCCCCCGCTTGGGCAAGCCTTGACGGACATGGCAGCGCAGCGAATCGGCGGGAGACGATTTTGCGCCGCCGTAGCGCCTGTGACAGCACCGGCCCTCGACCTTCAGCAATCGGAAGCGCTCACCCGAAAAGCATGAATACGACGTGTGCGTGGCCCAAAAAGCGCGCGCTCCGCGCAAAATACGCGCATGGCCGCACCGATCAAGTGCAAGCCACCCGCTCACTGCGCAGACACGCGAACGGCCAGCCCACACCCACCTTGGCGCATATGCATCGACCCCAACTACACACTTGCCTCGGCACGTCCGTCAAGATCGACCAGGCACCCACCTCGGGCCGCTCGTCGACTGCGACTAAGCGCCCATCTCGACTCGCCCATCAAATCTCAACTACGCACTCGCCTGATTCAGTTCCTTGAGGTCGGCCCCTTCAAGCTTGAGTTCTGTCGCCGCCACGAGTGACTTGAGCTGCTCAAGTGAAGTAGCGCTCGCGATCGGCGCGGTGACACTGGGCTGTGCGATCAGCCACGCCAACGCGACCGTGGCAGGCGTGGTGCCATGCCGTTTCGACACGGCATCGAGCGCCGCCAGAATGCCCTGGCCGCGCTTGTCCAGATAGTGTTCCACGCCGCTGCCCCGCGGGCTTTTGTGCAGATCGTCGAGCGAACGATACTTGCCACTCAGAAAGCCGCGTGCAAGCGAGAAGTAAGTCACCACCGCGAGATCCAGCTCCTTCGCAGCAGGCTCCGACTCGCGCTCGTATTCGGCCCGGTCGTAAAGATTGTATTCGGGCTGGATCACCTGATAGGCGGGCAGACCCGTTCGCTTGCTCACCTCCGCAGCCTCGCGCAAGCGCGCGCCCGTGAAGTTCGATGCGCCGATTACGCGAACCTTGCCTGCCTCAATCAGTGTCTGATACGCCCCGAGTGTCTCCTCGAGCGAGGCCGAGTCGGCGAAGTCACGATGAGAGAAATAGACGTCGATGTAATCGGACTGCAAGCGCCGTAGCGAGTCATCGGCCGCCTTAAGGATGTTGTCGCGTGCAAGACCCGGTCGCGTCGCGAGCGCACCGACCTTGGTAGCCAACACGACCTGGTCGCGCTTGCCTGTGCGCTTGAACCACTTGCCGATAATCGTTTCGGATTCACCACCCTCATGGCCGGGCGCCCATGCCGAGTAGACATCGGCGGTGTCGATGAAGTTGAGCCCGGCATCGGACAATGCGTCAAGCAGTGACAGGGATGTCGCCTCGTCGGCGGTCCATCCGAACACGTTACCGCCGAACATCAACGGTGCGACCTTCAGCTGAGACGTTCCAAGTTCACGCAATTGCATCAGAGAACCCCTTTGTCGAGAGTCCCCAAGTCTCGACGAGTTCATGCCCCGATGCAAGTGCGACGGGCGTGATGCACCGCACAACGGTGTCTTCGCTCGGCATCGCGCGCGGTTTTAGCTATAGTGGAAGTGGAGCAGAACAAACAGTCCGGCATTTTGACCGACGCATCGCTCCCTGCTCCGGAGACCGTTGTGAACCGTTATACCGACGACGAGCATGAGCAGTTTGCACGCGACTTCGAGCGCGATGGCCTGGTCGTGCTCAAGCAGCACTTTTCCCAAGACACCCTGCACAAGTGGCAAGCCGCGTTCAGGCCCTTGCTCGCCGCGCGGATCGCCAACCAGGCGACGGCCGTGCGCGGTGAAAACCGGCACTACATCACCTTGCCTTTCATGGGTCTGTTCGCAGACGAGTCGATCTTCTGCGATCCGGATGTGCTCGCAATCGTCGAACGGGTCGCGGGCGAAGATCCGGTCATGTGCCAGCTTGCGACGGACACGCCCCTCAAAGGCTCGACGTATCAGGACATTCATCGTGACACACCCGCGTTATTCGATGGCGAAGCGGAGACGCCGTCGTTCCAGCTCGCGGTGAACTTTCCACTCTGTGATGTGACGCCCGAGAATGGCCCATTCGAAACCACACTGGGCACACATCGGATGGACAAGGACGAAGCCATGCAGGCCTACGAGCGCGGCGAACTGCCGCTGCACTCGATCGCGATGCAACTTGGCGACGTGATGATCCGCGATGTGCGAGCGCTGCATCGGGGCACTCCGAACAACACGGAAGAACCGCGCCCGATGGTGGTGATCGGCTATAGCCGGAGCTGGTATTTCCGGCCCGAAGTCCAGATCGATGTACCGCGCGACATCTATCAGTCGTTAAGCGCGCGTGGCAAGCGTCTGCTGCGTCATATGCCCCAGGTGGAAGACGCCGCCGCGCTCGCGGACTCAGAGAACTACCTGAAGTTCGCCTACTAGGCGACGTCGAATACCGAGCGCCGACCTTGGACCCTGGACCTTGGACCTTGGACCTTGGACCTTGGACCTTGGACTTCAGCTTAGGGCCCAAGACGCCAGGTTCCGAGCGTCAAACGCGCTCGATCACCATAGCGATGCCCTGCCCCACGCCGATGCACATCGTGCAGAGCGCAAAGCGGCCCTGTATGCGTTGCAGCTGATACATCGCCGTGCCCACGAGCCGCGCGCCGGACATGCCAAGCGGATGGCCTAGCGCGATGGCGCCGCCATTGGGGTTCACACGCGGATCGTTATCGGCCACGCCGAGCGTGCGCAGCACAGCAAGACCTTGCGACGCAAACGCTTCATTGAGTTCGATCACGTCGAACTGGTCGATCGTCATGCCCAGGCGAGCCATGAGCTTCTGCGAAGCGGGCGCCGGCCCGATTCCCATGATGCGCGGCTCAACCCCTGCCGTCGCCACCCCCAGGATGCGCGCGCGCGGCGTGAGGCCGAAACGCTTGGCCGCGGCTTCGCTCGCAATCAAGAGTCCCACCGCACCATCGTTGATGCCCGACGAATTGCCCGCCGTTACGCTGCCATCCGGTGTCACGACGCCCTTGAGCTTCGCAAGCACTTCAAGACTGGTTTCGCGCGGATGTTCGTCACGCTCGACGACAATCGCATCACCCTTTTTCTGCGGCACCGAGACCGACACAATTTCCTGCGCGAGCGTGCCGTCCTTCTGCGCACGCGATGCATTGAGCTGGCTGCGCAAACCCATCGCATCCTGGTCTTCGCGCGAGACGCCGAATTGCTTCGCCACGTTTTCGCCCGTCTCGGGCATCGAATCGACACCGTACATCTGTTTCATTAGCGGATTCACGAACCGCCAGCCGATCGTCGTATCGTAGATCTGCGCCTGACGCGCGAAGGCCGAGGTAGCCTTCGGCATCACGAACGGCGCGCGGCTCATGCTCTCAACGCCGCCGGCAATCATCAGCGTGTTCTCACCAGCGCGAATCGATCGCGCAGCGATCCCGACCGCATCCATGCCCGAGCCGCACAGACGGTTGACCGTACTACCCGGCACCGACAAAGGCAGGCCTGCGAGCAACAGCGACATGCGCGCGACATTACGATTGTCTTCGCCCGCCTGATTGGCACAGCCGTAGATCACGTCGTCAATCGCCGCGGGATCTAGGTCCGGATTGCGAGCCAGCAAGGCGCGCAAGGGGACTGCGCCGAGATCGTCGGCCCGTACCGACGACAGTGCACCGCCGTAACGCCCGATCGGCGTACGGATCGAATCACAGATAAATGCTTCAGTCATGGTTACTCTTGAGAGGATTGCGGTCTTCAGGCAGCGTTGCGCACGGCGCTATTCAGCGGGTCATAACGCAGCGGCACGCCCGTGAGCTTTCCGAGTTCCTCGAACGAGAGGTCTGCCAGGATCTCTCGCACGACCAGTCCCTCGGGCGTTACGTCGATCACTGCGAGGTCGGTATAGATACGGGCCACGCAACCGATGCCGGTCAGAGGATAGGTGCATTCGGCGACGATCTTGCTCTCGCCGCCCTTGGTCAAATGTTCCATCATCACGAACACTTGCTTCGCGCCGATCGCCAGGTCCATCGCGCCACCCACGGCCGGAATCGCATCGGGCGCACCCGTGTGCCAGTTCGCAAGGTCGCCCTTGACGGACACCTGAAACGCACCGAGCACGCAATAGTCGAGATGGCCGCCGCGCATCATCGCGAACGAGTCCGCGTGGTGGAAGAACGAGCCGCCGGTCAGCAAGGTCACGTGTTGCTTGCCGGCGTTGATCAGTTCATCGTCTTCTTCACCGGGCGCCGGGGCCGGCCCCATGCCGAGCAGACCGTTCTCGCTCTGCAGGAAGATTTCGCGGTCGGCCGCCAGATGGTTGGCGACAAGTGTCGGCACCCCGATGCCGAGGTTCACATAAGCACCTTCGGGAATGTCCTGCGCGACGCGCCGGGCCATTTCATCACGAGTCAGTTTTTTCATGGTTGTCTCTTTTCAGGCAGCTTGCGCGGTTGTGGCGGGTGCGGCGGCCTGCACCTGCACCACTCGCTGAACAAAGATGCCGGGCGTCACGATGTGCTCCGGATCGAGCGCGCCGAGCGGCACGACTTCCGAGACCTGGACGATCGCCGTCTTGGCGGCCATCGCCATGATCGGCCCGAAGTTGCGCGCGGTCTTGCGATAGATGAGGTTGCCCCAGCGGTCACCCTTATAGGCCTTAATCAAGGCGACATCCGCATGCAAGGGCGACTCGAGTACGTAGTGACGGCCGTCGATCAAGCGCGTCTCCTTGCCCTCCGCGAGCAGCGTGCCGTAGGCGGTCGGCGTGAAGAAGCCGCCGATGCCGGCGCCCGCCGCGCGAATCCGCTCGGCAAGATTGCCCTGCGGCACCACTTCGAGTTCGATCTCACCCGCGCGAAACAGGCCGTCGAACACATACGAATCGGATTGCCGGGGGAACGAGCAGATGATCTTGCGCACGCGGCGCGCCTTGAGCAGCGCCGCGAGACCGATCTCGCCATTGCCCGCGTTATTGCTGACGATCGTCAGGTCGCGTGCGCCCGAATCGATCAGGCCGTCGACCAGTTCGGAGGGCATGCCCGCCGTGCCGAAGCCGCCAATCATCACCGTCGAACCGTCGCTGATACCTTCCACAGCCGCCGCCACTGAAGCAAAGATCTTGTCGATCATCCTGTCATCCTCTACCGTGCGTATGGATAAAGTTCGCTATACGCACATAGATTCGTTTAGCGAACGATTTATGCGATAGTATTGATTCGCGCCAACCGGTGTCAAGGCGCGATTCCCCTTTACCGAACAGAGTCTGACGATGCCGCACCCATCCGATCACGATGCCCGCGCCGATACACGCATCGATTCCCCGGCTGACAAAGCGACGGGCGCGACCGGCCCCACTGCCGCGCCGCAGGGTCCGGAATCGGGCTCCGCGTCGACGTCCACACGCGTCTCTCCGGTCGATGAACGCGGTGAAACAGCCGAACGGCCCGGTGACTCGTTCGTGCAATCGTTCGCTCGCGGTCTCGCGGTCATCCGTGCGTTCGATGCGCAACGCCCCTCGCAAACGCTCTCGGAAGTCGCCGCAGCCGCGGGCCTGACGCGTGCAGCCGCGCGCCGGATCTTGCTGACGCTGCAAACGCTCGGCTACGTCGTCGCGGATGGACGCCAATTTCGCCTGACTGCAAAAATCCTCGACCTCGGTTTTGCCTATCTGACCTCGATGCCGATCTGGAATCTGGCCGAGCCTGTGATGGAGCACCTCGTCGCACAAGTCCACGAGAGCTGTTCGGCTTCGGTGCTCGACCGGACCGATATCGTCTATGTGCTGCGCGTGCCGACACAGAAGATCATCGCGATCAACCTCGCGACCGGCAGCCGGCTCCCTGCGTTTTGCACCTCGATGGGACGCGTATTGCTCGCCGGGCTCGACGACGCGAAGCTCGATACGCTGCTGGAGGCGTCCGAACTCAAACAACGCACCCCTCGGACCGTCACCGACCCGGCAGAATTGAAACGGATCATTGCCCAGGTTCGCGAACAAAATTGGGCGATCGTCGATCAGGAGCTAGAAGTCGGCCTGATCTCGCTGTCGGCGCCGATTCGCGACCGTCAGGGCCGCATCATTGCGGCAATGAATGTGAGTGGCAATGCACAACGCAGCACCGCCAAGCAAATGATTCGCGACTTCCTGCCCCCTCTGCAGGCAGCGGCGCAGCGGGTCTCTGCAATGGTCGCCCTTCGCGGGTGAATTTCCCCGTCGTGGGGCATCAGGCCACATTTCGTAGGGCCGGATCGCCGCCTGCAGCGGCACTTCGCCTAAATTCGTCTAGACATCCCTACATTCACTGAACCGTCACACACGCTTCCTAGAATGCACTCGATTCCTCCGGCCACGCGGGTCGGGGTCAGCCTGTGAGGCAAGCATGGATGACGCGATCCGCATCGAGCGGCTCAGTAAGACTTTCGCGAACGGCCGAAAAGGGCTCGACAGTATCGATTTGCGCATCGCACCCGGCGAAATGGTGGCGCTGATCGGTGCGTCCGGCTCGGGCAAATCAACCCTGCTCCGGCATATCGCCGCATTCAGCCAACCCGACCCGTGCCCGTCGACCATCGATATCCTCGGGCGGCCGATTCAGCGCAACGGCAAGATCGTGCGCGAAGTGCGCCGGATTCGCCGCGACATCGCCTTCGTCTTCCAGCAGTTCAATTTGGTCGGCCGCCTGAGCGTGCGGACCAATGTGCTGATCGGCGCACTCGCCCGCCAACCCCTGTGGCGCAATCTGCTCGCACGCTTTCCAGCCGAAGAGTGCGCACTCGCGCTCGATGCGCTCGCCGAAGTCGGTATTGCCGAGCATGCGTATGAACGCGCGAGCACGCTATCCGGTGGTCAGCAGCAACGCGCCGCGCTTGCCCGGGCACTTGTCCAGCGCGCCCAAATCATTCTGGCGGACGAACCCATCGCCTCGCTCGATCCGGAATCGTCGCGACGGGTGATGGACTTGCTGCAGGCACTGAACCGCGAACATCGCCTGACAGTACTCGTATCGCTGCATCAGCTCGACGTCGCCCTCAAGTACTGCGCACGCACGATCGCGCTGTCGCAAGGCAAGGTCGTCTATGACGGCCCATCCGACAAGCTGACCCCCGCGCTGGTCAAGCAGCTCTACGGCAGCGCAGCCGACGAACTGCTCGGCATGCCGGCGAGCAATCCGGCTTGCGCCGACACAAGCGCTGCAACCCCTGCGAACGCGCTTTCCGACATAGGCACGCAGCCCTTGCCAGCCGACCTCCCCTCTTCCGCCCTCGCCTAAATCACGATGAAACTGCTCTCCACGTTGCTCGTCGGCGTTACCGCGCTGGCCTCGTTTGCCAGCTTCGGTGCCCATGCCGACACGCTGAACTTCGGCATCATCTCGACAGATTCGTCGTCGGCCCTCAGGGCGCGCTGGGCGCCGTTGATCGACGACATGCACAAGCAGACCGGGCTCGACATCAAGCCCTTCTTCGCGACCGACTACTCAGGCGTCATCGAAGGCATGCGCTTCAACAAGGTGCAGCTCGCCTTCATGGGCAACAAGTCTGCTATCGAAGCCGTCGACCGCGCGGGCGGCGAGGTGTTTACGCAGGTCACGTACAGCAATGGAGAAGCCGGCTATCACTCGGTGCTGATCACCAATGTGAAGAGCCCGTACAAGAGACTCGACGACGTGCTCAAGAACGGCAAGAACATCAACTTCGGCATGGGGGACCCTGAATCGACTTCAGGCACGCTCGTACCGTCGTACTACATCTTCTCGAAAAACCATATCAATCCGAAGACGTTCTTCAAGTCCGCCAATCCCTCGAGTCACGAAGCGAACGCACTGGCCGTGATCAACAACCAGGTGGATGTCGCGACGAATAACACCGACATGCTCGAGACACTGAAGCAGCAGCATCCCGACAAGCTCGCGCAGATCCGGGTGCTGTGGACCTCACCGCTCATCCCATCGGATCCGCTGCTCTGGCGCAAGGACCTGGCGCCCGACACCAAGGCGAAGCTGCAGAAGTTCTTCGACAACTACGCGAAGACCGATCCGCGCGAAAAGCAGATCATGCAGGGCATCTCGGGCTATTCGGGCTTCGCTGCTTCAAGTAATCGTCAGCTTGTGCCGATCCGCCAGTTGGCTTTGTTCCAGAGCCGCGAAAAGATTGCTTCCGATACCCACTTGTCGGACGACGACAAGAAGACGCAGATCGTCTCGATCGATGCGCAGCTCGCTGCGCTCAACGACGGTGCGGCCACCAAGCAATGACACAGCAGCCCGGCTCCGATTCGACGCGCGAAGCGCGCGCGGCTGCGGGTGGGGTGGCGGCCTATGCGGCCGACGGTTTTGTGGGCCGCATCGATGGCAACGAACACGAGGGCATCAGCGACCCAGGCAGTTCGCCACCCCGCGCCGCGCGCCGTGAGAGCGCCCCGCGGCAGGCCATGCCCGTCCAGCCGGACCGCAAGCACAGCTGGTTCGGATTGCTCGGCTGGGTCGTGGCCATCGCGGTACTAGGCGCGGCGTGGCATGGGGCGGACATGCGCCCACTCGACCTGGTGCGCGACGCAGGCAATATGTCGCAGTTCACGCGTGATTTCTTCCCGCCCGACTTCGCTGACTGGCGCAACTATCTCGCGGATATGTGGACGACCGTCTCGATCGCGATCTGGGGCACGATGCTCGCGATCGTCTGCGCGTTGCCGCTGGGCCTGATGTGTGCCTCGAACATGGCGCCGGCCTGGGTCGTGCATCCAGTGCGGCGCGCGATGGACGCGTGCCGCGCGATCAATGAAATGGTCTTCGCGATGTTGTTTATCGTCGCGGTCGGACTCGGGCCGTTTGCCGGTGCGCTCGCTCTCTGGGTGCATACGACCGGCGTGCTCGCCAAGCTGTTTGCCGAAGCCGTCGAAGCCAGCGATCCTCGCCCGGCGGACGGCGTGCGCGCGACCGGTGCGCGTGGCATCGACGAGATCGTCTATGGCGTGTTGCCGCAGGTCATGCCGCTCTGGGTCTCCTATGCTCTGTATCGCTTCGAAGCGAACGTGCGTTCAGCGACTGTGGTCGGCATGGTGGGAGCAGGCGGTATCGGCGTGTCCCTGTACGAGGCGATTCGCTCGTTCAACTACGCACAGACCTCGGCGATTATGCTGATCATCATCGTGGTGGTGGTCTGCATCGACATGGGGTCCGCCTGGCTGCGCAAGCGGATGATCTGAAGCGCGTCAGATGAGGCGCTTCATCGGCCTCATCCAGCGCCCTCTTCATCGGAAGAGAGCCCCTCGTTGCATGTCCTTTAAAACATATCCTTCAAGGCGTGCTCAACAGATCCAGCAACGAACGCGCCGCGTCTTCGAGCATGCCCGAATTGTCGATCGTGGTCATCGAGACGCTGGACGGCAGCGCCACGGCAATGCGTCGCGCGAGGCGTGCCTGAACCTGCTCCGCACTCTCGCGACCACGCGCCGACAGCCGCGCCGCCAGCACGGCCGGATGCGCCTCGATCTGAATCACGTCGAGCGTCGGATAGCGGTCGAGCGCCTCGAGCAAATGGCCGCGTGACCCATTGACGACAACCGTGCACCCGCACTCGAGCCAGTCATCGATCTCGATGCCGATTCCGTAGCGCAACTGATGGCTCGACCATTGGAGCGCGAACAGGCCGAGTGCCGCGCGCACATCAAACTCTTCGACACTCAGGCCGACGTGGTTTTCGCCACCGGCATCCGCCGTGCGCGTGATATAGCGATGCGCAAACAAGACGTGGCTGCCCGCGAGTTGTTGACGCGCGAAGGCCAGCAGCGTGTCTTTTCCCGCACCCGACGGACCCATGACGTAGACCAGGCGACCGCTCATCGACTACCCCCTCATCGCTGGCTGCCAAAAGGCAGCCTCGCCCACAACGCAAACGGTGCACCCGGCTCGGGTTCAACGAACAGTGCAGCGCCATCGACGGCAAGCGGCCCGAGCGTCGGTGCCTGTTCCCGCCACCAGTCGAGCACAATATCGCGCTGGCTCGCGTCGGCAATCGAGTCGCTCAGCGTCATATGGAAACGAAATTCGTCGAGTACGTACGGATAGCCCCAGCGCTCGAGTAGTTTGCGCTGACGCGCCGTGAGGTCAGCTTCAAGACGGCGCTGGCGTTCCTGTTCGGTCGCCATCGCGCGCAAGGGCATGAGGGTGCGCAAGGCATCCGCCGCGATAGCCGCCATTGCCGCTGCACCATCAGCGTCCTGGGGGCGTAGCGCCACAAAACGACCGAGCGACGCGACTTCGACCGGCAGCTCGAAACACTTTTGCTGGCGGCCCCACTCAAGTGCCTCGTGCAAGACATCGTCAGGCGTCACGTTCGCAGCGCAACGTGCAGGAGCCACGAGCGTGCCGTGCCAGCCATAGCGGCGCGGCGCGCGACTAAGGCCGGCAACATCAAGACCGCGGGCGGCCAGTTCAGCAACGACAGGAGGCTCGAAGGTTTCGCCCGTCTGCGGATCGCGACCGAGCCAGTGACATCCGGCTCGCCACCATAGCGAGTCTTCCGAAGGTGCGTAGTAAATCGCGAAGCGGCTCGAGGCCGACCACAGCGCGGCGCCCCGTCCACCCGGCATGGCGTCCAGGCCTGGCCGCCCGCTATCGGACGCGAAGTCCCTTGCCGCGAGCCGTGCTACGCCGCCCAATGCCGACGGCTTGTCGGATGTACCTGCCGGGTGTCCGTCTTCGCTCATTGATCCTGCTCCACATACAACTGGACGCGATCTGCCGCGAAGTGCGTGATCCCGTACTTGATCGGTACCCCGGCTGGATCGACATCGACATTCTCGACCCACAGCACGGGTTGTTGTCGGTTGATATTGAGGCGTCGTGCGATATCGGCGTCCGGCAGCATGCTGCCGATCCGGCTCCAGCGCCGCGAGTAATCGTCGACGCCAAACTCAGCCAGCGCGGCCGAAATACCGCCCTGTGTCCGCACGAGCGCTTCGGGCAAATCCTGGAAACGCGCAGCCGGATACCAGCTGCGCGCATAAGTCAAGGGCACACCATCGGCTTCGTGCAGCGACTCGACGCGATACACAAAGGTGCCCGCGCGCAGGCCGAGAGCCTTGGCGACCACGGGCTCCGCCTTGACCCGCGCGGTCGAAAAGATCTTGCCGCTCGTCACATGACTCTGCTGACGCAGGTTCTCCGTGAAACGCGTGCGCCGACCGATCTGGTAGTCGATCGCACCGGGCTGAACAAACGTGCCGCGGCCCTGTTCGACGCTCACGAGCCCCTGTGCGGCAAGACCCAGCATCGCGCGGCGCACGGTATGCCGGTTCACGCCAAAGCGCTTCGCGAGCTCGCCCTCGCTCGGTAGCCGGCCGTCCTCGCCGAAGCCACGCGCGGCAATTTCCGCGGCCAAGGTCTGCTCGATCTGACGCCATACGGCGACGCCTGCGCCGCGCTCGACCCTGCCCCCGCCGAGATCCGACATCGTGTCCGGCGCACCACCCGTTCCGCTATCGCTGAGTTTCATCGTGTTGTCATTCCAGTCCGCTTCAATTGCTGCATACATTGTAGTGGCGCAGCCATGATGCAAATGTGAAAGCCCATGCAAAGCACTCGACTGCATGTTAACATGCGATCCAAGTCGTCTAGACGTTTAGACACATTTCCTCGAAACGCAACGAGCAAACGAGCGCGAAGCAATGACGATGCCCTACAGAATCCGCCTGTCCTGTTCAGGCTCGCGAGCGCTCAGCGAAGGATGGAAGCGATGAACACCCCCCTCTCCGGCCAGGCAGTTGAACGCCGCGCCTGGCTCGCGCTGCTGGCCCGTGCCACGCGTACCGAACTCGATACTGGCCTCGACGCCGTGTTCGGGCAGACGCCCCGCCCGACCTTCGACTGGTTGCGTGCCCCCGAGACTGGCCTCGCGATGGTGCGTGCTCGCACGGGCGGCACAGGCGATCCGTTCAATTCCGGCGAGGCGACCGTCACGCGGGCGGTCTTGCGGCTCAAGCTCGTCGCAACGTCGCCTACGAGTGCCGGCGTGAGCGGCGCCGATCACGGCGATGCCCGCGATATCGGCAACGACCCTGCCCCGCGCCCCGCCTCCCCTGTCGGCATCTCCTATCAACTGGGTCGCGACAAACGCCGTGCCGAACTCGCCGCCCTCGCGGATGCCCTGCTCCAGACCCCCGAACGATACGAGGCCCTTCGCGTGCATCTGCTCGTGCCCGTGGGCCGCCGCCTCGAAGCGCAACGCCTGGAACGCCAGACCGATGCGGCCTCCACGCGCGTCGAATTCTTCACCATGGTGCGAGGCGAATAATGACCGATACCTTCCTGTCTCTCGAAAGCCTTGCACCCGGCTTTGCCGACCCAGTCCACGATGCGCAAGCTGTGTTCCGCGTGCTGCTCGACACCCTCGCGCGGCCGGGCACGACCGGCTGGATCGACACGACGTTCGACACCAGTGGCATGCTTGCCCATGTACCGGGCGCGGCGATCGCGGCCTTATTGACACTCGGCGACTACGCCACGCCCATCTGGCTGCAGACTCGTGACGACGCGCTTGCCTCGACTCTGCGTTTTCACACCGGCGCTCCGCTCGTCGACGCTGCCGGCCACGCCGCGTTTGCCTATATCCACGACCCGGCGACCGTGCCTGACCCCGAGACCTTTGCGCTCGGCGATCCTGAAGCACCCGATCGCTCTGCGACCGTCCTGATTCGCGTCGACGCGTTTGAAGGCGGCCGGCCCCTGACGTTGAGCGGTCCGGGCATCGAGACCTACGCGTCTATTGCGCCGGCCGGCATCCCCGATGCGTTCTGGCATGCCCGCGCCGCGCTCGCGCCCGTCTTCCCCTGTGGGATCGATTGTTACCTGATGTGCGGACGTGCCGTGATCGGCATTCCGCGCACGACCCTTGTGGAGCTGAACTGATGTACGTCGCTGTCAAAGGAGGCGAGCGCGCCATCGAGGCTTCGTGGCGCTTGCTCGACAAGGCCCGGCGCGGTGACACCGCGCAACCGGAACTCAGCGTGGCACAGATCCGTGAGCAGATGCGGCTTGCCGTGGCGCGCGTGATGACCGAGGGGTCGGTCTACGATGAAGAGCTCGCCGCGCTCGCGATCAAGCAGGCCGCCGGCGATCTTGTCGAAGCGATCTTTCTGCTGCGCGCTTATCGGACGACACTGCCCCGCTTCGGCTACACCTGCGCGATCGACACCGGGCGCATGGAACTCCAGCGCCGCATCTCGGCCACTTTCAAGGATGTGCCAGGCGGCCAGATGCTGGGGGCGACGTATGACTACACGCAACGGCTGCTCGACTTTGCCTTGTTAGCCGAGCACCAGGCCGAACATCAGCCCGATAAGCTGCAACCGGTGCCAGCCGCGCCGTCGACCCGCACAACCGTATCAGCCGCACGAACACAGACGATGCCACGCGTCGTCTCGCTGTTGAACGCAGAAGGCCTGATCGAACAGGAGGCACCGCGTGCGGATGCCCCTGAGCCCGGCGACCTCTCACGCGAGCCACTGTCGATGCCGGCCGATCGCCCGACCCGCCTGCAAAACCTGACGCGCGCCGATGAAGGCTTCCTGCTCTCGCTTGGGTACGCGACGCAGCGCGGTTACGCGCACAGTCATCCGTTCGCGGGCGAAATCCGCTTTGGCCAGGTCACGGTCGAAATGGAAGTGGCCGAGCTCGGCTTCCCGATCGAACTCGGCGATATCGAGATCACCGAGTGCCAGATGATCAACCAGTTCGCGGGCAGCACAACTGTCCCACCGACCTTTACCCAAGGCTATGGTTTCGCATTCGGCCACTCCGAACGCAAGGTCATGGCCATGGCGCTGGTCGATCGCGCCCTGCGTGCTGAAGAACTGGGCGAGACGATCCACGCGCCCACGCAGGATCCCGAGTTCGTGCTGTATCACAGCGACAATGTCGAAGCCTCGGGATTTATCCAGCATTTGAAACTGCCCCATTACGTCGACTTCCAGTCGGAACTCGAACTGGTTCGCCGACTGCGCGCTGTGCATGCGCAGGCAGACGACGCCTTGCCTGAGGAGGACGCAGCATGAACAGCCGCGACCCGAACCCGATGACCCGCGACGACGACGCAGTCAGCGGCTATAACTTCGCCTATCTCGACGAACAGACCAAACGCATGATCCGACGCTCGTTGCTGAAAGCGGTCGCCGTGCCCGGCTACCAGGTGCCGTTCGGTTCACGCGAAATGCCGCTTCCCTATGGCTGGGGTACAGGCGGGATCCAGGTGACGGCCGCCATCATCGGCCGGACCGACACCCTGAAAGTGATCGACCAGGGCTCCGACCAGACCACGAATGCGGTCAACATCCGCCGCTTCTTTGCGCGCACGGCCGGCGTGCCAACCACCACGCGCACCGTCGAGGCCACGATCATTCAGACGCGCCACCGGATTCCGGAAACGCCGCTCACCGCCGGCCAGATCCTCGTCTACCAGGTGCCGATGCCAGAGCCGCTCTACCGGCTCGAGCCGCGTGTCGCCGAGTGCCGCAAGCTGCATGCGCTCTCAGACTACGGCCTGATCAGCGTCAAGCTCTATGAAGACATCGTGCGCCACGGCAGCATCGCCACGACCTATGACTATCCGGTCATGGTGAACGATCGCTATCTGAGCTCGCCTTCGCCGATCCCAAAGTTTGACAATCCGAAGATGCATATGAACCCGGCCCTGCAACTATTCGGCGCGGGCCGCGAACGGCGCCTCTATGCCATTCCACCCTTTACCCGCGTGCGCAGCCTCGACTTCGACGACCATCCGTTCGAGATCGAGCGCTGGGATCATGCCTGCGCGCTGTGCGGCTCGCGCGAGAGTTATCTCGACGAGATGATCGTCGACGACAAGGGCAAGCGCATGTTCGTCTGCTCGGACAGCGACTACTGCCAGGATCAGGTTGCCGCGCACGACGCGACTCACGCGGCGCAAGCGGATCAGCATCTGGCCGCGCGCGCGATGCCCAGAAGCCCCGTCTCCGGAGAGCCGACATGACCCCGCTTTTAAGCGCACGCGGCCTCGGCAAGCGTTACGGCGCGCGGATCGGCTGTACCGACGTCAGCTTCGATCTCTATCCGGGCGAAGTCCTCTGCGTGGTCGGGGAATCGGGCTCGGGCAAGTCGACCCTGCTGAACACGATCGCGCTACGTACCCAGGCTGACAGCGGCACCTTGAGCTACACGACCACATACGGCGCCTCACTCGACCTGCTGAGTCTGTCCGAGCCACGCCGCCGGTTGCTGATGCGCACCGAGTGGGGGTTCGTCGAACAGAACCCCCGTGATGGCCTGCGCGCCGGTGTCTCGGCCGGCGCAAATATCGGCGAGCCGTTGATGGCTGTCGGCGCGCGTCACTTCGGGCAGATCCGCGAGACCGCAACCAACTGGATGGGGCGCGTCGAACTCGATACCCAGCGGATCGACGACTTGCCCGCTTCGTTCTCGGGCGGCATGCAGCAACGCCTGCAGATCGCGCGCAATCTCGTCACCGGGCCTCGACTTGTGCTGATGGATGAACCCACGGCGGGGCTCGACGTGTCCGTCCAGGCGCGCCTGCTCGACTTGCTGCGCACACTAACCTCGCAGCTTCATCTGGCCTGCATGATCGTCACCCACGACATCGGAGTCGCGCGCCTGCTGGCTCATCGTTTAATGGTGATGCAAGGCGGCCGTGTCGTCGAAGCCGGCCTGACCGATCAGGTCCTCGACGATCCGCAGCATCCTTATACGCAACTGCTGGTGTCCTCGGTATTGCCGGTATGAATGTTCATTCGGAGCGCAACATGTCCCCCCCCGGGATCGAATCCCCCTTTCTGACCGATGCCCGGTTGATGCTGCGCGCTCGCGGCGTCGAGAAGACATTCACGCTGCACACGCAGGGCGGCCTGCGAATTGCGGCACTCAATGGCGTCGATCTTGATGTCTCGCGCGGCGAATGCATCGTCCTCGTCGGCCCTTCAGGGGCGGGCAAGAGCACGTTGTTGCGGTGCCTCTATGGCAACTACCTCGCGTCGACCGGCGCGATTATGTTGCGCGACGATACGCGTGCCGAGCGCTACCTCTCGATCACCGGTGCCGCGCCGCACGAGATCATGCGGGTACGCCGCGACGTGATCGGTTACGTCAGCCAGTTCCTGCGCGTGATTCCGCGCGTATCGACGCTCGACCTCGTGGCCGAGCCGTTGATCGCCCGCGGCATCGAACCGGCCGACGCGCATCTGCGTGCGAGCGAACTGCTGGCTCGATTGAATATCCCCACACGTCTCTGGCCACTCGCGCCGGCGACGTTCTCAGGCGGCGAGCAGCAGCGTGTGAATATCGCACGTGGCCTCATTGCGGGTCAGCCTGTATTGCTGCTCGACGAGCCTACCGCCTCGCTGGACGCAGACAATCGCGATGTAGTGGCGGATCTGATCGTCGAAGCCCGTGAACGCGGTGCGGCCATCGTGGGTATCTTCCACGATGAAAACACCCGCGCGAAGGTCGCAACGAGCCGGCTCAAACTGACACCCGTTGCGACGGCCGCTGCCGCATGACAGACTTAGCTGAAACACATCGACCACGGAGCAGCAAGATGTTGATCAAGAACGCGCGGATCGTCAGCCGGGACGAAGAATTCGTCGGCGTGGTCCAGATCGAGGACGGGATGGTTCGTGAGGTCGCCCACGGCACGACGAGCGCGCCCGATGCGGAAGACTGGCACGGTGACTATCTGCTGGCCGGCCTCGTCGAACTACATACCGACAATCTGGAGAAGCATCTTGCACCGCGCCCCGGTGTGCTCTGGAACGTTGACGCTGCGTTCGTGATTCACGATGCGCAGGTCGCCGCCGCCGGGATCACGACTGTGTTCGACGCACTGGCGATCGGCTCGCGCGTCGATATCGGCTTGCGTGGACGGGAGACTCAGCGCAATGCGGCGGCCGCACTCGAACGGCTGTCCGCGCAAGGCCTGCTGCGCGCTGATCACTATCTGCATCTGCGCTGCGAAGTCGCGACTGACGACGTGCTCGACGCATTCGATGAGTTGAGCAGTCACCCGCATCTTCACCTTGCCTCGGTGATGGACCACACCCCCGGTCAGCGCCAATGGCAAGACCCGGCGAAGTGGCGTCAGTATCAGGAACGCAACGGAAAGTGGAGCGACGAGAGAATGGCCACCGCGCTGGTCGAACTCGCCGACCAACAGGAACGTTTCGCGCATGCGCATCGTCGCGCCATCATCGAACGATGCAACGCGCTAGGCGTGCCCGTCGCCAGCCACGACGACACGCTCGTCGAACACGTAGAGGAAGCGGCTGAAGACGGCATCGCGATTTCCGAATTCCCGACCACGCTCGCTGCTGCCGAAGCAGCTCGCCGACGAGGTCTCGCTACGGTGATGGGCGCCCCCAACGTCGTGCGAGGCGGTTCGCACTCGGGCAATGTCTCGGCGCTCGAACTCGCGCGAGACGGCCTGCTCGATATCCTCTCGTCGGACTATGTACCGTCAAGCCTGCTGATGGCGGCGTTCGACCTGAGCCGCGTAGCGGGATGGACACTGCCACGTGCGATGGCGACAGTATCGTCGACGCCCGCCACTGCGGCTGGATTGAATGACCGGGGCGCCATCGAGCCGGGTCTACGAGCCGATATGGTGCGCGTCAGTCTGGCGGGTACGATGCCCGTGCCCAAGGCGACGTATCTAAGAGGCAAGCGAATCGCCTGAAGACAATCGCCACGAAAGCCGCCGCGAACCCTTTGCAGGGCTCCACTCTCACCGCTCACGCGTTGCGCAGTCGCGGGCCCTGCTACACCGGTTCAACCGAAGCCTCCGGGGCCTGGTCAGGTGGCATGAGGGGCGTGGGCGGCACCGGAAGGGGGATGCGTCCCGCCGCCAACGCCCGCTTGGCCGCGGCGGGCATCTTCTTGACGGCATACTCTGCCTTCGACGCCGCCGAGCGGTCAGCCATCGCAAAGCTGGCGAGCAGTCGGCGAGGCGCGTGCGAACGCGTATAGCGCGCGCCGGTGCCATTGAGATGCTGTTGATAACGCGCGTCGACATCCACCGCGATGCCGGTATAGATGCTGTTGTCCGCGCATTCGATCAGATAGAGATACCAGGCCATATTAAGAAGGAAGCCGCGTGCGCGCGTCCGGCAGGATGCTGCTGAATCAGGCGTAGCGGCAATCGCGATTATCCGACACGCCGCGCCGCCCTGTCATCCCCGGCTCCACGCGCTCTCGCGCGTCCTATGCCACCTTGAACACACTGACGACCTGCGCGAGTCGTGCGCCCTGCTCCTTCAGGTCGGCGGCGGCCTGTTCCGCAGTCACCACGAGATCGGCATTCTGCTGGGTCGCTTCACCAATCTGCGTGACCGCGAGATTCACCTGCTCGAGTCCGGCTGATTGCTCACGCGAGGCGATATTGATCTCACCCATGATGACGCTGACCTGCTCGACACGCGACACAATCTCGCGCATGGTCTCGCTAGCCTGCTCGGCGATGCGATAGCCCTGCTCGACCTTGGCGACCGACTCGTCGGTCAGCGCACCGATTTCCTTGGCGGCCTGGGCGCTGCGCTGGGCCAACGCGCGAACCTCGGAGGCGACCACGGCAAAACCGCGGCCATGCTCCCCCGCCCGCGCCGATTCGACTGCGGCGTTCAGCGCAAGGATATTGGTCTGGAAAGCGATGCCTTCGATCACCGATGTGATGTCGGCGATCCGTTTCGCCGACTGGCCGATCTCGCCCATCGTGGACACAACGCGCGTCACGGCAGTGCCGCCCTCAAGCGCGGCACCCGATGCGGTGGCCACCAACCGGTTCGCATCCGACGCATTCTCCGCATTGCGATGCACCGTGGAGCTCAGTTCCTCCATGCTTGCGGCGGTCTCCTCAAGGCTGCTCGCCTGTGTCGCGATACGCGAGGCGATATTGCCGCTATCGGATGCGATCGAATCGGTGTCTCGCGAGATATCGACTGCGACCTCGCGGACTTGAGAGACGATCGTTGCCAGCCCATTGCCCATTGTGTCGATCGATTTCATGAGTCGCCCGATCTCGTCGGTGCGCGAACTCAACAGCCGGGCGCGTAAGTCGCCCTCGGCGAAGCGTTCGGACAAGTCGACGATCTGATCGAGCGGCTGGCTCACGAGCTTGCGCGTCACGTAGACAAAGAACAACGCGAACGCGATGACCAGAGCCGCAGCGATACCGATAAACCGGTTGCGCGCGCCCGTCACGCCGGCCAACAACTCATCGCGATCGGCACTGCCCGCGATAACCCACTTCCACTCGGGTATGGTGGTGAAGCTCACAATCCGGTCGCGCAGCGCGCCACCCGAGGCGCTGTCGGCACCCTTGAACTCGATCGTGCCATCTTTCGACTGGAGCATCTGTTTGTAGACCCCGTCCGGATCGTCGGGTAATTGCCCCTCGGCGATGGGATGCACGAGGAACTTGCCGCGACCCGGGCCGTTCGACGCGTCGAGCACGAAAAAGTAGCCCCGCTCTCCGATCTTCTTGTCGAGGATGGTCTGGCGCACGGTCGCATATTCGGTGCCGATATCGACACCCACGAACAGGGCGCCGATCACACGACCGCTTGCATCAGTCACCGGCTGGTACTTGGTGATGTATTGCTTGCCGAACAACTTGGCGATACCGAGGTACGGCTTGCCGCCGAGGATCAGCGCGTAGGCTGGCCCCTTGCGATCGAGCAAGGTGCCGATCGCGCGTTCGCCACTTTGCTGCTTGAGCGATGTCGTCACACGCACGAAATCGTCGCCGGTCCGTGCGAAGACCGTGGAGATCGCGCCGGTGCGTGCGAGGAAAGCGTCGGGGACCGAAAAATCGAGGTTCAGTGTCTGGTCGCCGGCCTTCATGGTCGGCGTTGGCTTGCCGCCGATTGCCACGGTCTGCGATTCGTCGAGGCTGAAGCTCGACGGCAGGAAACTCGTGAACAGACCCATGAAATGGCCAACTTCAGCGTCGAGACTGGCGTTGTACATCGCGACCATCTCGGCGATGCCCCGGTCCTGATCCTGGATCGAGGCGACGGCCTGTTCGCGGACCAGCGTACCCGCCGTGCGGGTCAACGACCAGGCAAACACAGCAAACAATACGGCAACCACACCGCAGGCGAGGAGCGCGAGTTTCGCGCCGATACTACGGTCGCGCAGCGACAAAATTTGCATGGACGTGCTGAAGAAAAAAGAAGCACAAAAAAAACAGCACCTGGGTAAGGTGCCGCTGGGTCGCTCGTGCGACTCCGCCCTGGATAAGGTGCCGCGATGCCCGACGCCGCTGCACGCTAATCGGTGCGCGCTGGGTCGCCGTCTTCTAAGGGTTAACGACAGGGTAATAGCAAACTTGAGGGCGCACGTTGGCCCCGATGAGCGCTCGCCCAGCGCTCTCTCATGGGCGCGCTGGGCAATGGGCTTTCCTGTGGCGACGCCAAGCAGCTCCTTCGTGCGTTGACCCGCTCCAGGAGCGTTTCGTGATCCCGAGTTTTCGCGCCACCCTGGCGGGTGGCTGCCGGCCGGCTATATTCTGCGGGCTATAACCAGTCGCGCAATCTGAACCACGCCATCGCCAGCACGAGCGCCGGCGTGCGCAGCAGCGTGCCGCCCGGGAAGTCGCGATGCTCGAGCTTCGCGAACAGGTCGAATCGCGCGGCCTGCCCGGCGATTGCCTCAGCGATCAGCTGACCCGCCAGCCCCGTGGTATTGACCCCATGACCACTGAAGCCCTGAGCAAAGTAGACGGTTGGCGACAGGCGCCCGAAATGCGGCGCACGATTCATCGTGATATCGCAGAAGCCACCCCACGCATAGTCGATCTTGACGTCCTCCAGTTGCGGAAACGTCGCCAACATGTCGCGCCGCATCGCCTGCGCCAGGTTAGGTGGCTGCATCGTCGAATAACTGACCTTGCCCCCCCACAGCAGCCGATCGTCAGGCGACATGCGAAAGTAGTCGAGCACGAACCGGCTGTCGCAGACGGCCGCGTTGGCTGGCATCAGCGCTCCGCCGCGGACCGGACCAAGAGGCTCAGTCGCAATCACATAGGTACCCACCGGCATGATCTTGCGTGATGTCGCCGGCGCCAGTTCGCCGAGGTAGGCGTTACACGCGAGCACCACAAAACTCGCGTTCACCTGTCCCTTTGCGGTCGATACACGATGCTTGCCGCTCGCGGGCTCGCCAAGCGACGTGACCAGACTATTTTCAAAAATCCGTACGCCCGCCCCGCGCGCTGCTCGCGCGAGACCCAGCGTGTAGTTCAACGGTTGCAGATGACCGCTGTCCGGGTCATAGAGACCACCGATATACCGATCCGACTGCACATAGCGGTTCATTTCCGCTTTTGGAACCCAATGCAGCCGGTCATAGCCGAAACGCGTGGCGGCTTCGTCGCGACTCGCCATCAAGGCGGTTTCATCGCGTGGTTTGTTGCCCGCGTGCAGATAACCAAAGGTCAGATCGCAATCGATCGAATGCCGATCAACGCGGCGCCGGATGATGTCGATAGTCTCCTGCCCCATCTGCCACACATGCTGGAGTTCGCCCTCGGTGAGCTGCTCGGCAAATGTATCCATCCCGCATGCATACCCGGCAATCATCTGGCCGCCATTGCGGCCGCTCGCCCCCCAACCGACTTGCGACGCTTCGAGCACCACCACCGAGAAGCCACGCTCGGCAAGATTCAGTGCGGCCGAAATGCCCGTGAGCCCCGCACCGATCACGCAGACATCGGCGTCGACGGTCCCTTCAAGCGAGGGATAAGGATGACGGTCGTTGGCAGTCGCGGCATACCACGACGGTTCATGCGGCTGGTTTGCGATATTGAACATAAAGTGCAGGTAAAAACGGCCGCCCTGGCCGGACTGTCGACATCACACAGTCCGGCCGGAGACGGCCGCAGACTTCATCAGAACGAGTAGATCAGCTGTGTACCGAACAGGTCGTTGCTGCGCGAGTACGAACCATCGTTGCGCAGGAAGACATTCTGGCTGGCCCAGTCATGACGGTATTCTGCCTTGATGGTGATCTGTGCCGTCGGGTAGAACAACAGATCGAAAGCCACGTCCTGGCGGTTCGCGCCACTGCAATCGCTGCCATTGCCACCGCCAGCGACCGAGTTGGCCAGGCATTCACGTGAAATGCCAAAGCCGTTGTACGGATCGCCACCCGAGCCGTCGAGCGCCACACCGCCACCACCGCCACCGTTCTTGTGGTCGCCCAGGTAGTCGTACCGCGCCGTCCAGCCCATGCGGCCCAGCACCGGCAGGTTGAAGCCCTGGTGAGCCTGCAACGACAGCCCGTACCACTGGGCCTGGCCACCGTTGAACGCGGCATGTTCCTGCTGACCGTAGTCAAGTTCGGCATTCAGCAACAGGTCGGCGGTCGTGTACGTCATGTCCACTTCGCCGAACAGGAAGGTACCGAATGCGCTGCTGCCCAGACCACCCGGACCATACGCTGCCGGTACCGGATTGCCATCGCCATCGACACCGGCCGGCGTGGATCCCAGCGTCTGACGCCCGATATTGACCGAACCGCCGACATCGAGCCGGCTGTTGGCGGTGTAATCGAGGCGCGCCGTAAACGTCGGGATCTTGTTGCTGGTCGTGATAGGGTCGCCGAACTGGTTGGTCGCATTGTTGGCGACTGCGCCATACGTGCGGTACTGCTCGTTACCCACGAAGAACTTCCACGCCCAGTCACCCTTCGTATAGTTTGCCCCTGCCCCGACATAGCTGCCCGGATCGGAGAAGTCATACAGCAGGTTGTGGGTCAGCGTGTTCATCAGGTTCGACTGCTGGACTTCATAGCCGCCGAAGCTAGGGATCAACCCAATCACAGCCGTCCATTCGGCCGTAACCGGGACATTGATGACCGCCGTGTTCAGGATGTTGTTGCCGATATCGCCATGCTCGTTGGTCAGCAGCGTGATGCCGTTGCCGCGGTTCGGCATCAAGGTGATTTCCGCCGACGGCGCCATCGGGCCGACCCCGAAGGTCTTCTTGATGTCGAGATACAGGTCGCCGAAGGTACTGTTGTAGTACTGGTAGGCCGACTCATGGTTCGCGAACAGGAAGCCCGACGAACTTTGTGCGCGGTTATAGATATAGGTCGGGTCGAGGTAACCCGTCACCGACAGGCCCGCGAGCGGTCCGGTCTGTGCCGCGTCGTTGAGCGAATCGACCTTCAACTGCTCGTTGGCGGCCTGCGTCTTCATCTGGTCGACATCTGCATTCGTCAGATGCGCAGGGGCATTGTCGTATTCAGGGGTCCCTGGCTCGGCCACCACCACCGGCGCGGCCGCGGCCGGCGCCGGTGCAGCGGCCTGGGCGTGCTCGAGCGCATCGACCTGCTTTTGCAAAGCGGCGAGTTGCGCCTTGAGCGCCTTGATCTCGCTCGACGTCGAATCTGCCATTGCCAGCCCCGGCAAGGTCGCCGCGACCAGCAGGCAGATAAGCTTCTTCTTCATGACCATTCTCCGTAGTGTGTCTTGCGTCGCAAACTGGTTCAAAGGACTTTGTGGAACTTTTCAGGCCGACGTGGCCGCTACCGGTGCCGCTACCGGAAGTGGCGCAAACGCCAGCTGCATGTCACGCGCGCGTCTGCGTTCCTTCGACACCAGCATCTGGTTCACGACGATCACCCCAACCGTCACGATGCTGATGAAGAGTGTCGCCAACGCGTTCATTTCTGGGTTGAGCCCGAGCCGGACTCGTGAAAACACCACCAGCGGCAAAGTGGTCGACCCTGGGCCCGACAGGAAGGCCGATAGCACGAGATCGTCGATCGACAAGGTGAACGAGAGCAGCCAGCCCGAGAGGATCGCCTGCGAGATCAGCGGAATCGTGATCACGAAGAAGACCTTGAGCGGTGTCGCACCGAGATCGAGCGCAGCCTCTTCGATCGAGCGGTTCATCTCCTTGAGCCTTGACTGCACGATGATCGCCACGTAGGAGATACACAGCATCACGTGGCCGATCCAGATCGTCAGCATGCCGCGGCCCTTCGGCCAGCCGAGGAACTGCTGCATCGCCACGAACAGCAACAGCAGCGAGATGCCTTGGATGACCTCGGGGATCACGAGCGGCGCGTTGATCATCCCCGTGAAGAGCGTAAAGCCCTTGAAGCGACCGAAGCGCGCCATAACGAAGCCGGCCCACGTGCCGATCACGATCGAAGCGGTCGCCGTCAGCAGGCCGATCTTCAGGCTCAGCCAGGCCGCCTGCAGGAGCTCGGTATCGTCGAGCAGCGCCGCATACCAGCGCGTCGAAAACCCGCTCCAGACCGTCACCAGCTTGGACTCGTTGAACGAGAAGATCACCAGACTCAGAATCGGCACGTACAGGAAAATGAAGCCGAGCGTGAGCACGGTGATCGATATCGCTTTATTGGGCCGGATCATGACTTGCCCTCCATTTCACGAACCTGGTAGTACTGGAAGACCGCCATCGGCACCAGCAACAGGAGCACCATCGCCACCGTCACCGCAGACGCCATCGGCCAGTCGACATCGTTGAAGAACTCGTCCCACATGACACGGCCGATCATCAGCGTATCGGCACCGCCAAGCAGTTCGGGGATCACGTACTCCCCGACCGCCGGGATGAACACGAGCAGGCAGCCGGCGATGATCCCGTTCTTCGAGAGCGGCAGCGTGATGCGGAAGAACACAGTCCACGGTTTTGCGCCCAGGTCGTAGGCCGCTTCGAGCAGCGTGAGATCCATCTTCACGAGGTGGGCATACAGCGGCATCACGAGAAACGGCAGGTAGGAATAGACCATGCCGATATAGACGCCCGCGTCGCTGTGATAGAGCCGCAGCGGCGAACTCAGCAGACCGATGCCGATCAGGAAGTGGTTGAGCAGACCGTCGTCCTTGAGGATGCCGATCCATGCATAAACGCGGATCAGGAACGACGTCCAGAACGGCAGCATGACAGCCATCATCAACAGATTGCGTGTCGCCGGATTCGAGCGTGCGATGTAGTACGCCATCGGATACCCGATCACCAGACAGAACACCGTCGAGATCGCCGCCATCTTCAGCGAGCTCAGATAGGTCGCCACGTACAGGCTGTCCTGCATCAGGAACAGGTAGTGACCCAGCTGGAACGCGAAGTTGACGATGCCGTCCTTGATCTGCACGAGATCGGTATAGGGCGGCACCGACAACTGGGCGTTCGCAAAGCTGATCTTGAGCACGAGCACGAACGGCACGAGAAAGAACAGCACGAGCCAGATGAACGGCGCGGCAATCACGAGCGTGCGCCCCGACGGGACGAAACGCCGCGAGAGGCTGGAGGGGAGCGCGGCTTTCATTGGGTGAGCACCGTGCCGGAAGAGGCCGACCACGAGACGTACACCTCCTCGCCATAGGCGGGCGCGCCATCGCGCATGAGCCGCGAGCTCGAGAGGTTCGCCACCACGACCTTGCCGCTCGCGAGCTTCACGTGATACAGCGTGTAGCTGCCCATGTACGCAATATTGCTGACTTCGCCGCGCGCGTAGTTGTCGACCGCCCCCTCGGGCTTTGTCACCGAGACCACCACGCGCTCGGGCCGGATCGAGATCGAGACGGGCATCCCGAGCGGACCCGTAATGCCATGGCTGATATGCATGCGCGTCTCGAGGTCCGGCGACTCGACATAGATATGGTCGGGCTCGTCTTCGACGACGTTGCCGTCGAACAGATTGGTCGAGCCGATGAACTGTGCCGAGAAGCGGGTGTTCGGATACTCGTAGACTTCGCTCGGCGTGCCGACCTGGACGATCTTGCCTTCGCTCATCACGGCCAGGCGGCTGGCCATCGTCATCGCCTCTTCCTGGTCGTGCGTCACCATCACGCAGGTCACGTCGACCTTGTCGATGATGCTCACCAGTTCGAGCTGAGTCTTGTGGCGAATCTGCTTGTCGAGGGCCGACATCGGTTCGTCGAGCAGCAGCAGCTTGGGCCGCTTGACCAGGCTGCGCGCGAGCGCCACGCGCTGCTGCTGGCCACCCGACAACTGATGCGGCTTGCGCTGCGCATAGCGGCCCATCTGCACGAGTTCGAGCACGTCTTTCACGCGCTCTCGGATCTCGGCCTTCGATGCGCCTTCCTGCTTGAGCCCGAAGGCAATATTGCCTTCTACCGTCATGTGCGGAAACAAGGCATACGACTGGAACATCATGTTGACCGGGCGCTTGTACGGCGGCAGTGTCGCGAGGTCTTCGCCGTCGACGAACACGCGACCCGAGGTGGCGGATTCGAAGCCCGCGAGAATCCGCAGCAGGGTCGACTTGCCGCAACCCGAGCTGCCGAGCAACGCAAACAATTCGTTCTTCGCAATCGACAGGCTCACCGTGTCGACCGCCACGCTATCGCCAAACTTCTTGACGACATTGTCGATCCGGATGAAGTCCGGCGAGGCAGGCTTGGCGATGGCCACCTTGGGTGTGGCCGGGCGTGCATCGGCACGCGCGCCGGGCGGGGAAACAGCGGCACCGGCCGCGCCGAATGCAGTCGAAGGCAGGGGCACCGCCGCAGCGCTGCCCTTCCTGTTCAATAAGCCCGCGGGCAGGGAGAAGTTCATCAAACGACCCTTTTTCAAAATTTGGGCGTGCAAAGCCCCGTTGCGTGCACCGGAAGGCGCCGCAATTCCTGCAGGTTCCCACCAGGCGGCCCGATGGCCGGCCGGCGGAACCAACATGCATGACAGTGACAGTGAAACTGAAACGCTGAATCGGTAACCATCGCCCGAGCGGCAAGGGCCCGGTCCGCGAAGCGCCGGGGCACGAGCCCCGGAAGTGCTTAGCGGCCCGTCTTCAACTCAGCCCACAAGCGGTTTTCGAGGCGCAGGATGTCCGAAGGCACCGGCTTCATGACCGTCAGCTTGTTCATCGTGTCGGCCGACGGGAACACATTCGTGTCATTGGCCGTCACCGGATCGACAAACTGCTTGGACGCTGCATTCGCCGTCGGGTAGAACACCTCATTGGTGATCGCCGCGCTGACCTTCGGCTGCTCGATATAGTTGATCCACTTGAGCGCCGCTTCGGGGTGCGGTGCATCTTTCGGAATCACCATGACGTCGAGCCACAACAGCCCCCCTTCCTTCGCATTCGAGAACTTGATCTCATACGAACGCTTGGCTTCGCTCGAACGGCGGCGCGCGATACCCACGTCGCCCGAGTAGCCGAGCGCGACACAGATGTCGTTGTTCGCGAGGTCGTTGATGTAGCCCGACGAATTGAATTGGGTGATGTACGGCCGGACCTTCTTCAGCACTTCGAGCGCGGCCATATAGTCAGCCGGGTTCGTGCTGTTCGGGTCCTTGTGGAGGTACTGGAGCACCGACGGGAACACGTCGGATGCGGCGTCGAGGAAGGACACCCCGCAGCCCTTGAGCTTTGACAGATTGGCCGGATCGAACAGGATGGCCCAGCTGTCGACCGGCGCATTGTCGCCGAGCGCCTTCTTGACGGCTTCGACGTTATAGCCGATGCCATCGGTACCCCATGCCCAGGGCACCCCATACTGGTTGCCCGGATCGGCCTGGGCCACGAGCTTCATCAGCGTCGGGTCGAGGTTGCTCAGGTTCGGCAGCTTCGACTTGTCGAGCTTCTGATAGATCCCGGCCTGAATCTGCTTGGCCATATAAGTCGAGGTCGGCACGACGATGTCGTAGCCGGAACTGCCGGCCAGCATCTTTGCCTGCAGCGTATCGTCGCTGTCATAGTTGTCGTACTTGACCTGAATACCCGACTCTTTTTCGAAGTTCGGGATCGTGTCCTTGGCAATGTAGTCGGACCAGTTATAGACGTTCAGCGTCGTGTCGGCGGCCAGTGCCTCCGATGCGAGCATCGAACCGGCCAGCGACACGGCGAACAACGCCGTCGCGAATACGGTCTTGCGAAGATGACAAGCGCTCATGATGACAAGTTTTCCCCTAGCGGTTGAAGAGCCGTTCTGCGCTTTATCCAGGGCGACAGGGCCGGCCAAAGATGGATCGAAAAGCGGTGGACCAAAATCAGTGAGTCCGATACTAATTTTTAATGCGTTGCGCGGTGAGGTCGATCGCACGGGCCGCCTTGCGCACCAGTTCATCGACTTCGGCATGGGTGATCACGAGCGGCGGTGAAAGGAGCATCCGGTCACCGGTCGCGCGCATCACCAGATCGTTCTCGAAGCAGAAGTCCCGGCAGATCGTGCCGACGTCGCCGCCGTTTGCGAAACGCTGGCGGCCGAGCCCTTGTGCGTTCCCCTTCTTCTGCGTGAGCTGAATGCCGGCGACCAGACCCGTGCCGGCGATATCGCCAACCAGCGGGCTATCGGCCAGCGCCGCGCGCAAAGTCTTCTGGAAGTACGGACCGATATCCGTCTTGACGCGCTCGACGATGCCGCCTTCACGCAACAGGCGCAGATTGGCGACCGCCACGGCGGCGGCAACGGGATGCCCCGAGTACGTGAGCCCGTGATTGAAATCGCCGTTCTCGATGATGGCGGCGGCGACGTGATCCTGGAGCGCTACCGCACCCATCGGCACGTAACCCGAGGTCAGGCCCTTGGCCAAGGTCATAAGGTCGGGCTTGAAACCGAAATGCTGGTGCGAGAACCACTCACCGGTGCGGCCAAAACCGCCGATCACTTCATCAGCGCACAACAGGATGTCGTACTTGCGGCAGATGCGTTCGATTTCCGGCCAGTACGTTGCGGCCGGGAAGATCACCCCGCCGGCGCCCTGGAACGGCTCACCGATAAATGCAGCGACATTCTCGGCGCCGAGTTCGAGGATCTTCGCCTCGAGCTGTTGGGCACAGGCCAGGCTGTACGCTTCGGGAGACAGGTCGCCACCGTTGCCATACCAGTACGGCTGGTCGATATGCACGATGTTCTCGACCTTCGATGGCATCTGCTCGTGCATATAGCCCATGCCGCCGAGCGAGGCGCCGGCAATCGTCGACCCGTGATAGCCGTTAGTGCGGGAAATCACATACTTCTTCTTCGGCAGGCCTCTGACGATCCAGTATTGATAGACGATGCGCAGCACCGTGTCATTGCCTTCCGAGCCAGAATTGCAATAGAAGAAATGATTGAAGCCCAGCGGCGTGACTTCAGCAAGCAGCGCCGAGAGTTCGATAACCGGCGGATGAGTCGTCTTGAAGAAGGTGTTGTAGAACGGCAATTCGAGCATCTGGCGATACGCGACGTCGGCGAGTTCCTTGCGGGCGTACCCTACGTTCACGCACCAGAGCCCGGCCATGCCATCGATGATCTTGTGCCCTTCCGAGTCCCACAGGTAGACCCCTTCAGCACGCGTGATCACACGGCTGCCGGCACGGTTGAGTGCACCCATGTCAGAGAAGGGGTGAATGTGGTGAGCGGCGTCGAGCGCGCGATATTCGGCGGTGCTGCGTGCGCTTTGCGCGGCGGCGGCCGTCACGGGTGCCGGATTGGCTGCGAAGGCGGCAGCCGCAGCGGGTGCGGCCGGCGCAACGATCGAAACTGGGTCATTACGAAACGACATGGTGATCTCCGTACTTGTTCATTCACTGCGCTTGCCCACACCTGGCGCCCGGCGACGGCGACCCGCCGAGCGGGTGCCGCGCCGTCGGCGCACGATCAGACGTGCAGCAGCAAGTGCTTGCGTTCCCACGAACTGATGACGCGGAAAAACGCTTCGTACTCGGTTTCCTTGAGTGCCAGGAAGGCCTTGACGAACTTCTCGCCGAGGATCTGTGCAATCGGCTCGCATGAGCCCATCTTCTGGATACCCTCTTCGAGATTGCGTGGCAACTGATACGGCAGGCCGTAACCGTCGCTCGCGAGCGGCTCGGACGGCTTGAGCTGCTGGGTCATGCCGAGGTAGCCCGAGGCAAGGGTCGCGGCAATCGAGAGATACGGGTTGGTATCGACGCCCGGAATCCGGTTTTCAACACGGCGTGCACTCGGCGACGAATACGGCACCCGGAAGCCGACGGTACGATTGTCATAGCCCCATTGCACATTGATCGGTGCGGCCATGAAACGTGACAGCCGCCGATACGAATTGATATAGGGCGCAAAAATCGGCATCAGATTCGGCACGTATTCCTGCTGGCCGGCGAGATAGCCATAGAAGAACGACGTTGGCTGGCCATTGTCGTCGGTGAACAGCGGCTTGCCCGTCTCGAGATCGATCACGCTCTGGTGTACGTGCATCGCCGAACCCGGCTCATTCTCCATCGGCTTGGCCATGAAGGTCGCGTACATATTGTGACGTAGCGCGGCTTCACGGACGGTTCGCTTGAACAGGAACACGCGGTCGGCGAGATCGAGCGGATCGCCATGCAGGAAGTTGATTTCCATCTGTGCGGCGCCGACTTCGTGAATCAGGGTGTCGACTTCGAGATCCTGCAACTCGCAATATTCATAGATGTCTTCGAACAAGGGGTCGAACTCGTTGACCGCCTCGATCGAGTAGCTCTGCCCGCCCGTTTCGGCGCGGCCCGTGCGGCCAACCGGCGGCGTCAGCGGCAGGTCCGGGTCCTTGTTCATGTCGACCAGGTAGAACTCGAGTTCCGGTGCGACAACCGGCTTCCAGCCCTTGGCCTTATAGAGATCGAGTACCTTGCGCAGCACGTGGCGCGGCGAGATCTCAACCGGCGTGCCGTCAAAGTGCACGCAATCGTGGATGACCTGCGCGGTCGGGTCGACGGCCCACGGAATAAGGCGCATGGTAGAGGGGTCGGGCACGCAGATCATGTCGGGGTCGGTCACGCCGGTGAGCGTGCCGTCCTCGGGGTAATCGCCCGTGACGGTCTGCACCATCACCGCGAGAGGCAGGCGCATGTTCTCGCCCGTTTCAAACTTGCTGCGCGGGATGATCTTGCCGCGTGCCACACCCGCCATATCGGGAATCACGGCTTCAACTTCAGTGATCCGGTGTTTCTTCAAAAATTCGTCGATGCTTTGCATGATCGCTCTCGCTGGGTCGGGGCGCGGTGCGCTGGCTGCAACGGGTCGGACTCACCCGTGAGATGCCAGACGTACCGCGCTCCGCTTTCGACAGGCTTCGCCAAATGCGGCGAACATCGCGCTAGACACGGCGTCTTGCGCATATTTCCATTCCGGATGCCACTGCACGGCAAAGGCGAAGGCCGGCGCGTCAGTCACGCTGAACGCTTCGATCAGCCCGTCGGCCGCGGTCGCTTCGACCGTGAGGCCGTTGCCGAGCCGGTCCACGCCTTGGCCATGCAGTGAGTTCACCTGGATCTGGAGCGCGCCGCTGATCTGGTGCAGGGTCCCGCCAGGGACCACCTGCACTGGATGTGACGGCGCGTACTGCCTGTCAAGTGGATCGTCCTGGTTCTCGCGGTGGTCGTGCAGACCCGCGACCGCGTGAACCTGTTGATGCAAGCTGCCACCGCGCACCACATTCAATTCCTGAAAGCCCCGGCAGATCGCCAGCACCGGAACGCCCCGCGCCAGCGCTGCATCCAGCAGCGGCAATGCGGTGTCGTCGCGATGCCGGTCATGCAGCGTGCCGGCCGCACTCGCCTCACCGCCATAGCGGTGCGGTTCGACGTTCGAGTAGCTGCCCGGAAACAACAGCCCGTCGACCAGTTCGAGCGTCTGCTCGATCGACTGCGGTGTGTCGAGCACCGGCAGCAGCACTGCGAAGGCGCCTGCGCCGTCGGTGACCGCAGAGATATATTTCTCGGCGACCGTATGCGACGCATGCCGCCCGATCAATTTACGGTCGGCGCAAATGCCGACAATGGGTTGACGTGCCATGACCTTGGACAACCTGCTTTTAAGACTTTTCAGAAGACGAACGTGTGGCGCCGCGGTGAAACTCACTTGCGTCACGAATGCGCGTGTTGCTGGCGCTTGTTATGGCCGTCCGGCAGGGCCGTGACGAATGATGATCGTCGCAGGCCCCGGCAGACAGCAGGGGCAAGCGAGAAGGAAACTATGGCAGTAGAGAGGCGACTTCGTCGCAATGCACCGCGATCGACGCACGGGCATGAATAGCGTTGTGACGGCGCACCGAGCGACGCGACAAGATCGTGAAGATCGACGCGAAGCGGCACAGCGCCGATACGTAGTGCGTGCCCAGCAGCGGCTCAGCACTGTTAGCAGTGGAGCGCGATGCGGACCGCAGGTGTCCGCCGTACGTCTGGCGCTCCCACCTAAGCAAAGGACCTCGAACTCTCACGATGCACTCTTTAGGAATGTCGTTCGTTAATTATTTTCGACGGAGGCGGCGCCCTTGGGAGCCGCTTGCGAGCCTCAAGTGTTTAACTTTACGCTACGCTTACGTCGAAGTCGTCATGCTGCAAAGATCAGTCGAACTTCCCTGCTGCACCGACAACCCAAGCATAGTCGAGCCAAAATTCCCCGGGTAGCCCTTATTACCCTTAGATCACTAGGGCTTACCCTGAGCAGCGGGAACGATTGTCTCTGCTTAGAATATGCGCACTCGTTCGCCCACACGGTGGCTGAGTGCCTATTTTTTTCAACACCCAGACCGGCTCATGCAGCCGCTCGATATACTCGACAGTGTTGCCGGGAGCCAGGATGTCCGTGGAAGTCGCCGCGCGATTGCAATATATCCGCAAGAAAAATGGTCTGTCGCAGCGAGAGCTCGCCAAGCGCGCGGGTGTGACCAACGGGACCATTTCGCTGATTGAGCAGAATCGGGTCAGCCCGTCGGTCGGCTCGCTCAAGAAGCTGCTCGAATGCATCCCGATGAGTCTGGCCGAGTTCTTCACCTTCGAGCTCGACGAGAACAAGTCCGTCGTGTTCAGTGGCGAGATGCTGCCCAACCTCGGCAACGAGAACATCCAGTTTCGTCTGGTCGGCTCGGGCGTCAAGGACCGCAATATGTGCATCATGCGCGAGGTCTACGAACCCCGTGCCGACACCGGCCCTGAGGTGCTCGAACATGCGGGGCAGGAGGGCGGCGTCGTGGTGCGCGGCGAGATCGAGCTGACCGTCGACGGGCAGAGCTGGATGCTGAGGCCCGGGGATGCGTATTACTTCGCAAGCAAACTTCCGCATCGTTTTCGCAACCTCAGCGAGTCGGAACCTTGCGAGATTGTTTCGGCGAATTCGCCACCGACTTTTTGAGCGAAGACCGGCGTCCGGGATCCCGGAAACAACCATCGGCTTCGCCGTCGCACTGACCTGAAAAACAACATACACACCCGTTCACGTCGATCGCCTTGACTTGCCTCGTGCCGGCATGATGCGACTCAGCGCGATCCGCACGCCCTACCCGACCCCCGGAGGTCCAATGGATACGAAGACTGTCAAAGACCTGCAGTACTGGAAAGACCTTGCAAGTGCACTGAAGATCGATGCGCGCGCCGTGATCGACGGCAAGTCCGTCGACGCCGCCGATGGCAAGACCTTCGACTGTGTGAGCCCGATCGATGGCAAGGTGATTGCCAAGGTGGCCGACTGCGGCGAGGCCGACATCGATCACGCTGTCGCGGCAGCACGGCGCAGTTTTGATCAGGGGGTATGGGCCGGTCTCAATCCGCGTCACCGCAAGGCTGCGATGCTGCGCTGGGCCAGCGTGCTGCGCGATCATGCTGACGAACTCGCGCTGCTCGAAACGCTCGACGCGGGCAAGCCGATTGGCGACACGACGAGCGTCGACATTCCGGGCTCGACCTATTGTGTCGAATGGTTTGCAGAGTCGATCGATAAGGTCGGCGGCGAAGTCGCACCGGTCGATCACCATCTCGTCGGCCTCGTGACACGCGAGCCGATCGGCGTCGTGGCAGCCGTGGTGCCGTGGAATTTCCCCTTGCTGATGGCCTCGTGGAAGTTCGCCCCCGCGCTTGCAGCCGGCAACAGCGTCGTGCTCAAGCCGTCCGAGAAGTCGCCGTTGACGGCGATCCGCGTCGCTCAACTTGCCGTCGAAGCCGGCATTCCTGCAGGCGTGTTCAACGTCGTGCCCGGCTTCGGCGCGACTGGCAAACTACTCGCCCTGCATATGGACGTCGACTGCCTCGCCTTCACCGGCTCGACGGCGGTCGGCAAGCAGATCATGCAGTGCGCGGGCCAATCGAATCTCAAGCGCGTGTGGCTCGAACTTGGCGGCAAGTCGCCGAACATCGTGCTGCCGGATTGCCCCGATCTCGATCGCGCAGCGTCGTCAGCGGCCAGCGCAATTTTCTACAACATGGGCGAGATGTGTACGGCCGGTTCACGGCTGCTTGTGCATCGTGACATCAAGGATGTCTTCGTCAAGAAGCTGCTGGCCGCGGCTGCAAGCTACAAGCCGGGCAATCCGCTCGACCCGACCACCGCGATGGGTGCGATCGTCGACTCCATCCAGCTCGAACGTGTGCAGTCGTATATCGAGTCGGGGCGCGAGCAAGCCACACTGCTGAGCGGCGGCGCACGGGCACTTGAAGAGACAGGTGGCTACTACATTGAGCCAACCGTATTCGACGTGGTGAACCCCAATGCGCGCGTCGCACGCGAAGAGATCTTCGGGCCGGTGCTGTCGGTGCTGACCTTCGATTCAGTGGATGAAGCGATCCGCATTGCCAACGACAGCGAATACGGCCTTGCCGCAGCCGTCTGGACCTCGAACCTGACCACTGCGCACGAAGTGTCGCGCAAGCTGCGCGCGGGCACCGTTTGGGTCAACTGCTACGACGAAGGCGGCGACATGAACTTTCCATTCGGCGGTTACAAGCAATCGGGCAACGGCCGCGACAAGTCGCTGCATGCGCTCGAGAAATACACCGAACTGAAATCGACCCTCGTGCGACTGCGCTGAGCGGGCACGGGGTGTGCGCCGAACGGAAGTTAACCAGAACTGAATGGACACTGTCATGCATCGCGATCTCTCTTCCTTGTCTCTGAAGGACCCTGACCTGTTTCGTACCCAGGCCTACGTCGATGGCCAGTGGATCGAAGCCGACGACCAGACCTCGTTCGAGGTCGTTGATCCTGCACGCCGCGTACCCATCGCGAGCGTGCCGAAACTCGGCGTGGCCGAGACGCGTCGCGCCATCGACGCGGCTGCCAAGGCGGGCCCGGCATGGCGCGCAATGACTGCGGCCAAGCGAGGTGCAATTTTACGCAAATGGCGCGATCTCATGATCGAGAACGCTGACGATCTGGCGCAGATCATGACCGCCGAGCAAGGCAAGCCGCTGGCCGAAGCCAAGGGCGAGATCACCTATGCGGCTTCGTTTCTCGAGTGGTTCGGCGAAGAAGCCAAGCGCCTCTACGGCGACACGATTCCGTCACCGGCTGGCGACAAGCGTCTCATCGTCACGAAGGAACCGATCGGCGTCTGCGCGGCAATCACGCCCTGGAACTTCCCGGCTGCGATGATTACGCGCAAGGTCGCCCCTGCGCTCGCGGCCGGCTGCACGATCGTGGTCAAGCCGGCAGAAGCGACGCCGCTGTCAGCGTTCGCGCTGGCCGTGCTGGCCGAACGCGCGGGCGTGCCTGCCGGCGTGCTCAATATCGTGACCGGCGACCCGAAAGTCATCGGCGCCGAGATGACCGCCAGCCCGATCATCCGTAAATTGTCGTTCACGGGTTCAACGCCGATCGGCCGTCTGTTGATGGAACAAAGCGCACCGACCCTGAAGAAGCTCTCGCTCGAACTCGGCGGGAACGCACCGTTCATCGTCTTCGAAGATGCCGACCTTGATGCTGCTGTCGAGGGCGCGGTGGCGTCGAAGTATCGCAATGCGGGGCAAACATGCGTCTGTACCAATCGTTTCTATGTGCATGAAGCGATCTATGACGCGTTCGCAGAGAAGCTTGCTGCCGCCGTGTCGAAGCTTTCGATCGGCAATGGTTTTGAAACGGGTGTCACGCTGGGACCGCTGATCAACGATGCCGCGATCGAGAAAGTCGAGCGTCACGTGCGCGATGCCGTCGAGCATGGCGCGAAAGTGGTGACCGGCGGCAAGCTTCATGCGCTGGGCGGCACGTTCTATGAGCCGACCGTGGTGACGGGCGTGACCCAGTCGATGAAATTCGCAACTGAGGAAACATTCGGGCCTGTTTCGCCGCTCTTCCGTTTCAGCACCGATGCAGAGGCCATCGCGATGGCCAACGCCACCGAGTTCGGCCTGGCCGCCTACTTCTTCAGCCGCGACATCAGCCGCGTCTGGCACGTAGCCGAAGCGCTCGAATACGGCATGGTCGGCATCAACACCGGCCTCATCTCAAACGAAGTCGCACCGTTCGGCGGCGTCAAACAATCGGGCATGGGCCGCGAAGGCTCGAAGTACGGAATTGAGGATTACCTGGTGGTGAAGTATTGGTGTATTGGCGGGGTTTAAGGTTTTTCCGCGTCGGATTCATCCGATTCAACCGCTGTAGCAATTCACGCAGTCGGACGGGCGCGGTATGGATTCACCGCCGCATCCCGTCACGACTTGCTCCGCGCGGTGCTTGTCTTCCTTTGCGAGCAGGTCTCTAGACGGAGCGCGCGTTGCTTTACCCTGCCTATACTCATCCCGGAGACATTGAGCACGCCTTCGGTGTCCTACTTCCGGATTTTCCAGGCTGTTTCTCCGCGGCCCTCCAAGAGCAAGACATCGCGTCGAACGTGCAGGAAGCCGTAGAGGCCCACTTTTCCGACGAAGACCGCATGCCTCCTCCGTCGAAGCTCGAGTCGTTTCGGGGTGATCCCTCGTTTCAAGGCGAATTCCGGAGGTTGATCGACATCGATCTCACATGGGCCACAACGCGAGCCTCTTAACGCTTTCGTTCCGTCGCGATCCTCGCCTCATTTTTTTCCACCCCTTCATCTGCCCTGATCGCCACGGCCCACATAGGCCGCGCTGTCAATCGATTCGTACACTACCGATCTTCGTGTGATGTCGCACAGAGGGAAGAAATTTGAACCTCTACGCTGCGTCTGCGAACTGTAAGTTTCGATGCTTTCACGGGGGTGAGGCCGGTCGCAGACGATTCGGCGAGCCCCGCCAGACGCTCGGGAAGCGAGTTCCTTGAGCTGTGCCCAGCCTAGGGCAACGGGTTTGCCTGCTTCTTCGTGGAGCCTTCGATGGATCGTCCGGAATTGCCCAACGCCTCTGCAGATACTCCCGCCCGCGAGCCGCTCCATACGCCACGGCCCGATCAAGTCGCCGCCTCGCAGTTGAGCGCGTTCGTCGCAGCCCTGCAAAAGCACACGGGGCGAACATTCCCGTCTTACGAAGCCCTCCACGACTTTTCGGCGCGAGACTTCCGAACGTTCTGGCAATTCCTGTTGCAAAGCACACAGGAGCTCAACTGGGGCGGCAACAGCGAACCTGTCTGCGTCGGCGACGAGATTGAACGTGCAAGCTTCTTCCCGCAGGTTGAACTCAATTTCGCCGACAACCTCCTTGGCCTGACAGTAGCAGATGCCGATGCACCCGCGCTCACCGCCGTTCACGCTGATGGCCGACAAGTACGGCTCACGCGTGGCGAACTACGCAGCCGCGTCGCACGTCTCGCACAAGCCCTTTCCGCATGGGGGGTCCGAGAGGGCGACCGCGTCGTCGGCGTCATGCGCAACGATGCCGACGCCGTTGTCGCCGCACTCGCTGTCGCCGCACTTGGCGCCACCCTGTCAACCGCCGCACCCGAAATGAGTGTCGAGACCATCCTCGACCGCTTCACGCCACTCACCCCGCGCCTGCTGTTCGCGCACACGACGATGCGCGCGTTCGACAAGGGCATGTCGATCGCCAGCAACGTCGCAGAGATCGCGGCAGCCCTCCCCTCGCTTGAAGGCATTGTCAGCCTGGATGACGGGAACCTGCCCAGCACCGTCAAGCAAGCAGTTCATTCAATGAGCGCGATGATCGACAAGGGTGATGCCAGCCAGTTCGTGTGGCGGCGTTTCCCGTTCAATCAGCCGCTGTTCATCATGTTTTCGTCCGGCACCACGGGCAAGCCAAAGTGCATCATGCACGGCGCAGGCGGTACGCTCCTCGAACACCTCAAAGAGCATCGCCTGCATAGTGACCTGCGCCCCGGCGACAAGATGTATTTCCACACCAGTTGCGCATGGATGATGTGGAACTGGCAGTTGTCGGCTCTGGCCTCGGGCGTCGAGATCGTCACCTATGACGGACCGATCTCAGCCGTCGACACACTGTGGCGTCTGGTCGCCGATCAGCAGGTGACGGTGTTCGGCACCAGCCCGGCGTACCTCAAGATGTGTGAGGACGCGGGTCTCGTGCCCGGTCAGCAGTTTGATCTGGGAGCACTGCGCACCATGATGTCGAGCGGCGCCGTCCTGTTCGATTCGCAGTTCCAGTGGGTCTGCGATCATGTGAAACCGCTGCAGTTGCAGTCGATCTCCGGTGGCACCGATATTCTCGGCTGTTTCGTATTGGGCAACCCGAACCTGCCTGTGTACTCAGGCGAGGCGCAGTGCAAGAGTCTGGCGCTCGACGTCCAGGCACTGGACGAGGGAGAGCCCACGCACGGCATCGGTCAGTTGGTCTGCGCGAATCCCTTCCCTTCGCGACCGCTTGGCTTCTTTGGCGATGTCGACGGTGCAGCGTTTCACAAGGCTTATTTCGCAAGCAATCCAGGCGTCTGGACGCATGGCGACCTGATCGAAATCTCGCAGGAAGGCTCGGTGCGCTTGCGCGGACGGTCCGACGGTGTATTGAATGTACGCGGCATCAACGTTGGCCCGGGCGAGATCTATCGCGTCCTCAACGACATTCCTGAAATCGTCGAAGCGATGGCCGTCGAGCAGCGCTCGCCCGGTGCTTCGAGCGGCCCGTCGATTGCGGGTCAATTTGAGTCGCGTGTGGTCCTGCTGGTTGTGCTGCGCGACGGCATCGCACTGAGCGGCTCCCTGGCCGCACGGGTGCGTCGTGATCTCGCACGCCGCGCATCGATTGCTCATGTGCCGGACCGGATCATTGCGGTGGGCGCGCTACCGTTCACGCACAACGGCAAGCCGTCCGAGGCCGCTGCGTGCAACGCAGTCAACGGGCTACCGGTCGGCAATACGGCTGCCCTGCGCAACCCCGAATGCCTGGACACGATCCGTAGCCATCCCGCGCTGAATCTCGCGTCACGCGACATGCCGGCAATTGGCGCATCGCGCGCGGACCTCGAACACTATCTGCAAGCGCAGTGGGAAAAGCTGTTCGACTTCGCGCCGATCGGTCTCGACGACAACTTCTTCGACCTCGGCGGTCATTCCTTGCTCGCGGCAAGAATGCTGGCGGAAGTGCGCCAGGCGACCGGCCGTTCGATCCCCCTGTCGACCATGATGATCGCGCCGACGATCGCGCGACTGGCTTCGGTAATTGACTCCAGCGAACCGCCGCTGTCTTCGTCCTCGCTCATTGCCGTGCGTGCGGGCACGGGCACGCCCTTGTTTCTCGCGCATAGTGTGAGCGGCTCGGTCATGGAGTGCCTTGCGCTCGTGGGTGCACTGAACAGTCCGCGCCCCGTATTTGGCCTGCAGGCACGGGGCCTCGATGGCGAGGAACCGACCGAACCGCGCGTCGAAGACATGGCTGCGAGCTATATCGAGCAGATGCGCAAAGTCCAGCCGACTGGACCGTATGCCGTGGCCGGCTTTTCATTCGGCGGTCTGATTGCCTTTGAGATCGCCCAACAGTTACGGCATGCCGGCGAGCAGATTGAACTGCTCTGCCTGCTCGATACTTACGTACACGAAGACTATTTGCCGTTGCGGGCGAGGCTGAACCATCAATGGGCGTCCGCAGGTATGCAATGGCGCAAACTACGTGGCATGTCCGCAACGGATTTGCCTGCCTTGTTGCTCCGTAAGCTCACCGGACTTGCCGATCGCATGCGCGTGCATGCGGGTCAAAGCGCGCACCGCCCCGACGCTTTTACGGCGACCTTGCCGCCCACGCTGCGCCGCGTGCGTGAGACACTGGGAGCCGCGATGAACAGCTACCGGCCGCAGCCCTACGATGCAGGGCCGATTGTTTTCTTACGTGCCGCGGTGACCGAGACGGGTCGTAGCGACCCTCTGCCCCTATGGCGCCACGTCGCCCGCGATGGGTTGGTAGTCGACGAAATATGTGGCGGACACGGTGACATGATTGTCGAGCCGAACGTGCAAGCGGTTGCGGCCCTGTTAGATCAGAGACTGGCGCGAGCCTGACGCTTGCGGTCGCAATGCACACACACACGCCGCCGCGAGCGTCAGACGCAAAGAGGTAGAAACACGATGCATCACAGACCCTTCACGACTTCTGCAGCAAGCACTTGCGACGCGCATTTACTTCGAAACGTCGGGCACCTCACCCTGCCGGAGAAGACGGTGCAAGTGTGGGTACTCCGCGACGCGTTGGTCGAATCCGTTGCCTCGGAGCTGGGTCATGTGTTGTCGCCAGACGAACGTCAACGCGCCCGGCGCTACAAACGCGAGCCCTATCGCAACCGCTTCGTGGCACGACGGAGCGCACTACGTTGTCTGCTCGGCAGCTACCTCGATCGCGCCTCGGACGCCATAGAATTCAGCGTAACGGATTCGGGGCGCCCCTATGTGCAGCAGCGGGGAGCGCGGGAACTCGCGTTCAACGTCTCACATACTGACGGCATGGCTGTGATGGCTTTCGCGTGGAACTGCCAGCTTGGCGTGGATGTGGAAAGGCTCATCGATGGGATCGACGTTGCCGGTATCGGTCATGAAGTGTTTTCCGTCAGCGAGGAACGCACGTTGAACGACGCGCATCTCGATCCGTCGACTACGTTTTTTCGTATCTGGACACGCAAGGAAGCGCTTATGAAGGCGCTTGGCGCGGGACTGTCGTCTGAGGCGAAGTCTTTTACAACCCGCGACGATTCCGAACTCGGCGAAGGTCACTGGCGCGCTTCGAAGGATGGCATCCCTGTGACAGGCTGGACATACCTCGATATGAACCTCGGCCCTCAAGTCAGCGGCGCGCTGGCCGTGTCACTTGAAGATGCAGAGGTCTCGGTGCGACCTTGCGCGACTCAATGAGCACCTGAAAAACCCCGTCTAGGTCCACTTTTACGCGACTTCTCTACGTAAAAATGCAGATAGTCGACTAAAACATCGATTTTTCTCGATTTCCTGATGCGCCCGCTCACTGCTCTAAGGTTCACCGCAAGTATCTCGGAGGGGTCACTCCTCTTGGCGGCAAGAAACACCCACACGCCTACACCCCCAGCGCTTCCCTCACCCGGTGATACATAAACCCGAGTTCGAGCACGGGCCGACGGAACAGCTCGCCTCCCGGAATGCGCCGGTGTTGGATCCGGGCGAGCAAGTCGAAGCTGCCGGCTTGCCCGGCGATCGCTTCGGCCGTGATGCGACCGGCGACGCCCGTGAGCGCGACGCCATGTCCCGAGAAGCCCTGCAGATAGTAGATGTTCGGTGCGAGCCGTCCGAAGTCGGGTGCGCGGTTCTGTGTCACGTCGACATAACCGCCCCACGCATACTCGACCTTTATGTCGCGCAATTGCGGAAAGACCGACAGCATGCGCTGGCGTAACACGGGCGAGACAGCTTGCGGGTCCATGTAGGCAGTCGTGGCGCGACCGCCAAACAGCAGTCTGTCGTCGTTCGACACGCGGAAGTAGTCAAGAAAGAAGTTGTTGTCGCACACGGCCACACGGTCGCGAATCAGACTCGCGGCAAGCTCGGGTTCCATGCGTTCGGTCGCGACAATGAACGAGCCGATCGGTGCGATGCGGTCATGCACGCGCGGCAGCACCCGGCCAATGCTCGCGTTGCCCGCGATCACCAGGAAGCGGCAATGGACGGCGCCCTGCTCCGTCTCGACAACCGGCTTGTCGCCTTCAACGATCCGCTTCACAGGACTGTGCGAGTGAATCACAACACCCGCATTGCGCGCGGCCGCGGCAAGTCCGAGGCAGTACTTGAGGGGATGAATATGCCCGGAATAACTGTCATACACACCGCTCAGATACCGTTCGGAATCGATGCGCTCATGCGCATCATCGAGCCAGCTCAGATGCGGATAGTCGAAGCGCTGCTCGACCATATCCATCCACGCGCGCAATTCAGGCACACGCTTGGAACGCGTCGCAACGGTCAGATAGCCAGGCACGAAGTCGCAGTCGATCGAGTACTTCGCAATACGCTCACGCAGCAGACCCACCGCATCGACCGATAGCCTCCACGCACGCTTGGCGTCTTCACCGAGCTGGTCCGCCACGACATGGTCGTTAGCGAAGCCCACCAATGCCTGGCCGCCATTGCGCCCCGATGCCCCCCAGCCAGGCTCATGTGCGTCGACCACAACGACCGAGAAACCTTTTGCACGCAGATCGAGCGCCGTCGAAAGACCCGAAAAACCCGCACCAATCACACAGACGTCTGCATCGATAGTCCCGAGCAAAGGTGGGTCATCAGCAGGCCGCGTCACCGTGGCTTCGTAGTAGGAACGCCGGATCAGCGGATCGTCATCGCGTGCATCAACAGTCATATCGAAAGTTCGTATTGGAAGATCGGAGAAAGGTATCCCGACATGATCGACGCGCCACTAAGCCTTGGCAAGATGCCAATACCCCTTGGTACTAAAGTTCGCTCGCCTGCTCGACCTTGGCCGCTTCCATCTTCTCGGGCGTCAACTGCAAGAAAATCCAGGCCGAGGCGGACGTAATCAGACCCACACAAATGAAGGTCGCATGAAATGCGGGCAAGGCCTTGATGAGATCCTGCTGCGGCCCGAGATGATTGCGAAAGGTCTGCAGCAAGGCGCCAGCAGAGGTCACTGCAAGACTCATCGACAGCATCTGGACCATCGACAGCAAACTGTTGCCGCTGCTCGCGCCGCTTCGCCCAAGGTCTTTCAGCGTAATGGTGTTCATGCCGGTGAACTGGATCGAGTTCGCGGCGCCGAACAGGGCAAGCTGGATTACGAGGGTCCAGATGGGCAGGTTCGGCGAGATCAGCGCAAACGAGGCCATCATTAGCCCGACGAAAAAGGTATTCGCGACGAGTACACGCCGGTAACCATGACGTTCAATCAGAGAGGTCGCAAGACGTTTGGACAGCATGCCCGCAAAGGTCGTCGGCAGCATCATCAGGCCCGCCTGAATCGGCGAGTAGCCGAGGCAGACCTGCAGCACCAGCGGAATCAGAAACGGCATGCCACCGTTGCCGATCCGCGCGAACAGATTGCCGAGCAAGCCGACACTGAAGGTATGGATCTTGAAGAGATCAAGCGAAAACAGCGGCGCTGCATGGCGCGAGGCATGCAAACCATACGCCGTCAAAAAGGCCATGCTTGCAATCAGCAACATCAGCACGGTCGCGTGCTCGAAGCCGAGTTCGGCAAGCCCGTCGAGCGAGAAAGAGATCGCCAGCATGAACAAGGCCAGCAACACGTAGCCGCTCATGTCGAAACGCGCGAGCCCGCTGATCTTGCTGTTCGGCATGTAGAGGACGGTCGCAATGCCGCCGACGATACCGACTGGCACATTGATGAGAAACACCCAATGCCACGAGAAGGTTTCCGTCAACCAGCCCCCGAGCGTTGGCCCGATCAGCGGCCCGACCATGCCGGGAATCGCGACGAAGCTGAGCGCCTGAAGATAGCGCTCCTGCGGGAAGGAACGTAATACGGCCAGCCGGCCGACCGGCAGAAGCATCGCCCCGCCGACGCCCTGCACGACACGCGCGATCACGAGGAACTCAAGCGAATGGGCGGCGGCGCAGAGCAAGGAGCCAATCACGAACAGGACAATCGCGGTCTGGAAGATCCGGCGGGTGCCGAAACGGTCGGCGAGCCAGCCCGAAGCGGGGATCACCACGGCCATCGTCAGTGAATAGCCGATGATGACTGACTGCATCCGCAACGGGCTTTCGCCGAGGCTATGGGCCATCGGCGGAAGCGCCGTGTTGACGATGGTCGAGTCGAGCGTCTGCATGAAGAAGCCGACCGCGACCACCCACAACATGATGTTCAGCGATCGGTCATGCGCCGTATTGTCGGTCATCGTGCATGCGCGCGGAAAAAGAAACCCTGATTTTACGCCGCGCGCATGCGGCCGTGGACCCGCCTAAACCTGGCGCCGAACAAGCGGCGTTTCGGGGGTCGGGTAGCCGGCCTTCGAAAAGGTTTCGATGATCGTGCGATTGGTGTCGAAGTAGACTTGCCAGTAGTTGGCGTTATCCGAATACGGGCGCACCGCGAGCAGGGGACCTTCTGGGGTGAACGACAGCACTTCGACGTCGGGTGCGGGCGTCGACTTGACGTTTGGAATCTCGCTGATTGCCGTTTTGAGGCGCGCCATCGCATCGATCGGGTCGACGCCGTTGGCGATCTTGGCGGTCAACTCGACGCGGCGGTAAGGCTGCGCGCTGTAGTTGGCAATCGTATCTGAGAATATCTTGTTGTTGCCGATGATCGTCGTGACATTGTCGGGGGTCAGCACGGTAGTGCCGAACAGCCCGATCTCGGTCACCGTACCGGTCACGCCACCGCCCGTGATGAAGTCACCCACTTTGAAAGGTCGCAACACCTGCAGGAACAGGCCCGCGGCAAAGTGGGCGAGCAGGCCGCCCCAGGCCGCCCCGATTGCCAGGCCGAGGCCAGCCAGCAACGCGGCGAACGAGGTCGTCTGAACCCCGAATATCTGCAGGATTGCCAGCACCAGCATCAGCGTGAGCAGACTGGCGAGAATCGAGCCGAGGTAGTGCGCGAGCGTCGGATCGACCCGGCCGTTGCGCGCGAGCATCTTGCGCATCAGGCCGATCACCAGGCCGATGACCCAGCGCCCGATAATCCAAAGAACGATGGCGGCGACGACCTTGATGCCGAAGTCGATCCCGCGGGTCACCAAAAAGAGGCGAATGGTTTCCAGATTCATGGCTTTCTCGCAGAGGAATGAAGGTTGTCCAACGACCACCGGAAATCTGCTACGACCCCTACCTGCCATCTACATCACGAGCATCGCGGCGCACCGCCTGCCTGCGCGTCGGCACGGCATCCAGCCGAGTTATAAGCCACGTCACGGAGTCCGCGCAACACAATCCGTTGTCGCGCTAATTATCCCGGGCATGCGGCCCCCTCGCCCACCGCGTCGCAGAATATCAGTTAATGTAGCGGTCGTCCTACCCATCCTCGAGGTCCGTCGTCATCATGCTGGGCGCCTTTTCGCATCACTCTCCCTACCCGTCCCGCCGCAGTGTCGTCTATGGCCGTGGCGGCATGGTTGCGACTTCGCAGCCGGTCGCCGCCCAGATCGGGCGCGACATGCTCGCACGCGGAGGCAACGCAGTCGATGCGGCGATCGCCACCGCCGCGGCGCTGACGGTCGTCGAGCCGACCAGTTGCAGCATCGGCGGCGACGCCTTCGCACTGGTCTGGATGCGCGACCCGCAGACGGGCCGCGGCGAACTGCACGGACTCAATGCAAGCGGCCCCGCGCCGGCTGCGCTGACACTCGAAAAGATTCGCGGCGCCGGCCATGAGACGATGCCGATGCACGGCTGGATACCCGTGACCGTGCCGGGGTGCCCATCGGCCTGGATCACGTTGTCACGACGTTTCGGCAAGCTGCCGTTCAAGGACCTGCTCGCGCCGGCGATTGCGCTCGCGCGCGACGGTTTCGCGGTCAGCCCGGTCATCTGCCAGCTCTGGCAGAAGGCCGAGCAAGCGTTTCGCGCCGATGACATGCTGCGCAAGATGGCCGGCGACGAGGTCGCACAGCACTGGTTCGAGGTTTTCGCGCCCAACGGCCGTGCACCGCTGCCCGGCGAAATCCAGCGTTGGGAAGATCAGGCACGCACGCTCGAGGAGCTCGCGGCCACTGAATGCGAGAGCCTCTACCGCGGCGAACTCGCGCGTGCAATCGACACATTCTCGCGGCGAACGGGTGGCTATCTGCGAGCGGACGATCTCGCGAGCTACGAGCCGCAATGGGTCAAACCGATTTCCATCGACTACCGCGGCTACCAGGTGTGGGAGATCCCGCCGAATGGCCAGGGCCTGGTGGCCCTGCTCGCCTTGAATATCCTCAAGGGCTTCGACGACCTGCGCGGCCGCGACGATCCGGTGACCTTGCATCGGCAACTCGAAGCGATGAAGCTCGCGTTCGCGGACGGGCAGCACTACATCACTGAACAACACCGGATGAAGATGCCGCTCGAGGCCCTGCTCAGCGACGACTATGCAGCGCAACGGCGCGCACAGATCGGTGCGCTCGCGGGCGATCCCCTGCACGGACAGCCGGTGGCTGGCGGTACGGTCTACCTCGCGACAGCGGACAGTGACGGCAATATGGTCTCGTACATCCAGAGCCATTACCGCGACTTTGGCTCGGCGATGATCGTACCTGGCACGGGTATCGTGCTGCAGAATCGCGGCGCGGGTTTCAGTCTCGACCCCGGGCATCACAACGCTTACGCACCGGGCAAGAAGCCATACCACACGATTATCCCGGGCTTCCTGACCCACAATGGCGAGGCGCTCGGGCCCTTCGGCGTGATGGGGGCATTCATGCAGCCGCAGGGGCATGTGCAGGTGCTGATGAACATGATCGACTTCGGGCTCAACCCGCAAGCCGCGCTCGACGCGCCACGCTGGCAGTGGTTCGGCAAACGGCGTTTCGGGCTCGAACAAGGGTACTCGAATGCGCTGGTCCACGAAATGGCTGCGCGCGGTCATGATGTCTATGTCGACCATCATTCGACCGACTACGGCCGCGGCCAGATCATCTTGCGCGACCCCGTTACCGGCGTGCTCTGCGGTGGGACTGAGCCGCGCACGGACGGGACAGTGGCGGTGCTGTAGATGTAGGTCTATGAGCGAAGCGAGGCGCCAAGAAAACAGAGCCCCGCTCCAGGACGCTGCTAAGGAGCGCCTGTCGCGCTCGCAGCGCAGTGTGCTGCGGCTAAGAATTGGCGGCTGCGTCCAGCTTACGGTACGTTTGCTGAACGCAGCGCCGCCGCGTTCAATTTCGCTGAAACGCGTACACCGAACCGATCCCAAGCAGCGCGGTCAGTGCATCGAGGGCGCCACGCGATTCGTCCAGCAACTGCGGATCGGCCAGATCCTCAACGCTGAGTCGGTCGCGATAATGACGCTCGACCCAGGCGCCAAGCGTCTCGAACAACGCATTGTTCATCCAGACCCCCGGTGCAACGGCGGCGATCTCGCTCGCATTCAGCGCCACGCGCAAACGCAGGCAGGCAGGCCCCCCGCCATTACGCATGCTCTCACGCAGGTCGAATACGCGATGCTCCGCGATCGGACCACCCGAGGCGATCAGGTGATCCAGGTAGGCGGCCACCCGCGGGTTCTCCATGCACTCCTGCGGCATAATCAGCAACTGACGGCCGTCCGGACGCGCGAGCAGCTGGCTGTTGAACAGATAAGACGACACTGCATCGCCCACGCCCACCTCGGCCTCCGGTACCTCGACCACGTGGAATTCCGTGCCCTGACTGCCAAGCTTGTCGCGCAGCGACTGGTAGACCAAGGCCTGTTCGACAAAAGCGTGCTCATGGCAAAACAGCACTTGCTGGTTTCCGACCGCGATCACGTCGTTGTGGAATACGCCGGCATCGATCACGTCGGGCCGTTGCTGAGCGAACACCGCCACGTCGGCACCGAGACCGTGACGCCGCGCGATCGCGTGGCTCGCCTCGAGGGTCTGCCGGGCCGGATAGCGCACGGGGGCCACGGCACCTCCGTACGCACGGCGCCCGTACACGAAAAACTCGACGCCCCGCGCACCATAGTCCCCACAGAACCGCGTGTGATTGGCCGCGCCCTCGTCGCCGAGCGCCGGGGTCCCCGGCAAGGCGGAATGCACCGCGAAATGAGGTTCCGACCGAAACAAGGCCGAGAGCAAATGCTGCGTCGTGCCGTGCTCGATCGAGCGATGCAGGTTGAAGGCAAGGTTGGCCGGCGTGAAATGGACGCGCCCGTCGGCTGTATCGGCGGACGGACTGACCGTGGCGGCATTGGCGGCCCACATCGCCGAAGCAGAACTTGCAGCCGCGAGCAACTCCGGCGCCTCCGTCGCAGCTCGACGGATCACTTGCGAATCGTCGCCGCTGAACCCAAGCGTGCGCAGAAGACCCACCGAGGGTCGCTCATGCGGCGGCATCACAGCCTGCCGATAACCCAGATCGGCGAGCGCTTTCATCTTGAGCAGGCCTTGCAAGGCGGCCTGCTTCGGATTGGCGACCCGCTTCTCGTTCGACTGCGACGCCACGTTGCCGAACGACAGGCCTGCGTAGTTGTGAGTTGGCCCGACGAGGCCGTCGAAATTCGCTTCAACGGCATGCGTGCCGCGTGAATCCTGCGTCGCTTGAGGTGTCCCTGCTTGCATCGTCTGGTTCCGGATCTATCTGATCAAAGGTCGTGGGTCGCGCTCAGGCGTGCAAGCCCGCTGCAGCCGCGGCGGGCGTGGGTTGCGCGAGCACACGGACGGCCCCGCCCGGCCCGATTTCGAGCGCCCCGACCTGCTCGTCGGTCAACGCGATCGACTCGCCGTCACTGCGCGCCGCGGCAATGATCACGCGGAAATTGTCGATCGACAGATTCGAGACCAGGCAACGCAATTCGCTCGCCTCGGCATCGACCTCGCCCACTCGCAACACACGGCTCGCTCGCACCGTCCGCAAATCCGAGATATGGCATTCGAGCACCGGGCCCGCATCGAAAATATCGACGTGGTTCTCATAGCGCAACCCTTCGGCTTCGAGCATCCGGCGCGCCGGCAGCGTATCGGTATGCGTGACGCCAATGCAGGCCTGCGCGGCCTCGGGCAACAGGCGCACATACACCGGATGGCGCGGCATGAGTTCGGCGATAAATGCCTTCTTGCCTTGCGCGCTCAGGTAATCGGCTGCATTGAAATCGATCTGGTAAAAATGCGAGCCGAGTGCCTGCCAGAACGGCGACTCGCCCCGCTCGTCGAAATGCCCGCGCATCTCGGCGCACACGCGCTGCGGAAAGCGGTCTTCAAATTGAGCGAGAAACATGAAGCGCGAGCGCGAGAGCAAGCCGCCCGCTCCGCCCGCCCGCGAACGCGGGCTGAGGAATAGAGAACACAACTCGGCGTAACCGGTCAGGTCATGGGAGATGGTCAGCAAAGGAGTGCGCGACCAGACGTTGAGCTCTTTGCTCGCATGGACGGCCGTACTGACCCGATAGTTATAGAACGGCAACTCGAGGCCGACCGCCGTTTCGAGCCCGCAGACGCCGACCACGTCGCCGCTCAGGCTGTCCTGCATCACGAACAGATAACCTTGCTCGTACAGCGGCGCCTCGCCACGCACCGTCCGCTGCGCACGCTCAATGCGCGCACCCAGCGCGGCACGATCCGGCTTGAGTGTCGTCAGACCGGGCCCGGTTTCATTGGCGAGTGCCAGCAGCGACTCGAGATCGGACGTATGGACACTGCGAACAACCATCATTCTCGTTTCTCCTGCTCGATCGGGAGGGACGGTTCATCCCGGATTGCGCCAGCGGTTTGTGACCCCTGGGCAAAACAACCGGAATGATAAGCGACGAGCGGGTTTGAAAGGAAATCGGCCGATCAGGGCCAGGCTAGACGTCGAAGCGGAACAACTGGGGCTCGTCACCCACCACGAGTTCGTTCATCGGCGAACGAAATGGTGAGCGCAGCAAAGGCACGACCTGGTCGGGGGGCACCGGCTTGGAGAACAGGTAACCCTGCGCGTAACCGCAGCCGCTCGCACGGAGGATCGCGAGTTGCCCGGTCGTCTCGACACCCTCGGCGACCACGCCATAGCCCAGCCCCTTGGCCAGCATGATGACGCCGCGTACGATCCCGGCCCGCGACGTGCGCGTCTCGAGTTCACTGACGAAGGAGCGGTCGATCTTGAGCCGGTCGATCTCATAGGTATCGAGATAGGACAGGCTCGAGTAGCCCGTGCCGAAGTCATCGATGGCGATCCGGATTCCGTAGTTGCGCAGGGCCTGCAACTGCGCGAGGGTCCGGCTCGCGTTCTGGACCAGGGAGCTTTCCGTGATCTCAAGTTCAAGCCAATGAGGCTCGATGTCGTGACGGGCCAGCGTGTCGAGCACCATCGAGACAAAGTCGCCACTCGCGAACTGCTGCGCCGCGACGTTGACCGACATCGCGACCAGCGGCACGTTGGCCGCGCGCCAGGCCGCGAGTTGAGCAAGCGCCATGTTCAGCACATATTCGCCAAGGCGGCTGATGAGGCCATGCTGTTCGGCAACCGGGATGAACTCCGAAGGCATGAACAAATGCCCCTGTGCGTCGCGCCAGCGCACCAGCGCCTCGAGCCCGGTCAACTGGTTGGTCGGCAATGCATATTGCGGTTGGTACACAAGGTAGAGCTCGTTGTCGGCAAGCGCACGCCGCAACTTGTTCGACATGCCGAGGCGCGCCTCGATCTCGCGGCCGAGCGATGGCTCAAAAAAGCGGGCGCAGTTGCGGCCGTCGCCTTTCGCGAGGTACATCGCTGCGTCCGCGCAACGCAGCAGATCGGACGCCGAACGTGCGTGACTCGGGCACAGGGCAACGCCGATGCTGCCGTCGACATGCAGTTCGCTCGCGCCACTGAGCACGGGTTCGCCGATCGCCTCGAGCACATTACGGCACAAGGCCTCGATCTGCGACAGTTCGTAGCCGCTGACCGCGATGACGAACTCATCACCACCATAACGGGCGATCAACACGTCGCGCGGCAGCCGTTCACGCAAGCGCGTCGACACTTCGCGCAATACGGCATCCCCTGCCGCATGGCCCAGCGTATCGTTGATGAACTTGAAATGGTCGAGATCGAGAAACAGCACGGCGCAAGATCCGTCCTCGAGCGAAGTTTGCTCGAGCATCACATCGAGGCGTTCAAGCAACTCATTGCGATTGGGCAGGTGCGTCAACGTATCGAACTTGGCCTGCTGTCGCAGGCGCTCACGCGACGCGAGCAGTTCGCGCACATCATTGAGCACGCAGACGAAATGCGCCGGCGCCGAGCCGCCATCAGCGACCGCCGAGATGCACAGCTGCACCCCGACCGGGTCACCCGACTTGCTCCTGAGTTGCACGAGCTTGCGGTACTGGCCCGTCTGCGCGAGTGTCGCACGCATCTCGGCCACATCCGCGCCGTCTGCCAGGAGCTCGCCGTTCATCCCCAGCAGTTCCTCGCTTGAATAGCCGAGCATTTCTGTAACGGCAGGGTTTACATATTCGATTCGTTCAGCACCGTCCACCGCGCGGCTGATGAGTACGCCATTGGGGCTGTCTTCGAGCGCCTGACTCAACAGCCGCAGCTGATGATCGGACATCGCCAGGGTGCGCATCGCATCGAGTTCTGCCTTGCGCGTCGCGACAAAACGCGAGAACAGGAAGACCATGAACACATTGGTCACGATGACGGTCGCAAGCAGGATGCCGACCACCCAGTACGACCAGCCGAACACGCTCTCCATCGCGCGTGTGACGCGCAGGTTTTCGACGGCGCGCTCGCGGGCGATTTCGTTGAGCACGGCATTGAGCCGTACATTGAGCGGCATGAGTCCGGCCGTGCCGCCGCTCATAAGCGCCTCGCTTCCACGCAAGCGATCGAGCGTCGCACGGGCGGACTCGAGGTATTGCATGGCGAGGTCACGCAGGCTCAGACCATCCTGAGTCACGGCGCGTTCGGGTTCGAGCGCCCTCAGCGCAACGAGCGACTCGCGGGCGGCCTGATAGCGTTGGGTTTCCAGACCGCGCTCACCGATCACGATGGGGGCGGCGATACCCGACGAGACGACGGAGTTGACCTGAAGCAAGGTGTCCTGCAGCGAATCGAGCGCCTGCTTGACGGCCGCCGTATGGACCAGTTCGGCCTGCGAGCTACGCTCGGACTTGATGCAGATGAAGGCCACGCTCGCATCGAAGGCGGTCGCGACCATGATCAGGATCAGGACATAAGTCCAGCCTGTATTTGGCGACCGGGCCGCGCGCCATGGCGAATTGAAAGTTAGCCGCATGCAAGACTCGTCGGACACTGACTGCATTAATCCGCATAGAGCGGTATCGCTTCAACCTTCATTTACGGCAGATTTGCAGAAAAATGGAGTAGATAATGCTCCGGAATTACCCTGACTAATCGAGTAAATACGCGGCCTGGCGGGCCAGAGTGCCGTCTGGGAAGCGACAAGCAACGATAAAACGCAAAACGCCCGTGCGGGGATTCCGCAGCGGGCGCTCCTTTTTCAAACACGAGTTTGAACGTCAAACGGCCCATTGCGCGTATCAAACGCGCAGGCCGTTGCTTCGCTATGTCAATGGGTGCGGGCCGGGCTGACGTTGCTGGTCGGCACACGGGTCTTCGACGGATGGCCGATGCCGCCGTCCTGGAACCAGTAGCCAAGGGCCATGAACACACCGCCACCGGCCAGATTGCCAAGGGTGACGAACAGCTCGTTGTGGACCGCGCCGGCAAGCGTGATTTCGGCCGGGTGATCGACCATCAGCGCGAGGGCGAACACGAACATGTTCGCGACGCTGTGCTCAAAGCCGCAGGCGACAAAGGCAAACACGGGCCAAAAGATCAGGCCCAGCTTGGCGCCATCGTTATTGGTACGTGCAGCCATCCAGATCGCCAGACACACGAGCCAGTTGCACAACAGGCCACGTGCAAACAGAGCCGGGCCCGGCGCGGCCATCTTCCCTGCGGCGATCTTCATGAACACGGGCAGACCGTCGGTCAGCAGCACACCACCGCCAGCCATATGAAGCAGCGCTGCCAGGATGACCGCGCCGATCAGGTTACCGATCCAGCAGACTACCCACACCAGCACGACCCCACCGATGCCGGTTTGTCCCCGCAGTGCGGCAAGCGGCATATACATCGCCGTGCCCGTGAACAGATCCGAGCCGGCAAAGACCACGATCGTCAACGCGCAGGCAAACACGCCGCCCATGACAAGGTGTACATAAGCCGGATCGACGTGCGCGCCAACCGAAATCATGAGGATGTCACCGAAGCCGATATAAGCTCCGGCCATGGCGGCGCCGATCAGGAACGCAAGCGGCGAGCGAAGGATGGTCGACACCTTGTGCGCGCCGACCTTTGCGAAATTATCGATGCTTTCTGCGTACATCATTGCTCCGTTATAAGGTCTCCCCTGCTCGACCGCGAACAGGGTGGTTGATTCAGGCGCAAGAATAGATCGGCAGAGTTTGATTTACATCAACGAATTCGCAAGTTCTCGCGCGAAGCGCGCTCGCTTAAACTGTACTCCTCGCTGCAACAGCGTTCTGTACTCCTTTTTCGGCAATAGGCAGACTTAAGCTGCCAGCCTCGTATCTATTAAACGCGTTTTTTAACGGCGGCTGACAAGCTTAAACAACGCGCTTAGGCATAACAAGACATTCAATGGCCAATTCGAAACACGACGCCCGCATCGAGCCTTACACGCATGCGGCAGCGGGCTGGGGTGCGCTCAAGCAGGTCGCTATCAATCTCGTGCGAGAGCGCGTGCCGGGCGCCAATTACAAGACGTTACTCAAGCAGAACCAGCCCGACGGCTTCGATTGCCCCGGCTGTGCATGGCCCGATCGCGAACATGCATCGACCTTCGAATTTTGCGAGAACGGCGTCAAGGCCGTCGCAGCCGAAGCGACAAGCAAGCGCGCCACGCCCGATTTGTTCGCCCGGTATACAGTGGCCGAGCTTATGCAGCAGTCGGACTACGAGCTCGAGTTTCACGGCCGGCTGACCGATCCGCTGGCGTACGATGCGGCCAGCGACAAGTATCTGCCGATCGGCTGGGACGAAGCGTTTGCGCTGATCGCCCATCATCTGAAGCAGCTTGACGACCCGAACCAGGCCGCCTTCTATACGTCAGGCCGGGCTGCCAACGAGGCAGCCTTTCTGTACCAGTTGTTCGTACGGTTGTACGGCACCAATAATTTTCCCGACTGCTCGAACATGTGTCACGAGCCCACCAGCCGCGGCCTGCCGAAAACGGTCGGCGTCGGCAAGGGCACCGTCACCCTCGACGACTTCGAACACTGCGACACGCTGCTGATCTTCGGCCAGAACCCGGCGACCAACCACCCGCGCATGCTCGGCGAGTTGCGCGAGGTCTCCCGGCGCGGGGCAACAATCGTCTCGATCAATCCGCTGCGCGAGCGCGGACTTGAGCGTTTCACGAGCCCTTCACATCCGAGCGAAATGCTCACGATGTCGAGCACCCCGATCGCCACGGTCTTCGTGCGCCCTAAACTCAGCGGCGACTTCGCCCTGATCAAGGCGATGGCCAAGTACGTGCTCGAGCGCGATGACGAGGCCGTCGAGAACGGTACCCAGCGCGTGCTCGACACTGGGTTCATCGCTGAACATACGACCGGCTTCGAGCTCTTCGCGGCCGATCTGCGCGCCGAGGACTGGGATCTGCTGATCGAGGAATCGGGCGTGCCGCGTGAAGAGATCGTCCGCCTCGCGGAGATCTATATCAAGGGCGAACGTGTGATCGTCACGTGGGGAATGGGTCTGACCCAGCACCGCAATGCGGTGTCGACGATCCAGATGTTGTCGAACCTGATGATGATGCGCGGCAATATCGGCCGCCGCGGTGCCGGCCTGTGCCCGGTGCGCGGCCATTCGAACGTGCAGGGCGACCGGACGATGGGGATCGAGGAGAAGCCTTCGGCCGCCTTCCTCGACCGTCTCGGCAAGGTCTTCGGCTTCGAGCCGCCACGTGAACATGGCTTTGACGTGGTCGAGACGATCCAGGCGATGCTCGAAGGCAAGGTCAAGGTATTCGTCGGTCTCGGCGGCAATTTCGCGATCGCCACGCCCGACACGCCGCGCACCTGGGAAGCGCTACGCGCCTGCGCGCTGACGGTCCACATCACGACCAAGCTCAACCGAAGTCATCTGATTCACGGCGGCGACGCGCTGATTCTGCCGACGCTCGGCCGCACCGAGATCGACCTCCAGGACGGTGTCGCTCAGGGCGTAACCGTCGAAGACTCGATGAGCATGGTTCACATCTCCTACGGGATGAACAAGCCTGCCTCGCCGAAGCTGCTGTCGGAAACCGCAATCGTCGCGCGTATGGCCGAGGCCACCCTCGGCGACGACAAGGTCGACTGGCGCTGGTACGCGCAGGACTATGCGCGGATTCGCGATGCGATTGAACGCGTCATCGACGGCTTCGACGATTTCAATGCACGGGTCGCGAAGCCAGGCGGCTTCCATCTCGGCGTCGCCTCGCGCGAACGCGTCTGGAAAACGGCCAGCGGCAAGGCGCAGTTCATTGCGAATGCGGTCGATACCGATACGCCCCTGCATCGCGCGCGCCAAAAGTACGGCGAGCAGTTGATGACCCTGATGACGACCCGTTCGCACGACCAGTACAACACGACGATCTACGGGCCCGATGACCGCTATCGTGGTGTCTATGGGCAACGTCGTGTGGTCTTCATCAATCGGGCCGATCTCGACATGCTCGGTTTCGCCAACGGCGACTGGGTCGATCTGACCAGTGTCTGGGACGATACCGTCGAGCGCCGTGCCGATGGCTTCATGCTGGTCGAATATGACATCCCCCGTGGCTGCCTCGGCGCGTATTACCCCGAGACCAATCCGCTCGTGCCGCTCGACAGTTTTGCGATCGGTGCGGGAACGCCCGCATCGAAGTCGATCCCGGTCCTGCTGAGCCGCTCGCTCAAGGCGCCCCAGGCTCAATGAAGCGCTCGCGGCGGGGCCATCTGATCCTTCCGCTGTAACGTTTCAGTCTCGCTTACCGGGCGGCCCACAAGGCCGCCACGCGGCGGATGCGCTGTCGATCACGGCGCGTCCGCCTATCTCTCCCCTCCCCCTTCTCTTTCTTCGATCCCCTGCCTGCTTTTACAGAGCGCCGTGGTGGGCATGCACGTCTGCGTGCTGATCGAGCAGATGCGCGGTCAACTGAAGCGCTTGATCGCATTGTTCGCGATCAAGCGGCCCTCCGAGACATAGCCTCACCGCATTGGGTGATTCGAACGTCGTCGAGAACGCCGCGCTCGAGACGACCCCGACACCCTGTGCGCGCAACTGCGAGGCGAACTCGCCCGGATGCCAGGGCTCGGGAAGCGGCAGCCACAGATGAAACGCATCGGGATGTGCCTGGTAGTCATGTCCGCGCAGATGCTCGGCCGCGAGCATCTGCCGCTCGTTCGACTCGGCGCGAATCGCGTTGAGCGCCGCTTCAGCGGTGCCATCGTTGATCCACCGCGTCGCAATCGCATTCGTCACGGGCGAGGCCATCACGGTGGTGGCCCGCATCGCCCCGGCGAGTTGCTGGAGGCGGCGGCCGTCCGGCGGCTTCACGTAGGCGACCCGTACCCCCGCGCCCACACACTTCGAGAACCCCGCGATGTAGTAGGTCAGCTCGGGCGCCAACAACGCAAGCGGCTCGGGCATCTGGCGCGGCAGCATCGCATAGGCGTCATCCTCGATGATCGGCACGCTATAACGCAGCGCGACATCGGCCAGCGCCTCGCGACGATGAGACGGAATGGTCGCCGTCGTCGGGTTCAACAGGGTCGGGTTGCAATAGAAGGCCCGAGGTTGAACGGTCTTGCAGGCGTCTTCGAAGGCAAGCACGCAGGGGCCGTCTTCGTCGAAAGGGAGCGGGTGCAACTTGATTCCCAGTTGCGTCGCGATCGCCTTGACGCCCGGATAGGTCAGCGCCTCAACACAGAGCACTTCGCCAGGACGCACCAGTTGCGACATCAGGCCAACCAGCACGCTGTGAATCCCCGAGGCGATCAGGATGTCGTCGGCGTGGATGCCGGGCAGCATCCGGCGCATCCAGCGCGCGCCGGCGGCACGATCGTCCTGACTTCCGCCGAAATCCTGATAGCGCAGCCACGCATACGGGTCCTGTTCGCGCAGCGCGAGCATCGCGCCCTCGCTGAGCCGGGCGAGTAACTCCGGTTGCCGGGGTTCGGGCGGCAGATTCATGCTCATTTCGGCCGCCGTGCCTGCGCGTAGCGGCAGGGAGCGACGCCGGCCGCGTACGAAGGTACCCATGCCGCTCTTCGCATCGATCAACCCGCGCCGGCTTGCCTCCGCGTAGCCACGGGCCACCGTCGTGTAGTTCAGGTTGAGCACGCGCGCCAGCTCGCGCAGCGGCGGCAAGCGGTCGCGTGCGGCGAGCCGGCCGGTCTCGACGTCTTCGGCAATGAGCTCGGCAATGAGCAAATAGGCCGGACTGCCGCCCGCTTCGATGCGTTGCGTCCAGTGATGCAAAGTTTCAGTCATGTCTCGGTCCTGGCGAATCAAAGATGCCAATCAAAGGGTTTGATCGCATCCCGTGTCGCCGTTGATCGCATGCTTCATGCCACCGGGCGCCCCGCTTTGAGACGCGGCGGCCTCGCTTCGCCCTCGCCCCGCGAGGCATTGCGAGCCGATCAAACGCCTGTCAGACACGCACCTTGACCTCGCATGACGCCCCCTTCCTGTGCGGGCGTGCCTGCGATCGCTTGCATCGCTGCGCCATCGGAGTGCGCCCGTTTGCTGGCCCCATGACGCGAGGGTCGCCGACTCAAGCAGAGGCGATGCCACCACGCGGTTTTGCCTGCTCCATGATCGGAGGTTGATCGCATCCCCTGCGATCAGTGATGGCATGCTCCTCGCGAGACAGGGCACGTGTGATCCGCTCGCGCCATCCGGTCGAGCCCCCGTTGACCTTACGGAGAACCGCAATGCCAGCTGTTACTCATGCCGCCCACCAGAAAGGCGACTTTCTCGTCGACTACGAAGAGAAAGTATTCGAAGACGTCAAAGCACAACCCGGCGAGAAAGCCCTCGTCACCTTCCACACTGTCGCATTCGAAGGTTCGATCGGCTTCGTCAACTTGCTTCAGGCGACGCGCCTGCTGCGCAAGGGCTTCGAGACCTCGATCCTGCTCTATGGGCCTGGCGTCACACTCGGTGTCCAGCGCGGCTTCCCGACGTTGGGTGACGAAGCCTTCCCCGGCCATCTGAACTTCAACAAGCAGATCGTCAAGTTCATGGAGGAAGGCGGCAAGGTCTACGCCTGCCGCTTCGCGCTGCAGGCCCTGTACGGCCACGGCGAGCCTTCGCTGATCGAAGGCATCACGCCAATCAATCCGCTTGACGTGCTCGACCTGGTGCTGCTGCACCGGCGCGACAACGCGTTCATCCTCGATACCTGGACCCTCTGACGCAAGGCGGGCATCCTCATGGCCTCATCTCGTATGGTTCGCGCCGCCGCTGTCCAGATCTCACCGGACTTCGACGCGCCCGACGGCACCCTCAACAAGGTCTGCGAAGCGATCGACGAAGCCGCCGCGCGCGGCGCGCAGATCGTCGTGTTTCCTGAAACGTTCGTGCCCTACTACCCGTACTTCTCGTTCGTGCGGCCGCCGGTCGCCGCGGGGGCGGACCATATGCGGCTCTATGAGCGCGCCGTGACGGTGCCCGGCCCGGTTACACAAGCGGTGGCCGAACGCGCGCGTGCGCGCGGTGTGGTCGTGGTGCTCGGCGTCAACGAGCGCGACTACGGCAGCCTGTACAACACGCAACTGATCTTCGATGCAAACGGAGCGCTCGCGCTCAAGCGGCGCAAGCTCACCCCGACGTATCACGAACGCATGATCTGGGGCCAGGGCGATGGATCGGGTCTCAAGGTAGTGGAAACGGCCGTAGGGCGTGTCGGTGCGCTCGCCTGCTGGGAGCACTACAACCCACTCGCCCGCTACGCGCTGATGGCCGCCCACGAAGAAATTCATTGCAGCCAGTTTCCCGGTTCGCTGGTCGGACCGATCTTTGCCGACCAGATCGAAGTCACCATTCGCCACCATGCACTCGAGTCGGGTTGCTTCGTGGTCAACTCGACGGGCTGGCTCAGCGACGCGCAGATCCAGGCGATTACGCCCGATACCGGCTTGCAGCGCGCGCTACGCGGCGGCTGCCACACCGCCATCATTTCGCCCGAAGGCCAGCATCTGGCGCCACCGCTGACTGAAGGCGAAGGCATGGTCGTCGCGGATCTCGACATGTCGCTGATTACCAAGCGCAAACGCATGATGGACTCGGTCGGTCACTACGCGCGGCCCGAACTGCTGAGTCTCGCGATCAACGATCGCCCCGCCACGCCGACGTTTCCAATGCAGGACCCCACCGCTAACCATGAAGGGATCCACGATGAGCCAAGCCACGTCCTCGCTGCCAGTCGAACCAACGCTGAGCAACCGGCAACTGATGACCGAGTTGCAGTCTTCCGGGCTGCGGCTGGTTGATCCGGATGCGGGTGCCCCGAGCCGTCGTGGTGGAGCGGGTCCTTCGGATCACAAGGCGGTGACGATCGCCGGACGGACCTTCATGGTGCCGGTCCATACCTCGACGGCGTGGAGTTCACCGTATGTCGCGCAGCCCCTCGACGCGTCGGGACGCAGTACGCTGATGCGCGGCACGATCCCGATCGCGACGATCGAATTTCCAAAGCAACCCCGCTTCTATCGCCTGCAGACCTTCGACGGTGTGCCGTACTCGCATATCGCCACGCTGCACAGCGCCGATGTGCTCGCGACCACAGTACTGCAAACCTGCATCCGCTACGAGAGCCGTCGCAAGGCCTGCCAATTCTGCTCGATCGGACAGTCCCTCGCGGCGGGTCGCACGATCGCCCGCAAGACCCCTGAGCAGCTCGCGGAGGTCGCACGGGCGGCGGTGCTGCTCGACGGCGTCAAACATATGGTGCTGACGACGGGTACGCCGAACGCGACGGATCGCGGCGCAGCGATCCTCGCCGAGAGTGCGTTTGCAATCAAGGCTGCGGTTGACCTGCCGATCCAGGGCCAATGCGAGCCGCCTGACGACGACGTCTGGTTCGCACGGATGAAGAACGCGGGCATCGACACCTTAGGTATGCATCTCGAGGCCGTGACGCCCGAAGTGCGCGCGCGGATCATGCCGGGCAAGGCGACCGTGCCTGTCGAACGCTACCTCGATGCGTTCAAGGCAGCGGTCGAGGTGTTCGGCTGGGGTCAGGTCAGCACCTACATCCTCGCCGGTCTGGGCGATACGCCCGAAGCGATCCTGAAGATGAGCGAGCAACTGATCGCGCTGGGCGTCTATCCCTTCGTCGTGCCCTTTGTGCCGATCAGCGGAACGCCGCTCGAAAGCCATCCCGCACCCGCACCGGAATTCATGAAGTCGATCCTGCAACCGCTCGGCGGCATGCTTAACCGTGCTTCCTTGCGCTCGGCCGACATCAAGGCGGGCTGCGGCAAGTGCGGCGCATGTTCGTCGCTCGCCATGTACGAGGACTGATATGTACTGTGACCTGCCCGCCGTTTTCGTGCCTTCGGAATACCGCGTCAAGCAGGCGACGCAGAGATGGGAATTTGCCCAAGCGTATGGGCTGCGGCGCGAGGTGTTTTGCGTCGAGCAGCGCGTGTTCGAAAGCGACGATCGTGACGAGATCGACACCCATGCAAGGCTGCTGGTTGCGCTTGCCTGCGTGGGAGGCACACCCGATCAGGTGGTGGGCACAGTGCGTATTCACGAAGCGTCGCCCGGCGTCTGGTGGGGCTCGCGGCTCGCGGTACATCGTGCGTTCCGGCGGCATGTGGGGCTTGGCACGACCCTGATTCATCTCGCAGTCGGCACCGCACGCGCGCATGGTTGCGACACCTTCTTTGCCCATGTGCAGAAGCAGAACGCCGAACTGTTCAAGCGCCTTCACTGGAACTGGCTCGCAGACGAAATGCTGTGCGACCGGCCGCACTGCCTGATGTCGGCGGAGGTCGACTGGTATGCTCCGTGCCACGACCCGGAGTGGGGACTGGCGGCGGGCGTGACGGCCCCCGTCGCCTTGGGAGTGCCCGCATGAATGCCTGTGACCTCGCCACCGCGCTGCGCGAGACGCGCGGCTTCGCGCACAAGCGCGATATCCACGGCGTACTCGATGCCCTCGCCGGCGCCTTGCCGGGGGGCTTGCAAGACATGCGTCAGACGGTCGCGATCGGCGACGATTGCGCAGCGATTCCCGATCCCTCGGGCCACGGCTATCTGCTGTTTGCGATCGAAGGTTTTGTCGAAGACTTTGTGAAGGCCATGCCCTGGTTTGCCGGTTATTGCGGCGTCATGGTCAACGTCAGCGATATCTACGCCATGGGCGGCCGGCCGATCGCCATCGTCGATGCGCTATGGAGCGACGGTCTGAATGGCGCCACGCCCGTTTTGCAAGGACTCGCTGAAGCCTCGGCGCGCTATGGCGTGCCGATCGTCGGCGGCCACAGCAACAACCGCAGCGATCGCGGCCAGCTCGCCGTCGCGATCCTCGGGCGCGCCGAACGCCTGTTGACGAGTTTCGATGCGCAGCCCGGCGACAAACTGGTGTACGCGATCGATCTGCGCGGCGCTTACCAGGAGCCCTATGCATACTGGAACGCATCGACTGAGGCACCGGCAGAACGACTGCGTGGCGACCTTGAGGTCCTCCCCTTGCTTGCGGAAGGTGGCCTATGCGATGCAGGCAAGGACATCAGCATGGCGGGCGCGGTCGGCACCGCACTGATGCTGCTCGAAGCCTCCGGCTGCGGCGCGACAATCGATGCCGACGCCATCCCCAGGCCCCTCGGCGTGCCGATGCTGCGCTGGCTCACTTCATTTCCGAGCTACGGCTTCGTGCTTAGCGTGCGGCCCGAGCGGTGCGCCGCCGTGCTCGAGCGGTTCACGGAGCGTGGTATTGCTTGTGCGGTGGCGGGTGAGGTCGACGCGTCGACACGTGTCATGCTCCAGACGCAGCGCGAATCCGCCTTGCTCTGGGAATTCGACAAGGCACCATTTATCGGCGCAGGCCCCGCAAGACACACGGAGTCCGTCGACACGCTTGCCTCGAACGGGTGCGCCCATGTCTGAAGCCTCGTTGGCCATCGGGCTGCTCACACATTCGGTCAATCCGCGCGGCGGAGTGGTGCACTCGCTTTCACTCGCCGAAGCACTTGCTGCGCAGGGGCACGATGTCACCTTGTTCGTGCCGGCTCGACCGGGGGAGCAACTGTTTCGTCCGGCGAAGTGCGAGGTCGCGTACGTGCCTGTGAAAGGTCCCGAGCACGACATCGTCTCGATGGTCGAGAGCCGGATCGACGCCTACTTCATGCATCTGGAAGCGCTGCTCCGCTCACGCCGTTTCGATATCCTGCACGCGCAGGACAGTATCAGCGGCAATGCGCTCGCGACGCTGCGCGCGAGCGGCGCGATCGAACACTATGCGCGCACGGTTCATCATCTCGACGAGTTTGACGATCCGCGACTGACGGCTTACCAGCTACGTGCGTTTGTCGAAGCAGATCAACTGATGTGCGTAAGCCACCTGTGGTGCCAGCACCTGAATGACGTCTATGGTCTCCATGCTACTCAGATTCAGAACGGCGTGGATACCGTGCGCTTCACGCCGCTCGCCTCTGCTCAAGACAACGAAGTCGCAGTGCGTCTGGGGCTCGGCAATGGTCCCGTCGTGGTATCGGTCGGCGGCATCGAAGCCCGCAAGAACACGGTTCGCTTGCTTGAAGGATTTCTCGAATTCCGTCGCACCCACGTGAACGCTCAGTTGCTCATCGCGGGCGGCGCGAGTCTGCTCGATCACGATGAATACAGCCGCACCTTTCATGCGCTTGCGCTGGCCGCCGGCCTGAATGAACAGACATTGAAGATCCTCGGCAAGGTTGCGGATGACGATATGCCTTCGCTTTTGCGTCTTGCCGACGTCGTGGCGATGCCCTCGATCCGCGAAGGCTTCGGCCTGGTCGCGCTCGAAGCGATCGCCAGCGGGACGGCCGCGCTTGTCTCGCGTATCGCGCCCTTCACCGAACATCTCGGCGAGGCCGACTGCGTGTTTGTCGACCCTTTCGACCCCGCGTCGATTGCCAAGGGTCTGTCGACTGCACTGTCGTTTCACGCCGATCACGCCTCGATTCCCGCGCGATTCTCCTGGGCTGCCAGCGCGGCCCGGCACGCGCACCTTTACCGCACCCTGTTGACTCAGCCGGAGCTGAACTGATGCCCGCGATGCGCTTTTATGTCCGTTGGCCCGACGGCCACACCAGCGACTGCTATTCGCCGTCCCTCGTGATCAAGGACTTTTTCTCGGTCGGCCACGCCTATGCGCTGCCCGATTTCCTCACGCGCGTACGCGATGCGTACCAGATCGCCAATGAGCGCGTGCGAGAGAAATACGGCTTCACCTGTTCACAAGCAGGCGCCCAGCTCGATGAAATCGAAACGATCGCGGCCCGTTTTGCCAACGCGGACAACGCCGAAGTTGCCGTTGTCGAATTTTCCGAGCCGGGCTGACGTCCGGTTGAACGCAAGCCGCTGCCCCGGCTGTGCCTGAACGACGGGTGTGCCCGTCTCTGCAAGGATCACCATCATGCCCGCATCCGTACCCGCCGCTCACCTCGTTCGTACCGCGCCCACGCTGCCCGACCGCGTTCGCGTAGCCGTCGTCGGGGGCGGTCAGGCCGGCCTCTCGCTGAGCTATTTTCTCCAGCAGCTTGGCATCGACCATATCGTGCTCGAGAAAAACACCGTGACGCACACCTGGCGCAGTCAGCGCTGGGATGCATTTTCGCTCGTAACGCCGAACTGGCAATGCCAGTTGCCTGGCCACCCCTATGCGGGCGACGAACCGCATGGCTTTATGAAGAAGGATGAAATCATCGACTACCTCGATGGCTTTATCGCAAAGGTCAACGCGCCCGTGCTCGAAGGGGTCACCGTGAAGCGGATCGCGCCGCAGCCGGAAGGGGGCTATGCGGTGGCGACAAGCGCGGGAGATTTCATCGCCGATCACGTCGTGGTCGCGTCGGGCGGTTATCACCAGCCGGTTGTGCCGCGCATGGCCGAACGCCTTCCGGCTCTCGTCACGCAGGTTCATTCCGCCGACTATCGCAACCCGCAGAGTCTGCCTGAGGGTGCAGTGCTCGTCGCGGGGTCCGGACAGTCGGGTGCGCAGATTGCAGAGGACCTGCACCTCGCCGGTCGCAAGGTCTACCTTGCGGTCGGTGACGCACCGCGCTGCGCACGCTTTTATCGCGGCAAGGATGTGGTCGACTGGCTGGCCGAGATGAACTACTACGATATGCCTGTCGATGCTCACCCGCTCAAGGAAGGCGTGCGCGACAACACCAATCACTACGTGACGGGACGCGACGGCGGTCGCGATATCGATCTGCGCAAATTTGCCAACGAAGGGATGGAACTGTATGGACGCATCGGCGGTTTCGATGGTCAGTACTTGCAGTTCGATACGAATCTGCGCGAGAGCCTCGATCGAGCGGATACGGTTTACAACGGCATCAACAGCTCGATCGATCGTTTCATCGAGAAGAGCGGCATCGACGCGCCTGCCGGCGGTACCTACGAGCCTGTGTGGACGCCCGAGTTCGAGCGGCCGCTGCTTGACCTCGCGGCTTCGGGTATCACGTCGGTGATCTGGTGCATCGGCTTCATGCCTGACTTTGCGTGGATCGACGTGCCGGTGTTCAATGGACGCGGTGCGCCCATTCATCGACGCGGGATCACGCAGATTCCCGGGCTGTATTTTCTGGGCTTGCCCTGGCTCTATACCTGGGGCTCCGGGCGCTTCTCGGGCATCGCGCGGGATGCTGAATTCGTCGCGACGCATATCGCAACGCAGGAAACTCAGGGTGCGCAGGCGAGCCCAGGCATGGAGGGGATCGCGGGGACGCCAGCCGGCCAGCAAACCATGGCGGCCAACCTGCCCGGTGCCCAGCCGCGTGTGTCGGCGATGGCTGGATAGAGCCCTGCCTTTGTCACCGGAAACGTTGCAAAATGGCGGATCATGCCAAGCTCCGCCCCTCTGTTCACCGTCACCATCGAGCCTGCCGGCTGGGAGTTCGATGCGCCCGCCGACGTGCCGGTCATGCAGGCCGCACGCGATGCCGGCGTAGTGCTGCCGAGTTCATGCCGCAACGGTACGTGCCGGACCTGCATGTGCCGCCTGCGCAGCGGCGAGGTCGAATACCGGATCGAATGGCCCGGCCTCGCGGCTCAAGAGAAAGCAGACGGGTGGATCCTGCCTTGTGTTGCGCACGCCATCTCGCCCCTGGTCATTCACGCACCGGCTGCTCTGCAGCAGACAGCCGAGCCACCGAAACTCAGGCCACGGTGGTAGTTCGCCAATAACGGTTTTCATGGGGTGTTTCTCGAGGCGCGCAGGCGCTTCGAACTGAAGGCTTCTAATGCCTTGATCGAGACGGGCCGCGGGACGAACAGTTCGGCTAGTTCGTCGATCAAACCCAAGGTCATGACGACCTTCAACAGCGAATCGAGTGTCGCCTGTCCCTTTCGTTCGAGATTTCGGATGGTGCCTTCCGATACGCCTGCACGAGCTGCCAATTCGGCCTGCTGCATATTTTGCGCAAGGCGGTGCTCGCGGAGGCGTATCCCAAGTTCGTGTCCAATCTCACTGGTACTAGCTAAGTTAAACGATAACATCTTGTTGCTTAATGCCTCTTTTCGACGGTTAGCAACAATATAATATCGTTTATGCGCCGAGTGAACCGGCTACAACAACAGCGACCCGTCGATGCACGTCGTGGTCGCCCCGCCCACCCAGATGTCGTCACCGATCTGCTCGACATGCACACGCCCCAGGCGACCGAGGGCGGTGCCCTGGCTCGCGATGTAGCGCGCCTGGGCCATGCCGCTGCCGATCATCCATTGGGCCAGACTGGCGTTCAGACTGCCGGTGACAGGATCTTCAACCATGCCATCGCCGGCGATAAAGGCGCGCACTTCAAAGTCTGCATCGCCCGCGGTGCGCCAAGGCGCGACGACGCCCAGCTTGAGCCCGGCCAACGTCACGTAGTCGGGCTTCAGCGCAAGCACGCCTGCGCGGTCATTGAGCATGACCGCCACCCATCCCGGACCGTTGTCGACCCACTGGGAGGCGACGATCTCCTCTTGCGCAATGCCCAGGCCGCGGGCAATGCGCTCGACCAGTTCGGGCTCGACCTCGCCATGCCGAAGCAGCGGCGGCGCGGCGAAAGCCAGACGCTGGCCTCCGCGTCGAATGCGCACGAGACCCACCCCGCACTCTTGCACGATCACCTCGCCACGCGGCTTGCCTCCCGCTTCGAGCCACGCGTGACAGGTACCCAGCGTCGGATGCCCGGCAAACGGCAGTTCTCTCTCCGTCGTAAAAATTCGCACGCGATAGTCGGCCTCCGGCGTCGTCGGTTCAAGCAAGAACGTGGTTTCACTGAGATTGGTCCAGCGTGCGAACCCAGCCATCTGCTCGTCGCTCAGCGAATCCGCACCGAGTACGACCGCCAACGGATTCCCCTTCAACGGCTCGCTCGAAAACACGTCGAGTTGTTTGAACGCAAAATGACTCATCTTGGACGCCTCCTAAATAGCTTGATGAAATGACGGGCGGACCCGTCAAGCTTCGACGCCGCAATTGACGAGCTCCGCAAAGCGCGCGACATCGATATTCGAACCACAGGCGATAAGACCGACACGCTGGCCATCGAGCGTCTCGCGCAACGGCCCCAGCAATGCCGCGGTCGACGCCGCCGCTGCCGGCTCGGCAACCAGCTTCATATCGCGGTACAGATAGAACATCGCGCGCCGCAACTCCTCGTCCGACACACGTACGATCTGGTCGACAAACCGCTGGCAGACAGCCAGGCTGTAGTCGAGCGTGCAAGGCGCAGCAAGACTGTCGGCAATCGTCTGGGGTGCGGCCGCGATCCGTTCGGTGCGCCCCGACAGGAAGCTGTGATACATCGCGTCCGCGCCGAACGGTTCGACACCATAAACCCTGCACTCGGGCACGAGTTGTTTGACAGCCGCCGCGATCCCCGCGCACAGCCCACCCCCACCCACGGGCACGATCACCGCGTCGAGCCCGCGAACCTGTTCGACGAATTCGACTCCGATGGTCCCCGTCCCCGCCGCCGTCAGCGGGCCATCGAACGGATGCACGATGCTGCGCGATTCAGTATGCGCGATCTGCTGCGCCCGTTCAAAGGCCTCGTGCAGGTCAGTGGTCAGCACCACCTCTGCACCCTGCGCGCGGCACCCTTCGATACGCACAGGGCTCGCGTAGTGAGGCATCAGGACCTTGGCATGAGTGCCGGCGAGTCGCGCCGCATAAGCCACGGCGAGCGCATGATTGCCCGCGCTGGCGGCAACCACACCATGTTCGCGCTCCTCATCGCTGAGGGCTTCGATGCAATTGAGCGCGCCACGCAGCTTGAATGTGCCAGTCTTCTGTAACAGTTCGAGCTTGAGCCAGACTTCGGTATCAGGCGAAAGCATGTCGGCGATCACGCCGGTTTGCCAGCGCCAGACGGGTGTGGGCAGGACCTTGCCGGCAAGCCGGTGGGCGGCCGCACGCATATCATCGAGCGTCGGATAGCGACTTAGCGCGGCCTTGTGAGCAGAGGTGTGGGACATGGAACAGCTCCATCGAACAGGATGTCCGGTGCGCGGTCGCGCACGGATGCCGAGCCTGGGGTCACCAGGCATCAGCAGGAGCTGCAGCCTAGCGACCCTGGCTAATTCGAATCGAGGCGTGGGCGATCGCGCCCATCGCGCGGGCGATCACAAAGGCGGAAGCTGCGGCGGACGATGGAGCGAAGCGTGCATCCCGCTCGAATCCATGAGTGATTTCAGGCCCGGTCTCAACGACCTCGCAAGCGATACCGACCCGGGCATCGGCTTCGATGTCGGATTCAGGCAGCGGGAGGATCGGATAAGTGCGAGACATACCCAGCAACATAGCGGCTCGACCGCCGGCTCGCAATAGACAGCCGCAAAAATTTTGGCCTGTACAGATCAGGGACTTGACGTGTACAGCAGCGCGCGTCTTAGCGGTCCTCGAGATCCATGGGCAAGCGTGTCGGCTGGTTGTACATCTGATAACCGTACCAGAGGCTCTCTGCAATCCGCGGCGCCAGCACATCGGCGCGCTCTCGCATGGCGACATTGTCGAGGTCATGCGTCGTCTGATGGAACAGGCTGAGCCAGCGTTTGAACAGGCCCGGGTTGAGCCCCGGCAATTGGGCATGCCGCGGCATGGGCGTGCCACGGTAACGCGCCGTGCCGCGCAGCGTCGACGACCAGAAGTCGACCATTTTGGCGAGATGCTGATCCCAGTCTTTCACGTGAGCGTTAAAAATCGGCGCCAGCAGCGGGTCTTCATGGACCTTCGCATAGAACGCGTAGACCAGTTCACTCACTTCTTCTTCGGTACATAAATCGGGTGTGGCAGCCACTACTTGATTCCTCGTTTTGATCGGCGCGAGTGCCGGGCACGCCGGGCGCAAGCAGCCCGCACAAGCCGTGGGAACGTCTACCAGAGCGCACCCCAAAGCGTGCCGCGTGCCGCTATCGTAACCTCAGTCCAGTGCCGTCGCCGGGCCGAAGAACTCGTAGTGACTCTGCGCGGCCGGCACGCCAAGCTCACGCAGGTGGTGCTTGATGGCCTTCATGAACGACAGTGGCCCGAGGAAGTAGACGTCGACATCGCGTGACGCCGGCAACCATTGGTTCAGCAGCTCGAGATCGAGCCGGCCGACCGCGTCCGGCGTCGCGTGGCTCGCGCGAAGTTCGGCATAACAGTAGAAGCGCTTGAGATGCGTGTGCCGCGCAGCCAGACCATCGATCCACTCGCGGAAGGCATGCACACCGCCATGCCGCGCCGCATGGATGAAATGCACCGGCCGGCGTGTCTCCAGCGCGGCTTCGAGCATGGCGAGTGTCGGGGTGATACCCACGCCGCCGCTGATGAGCACCAACGGGCGTTCGCTCGCCTCGAGCGTGAAGTCGCCTGCCGGCGGATACACATCGAGTATCCCGCCCTGCACGATGGTGTCATGCAAGTACTTCGACACGGTGCCCTGCGGCTCACGCTTGACGCTGATTCGGTACGCGCCGGGGGTGCTCGCTGCCGACAGCGAGTAGTTGCGGCGCATCTCCTGACCATCGATCACGACACGCAGACCGATGTACTGGCCCGGACGGAAATCAAGCAGGGCCGCGCCATCGACAGGCTGCAGATAAAACGAGGTAATCTCGTCGCTTTCGCTGACCTTGCGCGCCACGGTGAACTGGCGCGCGCCGCGCCAGCCGCCCGGTGCCTGGGCCTTGTGATCGTAGATGCTGGATTCCGCGCCGATCAGCACATCGGCCAGTTGCTGATAGGCCGCGGCCCACGCTTCGATCACCGTGTCGGTCGCGATTTCCGCGCCCAGCACTTCGCGAATCGAACGCAGCAGGCAAGTGCCGACCAGCGGGTAATGCTCCGGCAAGATCTGCAGCGAGACGTGCTTGTTGACGATCTGCGAGACGAGACCGCCAAGCTGCTCCAGTTCGTCGATATGGCGTGCGTACATCAGGACCGCATTCGCCAGTGCACGAGGCTGGGCGCCCTGCGACTGGTGAGTCTGGTTGAACAGCGCTTTGACTTGCGGATATTCGTTGAAAAGCAATTGATAGAAATGGGTGGCCAGCGCCTCGCCCCCGCTTTCGAGCAGGGGAACCGTGGCTTTGACAATCGTGCGATGTTCAAGGGACAGCATAGTGGCATCTCGATCTGTGGAAGGCGGCGCCCAGACTGATTTTCTCCGGGCACACGCTTATACTCACGTTTTGTGCCAGACATTTTGTTTTTAAAAATCAATGATATGTCTGAAAATCAAGTCGATATGACCGGAGTCACATCGACCAGATTAGAGTCACTATGACCGCCAAAGCGCTTCTCGATATTCTGATTCCCCTGGTCGGTGATTTGTCGCGCGACATCCCGGAGCGCGACCGCTACGACCGTCTGCTCGACGCGATGCGCACGCTGTTCCCCTGCGACGCTGCCGCGCTATTGCGCCTCGAGGGCGAGATCCTCGTACCGGTTGCGATCGATGGCCTCAGCAACGACACGCTCGGACGCCGCTTTCGCGTGAGCGAACATCCGCGTCTGCAAGCGCTGCTCGCCCATCGCGGCGCCTTGCGCTTTCCGGCCGATTCGGACTTGCCCGACCCCTACGACGGGCTCGTACAGAACCTCAGCGAGCGCCTCGAGGTGCATGACTGCATGGGGTGTGCCTTGCATGTCGCGGGGCGCCCCTGGGGACTGATGACGCTCGATGCACTCGACCGTGCGCGCTTCGACACGGTCGATGTGGCCTCGCTCGAAGCGTTCGCGAGTCTGGCTGCTGCCACGGTCAATGTGGTCGAGCACCTCGGCGTGCTCGCGAGCCGCAACGAGCACGAGCGCCGGCGCGCCGAGGCCTACCGGATCGCCGCCTCGCAGACCGAGCACGAGATGATCGGACAGAGCGCACCGCACCGCCATCTGGTCGATGAGATCCAGGTGGTGGGACGCAGCGAACTCACGGTACTGATCCTGGGTGAGAGCGGCGTCGGCAAGGAACTGGTCGCGCATGCCATCCATGCCGCCTCGGCGCGTGCCGACAAACCTCTGATCAGTCTGAACTGCGCCGCGCTGCCCGACACGCTCGTCGAGAGCGAGTTGTTCGGCCATGTGCGCGGTGCATTCTCAGGCGCAGTCAATGACCGGCGCGGCAAGTTCGATCTCGCCGACGGCGGAACCTTGTTTCTCGACGAGGTCGGTGAATTGCCGCTCGCGGTCCAGGCAAAGTTGCTGCGAGTCCTTCAGAGCGGTCAGTTGCAACGGGTCGGCTCCGATCGCGAACATCGCGTCGATGTCCGCCTGATTGCAGCGACCAATCGGAACCTGGCCGAAGAGGTCAAGCTCGGTCGCTATCGCGCGGATTTCTATCACCGGCTCACGGTGTATCCCTTATCGGTGCCGCCGTTGCGTGAGCGCGGCCGCGACGTGCTGCTGATCGCGGGATTTTTTCTCGAACAGAATCGCGCCAAGCTCGGGCTGCATAGCATCCGCCTCTCGCCCGACGCCCAAACTGCGTTGCTCGCTTATCCCTGGCCTGGCAATATCCGCGAACTTGAACATCTGATCGGCCGCACCGCCTTGCGTGCGCTTGCCGTGCAACCTATACGGCCGCGCATCCTGACGCTGACAGGGGCCGACCTCGACCTGCCCGCGGACACTGCCGGTGCGGGCAAGCCGAACCACGTCGCAGCACCTGGTCCAGGCGGCGATCCGGGTGTCCCGGATCTACGCCGGGCCCTGGCCGACTACGAACGCCAGTTGATTCGCGACAGCCTCGAACGACATCAAAACAACTGGGCCTCGGCCGCGCGCGAACTCGGAATGGATCGGGCGAACCTGAGCCGCTCGGCGAAGCGGCTCGGGCTCAAGTAGGACGCCTTGCAAGGCTTTCGGGACAGACCATCGCATCGAGCGACGTCACCGGCACGTCGTCACGCTGCGAACCGTTTCTCAAGACAACGCGTCACGTTCGTGACGTCACATCGTGATGGCCACGTCGAGGCGTTTGACGAGCGCCATCAACGGGAGATCGTCGCCGCGCGCGCCAATGATCGACAGGGCGAGCGGCCGGTCCCGCCCATCGACAAACGGAATCGTCAACTGAGGGTAGCCGCCGAACGCGGCGACGGCGTTCATCATCAGAGCATCGTGATAGAAGCCTCCGATCATCTTCCCGTCCGCCTTCGGGAGGAGCGACAACGGCGTCGTCGGCAAGACGAGATAGTGGGCGGCCAACACCGTGTCGAGCCGGGCCCGCCATTGTTCGCGAAGCCGCCGGCAGCGAGCCACCTCTTCACCATCGAGCGCTTGCAGGCGCGCGAAACGTGCCGCGATCGTCGGGCCGAAGCGCGGCTTCACTTCGGCGATCCATTCGCCGAGCGAAGCACGAATATCCGCATCCTGGAGTCGCTGGTAGACGTGCAACCAGCGTTCGCCCTCCCCTTCGAAAACCGACATGCCATCGAGGGCCCCGAGCAAACCCGCGATCTCATGCAGTCGTTCTGCGTCAACTGGCTCATTCGCGGCTCGCGCGACGAACGCCTCATCGAAGCGAACAAAGGTTTTTGAGGCCCGCGTCTCCGGACGTGCAGGCGCAACCCCGGCAAGCAGGACCTTCCCGACCGTTTCAAGCATCGGTGCCGAACGGGCGAACCATCCGACCGTGTCGAAGCACGGCGCGAACGGGAGCACGCCATCTGGCGATACGGCATCGTGAGTGGGCCGGATTCCCCACAGCCCGCAGAAGGCGGCAGGCACGCGGACCGACCCGCCGGTATCGGTGCCGAGTGCAAAATCGACTGCTTCACAAGCGACGGCGACCGCCGAGCCGCTCGACGAGCCTCCTGGCAGGGCTTGCGGCCAGCGGGGATTGACCGGCGTGCCGTAGTGAAAGTTGTCGCCCTCAAGACTGTAGGCCAGCTCGTCGGTGAGCGTCTTGCCGTCGACCGAAGCACCCGCCGCAAGCAGGCTCGCTACCGATGCCGCGTGCATAGCCGCCGGCCCGTGTGTCGCGAGCCAGTCGGGATTGCCGCCACCGGTCGTCACGCCGGCGACATCGATCAGGTCCTTGACGCCGAAGCGCAGACCGTCGAGCGGACCCGTACCCGTCGCTGCGACCCGCACGCGAGCGCCCGGCAGAAAAGCATTGAAGCGTGCGACCTCTTCGTCCGACGGGCTCATGCCGGCTGACCCTGGAGTGCCTCGAGCACGCGCATCGAGTCGGTGACAAACCCAAAGCACTTCTTGACGTTCCAGACGGTGGCGTCCGTGCAGAACGCGGGCGACGAGGTCGCGCAGCAGTCTTCGAGCAGCACACAGCCATATCCAAGAAAGTTGGCATCGGTCAGCGAGTGCAGCACGCACTGATCCGTGTTCACCCCCGCGAACATCACGGTACGCACTCCGAGGTTGCGCAAAATGCTGTCGAGCGGGGTGTCCCAGAAGCCGCTGATCCGGTACTTGTCGACACGGATGTCCTGCGGCTCTGGCGCCAGTTCGTCGACCACGGCGGCCGCCCAAGAGTCTTTCTCCAGCACATGGGCGCCATGCTCGGGCAAGGGCTCGCCCAGACCGATACCCGTCCCGGTCGGTTTGTATAAATGAAGCTGGTTCGGCGGCATATTGGCGAGATCGGGGCGGTTGCCCCAGTTGACCCAGATCACCGGAACGCCTGCCGTGCGCAGTGCCGGCAGCAAGTTCTGCAATGGTGCAATGGGTGCGCGGTCGACCTCGTAGTTGCCCCCGAGATGGGCAACCCAGCCTCCTTTGGTGCAGAAGTCATTCTGCATGTCGATCACCACGATGGCCGTGCGCAGCAGGTCGACGCGCACATTCTGCGGCTCGCAGGCGAGGGTCACCGCGACCGGTTCAGGCGCCGAGAGGGCCATGTCGACCAGCGTCGGCGTGGCCCTCCAGTGGTAGTTCGCAGCACGGCCCAGTTGGCCGGGAAGCCCACTGGCTTCAGGTGCTTCGTGCTTCATCGCATTGCGCTCCATGTCCATGAGAAGAGAAGTCGAAGAGAAAAATGGGCCGACGCCGTCACGCCATCGTATCGCCTGCCAACCGGGGCGTCGCGACACAGATCGCGGGCGTCCTAAGCGATTTCCAGGAGGATATGCGAGGTTGGCATCGAAGTTGCATTTCATTCATGAATAACCTACTTACCCAAACCAAACGCAAGAGGAGTGCCAGTATGACGATTGAATTGTTTTCGGCCCACGCCGGTTCGCGTCGCGCATGGATCAAAGGCGCGCTCGCCGCACTCGCGGCCCTCACGTTGTCGTCGGCCGCGTTCGACGCACTGGCGGCCGATCCGCTACGGGTCGGGGTGCTGATCCCGGGCTCCAAGTCAGACAAGGGGTGGATGGAATCGGGCTATGACGGTCTCGCCGCCGCTCAAAAGGAGCTCGGCCCGAAGCTCAAGACGCAGATGATCGAAAACATCAACTATGCGGACATGGAACAGGCGCTGACCAACCTCGCCTCGAAGAATGAACTGGTGATCGGTGTCGGCGGCCAGACCCAGGCAGCTGTCATCAAGATCGCCAAGCGCTTTCCGAATGTGAAGTTCTCGATCGTCGGCGGCAACAAGGGGCAGGACATGCCGCCGAACGTCGCCGGCTATGACGTCAAGCAGGCTGAGATCGCTTACGTCGCGGGCGCTGCGGCCGCGATGCTCTCGAAGAATGGTGCGGTCAGTTATGTCGGCGGCATGGAGATTCCGTCGATCGTCAATGCCGGCAAGGAATTCGGCAATGGAGCGCGCTCGGTCAATCCGAACATCAAGTACTTCGAAAGCTATACGGGTGACTTCGACAATGTGTCGAAGGCGAAGGAAGCCACTCTCGCCGCCATCTCGCAAGGCGCCGACGTCCACTATCACATCCTGAACCTGGGCCTACGCGGCATGGAACAGGCTGCGACAGAAAAACACACCCACATGATCGGCAGCTATACCGATCGCTGCGGCACTGACCCGCTGTATATCGCCTATACGATCACGGGCGTCGGTTACCAGGTGCAGTACGCCATCGATCAGCTCGCAGCCGGCACTTGGCAGCCGGGCTACAAGGCATTCGGCCTGGCAATGGGACCGAAGGCCTCGGGTATTGCGGTGTGCAACGGCACGCCAGCGATGAACGACTCGCTCAAGAAAATCGAGCAGGACATTCTGAGCGGCAAGATCAAAGTCTCCGAAGGCTGATCTCATGACACTCCCGGCGCTCGCTTCCGCCCCAGCGGACTCACCCCCGCTCATCGATCCCGTTGAGACGGACGCACACGCCGGGGCTCGCCCCGCAGTCTCACCGCCGGTGTTAAGGCTCGAAGGGATTGGTAAACAGTTCGGCGCGTTTCATGCGCTCAGCGATGTCTCGCTCGATCTCGTACCCGGTGAAGTGCATTGCCTGCTCGGTGAAAACGGCGCCGGCAAGTCGACACTCTGCAATGTGATGTTCGGCGTGCATCAGCCCGATCAGGGTGCGATGTGGCTCGACGATGTGCCCTATCATCCGCGCAGTCCACGCGATGCGCTGGGCCACGGGATCGCGATGGTCCACCAGCATTTCAGCCTGGTCGACGATGTCACGGTGCTCGACAACCTCTTGCTCGGGCAGTCACGCGGATGGCTCAAGCGCAAGGCTCGTGCGGCTGAAGTGCGTGCGCTGGTGACCGAACTCGGGCTCGCGCTCGATCCGGATGCGGCCATTGCGGACCTGTCTGTGGGCGAGCGGCAGCGCGTTGAAATCGTCAAATGTCTGATTCGCGAACCCCGTCTGCTCGTGCTCGATGAACCGACGGCCGTGTTGTTGCCTGCCGAGATCGGCGCCCTGCTCGATGTCTGCGCACGCGTCGCGGCGCGCGGATGCGCCGTGGTGCTGGTCACCCACAAGCTCGCGGAAATCCGCAAGGTCGCGACGCGCGCGACCGTTCTGCAAAGTGGACGCGTCGTTGCGCGCTCGAGCACGCCGGCCAGGGAGATCGACCGGCTCGTTCGCGCCATGATCGACCGTCCAGCGAGCGCCGACAGTGGGTCGCCGGATGCGGCCTCGGCCCTCAGCGATGCCGCCGTCGCCGCCTCGCTCGGCGCGACCCCCGCACAAGATCCCGCTGCACCGACCGCTGCTACTTGGGCCCCATCCCATGGCGCACCTGTATGGTCGTTGACGCACTCGGCGCCAGAACCTTCAGCCCCTCCCTCCCCTGAGGGCACGCAGGAACCCTCCCCTTACGGCCGCCCGCTCAGCGAAGAAGTCCTCCAGATCGACGGCCTGACCGTGCGCGACATACAGGGCGTCACCCGCCTCGACGATTGCACGCTGGTCGTCAACCGGGGCGAGATCGTCGGCATCGCGGGTGTCGAGGGCAACGGCCAGAGCGAACTCGGCGCGGTGCTCGGCGGCATGATCCGGGCGAGCGCGGGACGCTTCTTTATCGAGGGGCAGGACCGTACCGCTGCGACACCGCGTGAGATCACGCAAGCGGGCGTCGGCATCGTTCCCGAAGACCGCCACGCGGTTGGCTGCGTGACGGAGATGAGCCTGATCGACAACCTCCTGCTCAACCGTCTCGACGCGTTTTCTGCGCGCGGCTTCCTGCGCCGCCGCGCGATGCGCGACTACGCGCTGACGCTCATGGAACGCTTCGACGTGCGGGCCGCCGGCCCTGACGTACGCTTCGGCGGCCTGTCCGGCGGCAACCAGCAGAAGGCGGTGCTGGCGCGTGAACTCACGCTCGACAAGCTCGTGTTCCTGATGGCCGCGCAGCCGACACGCGGACTCGATGTCGGCGCGGTCGCGGCGGTCTACGACCATATTCGCGCGGCCCGCGATGCCGGCGTCGGTGTCTTGCTGATCTCGTCTGAACTCGACGAACTGATGGCCGTGGCCGACCGGATCGTCGTGCTTTACCGCGGCCGCATCATGGGCAGTTGCAAGCCCGACCCGACCCAACGCGAGCGCATTGGCGCATGGATGGCAGGCCAGACAGCATGAGCACACCTCGTCTTTCTCTCGCACCCACGACCCGTGGCAACCGCTGGCGCGACGCGCCCCAGTTGCGCACCGCCCTCGTGCTCGGCGGCGCCGCTGTGGTCGCCATCGGCGCGGCCCTGGCGCTGATCGCCCTCGTCGGCGTACCACTCGGCGATGCGCTCTCGGCTTTTGCTGACGGCGCCTGGGGCTCGGCCTACTCGATCGGTGCCTCGATCAACCGGAGCATTGCGTTTGCTCTCGTCGGCATCGGCTTTGTCCTGGCGGATCGCGCCCGCCTGACCAATGTCGGCGGCGAAGGCCAGATCGCGATCGGCGGCATTGTCGCGACCGCAGTCAGTCTGTACGGGAATGTCGCACACTTGCCGCTCGGCCTCTCGTTTGTCATTCCGATGATCGCCGCGGCGGCCGCCGGTGCGCTGTGGGGCGCTGTGCCAGGTGTGCTCAAGGCTAAGGCGGGGACGAACGAGGTGATCAGCACGCTGCTGCTCTCGTTTATCGCGGTCTGGCTGCTCTACTGGTGCGTGCAGTCCGAGGTCCTGCTGCGCCAACCGATGAACAATGCATCGACCTTGCCCGAATCGCTCGAGATTCCCGATGCGACCAAGCTACCGCAGTTGTTCAGCGGCGGCTCGATGGCGCTCAATATCGGCCTGCCGATGACGATCGTCCTGGGCATCGCGGTGGCGGTCGTTCTGCGGCGCACCCGCTTCGGCCTTCATCTGCGCGCGGTCGGCCTGAACGCCCTGGCCGCGCGCCGCGCCGGCATCCCGATCATCAGCACCGTGGTCGGCGCCCTTGCACTGGCCGGCGCGTTTGGCGGCCTCGCCGGTGCGCTGATGCTGCAAGGCGACCAATACTCGCTGAAGGCCGGTTTCTCGTCCGGCTATGGTTTCGATGGACTGGTGGTCGGCCTGCTTGCACGAGGCTCGGTCACCGGGGTATTCGCTGCAGCGCTGCTGTTTGGCTTTCTGCGCTCGGGCGGCATCAATATGGAAATGGTGGCGCAAGTGCCCTCGGCACTGGTGCTGATCGTACAAGGCATCGTGATCGTCGCGCTGGCGGGTGGCGCATGGTGGCTCGACAAAACAGGGGCACAGCGATGAATGCAGGCATTGCGGCAGTTTTCGTAGGCTCGTCGATCCGCTTCGCGGCGCCATTGATGCTGGCCTCGACCGGCGAGCTGATCAGCGAGCGCGCGGGTGTGCTGAACATGAGCGTGGAAGGCATGATGCTGAGCGGTGCTTTCCTCGGCGCCGCAGGTTCATGGGCGACCGGCAATCCGACGCTCGGACTCGCGCTCGGCATGTTCGGCGTGCTGCCGATCGCGTTGCTGCAGGCGTTCCTGAGTATCACGCTGCGCGCCAACCAGATCGTCACGGGCATCGGCATCAACATCTTCGCGCTGGGCGCGACGACGCTCGCCTATCGCGAACTCTTTGGCGAGCGCTCGAGTGCGGCCATCCCGGGTCTCGCGCACTGGTCACCTCCATACCTCAGCGCAATCCGGGTGATCGGAGAGCCGATCTTCGACCAGGTGTGGCTCGTCTATTTCGGGGTTGCGGTTCTGATCGTCACTTCGATCGTGATGCGCCGCACGGCGCTCGGCGTAGCCTTGCACGCAGTCGGCGCCGCGCCGCGCGCAGTCGACCAGTCAGGCTTGTCGGTCACGCGACTGCGCTACGGCGCGGTGCTCTTCTCAGGGGTGATGTCGGGTGCTGCCGGTTGCTTTATCTCGATCGGCGACATCCATACCTTCACGGAGGGGATGACCAATGGGGTGGGCTATCTCGCGATTGCGGCGATCATCTTCGGCAATTGGCGCATCGGCCGCACAGTCGGCGCATGCTTGTTGTTCGGTGCGGCGACCGCCTTGCAATTTCAGTTGCCGTTGCTCGGCATCGAAGTGCCAACGGCGCTGCTGATCATGCTCCCCTACCTGCTCGCCCTGGTCGCCGTGGCCGGCCTGATCGGGCGGCAGACCGCGCCGCTCGCGCTGACCCAACCGTTCCGGCGTTAGCTTTGCTGGTTAGAATGCGGCTGAACGCCGCTCCTTCGACACGCCACTGATGCCACGCAAGACAGTTACCGCTTCACCCGACCCTGCCACCCAGACCAGCCGGCAGCGTCTTGCTGCGACGACCCGGCAGCGCATTTTCAAAGTCGCGATCAAGGAGTTCGCGGACAAGGGCTTCAGTGGCGCGCGCGTCGAAATGATCGCGAGCCGTGCGAAGGTCAACATCCGCATGATTTATCACTATTTCGGCGGCAAGGAAGCGCTCTATATCGAGGTGCTCGAATACGTGCTCGGCAACCTGCGCGATGAAGAGCTCAAGGTCGAGCTCGACGTCGAGCGCATCGAACCGGTCAGCGGAATCCTGCTGTTGTACGACTTCATCGAAGGGCATTTTGCCGCCCACCCCGAACTGCTGAACCTGCTGTCGTCGGAAAACTTGAACCGGGCCCGCTTCCTCAAACGTTCGAAACTGATCCCGAAGATCTCCTCGCCCGTGCTCGGCCTGCTGCGCACCCTCATCGAGCGCGGTGAGCGTTCGGCCAGCCTGCGCCTGGGGGTGGACCCCCTGCACCTGTACGTGACGCTGGTGAGCCTCGCGTACTTCCACAAGTCGAATGCCTTCACGATCTCACGCATGTTCGAGACCGACATGCTGGCGCCGAGCTGGCAGCAAGCCCACAAGGAACAGGCGCATGAACTCGTGCGCGCGTTCCTTACGTCGCGGCCTGCACTCAGGACGAAGACCGGGGGCGCCGCCCCGCTGAGCGCGGTGGACGCCGCGACCCAGTAGTCGACCGAGCCGCGCCCAGACGCGAACGGCGCCGCGGCCTGCGAGCGGCCTCGTTGAGAAGCCCCCTTGGGCGGCCTATGCGCGACCCAGCGCGATGTAGCGCTCGAGGTGATGATCTTCGTCACCGAGCTCATGATCGATCATCACCAGACGCTTGGCATAGTGGGCGAGCGGCAACTCCCAGGTCATGCCGATACCGCCATGCAGCTGAATGCACTCCTCCGCGACATGAATGCCGCTGCGGCCGATCGTGTACTTGGCGGCCGACAAGGCGCGCTCGCGTGCCAGGTGATCGAGCCCAATCGCCGCGGCTGCATTGATGACCGCGGAGCGCGCCTGTTCGATCTCGATCAGCAACTCGGCCATGCGATGCTGAAGCGCCTGGAAGCTACCGATGGGCAAGCCGAACTGCTTGCGCGTGCGCAGATACTCGAGCGTCGCATTACGCGCGACTTCCATCGCACCGATCGCCTCCGCGCTCAGGGCGAGAATCCCGCAACCCAGCGCACGCTCGAGCAGCGGGTAGCCCGCGTCGGCCGCACCGATCAGCGCATCGGCGCCAAGCTTGACACCGTTGAAACGGAAATCGGCAAGACGCCCGCCATCGACTTTTGCGTAATCGCGCACCTCGAGACCTGCCGCCTCCCGAGGAACGAGAAAGAGCGAGATGCCCTGCTCGTCCTCGACCTCACCGGACGAGCGTGCCGAAACAAGTAACACATCCGCCTGTTCGCCCAGCAAGACCGCGGTCTTTGTGCCGTTGAGAACCCAGCCCTCACCCTCACGTTGCGCCCGCGTGGTGACGCGCGTCGTCTCGTAGTGGGACCCCGGTTCATCATGCGCGAGCGCGGCGATCGCACTGCCTTCGACGATCCGATCGAGCACGCCGCGCCGGGCCTCGCCCCCGGCGGCGACCAGCGCGGAGCCGACCATCAGGGCCCCCAGGAACGGCTCGACGACCAGGCCGCGGCCAAGGCTCTCGAAGACCACCGCGATATCGAATCCGCCGCCGCCGAAGCCCCCGTCTGCTTCATCGAACAGGGCCGCCAGCGTCCCGAGCTCGACCAGACGCGCCCACATTTGACGGTCAAAGCCTTCCTTCGAGCCGGCTGCCTTGTCACGGACGTCAAAGCGATAACGATCGGCCACGAAGCGATCGAGCGTGGCCGCGAGCATCCGGCGTTCTTCTGTATGTTCGAAGTTCATCGTGCGCGCCTCACAGTCCGAGGATCATCTTGGAGATGATGTTTTTCTGAATCTCGTTTGAGCCGCCAAAGATCGACAGCTTCCGGTAGTTGAAGTACTGCGCAGCCACACCGCGTGCGCCTTCTTCACCGTCACCTTCTTTCGACTCGTCGGACCCCGCGCCCCACAGATCCTGCTGATCGAACATGGCCTGCGCCTCGACACCGAGCGCCCGGCGCAACAGCGCTGAAATGTCCTGACGGATCTCCGTGCCGCGGATCTTGAGCATCGAGCTTTCCGCGCCCGGCGCACCGCCGCCTGCCACCGCCGCGATTACGCGCAGGTTCGTGGTCTTCATGTTCTCGAGTTCGATTTCGACGCGCGCAAGACGTGCCGCAAACGTCGGATCCTCGGCCAGCGGCCGGCCGTGCCGCAGCCGCACTGCAGCGGCTCGCTTGACCTCGTCGAGCGCGGCGATCGAAGCGCCGACACCCGCAATATTGGTCCGCTCGTAGGTCAGCAGATATTTGGCGTAAGTCCAGCCGCGGTTTTCCTCGCCGACCAGGTTTTCGACAGGCACGCGCACGTCGGTGAAAAACACCTCGTTGACCTCGTGCTCCCCATCGAGCGTGATGATCGGACGCACATCGATGCCCGGCGACTTCATGTCGATCAGCAGAAAACTGATGCCCTCCTGCTTGCGCATTTCCGTCGCGGTGCGCACCAGGCAGAAGATCATGTTCGCGTGCTGCGCGAGGGTCGTCCAGGTCTTCTGGCCATTGACGACATAGTGGTCGCTATCGCGCACGGCGCGCGTCTTCAGCGAGGCGAGGTCCGATCCCGCACCGGGTTCGGAGTAGCCCTGGCACCACCAGTCGGAGCCATCGAGAATGCGCGGCAGCCAGTGCCGTTTCTGGGCTTCGCTGCCGTACTTGAGCAATACCGGCCCCAGCATATTGACGCCGAAGGGCACGATGCGTGGCGCATTGGCGAGCGCGCATTCGTTCTCGAAGATAAAGCGCTCGATCGCCCCCCAGCCCGTGCCGCCGTATTCGACCGGCCAGTGATTCGCGAACCAGCCGCGCGCGTTCAGCGCCGCATGCCAGTGCTCCATATCGGACTGCGTCAGCGCATGCCCATACTTGACCTTGTCGGCCAGTTGCGGCGAGAGCGCCGTCGCCAGAAAGCCCTGGACCTCGCGCCGGAACGTCTGCTCCGCGTCAGTGAAATTCAAATCCATCGATGTCTCCTGTCGTATCGCGCATGCGGCCGCCCACTCGCGAGGCGCTACATTTCCGCACGATCGATCGCTTTTATACCGCGCAGGGATGCGTTCGTCACGACTTGTCAGGCTCGACTAGGGCAAACCCCGGGGAGAAAGCGGACGATGGAGAAACGGAGAAGTCAGGCTGACACAATGGGAGAGAGGATCACCGAGGGTTGCTTTACCGCCTTGCGGACGGCAAAACGAAATAAATGCCGATTGTTGGGCGTTATGTTGGGTTGCGCGCTGATGAGTCGTGACCTATTTGATAATGTCCGGCCTGCACACACCCCGTGTGCGATTGGTCTGTTTGCCCCGCGCTGTTCCCCGACAGCCGGGGCTTTTTTTCGACTGTCCGAATACGCCCGTCTGCCCCTTCAGGCTGGGCTCTCAGGGTCGAAATGCAATAAAAAAAGGCAGACCCGCATGGCAGGTCTGCCTTTCCTCACCTCAATCATCTGCGCCCTCAGGCGCAGTCAATTTACAGCGGCGAGATATTCGATGCTTGCATGCCCTTCGGGCCACGCTTGGTTTCGTAGCTCACCTTTTGATTCTCGGCAAGCGACTTGAAGCCGTCACCGCGAATTTCGGAGAAATGTGCGAACAGATCTTCGCCGCCTGCATCCGGCGTGATGAAGCCAAAACCCTTTGCATCGTTGAACCACTTAACTGTACCGGTATCCATGAGAATTCCTTGAAATAGATTGAGAGCTGCTCCGAATGGAGCAAGTGAGCGTCAAGGAAGAGAGAGGACAACTAGATACCGCCAGGGAAACGGGACGTGATGCGCAGCAATCGACTTCTTGAACACTTCGACACGCACATTACGTGGCGGCAACGACCGTGTCAAGTGCAATCCCCGATGTTTCGCGACAATGCTGCGAAAACAGCGCACACTAAACGGACGCTTGACCAATCCGGCAAGCGCGCAAGCAACAGGAGCAGTTTCATGGCAAAAGGTCAAGTACGCGGCAATCGCGAGGTGAAGAAACCGAAGCAGCCGAAGAAACCGACGCCCGTATCCGCAGTCGCCGGCTCGACTCCGCTGAAAGTCCCAGCCAGCGCAGCCGCCCCCAAGAAGCGCTGAGAACGCATCACGCGATTCGCCCCCGTTCACCCTGGCCGCTTGCTCGACACGGCCAGGGCAACCGGAACAATCAAGCAGTCACGCGTCGATGGTCCATTTGGATCTGATGGACGAGACCATCGTCGACGAGTTGTATCTCCCCGCTTTCCTGAACGATCCCATCGACTGAAACCCGCCCGACATCGTCACCGTCGGCGATCTGTCGCACCTTGATCTCATAAGCTGTCTCGCCGAAGCGATAGTGCACCGTGAAACCGGGCCAATCGGCCGGCAACACCGGCTGCATGCGCAGACGGTTGCCCCGGACGTCCAGACCCAGCAGCGATTCGAGAATCAGGCGATACATCCAGCCCGCCGAACCGGTATACCACGTCCAGCCGCCTCGCCCCTCATGCGGGGCAACACCATAGACATCGGCTGCCATCACGTAGGGCTCGACCTTGTAACGCCCGATCGCCTCGGCTGTGCGCGTATGGTTGAGCGGATTGATCATTCGCATCAGCGCCCACGCTTCGTCGCTCTGCCCGAGTGCGGCAAAGGCCATCGTCGCCCAGACTGCGGCGTGCGTGTACTGGCCGCCGTTTTCGCGTACGCCTGGTACATATCCCTTGATATAACCGGGCTCGAGGGTGCCGTGATCGAACGGTGGATCGAGCAACTGGATCAGGCCGACGTCGCGTCGCACGAGGTGTTGGTCGAGCGAACGCATCGCTTCGCGCGCACGGTCCGCCGGCGCGGCGCCAGAGAGTACCGACCAGCTCTGCGCGATCGAGTCGATCCGGCATTCATCGTTGCCGGCCGAGCCGAGCGGCGTGCCATCGTCGAAGTAGGCGCGTCGATACCACGCACCATCCCAGCCATGCAGCTCGAGATTGCCACGCAGGGTCTGCGCCTGCGTCTCGCAGCGGGCGGCGAATACCGGGTCGGCATGTTCGCGGGCGGTGATCGCGAAATCCTGCAGGACCTCATAGAGAAAGAAGCCCAACCAGACGCTCTCGCCGCGGCCCTGATCGCCGACACGATTCATGCCGTCGTTCCAATCGCCGCTGCCGATCAGCGGCAGGCCCTGGGCGCCGCGAGGCGAAGCATGCTCGATCGCCCTGACGCAATGCTGGTAGAGCGTTTCACGCAAGCTCGAACGCGTGGGCAAGTCGTAGTACGACTCCTCGCCCGGATTCAGCGGGCGTCCCTCGAGATAGCCCACGGGCACATCGAGCACACTTCGATCGCCGGTCACGCGGACATAGCGGCTGGTCGCCAAGGCGAGCCAGAGATAGTCATCCGAGCATTGGGTGCGTACGCCGCGTTCAAGCGGCGGATGCCACCAGTGCTGGGCGTCGCCCTCAGGATATTGATGCGCGGCGCTGACTAGCAGATGGTCGCGTACCCGCGCCGGGCTCGAATGCACCATCGCCATCACGTCCTGCAGTTGATCCCTGAAGCCAAATGCACCGCCTGATTGGTAATACCCGCTGCGTGCCCACAGACGGCAGGCAATCACCTGGTACATCAACCAGCCGTTGGCGAGCATATTGGTCGCGACGTCAGGCGTCTCGACCTGAACCTTGCTAAGTGTGTGCGTCCAATGCGCACGCACCGCCTCGAGTGCACGCGCCGCCGCGGCCGCGCCGCGCGGTCGCTGAAGCAGTTCCCTGCCGGTCTGGGTATCGCGACCGGCGCCGAGCCGGAAGACGATCTCATAGCTGTCTTCCTCGCCAAGCTCAAACACGGTCTGCACCGCTCCGCACGGATCGAAACCGGCACCGGTGCGGCCCGACAAGCGTGCCCGCGACATCGCGGCCGGCGCGCCAAGCGTGCCGTTGCGGCCGATGAACTCTGTCCGATTACCGGTCACACTTCGCGTCGGTGCGTCGGCATCAAAGAACGCCACCGCGTCATTGAATTCGATCGAATAGCGATTGCGTGCCGAAAGCGTACCCGACAGCGGATCATATTCAGTCACGACATGCAGCGCCGACTTGTCGCGCAGGTCGCCCAGCACCCACTCGACATAGCCGGTTGCCGACATCTTGCGCGGCCGGCCGGAGCGATTGCGTACCTTGAGCACCGAGTATTTGATCGGCGCATCGAGCGCGACATACACCCACAGCTCACTGCGAATGCCATCTTCCTCGTGTTCGAAGACGCTGTAGCCGAAGCCATGGCGTGTCGTATAGCCACCGGTGCCCGGTCTCGGCAACGGGGTAGGCGACCAGTACCGGCCCGTCTCCTCATCGCGCAAATAGAAGGCCTCACCGCTCGTGTCGCCGACCGGATCGTTGTACCAGGGCGTAAGGCGGTACTCATGGGCGTTTTCATTCCAAGTGTACGCCCCGCCGCTTTCGGAGATCACCGTGCCGAAGCCCGGGTTCGCAAGCACGTTGGACCACGGCGCCGGCGTCGCACCGCCGGGCCGCAGATGGATCACATATTCCGAACCGTCGGGCGAAAAGCCGCCGTACGGATTGGCCAGCACCAGACTGTTGTCAGGGCGCTCGGCGCGCGCAGGCCGCGACAGCGTCGCGTCGATCAAGCTGGTGCGCACCGGTTCACGCGTGAGTTCGCGAGTCGGCTCAAAGCGCGGCAGCGGTGTTTCAGCCCGGCGTCGATAGAGTTGTTCGGCCAGGCTCCCGCGACTGTCGGCGACGACAATACGCGCGACAGACTGCATGAGGATGCGATCCTCGCGTGAGAGCTGCTGCGCCGGCCGCACAAAGATGCCGCCCGGCCGGTCGATCAGGGTCGCTTCGACACCCGACGCGATCAGTCCCATGATCAGGTCCTGCAAATGTTGCCGGTAGCCCGCGTGATCCTCATTCCAGATCACGAGGTCGACTGCGAGTCCCTTGAGGCGCCAGTAGGCATGGGCCTGCACGAGTTGGCGCACCAGCTCGATGTTGGCGGACTCGCTGATCTGCAGCAGCACGATCGGCAGGTCACCCGAAATCGCCTGACCCCAGAGGCCGGACTGACTACGTTGATTGGCGACCAGCAGACTCGTCTCCGCGCGCATCGAAGCGTTCGCATAGAGGATCGACGCCGCCATCTGTTCGTAAAGCTGCGCATCGGACAGCGAGACATTGAGCTGACGCAGCGAGACCTGGCTATGGGTCCAGGCCAGATCGAAAACGCGGTCGGCCAGATGGCGATCGCGATACTTGTCGATCAGTTGCACACAGGCCTCTCGGCTCGCGCCCAGGCCGGTGACAAAGTCCACGGTGGCAGTCTGGCCGGCATCGAGAGTGAGGCGGCAACGAATCGCGACAATCGGGTCGAGCACGGAACCGGCGCTGTCAGACAGGCGTCCATCGCCGCTATCGCGTCCCTTGCCGCCAACGTCCATGGCAGCCGGGTTGGCAAGCGTGCGGCCACGCCCGATAAAGCGGGCTCGGTCCGTCTCGTACGAAATCGCATCGATATCGGCGCCATGCACCGCGAGCACATGACACATCCATGGCACGACCTCGTCACTCGAGCGCGGCCGGCGGGTACAGATGATGGCCTGCAGCGGCCGCACCAACTCGGTCTGAACAAACAGTTTGTTGAAAGCCGGATGCATCGCATCGGCTATCGCGGGGGCGAGCACGACCTCCGCATAGCTCGTGATTTCGATGGTCCGCCTCACGCGCGAACGGTTGGTCACGTGAATGCGCCGCAGCTCGATATCGTCCTCGGGCGAAACGACAATCTCAGTGTGGGCATCGAACTCACGCTCGCGCACCCGAAACTCAGCACGCGAGTCGGAAAAGATCGCCTCGAAAAGCTCGGGCTTGACACAGGTCGGTTGATGCGCGGTCGACCAGAACGCCCCACTCGTCACGTCGCGCAGGTAGCAGAACATGCCCATGTCGTCGCGGGTGATGTCCTCGTGCCAGCGCGTGACAGCAATATCGCGGCATCGGCTGTAACCGCCGCCGGCGCTGCTGACCATCACGTGGTATCGCCCGTTGGAGAGAAGCTGTACCGCCGGGCGCTGCAGATCGGGATCGGTGAACACTCTGAGTTGCGTGTCGGGCGACCGAATCGCCGCATCCGCATCGGAGAAGACCGCCGCGTGAAGATACGGCGACGCGGCTTTGGGCAGGCGCTCCTGGAGCAACAGCGCGGCTGCCTGGAATTGCGGATCGGAAACGAAGCGCCGCTGCATCGGCTGGCCCAGCAACACGCTTGCGAACGACAGCAGGCTCATGCCCTGGTGATGCGCCATGAACGAGCGGATCACCGTCGAGGTTTGCCCTCGCGGCAGACGTGCCGGCGTAAAGTCGACCGCCTCATACAGCCCGAAACGGCCCGCGAGTCCGTCATCGGACAGCCGCTCGAGATTGCGGCAGGCTGCATCGGGGGCGACCATCAAGGCTAGCGCCGACGAGTACGGCGCCACCACGATATCGTCTCCGAGCCCGCGCTTGAGCCCGAGCCCCGGCACACCGAACGCGCGGTATTGATAATTGAACTGGGCGTCGAGTACGTTATATCCCGATTCGGAGACACCCCAGGGAATGCCAAGCTGGCGGCCATACTCGATCTGCCGTGCGACAGCGGCGCGGCAGGTCTGCTCGAGCAGCGTGCCATCGAGAGTCGGCATCACGAGCATCGGCATCAGATACTCGAACATCGAGCCCGTCCATGACAACAGCACAGGGGTTCCCCCCGCCGTTGTCAGCAGACGCCCCAGCCGGAACCAGCTCTCTTGCGGCAACTGGCCCTGCGCGATCGCGACGAAGTTCGTGAGCCGCGCCTCAGAGGCAAGCAGATCATAGAAGCCTGTGTCGAGGCGCCGCTCGTCGGCGTTGTACCCGATCGCCAGCAAGTGGCGTTTCGCATCATAGAGAAACTCGAAGTCCATCGTCGCGAGTTCAGCCGAGAGTTGCGCAAGCCGCCCCGCTGTGGCGACGCGGTCGGCCGCGTACCGCTGCACGGCCGTGACACGTTCTCGCTCTGCCACGGGCCAGGTCGTGGCGTCGAGGTGCGCGAGTTCGCGCCACGTCGGCAACGCGATCTCGTCGGCCGCCCCGGTCGCCACGGCGTGGGCCGTACCGATCGACAGCTCTGTGCGTCCCACCGGTTCGCGTTCAGCCAGTGTTCTCGAGGGAAGCACGAAATGGCTCAGTTCCTCGTCGAGATCCGCGCATTGCGCACGCAGCGCCTCACCCCAGAAAAAGACATCGCTGCCCGCGATTGCAACGGTGCGCCCGACAATCGCGTCAGCGTCATGCGCGAGACGTCGCACTACCGCGTGTGCCGACTTCAGCGAACGAGGCGCATCGGCGAGCATGGCCAGCAGCGTCGTGCGCAGGGTATCGACGTCGCCCACGCCTTCACCGGCCGCGAGCACCGCTTCGCGCAGCACGACAAGCGTGTCACCGATCCCGTCGAGATGGCGCAGATGGAAGACCGGCTCGTCAGGAAGCGCGAGCAGGCCGGGCCGAAGGGTCAGCAGATGCCCCGCTAGGTTGCCGCTGTCGACAGTCGACACATAGTACGGACGCAGCGGCTTCAGGCTGACCGTGTCGTACCAGTTGTAGAAGTGCTGGTGATACCGTTCCAGCGTCACCATCGTCGCAAACGTACGGTCGAGGCGATCCAGCAAACGCCCCCCGCTCAGATAGCCGAAATCGTAGGCGGCGAGGTGAGCGAGCAGCGAGAGACCGATATTCGTCGGCGATGTCCGGTTCGCCACGACGGCCACGGGCTGTTCCTGGATATTGTCAGGTGGCAGCCAGTTGTTGTCGGGTCCAACGTAGTGATCGAAAAACGCCCAGGTCTTGCGGGCGAGCGTGCGCAGAAACACACGCTCCTTCGCCGAGGGAACAAATACCGCGCGCGATGGCGGTCGACTGATCCGCCAGGCGATCGCCGGCGACGCGATCCACATCAGGATCAAGGGTGCGGCCAGCCCGAACGGCGCGCCGGTCATGATCAGCGCTAGCGCCACGACAATGCCGAGTGCAGGACCTGCCCACATCGCCCGATACAGGCCTTCGAGCGTGTCATCGCCTGCGCGTTCGACCTCGCGCGAGGCGTTCCATTGCAAGAGCAGGCGGCGGCTCACGATCATGCGCCACAGCGTCCGGCCGATCGCGTCAATGCTATAGAAAGCCTCGTGCACCAGCCATACCAGCCCGAGCACACTTTGCGCCAAATGCTGCGAGGTCCCGCGCAGCGACACCGCCAGGTGCTGCCGCAGGGTCAGGCCATCGCCGTTGCGAACCAGCGTGAGCAGGGCCATCAGCACGATCGGGCCAAACACGAACGCCAGGATCACCTGCGTCCATCGAGACGGATTCTCGATGCCGAACCATCCGATCAGGAACATCGCGACGAGCGAAACCGGCACGAGGCTGCGGCGCAGGTTGTCGGTGATTTTCCAGCGCGACAGCGCAGACAAGGGGTTGCGTTCCAGACCCCGTGCCTGCGTGGGCGCCCACGGAAACACCCATTGAATCAGTTGCCAGTCACCCCGAATCCAGCGGTGACGGCGCTTCGCATCGCTCGCATAGCGTGCCGGATACTCTTCATAAAGCTGCACGTCGCTGAGCAAGCCCGAACGGGCAAAACAGCCTTCCACGAGATCGTGGCTCAGGATGCGGTTATCGGGGAAACGGCCCTCGATCGCATGGTCGAACATGTCGATCTCATAGATGCCCTTGCCGATAAACGAGCCTTGCTTGAACAAATCCTGATACACATCCGACACGGTGCGCGTGTAAGGATCGATACCCGCGTCACTGCCGAACAGGCGCGCATACCGTGAGCGTGCCGTGCTCGGCAGGCTCACGCCCACGCGGGGCTGCAGGATCGTATAGCCCGACACGATACGGCGCTTTTGTTCGTCGTAGACGGCCCGGTTCAGCGGGTGGGCGATCGCGCCGATAAATTGCCGGGCGGCGTCGCGCGGCAACTGGGTGTCCGTGTCCAGCGTGATCACATATCGGACGGTCGGCAGCGCCGCAATGTCCCCGACAATCAAGGCAAAACGATGCGCGCCCGTGCCACGCAACAGGGCATTGAGCTCGGCGAGCTTGCCGCGCTTGCGCTCGTGCCCGATCCAGGCCTGCTCGCCCGCAGCCCAGCGGCGGGGCCGGTGGAACAGGAAAAACCGATCAGGCGCCCGCGGCGCGGGGGTCTGTGTTTCAGACGGTGCCTCGAGACGCAACCGGTGCAGCGAAGCACCGTCGCCATCGACAGCGTGTGCGCCCTCCCCTACACTCCCGCGCCCACTGCCGTCCTCGAAGCCCCGGTATTTCTCGTTGAGCGCCTCGATCAATTCGCGCGCGCGAAGCAGCAGGGGGCCGTCCTGCTCGAGCGTTTCGGTCGGCGCATCCATGAAATCGGTGAGCAAGGCAAAGTGCAGATGGGCTTCGCGATTGGCGAGAAAGCGCACTTCGAGGCCTTCGACCAATTCCTCAAGATCGGAGGCGCTCGCGATCAGTGTCGGTATGACCACCAGCGTGCGCGCTTCGGCGGGCACCCCCTCGCTATAGTCGAGACGCGGCAGCACATCGGGGCGCACCGTCAGCATGACGAGCCAGTTGACCAGCGTCATCGCAACGCTGCCGGTAAACAGCAAGACCGGAATCGCCAGCAACGCCAGCCCATATCCGTGCATACCGCTTAGCGCGGCCAGGTGATAAAAGGGGATGCCCAGCAGCACCGTCAGCGCACCTGCCATCCCGAGATAGATCGAGAGCGGCGATTGTTCCAGTTCCCGCTCCCACGTTTCGGAGAGCGTCACACGAACGCCAATCAAGCGTTCGAGTTCCCACAAGCCTGCACCCACGAGGTAGTAGCCGATGTGCGCCTGCGCGGCCCCGGCCAAATCGCCGGAAGCTGAGGTGGCGGCAAGCTGTAGTGCCGCACGGGCGACGGCTTCTTCCGAGAGTGAACTGTTGCGCGATAGGCGCTCGACTACGTGGCGGTAGTGATCACGCGTCGCGAACTCCATGGCGCCATAGACTCCGGCCGGGTCGGAGCGCATGACCTGTTCGACCGTACTCATGCGCTCCACAAATTCACGCCAGTCCGCTGCCACAAGTGAGCGCAGGCTGCCAATGCAATTGCTGATCGAGACCTGGTCGGCTGCCTGCTGCTGCGCCTCGACCTGCACCAGCTGCTCGATCGTCAGGCCCGATTCGGACAACAGTTGTTCGATCCAGGTCAGCGGCAAGGCAAGCGTCGCGCTTTGCCCCTGCAGCCGTCGCGCCAGCTCGGCAACAAAAGAACTGGCCATGGGCGGATCGGAACGCGCCATGTCGGCCACGCTCAGCACGACGCTCTTCGGATCGCGCTCGGCCGTCTCGGTCATCCGGTCCGCCCAGCCGACTGCCAGGTTCCGGTCACTGAGGTCGGACATCACCCGCGTGGCGACACGCCGCAGATTTTCGATCAATGCGAGCCGCAGCATGATCGGGATAGCCCAGAGCTCGCCCAGCTTGAGCGGCGTGATGGTCTGATAGGCCGCGACAAAACGGCTCAGGCTGTCGATATCAACGCGGCCGTCGCCATGCGAGATGGTTTCGAGGGCAATGTCATAGACGCGCGGTGCACCGCTCGAGGGCCCGTTGGCCAGTCGTGGCAAGGCACGGCTATACCCCGGCGGCAAATGCTTGCGCGTGGTGCGGATCTGCTCTTCGATCAGGTAGAAGTTGTCGAGCAGCCATTCAGCGGCAGGGGTCGCGCGCCGGCTCGAAAGCGTGGCTGCGGTCAGGACCTCGCAACTGCTCGCCAGCATGGCTTCGTTATCGGCCAGCCGCGCGAGCAGACCGTCCACAACCGAGGTCTCGCTCAGACGATGCTGTCGTGCCAGATGGGGGCCGTGGCGCTCCATCTGGTCTGCGCTGAACAGTTCCGAACGCAGCGCAGGCTCATCGGCCGCCGTGCCGTTCGATATTCTCCACAGCTGAAAACGCGCTGTGAGCGCGGGGAAAAACGAAAGGCGGAGTGGGCGGAAAAGGCGAAACATGTCCATCGTGACCCTGGGCTGCGTGAAGACGCACACCCCACCGGCCTGTCATGTCCCGGCTGGCGCGTGCGACATAGGTCATGGGTCGCAAACACCAATGAGCGATGGCGAGGCCTCGAGGGAGGCCATCGACGGGCGCACCGACGCCCTCGGCAGAAGCGGGACGAAACGGTGCGGCCTGCCTGACTGTATACCCTCCCCTACAGATGTAAAGACAATCCGGCAAAACGTCGGTGGCGCTACCGGCCACTCAGCGTGTGCGGCCCTTACAGGAAAGCCTTCAGGTAGACGAAACGCACTTGCGGACCGGATGACATTCGCCGCGAAAGCGCGCATAGTCTTAAACGGTATCGAGCCGCTTCACACAAGCTAAAGCGCACGATATGACAGCGCGCAGCGCGGCCCGCCATAAGCGGGACGCAAAGAACGCTGCGCCAACCCGCTGGGGTTATTGCCATGAATCCGATCACCTTGTTTCTTTCCGCCGCCTTTGTGCTGGCCGGTCTTCTCGTGGGTCAGTTCGTCAATTTGTATCTGGCTCCGCCACTGTTCATCATTGCCCTGCTGATCGCCCTGTCTGTCAAGGTGGCCAACGCCTGGCAAAAGTTCGTGATCCTGCGCGTCGGCAAGCTGCACAGTGTGCGCGGCGCGGGCTTTTTCATGATCATCCCGGTGATCGACAGCGTCGTGGCGATCATCGATGAACGGATCCAGACCACCGCCTTCAACGCCGAGCAAGCCCTCACCAAAGACACTGTCCCCGTCAATGTCGATGCGATCATCTTCTGGCATGTCTGCGACGCGCAGAAAGCCGCGCTCGCGATTACCGACTATCGCCAGGCGATCGACCGCGTCGCCCAGACCTCCCTGCGCGAAATGATCGGGGAATCGATGCTCGCGACCCTGCTGTCTGACCGGCGTGCAGCCGACGCCCATCTGCGCGACGAGATCGGCATGAAGACGGCGGAATGGGGGATCGCAGTCGGCTCGGTCGAAATTCGCGACGTCGCCATCCCGGTGGCATTGCAGGACGCCATGTCGCGCCAGGCCCAGGCCGAACGCGAGAAGCAGGCGCGCGTGATTCTTGGCGCCGCCGAGGCCGAGATTGCCGCCCAGTTTGTCGAAGCGTCGCGGATCTATGAAAACCACCCGGCCGCACTGCAACTGCGCGCCATGAACATCATCTACGAAACCACCAAGGAACGCGGTGCGACGATCCTGATCCCGAGCTCGATGGTCGACAGCCTGAACCCCGCACTGACCCTCGCACTCACGGGGGCAGGTCAGGCCGGCGACCCTAAGAATCCGCTTAAGAACGCGGCTTAAACACGACGGAACGAGTCGGCTGCCCGCCCCCGTTCCGCGCTGCCTGACGCCGGGTAGTTTCAAACTGCCGTTCGCTCCCGGACGCGCGCCCTCTCCCGTTTTGCCCTCCATTTTGAGTCAGATCTCGCGATTTGCATGGCGAGCTGCAGTTTCGTATCAAGTTTGTCTCGCGCCTGCCGAAAAACAGTCAAGGAAGCCAACGCACTAAACAGCGTTTTCGACATTCGACGGAGCAAGCCAGTGAAGCAGCGCGCGGGTTCAGCGACTTTGATCGCCCTGGCTTTGACGGGATGTGCGCAGCTGCCTGCTGTCACCGCGACTCAGCCCGATAAGCCTGTGCCGACACCGCCGAATGAAGTACTGAGCTTTACGATTCCGCCGGACGCGCTCGGCGCGCACGATCCGCAACTCGCCGCGGTGCTCGCCAAGGCCGGCTCGCTGGCTGCCGCGCAGAAGCGCCCGACGACGATTCGCGTGACTGCGATGGCGCAGGATTTTCGTTACCTCAACCAGGCGATTTGGAGGGGGGTACCCGCCCAGCGTTCTGCCGAGATCAGTTTCGAGAACCTGACGGCCGGTATGAACCAGACGTATAGCGTGTCGATCAAGGCAACGCCATAAGGACGCGAAGCTTATGAAGCGACCCAAAGCTCTGGCAGGCGTGCTGCCCGCGATCATCGCGAGCGCCGCGCTGGCTGGTCAGCCGGACAGCAAGACACCGGCCATCGCGCCGGGCCCCGCCGCTTCGGCGACGGTAGTAGCCAACGCAGCGACAGCATCGGCCGACAAAGTATATCCGCCGCTGCCATCGCTCACGATGCTGCCGGCGGGCAGCGATGACGATGGCTCGCCCCCGGCGGCGCCAGCAACCCGGACGTCGTCGCGCAAGCGGAACGCCTCGGCGACGATTCGCAAACCGGATATGCCGGCGGTGCGGATGGTGGTGTCAGACGCGTCGCATGGGTATCTGGATACGGTCGAGCACCAGCTCGACCAGGCATTGCTGAAGTAGAAGACGGTGGACGCTGTGCCGCGTGAACACGCGGGGCGAACGTCAAGTTGATTTCGCGCGGAGGGATGGCTCGTGATGAAAGAAGCGGTCAATGTCGCGCCGGCATGGTTCAAACGCCCCATCGGGTTCCGTGTCTGGGCATGGCTGATGTTTCTTCTCGCATCGCCCTGCGGCGCCGCGCAAGCGGGAGATTGCTTCATGCAGGCCGCCGTCTATCAAGGGGTCAACCCCTCGATCCTGCGGGCGATTGCCTGGTTCGAATCGAAGGGCGATGCGACGGTGATCAATCGCAACGCAAACGGTTCGGTCGATGTGGGACAGTTGCAGATCAATTCGGTCCATTTTGGCGAGTTGGCCCGCGAAGGAGTTCCGCAGCGTGCGTTGACCGATCCGTGTGTGAATGTCTTCGTCGCATCGTGGCTGCTCAAACAGAAGATGGTGAAGTACGGCAACACGTGGCGTGCGATCGGCGCCTACCACTCGGAGTCGCCGAAGCTGCGTGATGCCTACGCACGAAGCATTCAGAAAATTCTCGTCGAGTGGGGCGAATTGCGCGAGAGCGCCGACTAGCACCGGGAATAAATTTCAGCGTCAGCGGGTCTTTGAAGTGAAGCGAAATAGCAGGCGGGGTGAGTGGCAGGTGCAGGGGAAAGACCAGTAGGGGTGTCGTGCTTTTGGGGTAGGACCTGTTCGGCGCAGCAACTGCACGGGGGTGGAGCCTGTGCGGAACAGGGGCTGTTTGCAGCAAGAAGATCGTAGATGTTTAGTTTATTTGAGCAACAGCCGTGCGAAGTTTAGTAGTCGTCTCAGGTAGTGCCACGTTTTGGGTTGTAGATGTACGGGGTAGCGACGTAGTGGGAATGAAGGACTCCGGGGGGCGGTAACCCCTCGGGATCCTTCAAACCTTATTCCGCTCCACCGCCGGGACTGCAGGCGCGTTCAACTCAGCGCGTTCGCCAGACCCAGCCCCGCCTCGATCCTGTTTGAAATCCCGCCTGATCACCAGTTTGATCTCCCCTCTGAAATTCTGATCTGCGCAATTCGATCGCCGTGAGCGGCGCGATGTCGATGCGTGTGAACGCCATAAGCGGCGCATCGAGCACATACACGATGGCAGCGCGAAGGATCGTCGCGTGTGTCACAGCGATCACGTCCGCCGGTCCTGCCAGACTCTCGAGCCACCCTCCCACTCTCGCCACCACATCGCCAAATGATTCACCGCCGTGTGCCGCCGCAGCGGGGTCGCGGCACCATGCGGCCAGCGCGTCGGGCTCCTCGCTTGCCAGTGCCTTGAGCGAGATGCCATGCCACCTGCCATAGTCAATGTCGGCCAGCGCATCGGTAACGCTCGCGCCCAGACCCAGCACCCGGGCCGACTCGACTGCGCACGGCGCAGGACTCGTCAACACCACACCATGCGCGCGTCCCGGCCACGCATCGAGCAGACGCATGCGCGCCGACTCCACTTCCGCCCTTCCGCGCGCGTCAAGCTCATCGCCCTCGGGGTGAATATAAGGATCGATCCCGGCAACCCACCCCGGCACGTCCCCAGAAGCAGACTCATGAACAGGTACAGGCTCCGCCTGAAACCCGGTATATCGCGCAGCACCTGACACGGATCGCCAGTCGGCTGGAAATCGTCCTTCCCGCATCGCCGCGGTGGCAGCATGACTGATCAGCATTACCCGCATCGTGGCGGTCTCCTTAGTCCAGATGTAGGGTCGATGACTATCTGCCCCTAGGCATGCGTCGCCGCCGGGCCAGCCCCAAAATATAGCGCGTAGAATACCCCCCACGAGTTTCAGAAGCCGGTGTAAATCCGGCGCGGTCGCGCCACTGTAATCCGCTGAACCCAGCTGAAAGCCAGACCTGATGTTCGTATCCTTTCTTGTCATCCGCCTAACGGGGCGCGTCTACCCCCTGGAGATTGTCATCATGACCGAAGCTGTCTTCGAACCCACCATCCAGCCCCAGGCGATCCCGGCACGGGAGCTATTGCCCTGGGCCGTGTTTGTAGGGTTGTTGCTATTGCTCGCCATCTACTTTGTCGGCGCCGAAGAAGGCGCGACCTCATTGATCCCCGGGATGTATGTCCACGAGTTCGTGCACGATGGCCGGCATCTGCTCGGCTTTCCGTGCCACTGAGGGGGCGCCCAAATGGTCGGCAAATTACTGGTCCGCGGGATGCTCGCCGGCATCGCCGCAGGGCTGCTCACGTTCGCCTTCGCTAAGGTAGGCGGCGAACCCCAGGTCGACAAAGCCATCGCGTTCGAACAGAAGGCCGATGCGGCCAAGGGCGAAGCACCGGAACCCGAGATCGTCAGCCGGGCGACCCAGGCAAGCTGGGGATTGCTGACTGGTGTCGTGGTCTATGGCACCGCCATCGGCGGCCTGTTCTCGCTGGTCTTCGCCTATGCCTACGGCCGCGTCGGCAAGCTCAACGCACGCGCCTTGTCAGCCTGGCTCGCGCTGGCCGCGCTGATCGCCGTGGTAGTCGTCCCCGATATCAAATACCCCGCCAATCCGCCGGCGATCGGCGACCCCGAGACCATCGGCATGCGCACGGGCCTGTTCTTCGTGATGCTTGCTGCATCGATCGCGACCATGGTGCTGGCGCTCAATATCCGCCGCCACCTGCTCGCGCGTTTCGGGGCATGGAATGCATCGATCCTCGCCGGGGCGGTATTCGTCGTCGTGATCGCGGCCATCCAGCTCGCCCTGCCCGTGATCAACGAGGTGCCGGGCGACTTCCCGGCGACGGTACTCTGGCGTTTCCGCGTGGCGGCGCTAGGCATGCAGCTCGTGCTGTGGACCACCATTGGGCTGCTGTTCGGCTGGCTGACTGAACGCAGCGAGCGCGCCTCATTACAGGCGCGTGCTCCCGCGAACGGGCTCAGGCACGTCTGACAGGCGGGGTTCCCTCGGAGCCGCCGGCTGGCTTTGGGGGAGCCGCCCCTTAAGGCGCTTGAATGCCGCACTTGGATGCCCCCCCCCGGTTTCCGCACTCAACTCCCGTCTCATGAAAAAAATTGCATTGAGTGGTGCCGCAGGACAATTGGGCACCGTGCTGCGTGCAACGCTGGTTGCACAGGGCAGGGATCTTCGCTCGGCCGGCGGGCCCGCACCCGCGACACCCCTCGCTCCCCTGGTGCCGGGTGAAGATGTGATGCAAGGCGACCTGCGCGACCCACAAGTCGTCGACCAGTTACTGCAAGGCGTCGACGTGCTGATTCACCTCGCAGGAACCAGCGTCGAGCGGCCGTTGCCGGAAATCATCGAGAACAATTTGCGCGCGCTGGTCGAGGTCTATGAGGGCGCGCGCCGCCACAAGGTCCGTCGGATCGTCTTCGCGAGCTCCAATCACGCGATCGGCATGTATCCCGTCGAAGACACGCTCGCGCTCGACTGCGCATTCCGGCCCGACAGCCTGTACGGACTCAGCAAGGCATGGGGCGAGTCGCTCGCGCGCATGTACTGGGACAAGCACGGTATCGAAAGCATCTGCGTGCGTATCGGCAGCTGCGTCGAACGCCCTACCGAATTCCGGCACCTGAGCACGTGGTTCGGGCACGAAGACCTGGTCCACTTTGTGGATCGGTGCATTCATGCGCCGGCGGTCGGCTTCCTGGTGGTATGGGGCGTGTCGAACAACACGCGCAGCTACTGGGACAACACCGGCTCGGAGCCGCTCGGCTATCAGCCGCGGCAGAATGCCGAAGACTATGCGGCCGAGATCCTCGCGCAACCGAACCCGCTTGATGCCACCGCCCAACGTTTCCAGGGCGGCAGCTTCGCGAGTCAGGATTTCACGGCAGAGTGACACCCGATACGGAAGACACTGTCCGGGCCGGCTCATGCAATTGAGCCGGCGTCAGCAAGCCCATCAGTTCCTCACGTGTCGGCAAGCCCTCGCAGTCACCCACGAACTGCACCACCCGTGCGCCAATCACGGTGCCACGTGTGACCGCCTCGGGTAACGTCAGGCCATCGAGCAAGCCGCTGATCACCCCGACTGCAAAACCATCGCCGGCACCCACCGTATCGATCACCTTGCTCACAGGCTGCCCCGTCACAACACCTTCTTCCGAGCGATCGGCGAAGTACGCACCGAGCGGCCCCAGCTTGATCACCACCGAGGCCACGCCCAGGTCCAGATAGAAGCGCGCGATGTCCGTGGGTTCGGTCCAGCCTGTCAGCAAGCGCCCTTCTTCAAGGCCCGGCATCACGAGACCGCTGTAGGCCGCGAGCAGATTGGTCCGCTCGATCATCGTCGGCACCGAGGGCCACAGGCGCGGGCGCAAATTCGGATCGAACGACACAGTCTTGCCCGCCGCCTTCGCCTCGCGCGCGAGATACGTGGTGAGTTCGCGCGCAGAGTCCGAAATCGCGGCACTGATCCCCGTCAGATGAACATGTCGGCCCTGCAGACAATAGTCCGCCGCATAGTCGGCCACGCCAAGCTGGCTGGCGGCCGATCCCCGCCGGAAGTATTCGACCCGCGGATCGCTGCCGTCGTCACTGCGCGTCTTGAACATCAGCCCGGTCGGAAAAGCCGCATCAACCGCGACGTGTGAGCGATCGATGCCCTCCTCGTCGAGCGCGGCGAGCAGAAAACGGCCCAGCGAATCGTTGCCGACCCGGCTCAGGTAGCCCACGCCAAAACCGAGCCGGGCGAGCCCGATGGCCACATTGAGTTCGGCGCCGGCCGTAATCTTTCGAAAGTCCTCGCCCTGCTCAAGCGGCCCGCTCTGCTGAGCGACAAACAACGCCATGGCTTCGCCACAGGTAACCACATCGAGCGGGGATCGGACAGAACGGGGCATGGCGTAGGGACGAAGACGAAGGAAGGAAATGAACGACATCCTGATAACGCCCGCTCATGGAGGGGTGATTTCAGAGTCGTTTCTGATGTGTTTCAGCGCCCCGGCATACTAGCACGCGTGCATGGGCCGACTCGCCCGCCCCCTGCGCATATGCCCAGCAAAGTGGCGTGTGGAAAAGGCTACCGACGCTTGCCTGGAAACAGGAAAAAACACCGCTGCGCAAACCTTGCCCGCCGCCCCCAAAGCCCTGTCGCAGCGGCCGCAAGGCCATGTCGTATAACGACGCGCTCAGGTATCATGGCACCCTGAAAAAGCTCAGTCAGCGCCATCGCGCTGCGGCATAAACAGGGAGTTCCGCCCCACGTCGCCCGCCGGGTTGTGTCTGTCTCTCCGACTCCAGGCGGCTTCGTAGCGGGCCAGATTCTCTGCAGGGAACAGCATTGGACAAGCCGACCGAATCCACGACTTCCACCAAGAACGCCGAAGCGCGCTCCGAAGCCGCCTTCGAGGGGCCCGCTTTTCTCGCCGGTGGCGGCGAAATGGGCGCGCTCATGCGCGCGCGCGACTGGGGCGCGACGTCGCTCGGCGTGCCCTCGCAGTGGCCGCAAAGCCTGAAGACGGCGATCGGCATCATGCTGACCTCACGCCAGCCGATCTGGATCGGCTGGGGCGAAGAACTGCTGTTCTTCTACAACGACCCCTACAAAGCCATCATCGGCGGCAAGCATCCCTGGGCGCTCGGTCTGCCGACCCGCACCGTCTGGAGCGAGATCTGGGGCGACATCGGCCCGCTACTCGCCACCGCGCTGACCGGCCTCGAAGGCACCTTCGTCGAAGAAAAGCTCCTGATCATGGAGCGTAACGGCTACCCCGAGGAGACTTACTACACCTTCTCGTATAGCCCGGTGCCGGACGACGACGGCACGACAGGCGGCATCATCTGTGCGAACAGCGACGACACCGCCCGCGTGCTCGGTGAACGCCAGTTGAGCCTGCTGCGCGAACTTGCGACCTCGGCCGTCGAGGCACGTACTGGGCGGCAAGCTTCCGAAGCGAGCGTGCACGCGCTGTCTGCCAACCCGCATGACGTGCCGTTCGCGATGCTCTATCAGCGCAAAGCAGACGGCGATCTTGCCCTCGTCGCGACGACCGGTATCGGGCGCGATCATCCCGCGGCACCCGCGCGTCTGAGCCACACCGATCACAGTGTGTGGCCGCTCGATGTCCTCGATGCATCCGAACGGAAAGATGAGATCACGGTCGTCTCCGACCTCGAGCGCCGCTTTGGCACGTCGTTGCCAACGGGCCCCTGGAGCCGCCCGCCGAGGCAGGCAGCGATCTTGCCGATTACGGCGCCTGGAGGCACCGGCAAAGACAGCGTGCTAATCGTCGGCCTCAACCCATGGCGGCTCGTCGACGCCAGTTACACGCGCTTCCTCGATCTCGTGGCGGGACAGCTCGCAAGTGCAATTGGCTATGCGCAGGCCTATGAGCAAGAGCGCGAACGCGCTGAAGCGCTCGCCGAACTCGATCGTGCGAAGACCGCCTTTTTCTCGAATATCAGCCACGAATTCCGCACGCCGCTGACACTGATGCTCGGGCCGCTCGAGGAGTTGCTCGCCAGGCCGGCACTCGCCGACGACGATGTCCGTTCGCTTGTCGACGTTACCCATCGCAATGGCCGGCGGCTGCTCAAACTCGTCAACGCACTGCTCGACTTCTCGCGGATTGAAGCGGGCCGCGTCGACCTGCATGCGACAGCGACCGACGTGTCGTCGTTCACGGCCGAGCTGGCCTCGCTGTTCCGCTCGACGATCGAGCGCGCCGGCCTGACGCTCGTGGTCGACTGTGTCGCGCTCGACCGTCCGGTCATGCTCGACCGGGAGATGTGGGAGAAAGTGATCCTGAACCTGATGTCCAACGCGTTCAAGTTCACGCTCTCCGGCACGATCACCATGCGGGTCGCGCGATCGACGGCGCGCGCCCACGATGCGTCCGACAGCGTTGAGATCAGCGTGAGCGACACCGGTATCGGTATCGAGGCGCACGAGCTGCCACGCCTGTTCGAACGGTTCCACCGCATCTCTGGCGTCAATGGTCGCTCAATCGAGGGCAGCGGCATCGGTCTCGCCCTCGTGCAGGAGCTCGTCAAAATGCAGGGCGGGACGATTCGCGTGAGCAGCGCGCCCGGCGTGGGCACCGCCTTCACGATTGTCATGCCACTGGCCCCCGCCGATCAAGGCGGCGCCGTACCCCAGCCGCCAGGCGACGCAAGCGCGAGCATCGACGCGCACGAATACGTCGAGTCAGCGCAACGCTGGCTGGTGGATATCGATGACGGCGATGCCTCCATGACGCGCGCGCTGAGCGTGCCGGCCTTCGAAGAATCGACCCTGCAGCGTCAGCCCACGGCCACCGAGGTACCGGCTGGGTCGATCGCGACGATCCTGGTGGCCGACGATAATGCCGACCTGCGCGACTATATGCGGCGCATCCTGAGCAGCGCTGGCTACAGCGTCGCCGTCGCGGTAGACGGACAGGAAGCCCTCGAGATGGCGCAGACCCTCGCACCGGATCTGGTCGTCTCCGACGTCATGATGCCGCGTCTCGACGGCTTTGGCCTGCTGCGTGCGCTGCGCGCCAAAGCGGAACTCGCGGACACCCCTGTGCTGCTGCTGTCGGCGCGCGCCGGCGAAGAAGCCACGGTCGACGGCCTCGAGGCAGGCGCCGAAGACTATCTCGTCAAGCCGTTCTCGGCCCGCGAGATGCTGGCCCGCGTGGCCAGCAATCTTCAACTGGCCCAGCTGCGGCGCACCACTGAACAGAGCCTGCGCGATGAGGCCCATACGCTCGAAATGCTCAATCGCGCCGGCACGGCAGTCGCCGCCGAACTCGATCTCGATCGCGCGGTACAGATCGTGACCGATGCGGCGACCGAGCTCACGGGCGCCGCCTTTGGCGCGTTCTTCTACAACGTTTTCAACGAGCGCGGCGAAAGCTACACGCTCTATGCGCTATCGGGCGTCGAACGCGAGGCCTTCTCCAAGTTTCCGATGCCCCGCAATACCGAGATCTTCGCGCCGACTTTCAGCGGCGCAAGCATCGTGCGCTCCGACGACATCACGCAAGACAGCCGCTACGGCAAGAACCATCCGCATCACGGCATGCCGGAGGGCCATCTGCCGGTGCGAAGCTATCTGGCCGCCCCGGTGATCTCGCGTACCGGCGACGTGCTCGGCGGCTTGTTCTTCGGCCATCCCGAGCCGGGCAAATTCGATGCGCGGGCAGAACGGATCGTCGTCGGCATCGCTGCCCAGGCCGCCGCCGCGATCGACAACGCACGCCTGTTCGGCAATGCCCAGTTCGAGATTCACGAACGGGCGAAGGCAGAAGTCGCGCTGAGGACATTGAACGAGACACTCGAGCAACGCGTGAACGAAGCCGTCGCGGAACGTGATCGGCTCTGGGAGCTCAGTGAAGATCTGCTCGTCATCGCCGATTTCGACGCGCGACTGCTGAGGGTTAGCCCTTCGTGGGCACGCACGCTCGGCCACGAGGTCGCCGCGCTGCTGTCGCGTCCCTACCTGGACTATGTGCACCCCGACGACGCCAAAGGCGTGAGTCTGGCACTCGGGCGCTTGCGCGATGAAGGCAACGCTGTGCGCTCCGAAAGCCGCACCCGTGCCGCCGACGGCTCATGGCGATGGATCGCCTGGACCTTGTCTCTCGATCACGACTCAGGCCAGATTCATGGCGTCGGCCGCGACGTGACCGCCGACAAAGACGCGCGCGATGCCCTGCGCCACGCTGAGGAAGCCTTGCGCACCGCGCAGAAAATGGAAGCGATCGGCAAGCTCACGGGCGGTGTCGCGCACGACTTCAACAACCTGCTGCAGGTCATCGGCGGCAACCTGCAACTGCTCTCCAAGGACGTGGCCGGCACCGACAAGCCGGAGCAGCGCGTGCGTAACGCGCTTGCCGGCGTCGCGCGCGGCGCGAAGCTCGCCTCGCAGCTGCTCGCCTTCGGACGACGTCAGCCACTCGCGCCAAAGGTCGTGAACCTTGGCCGCTTTGTGCGTGGACTCGACGATATGTTGCGGCGCGCGCTGGGCGATGGCATTGAAATCGAGACCATCGTCACGGGCGGTCTGTGGAACACGCTTGTCGACCCGTTCCAGGTCGAGAACGCCTTGCTGAATCTCGCGATCAACGCGCGCGACGCGATGAAGGGACATGGGCGGCTGACCATCGAGGCCGGTAACGCCGCACTCGATGACTCCTATGCGAGCATGAACCCCGACGTCACGCCGGGCCAATATGTGATGATGGCGGTTACCGATACCGGATCGGGCATTGCGCCCGAGTTAATGGAGCGGGTATTCGAGCCCTTCTTCACGACCAAGCCCGAGGGCCAGGGCACCGGCCTGGGCCTGAGCATGGTCTACGGTTTCGCCAAGCAGTCCGGGGGCCATCTCAAGCTTTACAGCGAGGTCGGCCAGGGGACGACTGTGCGCATGTACCTGCCGCGTGTACGCCAGGAGGAAGACCTCGTCACCGAGGTCGACTCCGGCCCTGTGCGCGGTGGCACCGAGACCGTGCTGGTGGCGGAAGACGATGAAGATGTGCGCGCGACGGTGGTCGAGCTGCTTGCCGATCTCGGCTACCGAGTCCTCAAGGCGAAAGATGCGCAGAGCGCGCTGGCGATTGTCGAAAGCGGAGTGCCGATCGATTTGCTGTTCACGGACGTCGTGATGCCCGGCCCGTTGCGAAGCCCTGAGCTCGCGCGCAAGGCCCGGGAACGCCTGCCGGACATCGCCGTGCTCTTTACTTCAGGCTATACGGACAACGCGATCGTGCATGCAGGCCGGCTTGACGACGGTATCGAGCTGCTAAGCAAGCCCTATTCGCGAGAAGCCATGGCACGCAAGATCCGCCACGTGCTGCGCAATCAGCAACAGCGCAATGCAGCGAGCACGATCCTCGCCGAACAGCGTAGCGCGAACCCAAGCGTGGCGCCGAACCTGCGCAGCCTGCGCATCCTCCTCGTCGAGGACGATGAGCTGGTCCGGGCAGGCACGATGGAGATGCTGAAGACGCTGGGGCTGGATATTCTCGAAGCGAGAGATGGGACGAGTGCGATGAACATGCTGCAGGCGCATCCAATCGACGTCCTGATCGCCGACGTCGGCCTGCCCGACATTTCGGGGATCGACCTTGCCGCCAATGCACTGCGGCATCGGCCGCATTTGCGGGTGATCTTTGCGTCAGGCTACGATGTGGTGCTGACCGACGACAAACGTGCGTCGCTCAGCACGTCATTGTCCTTGCGCAAGCCCTACAACCTCGATGACCTGTTGCACGCACTCGAAAAACAATCGGTCCGCTAGGGCCTCGAACCGATTGTTACCGCGTGCTGGCAGGCCGGTGTGGCACAACCCCGCCACACCGGCCTGCCTTTCTCGTGCTTAGACGCTGACTGCAGAGTCAGCCTGCACACCCTGCGGTTCGAGCCTGGCGATCGCCTGCGCGACACCCGCGCCGTAGGCCGCATCGGCCTTCGTGCAATGCTCGATATGCAGTTGCTGCACCGGCTTCGAAACGCCGTGCAAGGCGCGGGCCGTATTCTCAAACAGGACTTGCTGCTGAGCCGGCGTCATCAACCTGAACAGCGCGCCCGGCTGCGAGTAATAGTCCTCGTCGACCCGGTGATTCCAGTGATCCGCGGCCCCTTCGACGCTCAGCGGCGGTTCACGGAAGTCCGGCTGCTCTTGCCATTCACCCCTCGTATTCGGCTCATACGGCGTCGCGCCACCCATATTCGCATCGACACGCATCAGCCCGTCGCGGTGGTAGCTGTGCACGTACTTCGCCCCACGCGGCGCATTCACCGGGATCTGATGGAAGTTCACGCTCAGGCGATAACGCTGTGCGTCACCGTACGAGAACAGACGACCCTGCAACATCTTGTCCGGCGAGAAGCTGATACCCGGCACCACATTCGCCGGCGCAAACGCAGCCTGCTCGACATCGGCAAAGTGATTGTCCGGATTCCGGTTAAGTTCGAATACGCCAACTTCGATCAACGGATAGTCCTTCTTCGACCAGACCTTCGTCAGGTCGAACGGGTTGACGTGATACGAACCCGCTTCATTCTCCGGCATGATCTGGACTGACAGCGTCCAGCGCGGGAAGTCCTTTTTCTCGATGCTTTCATAGAGATCGCGATGATGCGTCTCACGATCGCGACCGACCAGCGCTTCCGCCTCGGCATCCGTCAGGTTCTCGATGCCCTGGTGTGAACGAAAATGGAACTTGACCCAGAACCGTTCGTTCGCGGCATTAATAAAGCTGAAGGTATGGCTGCCGAAACCGTGCATATGACGGAAGGTCTTCGGAATGCCCCGCTCGCTCATGACGACCGTGATCTGGTGCAATGCTTCGGGAAGCTGCGTCCAGAAGTCCCAGTTGTTCTCCGCGCTGCGCAGGCCCGTGCGGGGGTCGCGCTTGATGGCGTGGTTGAGGTCGGGGAACTTCAGGGGATCGCGCAGGAAGAACACCGGCGTGTTGTTGCCGACCAGGTCCCAGTTACCTTCCTCGGTATAGAACTTCAGTGCAAAGCCGCGGATGTCGCGCTCTGCATCGGCGGCGCCGCGTTCGCCCGCCACGGTCGAGAAGCGTGCGAACATTTCGGTCTTCTTGCCGACTTCGGAGAAGATCTTGGCCCGCGTGTACTTCGTGATGTCATGGGTCACCGTGAACGTGCCAAAGGCGCCCGAGCCCTTGGCATGCATCCGGCGTTCAGGAATGACTTCACGGTCGAAATGGGCGAGCTTTTCGAGAAACCAGACATCCTGGAGCAACATCGGGCCGCGCGGCCCTGCCGTCTGGACATTCTGGTTGTCGACGACCGGCGCGCCGAAGGCAGTGGTTAACTTGGTCATGTGGAGGTCTCTGTTATGGATGGGTCGTTTCACGATTCGCCGCGGGGGCTTGTCGCCAATGTGTTCGAGCATATCGGTCAAAGGTCCGCAGCGTGTTTGTCATTTCCTAACGCTGCGATAGCCGCCGCCCGGCCCGAGTGACGGATCAGGCCTGGACGACCCGATTCGCGAGAAGTTCGACGAACAGGGTACGCAACGTCGACCAGTTGTGGCCTGCCGCCTCTGTGCCCGGTTCGCGTTGAGCGTTGTCCTTGTCTTTCATGATCTTCTCCCGAAAAGTGTATGAGAGTCATTCTCACAAAAGGACCGGCACCCGTCACATTGATTGATCAAATGCCCTGCATAGCGAGGCCCAATCGCCGGCCAGCCTATTGAACCCCGAACCCGCCCTCCAAGGCACCGCGCAGGTAAGTCACGAAGGCCGTGACCGCGCGCGGCACGTGGGCCGAATACGGACGCACCACAAAAAGCTGCTCGGCGAAGGCACCGACCGGTTTCCAGTCCGGCAGGATTCTCACCAGCCGCCGCGCGCGCAAAGCGGCCTGCGCGCTGAAGTCCGGCATCAGGGCAATGCCAAGGTCATCGAGTGCTGCATCGCGCAAGGCCTCGCTGTTATTCGCCGCAAACGAGCCGCGAATCGGCACGGTGATCCGTTCCGGTCCCGACTTGCGCTTTTTGATCCGTTCGAAGGTCCAGGCCGGCGCGTCCTGTGCGCGCGGATAGAAAAGGCAATCGTGGGTCGACAATTCCTCGGGGGACACCGGCTTGCCGCGTCGCCGCAGATAGGCCGGCGTCGCGACGATGACCGACTGCGTGCTGCACAAGGTCCATGCGACATGCGTCTCGGGCGCCGCCGCGCTATGCCGAATTGCAAGATCGAAGCCCTCGGACGCGAGCGAGCTCAGGCGGTCGGAGAGTTCGAGCTGAAGGCGGACTTCGGGGTTTTCGTGCAGGAAAGCGGCGAGGCGCGGCACCAGTTGCTGCCGTGCGAAAGCCACAGGAGCAGTGACGCGCAACAAGCCACGCGGCACCCCGGCGAGATCGCGCACACTCGCAAAACTCTCGGCGATCTGCTCGTAATGCGTGCGCGTGTCGTCGACCAGGCGCTGGCCCGCTTCGGTCAGCCGCACGCTGCGCGTGGTGCGCTGCACAAGCGTGACACCCGCCGCGCGCTCGAGCTCGACGATGCGCTGACTCATCGCGGCCTTGCTCACGCCCAGGCGCGCCGCCGCGCTGGTGTAACTGCCCTGCTGTTCGAGGACGGCGAGCCAGTGCAAATGGATCCAAAGATCGTCAACCGTCTGGTTTTTCATGGGGTCATTGTTTGCCATACAAAACAATCAATTCAATCATAGCGCCTTTGCATCCTGCCCAGATCTTCCTACACTGACCCTACACCTTCCTCTACCGGGCCTCCTCATGCAGAGCTTCAGCGATCGCGCAGACGTCGGACACTATATCGGGGGCCGCCCGGAGCGAGCTTCAGGCACCCGCAGCCAGCCGGTTTTCAACCCCGCGCTCGGCACGGCGGCGCGCACGCTGCTGCTCGGCGAGGTCGCGGACGTGGCCACCGCGGTGGCCCATGCCAAGGCCGCATTTCCGGCCTGGAGCAACACCCCGCCGATCCGCCGTGCACGCGTGATGCTGCGCTTTCTCGAACTGATGAACGCCCACCGCGACGAGCTCGCAGCGATCATCACGGCCGAGCACGGCAAGGTGTTCAGCGACGCGCAGGGCGAAGTCTCGCGCGGTATCGACATCATCGAGTTCGCCTGCGGAATTCCGCAACTGCTCAAGGGTGACTACACCGAGCAGGTCTCGACCGGCATCGACAACTGGACCACGCGTCAGCCGCTCGGCGTGGTCGCCGGCATTACGCCCTTCAATTTCCCCTGCATGGTGCCGTGCTGGATGTTCCCGGTCGCGATCGCGGCGGGTAACAGCTTCGTGCTCAAACCAAGCGAGCGTGACCCGTCGGCCTCGCTACTCATGGCCCGCCTGTTGACCGAAGCCGGTTTGCCCGACGGTGTGTTCAATGTCGTGCAAGGCGACAAGATCGTCGTCGACGCACTGCTCGAACATCCCGACGTCAAGGCGATCAGCTTTGTGGGCTCGACACCGATCGCGAACTACATCTATGAAACCGGCGCGCGGCTCGGCAAGCGTGTGCAGGCACTCGGCGGTGCGAAGAACCATATGGTCGTGATGCCCGACGCCGATATCGAACAGGCCGTCGATGCGCTGGTTGGCGCAGGCTACGGTTCGGCTGGCGAACGCTGCATGGCGATCTCTGTCGCGGTGCTGGTGGGCGAAGTGGCCGACGAAGTCGTCGAGAAGCTGGCCGCCCGCGCGCGTACCCTGATCGTCAAGAACGGTATGGAAGCCGATGCGGAAATGGGCCCAGTCGTCACGCGTCAGGCGCTCGAACGCATCGAAGGCTATGTCGCACTGGGTGTCGAGGAAGGCGCGGAGCTGGTAGTCGACGGACGCGGCCTGAAAGTGCGTGGCCACGAACAGGGCTTCTTCACCGGTGGCACGCTGTTCGACCGCGTCACGCCCGAAATGCGAATCTACAAGGAAGAGATTTTTGGGCCGGTGCTGGTCTGCGTCCGGGTCAAGGATTTCACCGAAGCCGTGAACCTCATCAACGCCCATGAATTCGGCAACGGTGTCGCCTTGTTCACGCGCGACGGCCATATCGCACGCGAATTCGGCCGCCGCATCGAAGTCGGCATGGTCGGCATCAATGTGCCGATCCCCGTGCCGATGGCATGGCATGGCTTCGGCGGCTGGAAGCGCAGCCTGTTCGGCGACATGCATGCCTACGGCGAAGAAGGCGTGCGCTTCTACACCCGTCAGAAGTCGATCATGCAGCGCTGGCCCGAGAGCATCGAGAAAGGGGCTGAGTTCGCGATGCCCACGGCCAAGTAGTCGTTACCAGCTATACCGGTAGCCCGCCTGGCCGAACACGTCCTGACGGTACTCGCCGCCGATGTTCCGTGCATACTTGACGTTCGCATAGAGTTCCGACGATTTGCCGATGCTCGCCGTCACGCCGCCGCCGACCTCGTACCAGGTCTTGCTGAGGCCGCCGTCGAATGCGGTGCCGCCAACCGTCGTCTGGCCGGGCGAGAAGAAGTCGTGCAGGACATCGGCCGTGAGGTACGGCGTCGCCGTGCCGCTTTTCGTATCGTTACTCAGGTTGGCCCGGAACAGACGGAAACCCACGCGTCCGCGCAGTGCATTGGTGCTGTTGCCGGACACCGGCGAGACGCCGTCGTCAAACCCGTTCAGATGCACGTACTGATAGAGCAGTTGCGCCTGCGGTTCGATGGCAATACCGCTCGAGGCCAGCGCAAAAGGCTTGCCCACTTCGCCTGAAACACCCGCACCGAAACCGTTCTGGCTCGCACCGTCGCCCAGAATGTCGCCGTACTTGTTCTGGTAGTGACTCAGCTGACCGACGCCATCGAAATAGGTACCGTCAGGCAGATAGCGGGTCCAGTAGCCACCGACTGACTGCGCCTGTGTCTCGACCGAACCCGTCGCACTGGTCAGCAAGGGGTTGATCGTGCGCAAGTTGTCGTCGAAGTTCGCCGACGACGAGCCGAAGTTCACCGTTAGGCCAGCATGCGTGCTGCCGCCCGCTTCTCCGCGCGAAAGCGTCCAGTCCTTGCCAAACTCGGCGAAGAACGTGCGCTCCTGCTCCGAGAAGCGGTCCATCGTATCGGCATCGAGACTCTGTCCGCTGATGCGTCCCCAGAGGCCGTCCTGGTTGCCTGGCTGGGCGTCGTCGAGGCTCGCCACATCGCCGACGCGATCCTGCAAACGGCCGAGGATCGTGAAGCCATAGTCGGCATTGAGCGACGGGGTCATCGAATAACCGACCACGCCCGGACGATAGGCCGGCGCCGGCGCCGCTACCGGCGCGAGCGGACCCGCCACCGCAGCTACCGCACCGGTCGCCGAGGCGCTGTTGCCGGCTTCAAGCGTCGAACGCAGGAACCAGTCGCTGGCGTTCGACGTGCCACCCTGGTACAGCAGATATTGATAAGCGCCGCCTTGCACCGGGCTGCCCAGTCGGAAACTGTTGGCGGCCGAGCTACCGTTCACCTGCACCAGCTCGATCCCGTTGCCGGTCGTCGGGGCGCCTGTCCCCAGCCCATGGACCCGAAGGTTTGTGTCGCCGCCGGCATTGCCACCGATCAGAAGAAGGTCCGACTGGGCTGCCAGGCCTGGATTGAGGGCGGCGTTCATCAGCAAGGTCGCATTCGCGCCCGTGTAGTTGCCCTCGATCCGCAACGTGCCGCCGCTGTTTGCCGAGAATGCCGGCATGGCGTTGCCCACCGCGATCGTCCCCGCGTTGTCGACCGACCCCAGCACGGTGCCATATCCGCCGAGTGTCGCCCCCGCAGCGATCGACGTCATGCCCGAACCGATACTCGCACCGGCATGAGCGGCATCGCCGACCACCAGCGTGCCGCCCGCATCGAGTGTTGTCGTGCCGGCATAGGTGCTCGCTCCGTTCAGCATGACTGTACCGCTGCCGATCTCGACCGTCGAAAAATTCGTGATCGCGCCCGCATAGTTGAAGCTGCTGCCCGTACCCGGATCGATCGTCAGCGAACTGGTACCCGTGCCGCCCGAAATACCGCCGTTGATGACCGCCGAGCCGCCCAGAATCTGCAGGCTGCTGTTGCCACTGCCGAGATCGATCGCGCGGCCGCTGCTGTCGGCGGTGATCGTGCCGTAGTCGATCACCGTCGCGTTATTGCCACCTGTGAAGATTGCCGCGGCCGTCGCGCCGCCGCCTTCAATCGTGCCCGTAGCGAGGTTGGTGATCGTCACCGTGAATGTATTGGCCGCGCCCGTCACGGCAATGCCCGAATCGGTCTGGCCGCGAATCAGCCCGCTATTCGTGACGGAAGTGCTGGCGAAAATTCCCTCGGTCGGGATCGCCGCATCCGTGGTCGGGTCTTTGTCGAGACCGGCGAGCGTGATGCCGCGCCCCAGGCCCCCGTTGACGTTGTCGCCCTCGATCGTGCCGGAGTTGACGATCGTGCCGCCGCCGACCGTCACACCCTCGCTGGTGTCGTTCAAGGCCTGCACCGAGCGGATCGTGCCGGTATTGATCAGGTTGACCAAGCCATCGACGTCCACCCCGTCGCCGTCGCCCGTCACGCCATTGCCGATGATCGAGCCATGGTTGACGATCGTGACCAGTTCGTTGGCGTTGAATCCATCGATATTGACGCCCGAACCGTCGTCACCCTGGATGGTGCCGCCCAGGTTGTTGGTGATGTGCATCACGAACGTTCCGTTCGTCGTCACATCCGTATTGCCGCCCGTAATCCCGTGCCGCGCGCCTTCGATTAGGCCAGTGCCGGCCTGCGTCGCCGTCCCGGTGGTTGCATTGACGATCGTGATACCGCTGTTGCTCTGCGCATCGATGCCGTCGGTCGAGTCGGTGCTGCCCGGCAGATTGAACGACTTGATCGCCCCGTCGTTGTAGACGAAACCGTTGACACCCGGACGCACCGCATCGGCTTCGGTCGCCTGAATCAAGCCCGTTGCAAAGTTGTAGACGATGTTGCTGCCCGTGGTGATCGCATTGAAGTCGATCGCCTGTGCACCCCCTGAAGAGGCGTTGAACGAGGTCAACGTTCCTGCATTGAACAAGACGACATTGCTGTTCGCCTTGTTCATCTGGATCACATCGTTGTCGGCAGCGGAAATGGTCGCGCCAACGTTGTTGGTGATCGTCAGCGAGAGGCCGCCCGTATTGTCGCGAATCGCACGGCCCTGGCCGGTCTGTTCGATGAGGCCGCTATTCGTGATCGAGGCATTGCCGGTCACGGTGATCGCGATCGCGCTCGCACCGGGCACGACCAGCGTGCCGCCCGCTGCCACCACGCCTGCCTGTCCGGCGGCGAGCGTTTGTGCTGCCGTCAGTTGCTGGCCATTGCCGATGTCGAACGGGCCTACGGGAACCGCCCAAACCTGATGCTCTTCGAACAGGGCCAGGACACCCAGGACAATGACAAGCTTTTTCATGCGGAACGCCCGGAAAAGGAGTGAAAGCCGGGCATTTTTCAGGGCCTCTGTGACAGGCCCATTACAGCGGGTCGTTCCGTTTCACCGAAGCTTCCAGACGTCGACTAATCGTCCGTGCGCCGCTCCCGGATTCGTAACCAGTTGCCGCACAATTGGCGCCAAGTCCCGGCTTTTCGACGACAAAATGACAGCCGCAGTCCACGCTCGCGAATCGCAAGCGGCGTGGGACACGTTTTATTACCGTCGATTAAATCGTCGCCACCGGCGTAACGGGTGAACCGACCGCACCGGTCAGGCGCAACGGGGGCGCCGTAAGAAGAAAGCGTGAACGCCCCTCGGCACGAAGCGCGGCAGCGAGTTCGCCGAGGTACCAGAGCTCGCCAAGGGGAATGCCATGACCGAACAGACAAAGCTCGTGGAGCGGCAGGAGCGCACACGGCACGCAGCCAGCGCTTGCCGGTACACCTTCGACCGCATAGTTGTCTGCACACAGCGCGGCAATGCCACTGTCGACGATCCAGTTCTGGAGCTTTTCATCGCGGCCGTCGAGCACCGCACAACTTTGCTCAAGTGCCTCGTGGGTCGGGTGTCCCTTCATCTCCATCAGCACGTCCGCGAAGCCGGTGTAAAGGCACAGAATGTCACCTGCTTCGGGCTCGACGCCCGCCTGCTCAACACTGCGCATCAACAGCTCATAGCCCACGTTCTGACGCTTCGCGCCGCAGAGCGCATGCAGATCGAGCAGCATGCCGCGTGACTGGATCGCCTTGACCGCCATGTTCTGGATGCCAAGCGCGTGCGCGCCCGGCGCACGGCCCTCAGCGTCGTCAGGGCCGGTGATGTCGATACCCGGACGGTAGCCGTTGTAGTAAGCCGGTGCCGGCACGCCGGTCCCATCGATATCGAACAACTGCCCCACGTGAGCGAGGCTGTCCCACTGCGTCGAATATTGGGTATGTAGCAACACCGCGTCATCGCAGACGACATCGGTTGCGCCAGGACTCGTCAGATTCAGCCTGAAGTTATAAACCGGCCGCCCGTCGCGCTCGGTCGGCCTCAAACGCGGTGGATGGCGGCGGGGGTTCAGGGCATTGCCGCCGGGCAGTTCGAGCGGCAGGCTCAGGCAAAAACTGTGGCCGAGCTTGACCTCGGCAATACCCTTCAACACGACTTCAGGCGTGATGAGGTTCAGGCGCCCCAGTTGGTCATCGGCGCCGAAGTCGCCCCAGTTCGATCGCGCGGGACGCTGCTTCCAACGACGATTCGACATGATCGCGTTCACCGGTTCCGGAGGGAATAGACCAGTGCCGCCAGGGCGATGATCGCGCCTTGCAGCATCAGCTTGCCTGGCTCGCCCAGGCCCAGACTCGTGAGGAAATTGAACAGAAAGGTCAGCATGAAGGCCGCTACCGCAGGGCCCGCCATGCCGCCCTTGCCGGTGCCGAAGTTCACCCCGCCGAGAATGGCCGCCGCGAGCGAGTTCAGCGCAAGGTCCTGCCCCAGGGTGACATTGCCCATCCCGACAAAGCCCACCAGGATGAAACCGCACAGCACCGACACCAGCGCCGACACGACATGCCCGACGAAGATCACGCGCAAGTGCGGTATCCCTGACAGCGCGGCTGCCTGCGGATTGTTGCCCACCGCATCGAGGTAACGGCCGAATACCGTGAGCTTGAGCACAACGGCCGCGGGCACGAGCACGGCGAACCAGACCAGCACGGGCACCGGGAGGCCAATCACCCGGCGGCTTGCGAGCTCGCGCAACATATCGGGCGCATCGCCGGGCGCGCGCAGTTGTGAAAACGCAATCACGACGCCAGTCAGGATCATCGCCACCGCGAGCGTCACGATGACCGACGAGGCACGTGCCTTGACGATCAGCACCCCGTTGAGCGCGCCCACGGCCAGGCCGAGCACGATGCACATCAACACCGCGACGGTATCGGATACCGGGAAATAGCCGCTCGTGAGAATGTACGAGACCGCGGCGATGACGCCACCCGCCGACAGGTCGAGCGAGCGCGCGCGCATCACGAGCGACTGACCGATCACGGCAAGCCCGAGCGGGGCGGCTTGCCGGAGGATCAGGGGCAGCAGCATCGCCGACAGCAACTGAGGACGCAGCGCCGCAGCGAGGGCCAGCAGCACAATCGTGCCAAAGTAAGCCGGCGGGACAGAAGCGGCAAGGCCGGGAAGCGCCTTCCAGTTCGGCAACCAGGAACGCGGTGCATCGACCGCACGAAGATCGGCTTTCATAGACCCACCATCGCGCGCCGTTGTGAACACACCGCCACCAGGAGCAGGAGTCCTGTCACCGCACCGCGTAGGAACGGCGAAATGCCGAATAAGTTGATGCCGTTGGTGATGAACCCCAGGCTCAACGCGCCGGTTACGACACCGAGAATGCTGCCCACGCCGCCCGTCAGTTGGATACCGCCCAGCGCGACCGCCGTGACCGATTCGAGGCTGAAGGAGGTGCCCATGGTCGGGTCACCTGAAGCGACACGCGCCGCAAGATAGATGCCGCTGACCACGGCGAGCAGGCTGCAGATCACGTAGGCGATCACCGCGACCCGCGCCGCGTGTACGCCGTTCAGGTGAGCGCTCCGCGCATTGGCTCCGACCGCAAAGATATGTACACCGAGGCGCGTCCGATAGAGCAGCAATCCCACCAGCCCCGCGCACACCGCGCACCAGAGCAACGATTGGGGAACACCGAACAAGGTGTCGTTCGCGAGTGAGCCGAGCATCGCCGGCACTTCGCCACCCGGGATCGGCAACACCACATAAGCGAAACCCTGCAGGAAGGTCAACGTACTCAGCGTCATGACCAGCGGATGAATGCCCGCGATCGCAATGCCGATCCCGTTGACGAGGCCAACGACGAGCCCGAGCGCAAGCGCAAGACCGATACCGACGAAGGGATCAGTATGCGTCGCCACAATGCAGCCTGCGAGGCTCACGACCGATCCGACCGACAGATCGATGCCCGCGACGAGCGCAACGATGAACTGCCCGAGCGTGACAATCAGCAAGGCGGCAATCTGAGCGCTGACATTGGCGAGATTCTCACGGTGCATGAACTCGGGCGCGATCACTGCGAGCACGACGAACAGCAGCACGGGCAAGCCGAGCGTATAGCGGCTCAGGCCAGAGCGTGTCGACTTCATGAAGTCACCTCGCTGAGCGAATAGGAAGGGCTTACCGGCGTGTGGACGTCGGCAAGGGCGAGGGCCAGCAAGCCCTCTTCCGTGGCGGACTTCGCATCGACGTCGCCGACGATGCGGCCGGCGCGCACGATCAGGATCCGGTCGCACAGGCCAATCAGTTCGGGCAGGTCGCTCGACAGCACGAGCACCGCGCCGCCTTGCGCCGCGAACTCGCGTAGCAAACCGTAGATCTCGGCCTTCGCGCCGACATCGACGCCGCGTGTCGGTTGCTCGATCAACAAGGTATCGACACCTGCGGCGAGCCAGCGGCCGATCATGACCTTCTGCTGGTTGCCGCCAGACAATGCACCGACTTCCTGAGCAAGGTCACGCGCGCGCAACTGGAGCCGCCCCGCGATGCGCACGACCTGTGCCTTGCTGCGCGGCGCACGCCGCAGCAAACCCACGCCACGCAGCGCGCCGAGCCAGACATTGTCCTGGATCGGCATGTCGAGATAGAGGCCTTCGAGCTTGCGATCCTCGGGGATCAGGCCGACGCCCTGCTCGACGATTCGCACTACGCCTTCACGCGGATCGAAAGGGACCGTCGTCCCGTCGGGCCGGGTCCGGACAATCTCGCTGCTCGCCGGTCGCACTGCACCGGCCAGTGAGCGGATGATTTCGCGCTGGCCCTGCCCTTCGAGGCCGCCCATCCCGACGATCTCTCCGCGATGAAGCTTGAGTCTGACTTCGGGGCCCCCGGGGACGACGGTCAGCGCGCGAACATCGAGCGCAGTAACGTCGCCCGCTTGCGGTTGATAAGACGGAAACAAGGCCTGGATCGGCCGTCCGACCATCAGCGTGATCAGGCGCTCGGGCGTCAGCGCCCCGATCGCTTCGGTGGTGACGAGCTGCCCGTCCTTGAGGACCGTCACCGTGTCGCAGAAGCGGAAGATCTCGTCGAGCCGATGGCTGATATAGAACACCAGCTTGCCCTGCGCCTTCAACGTCGCCAGCAGGGCCTCGAGCTTGTCGACCTCAGTGCGGTTCAGCGGCGCGGTCGGCTCGTCGAAGATAAACGTGGTCGCGTCGGTCGACACGCCTTTGGCGATTTCGACCAGTTGCTGCTCGCCAATCGTCAGGCTGCCGCAGGCGCGCCGCGGGTCGAGGTCGATCCCGATGCGCGTCAGGACGTCGCGCGCTTCCTCGAGCATGCGTGTGCGACTCAGCAGGCCCATGCGCGTCGGCTCGCGTCCGAGCAACAGATTCTCGGCTACCGTGAGATTGGGCAACACGGTCAGTTCCTGAAACACGGTCGAGATCCCGGCGTCGCGCGCGGCCGAGGGTCCGCTGAAGCGCACCGCCCGGCCCTCGACCTGCACTTCGCCCTCATCGGGCCGATACACGCCAGCCAGCACCTTCATCAGGGTCGACTTGCCCGCGCCGTTTTCGCCGGTGATCGCATGAATCGAACCCGCTCGCCCCGCCAGACTCACATCCTGCAGGGCGGCGACGGGGCCGAACCGTTTCGAGACGCCACGCACGACCACCGGGTCGGGCGTGGCACCCAGGGCGGGCGCTGGCGGATGAACTGCTTCGCTATGCATGGCTTACACCACTCTTCAACGATGGAACATCTCTTTGAGCTTGGCTTCGGGCAAAGTCGACGGCACCCAGTAGGCGTCGTTGAGGTCCGCCCGGTAGTACTTGTCAAGTGTGCTCTGCGTGACCGGATCCGGTGCGGAGAAATACGACTTATAAACCGGTTGGCCTTCGAGAAGTGCAACCGAAGCACGTACAGTCGCAACGCCAAGTCCCGGTGTGAACAACGGCCCGACGCTCTTCACGCCAGATTGCTTCCAGGCGCGCAGGAAACCGTTGTTGCCCTCGCCCGTCATCGGTACGAGCGGTTTGCCGGCTTCCTTGAAGACGTCGAGGCAGGCACGCGTCATCTCGGCGCCGGAGAACCAGATACCGTCGACCTGATTGCCGGACAGCACGAGGTTCTCGCACAACTGCTTGCCCTTCGCGTAACTCCAGTCGCCAAACACCTCTTGTGTGACCTTGATATCGGAGCCTTCGAGCGACTTGCGGAAACCCTGATAACGCAGGCTTTCCTCGTCGACCCCGGCCACCCCGCGGAAGGCCCACACATTGCCCTTTCCATTGAGTTCCTTGCGCAGGAATTCGCCCCCCTGCTTGCCGAAGATCTCGCCACCGGCACCGACTTCGACCGTCGATTGCATGGCCTTGCCGAAGGCGCCAAATACCACCACCGGGATGCCCTGCTTGATGGCCTTCTCGACCAGCGGCGCGCCAACCGCGGCCGAGATCGGGCCGAGGATCAGCAGATCGACTTTCTTGGTCAGCAAGTCCTCGACGTCGGCGACCTGTTTGGCCGGCTTCCAGTCGGCTTCGGTAAAGATGAACTCACCGATCTCCTTGTGCAGCGACGCCTCGTATTTCATCTCCTGGATCATCTGCACGATCCACGTGTTGCCGACGCCGCCGAAGGACACACCGATGCGCCAGGGTGGCGCTTTCTTGAACTGGTTCGGGGTCGTCTGCTCCTTGGTCGACGGGGTCATGATGCCGCCGGGCAGGAGTTCGACATCGGCGGCAGATACGGGCGCAGCGAACGTCAATGCGGCAAGCGCCGCAGCAACGGCGCCCAGCATCAGGACCGCCCGATCACGGAAGGTATGCATGAAGTCTCCTTGTCTATTTTGTCGTTCTCGGATCCAGGATGCCGAATGCCAGTCTCCGTCCGAGAAGCGCAGAGGCTCGCAGGAATACCGTACTCATGCTGCGATGAAACGGAACTGCATGCTGCTACCACTAGATCGCCCGCACACTTGCCCTGCGTCCCTATGCGATACACGCAGACTGCGTTAAGCAGGCTGTGCGTGTTCTTCGAGCCAGTACGCCACGTGCTCGCGCTGCTGCGCCGTGAAATGCAGACCCAGCTTCGAGCGGCGCCACAGCACGTCATCAGCACTCAGCGCCCATTCCTCGTTACGCAGGTAATCGAGCTCGCGTTCGTAGAGGCCCGGTGCGATGCAGGCGCCCAGATCCGCCACCGACCGTGCATCGCCGAGCACCACCGCAATCCTCGAACCGTAGGCGCGTGCGAGGCGACGCGCGAGCGCGGGTTCAAGCCATGCATGCCGGGTGCGCACCGCCGCCACGAGGCGCTCGAAGTCCGCCGTGGGTTGCGTTGCCGGCCCGATCCAGTCAGTCAGATCGCCGCCTGGCAAGTAAGCGCCGTCAGTCCACGCCGCGCGCGCTTCGCCGAGCATGCGCCCGATCTCATGACCGGCGTCTTCGGCCAGCTTGCGAAACGTCGTGATCTTGCCGCCCCATACCGACAGGAGTGGCGCCGCAGTCGTGTTGCTTTCGAGGAAGTAGTCACGCGTTACCGCGGACGGATCGCCTGAAGCGTCGTCGAGCAAAGGCCGCACGCCCGAATAGGTCCATACCACGCTGGCCGGTGTGACCGCTTGCCTGAAGTAGCGGCTCGCCTGGGCGCAGAGGTAATCGATCTCGCTCGCATCGATCTTCGCCGAACCGGGGTCGGCGCCCTCGAGTTCAACATCGGTCGTACCGATCAGGGTGAAGGCGTCCTGAAACGGAATCGCGAAGATGATCCGGCGGTCGGCATTCTGAAAGATATAGGCATGGTCATGCTCGAACAGACGCGGCACGACGATGTGGCTGCCCTTGACGAGGCGCAATTGCCGCGTCGCGAGCACTTCGTCTTGCGCGGGCCGCGCGACGCCGCGCAGCACGGACTCGGCCCAGGGGCCAGCCGCATTGACCAGAGCACGCGCACGCACCGTGCGCCGGCTGCCGTCCTGCGCTTCGAGCAGCACGTCCCAACCGTCGCGATCGCGTTGCGCACGCACACAGCGGGTGCGGGTGAGCACCTCGGCGCCGCGAGCCCGGGCATCGAGGGCATTGAGCACCACCAGCCGCGCATCGTCGACCCAGCCATCCGAATACACAAAACCGCGCCGGAACGACGGCTTGAGCGCAGCGCCAGCAGGGTGGCGATGCAGATCGATGGTGCGCGAGGCCGGTAACACTTCGCGTCGCGCCAGATGATCGTAGAGAAACAGGCCCGCACGAATCATCCAGGCTGGCCGCATCGAAGGGTCGTGCGGCATCACGAAGCGCAGCGGCCACATGATGTGCGGTGCGCTGCGCAGCAGGACCTCGCGCTCCTGCAAGGCCTTGCGTACGAGGGAAAACTCGTAGTATTCCAGGTAACGCAGGCCGCCATGGATCAGCTTGGTCGAGGCCGAAGACGTGTGCGAAGCGAGGTCGTCTTTCTCGCAGAGCGTCACGCGCCAGCCGCGCCCCGCCAGATCTCGGGCAATGCCGCAGCCGTTGATGCCGCCCCCGATGATCAGCACGTCGCAGTCGACGAAAGGCGCAGGAGAAAGGGGCGCTGGGCTCAAAGCATGTCTCTGGGTTTATCTACGCACCGGTCGGCGGCACGTTTTCGTATGGGTTCATTGTATTTCGTTATCGCGCGTTTCCAGTCGGCGTTTTCCCTTAGATCGGTTCGTTTGGGTTCGTTATAGAGTGAGGCGGACCGGCGGCCTACCCCTGCGGCCGGACCGCGATTAGACTGCGGCTCGATATTGACGACCTTGCCATGAACCCCAACCCTCGCCAGATCAAGTTGCTCGAGACCGTGCGTGCGCAGGGCTCGGTCACGGTCGAGCATCTCGCCGAAATGCTCGGCGTGACCTTGCAGACCGTGCGGCGCGACGTTCAGCGGCTCGCCGACGACGGCTTGCTGGCCCGTTTCCATGGCGGTGTGCGTGCGCCCTCCTCGACCATCGAGAATCTCGCCTACCAGCAGCGCGAGACGCTCAATGCCGGCGGCAAGGCGCGCATCGCCCGCGCGGTCGCCGCCCGCGTTCCCAATGACTGTTCGCTGATCCTCAACATCGGCACCACGACCGAAGCGATCGCCAAGGCTTTGCTCAGTCACACTGGCCTGCGCGTGATTACCAACAACCTGAATGTCGCGAGCATTCTCAGTGACAACCCTGCTTGCGAGGTGATCGTCGCGGGGGGCTCGGTACGATCGCGCGACCGGGCCATCGTCGGGGAGGCGGCGGTCGACTTTATTCGCCAGTTCAAGGTCGACATCGCCATCATCGGCATCTCGGGCATCGAGGACGACGGTTCGCTGCGCGACTTCGATCTGCGCGAAGTCAAGGTCGCGCAGGCCATCATCGCCCAGGCGCGCGAAGTATGGCTCGCCGCAGACGCGAGTAAATTCAACCGGCCCGCGATGGTCCAGCTCGCCGATCTGTCGCAAATAGACTGTCTGTTTACCGATGTCGAGCCGCCGCCGCCTTTTCCGGCCCTGCTGGCAAGTGCCGGCGTGCGTTGCGAGATCGCGCGCGCCACGGTAAAGGGCGACTAGAGGCAGTGGAGTTTTGTCGCGATGTCGCCTGAGCGGCGATCGGCTACAGTGGTGACGTTCCGACTTGCTCCAGGATTGCCTTGAATCCCCTGATCGCAGGCACGACCATCGTCCTGGTCGACCTCATCGCATGGCGCGTGATCGCACCACGGCACAAGTTCACGCTGACCGGGCTGCGGCTCGTGCTGTTCGTCACCTTTTCGTGGCTCCTGTTCAGCTATGGCATGTCGCCCATCGAAGGGCCGGCGTGGCCTGGGCAGCCGGTCACCCAGATCGTCTCGCAGGTGCTCGAGATCGCCTGGTGGCTACTGGGTGCGCGGCTCGGCATCATGCTGCTTGATGTGGTCTTCATGCAAAAGACCTGGCACCACGAGCGCCTGTTCCAGGAACTGCTCGGCGCGGTGGTGTTTCTCGCCGCCCTGGTCGCCGCGATCGCCTATGTATTGCACTGGCCCGTACGCGGGCTGATCGCCACGTCCGGCGCGCTGGCGATCGTGATCGGGCTGGCCGTCCAGAGCACCTTGAGCGACGTGTTTTCAGGTCTGGTGATCAATACGACGCAGCCTTACCAACCCGGCGACTGGATCATGGTCGACGGCGTCGAGGGCACGGTTGTCGAAATGAACTGGCGGGCGACGCACATCCTCAATGCGAAAGGCAACACCGTCGTGGTGCCGAACAACGTCGCGGCTAAGGCAAAGATCACCAATGTCAGCCGCCCGGCGACCCTGCACGGCATCACCATCCTGCTCGAAGTCACGCCCGAAGCGCGACCCAGTCTGGTGATCGCCGCACTCCAGCGCGCCGTTTTCGGTTGTCGGGATGCCCTGCGCGACCCGGCGCCGACCGTGGTGGTCAATCGTGCGGGAACCGATTCGATTACCTATGAAATTACCTGTTTCGTCAACGACAGCTCGAAGAAGAACGAGACGAACAACGCCCTGTTCGACCTCGCTTACCGGCACCTTGCGGCCGCCCGGATCGACCTGCGTCCGCTGAGCGTCGCCGCGCCGTTGATGACCGGCACACTCGATCAACGAGCGCGTCTGCTATCGAAGGTCGAGACCTTTGAAATTCTCGACGAGGCTGAACTTCAGGCCCTCGCAGCCCGCCTGTCGCGCCATGAATACGAAGTGGCACAGACCATCATCGGCGCAGAGGAGATCAGCAACTGCCTGTTGATCGTCGGGACGGGCGTGTTGTCCGTGACGGTCAACCCGGAAGACGCGATCCATCCCGATGAAAAAGTCGAAATTGCCCGGCTCGGCCCGGGCGACGCGTTCGGCGAATCCGGGGTGCTGTCCGGGGTGCCGATGGCCGTTGATGTCACCGCGATGACACGCGTCGTTCTGTACCGGCTCGAAAAACAGGATTTGAGCCCCCTGCTCAAAAAGCGCCCGGAACTCGGGCGCTCGATGTGCCAGATGCTGTCGCGCCGGCGGGACTACAGCCGGTCTTTCATTCATGAAAGCACGCCGACCGTCAAAACGGAAGGCGGCCTGTTCCAGTGGCTATGGGATGGCATGCGGCGACTGCACGATCTCACGTCCTAAGCACGCACCGACGAAGTGCACGGACCCTGAATGGACAAAGCCTTCCTCCTTCAATTGTCACCAACTCTTACCTGGCGAGGTTGGGACCTTCTTTTCAGAAGATGACACCACCCCGTGCCGAACTACTGTTTGATCTCCTTCAACGTGGAGAAGAACAATGACTATCGGTAACGTCTCGAGCGCGCTTTCGACCTATGGGGTCACGGGAACCCAGCAAACGAATTCCAGTTCGCTCCTCTCTTTCCTGCAAGATGCCGAGCAGCAATCCTCGAGCAGCACGTCCTCCTCGGGTTCGACCAACCCCCTGATGACGGCGCTCGAACAGACGCTCTCGCAGCTCGGCATCACTCCCTCGACCGACTCGAGCAGCACCGCGAGCGCCGCTTCGACAGCCGACAGCACGGACAGCACCGACGCGAGCACGAGCACGACCAACGCCAATGCTCCGACCAGCAGCAGCAACGATCCGGCCATGCAGCAATTTATCGGTGCGCTGTTCCAGGCCATGCAGAGCCTCCAACAGAACGGGCAAACCGGTTCGTCGACTTCGTCGGCGCAGACCAGCCCGGTCGGCAGCGCGTCATCGGGCGGCATGAGCAATCTCGCTGATGCCCTGGCCGCCCTTGCGCAAGCACTCGGCGCGTCCACCTCAGCGAGCAGCGAATCGGGTTCGTCGGGCAGCGACACGACGTCGCAAGACGACTCGGCTTCGAACTCGGACACATCAGCGACCAACAGCAACTCGTCCGCTTCATCGTCCTCGAGCAGCGCTGCACTCGCCACGCTCGAACAGGACTTCGACAATGCCTTCGGTTCGACGACCGGCAACACCAGCACCTCACTCCAATCCTTTCTGCAAACGCTCTCCAGCAATCTCACGCAAGACACCCAGTTCGGTTCGAGCGGCACGCTGGTCAGTACGTCGGCCTAGTTTCTTTCGCACGAAAAAAACGGCACCCGCGGGTGCCGTTTCCGTTGCAGCGCTCACGCAAGCGCGAGCGTGCGTCCATGCTTCAAATCATTGGAAGTGATACGTCGCACCGATTTGCAAGTAACGACCGACATAGCTGTAGAGCGATGAGTCGTAGCTGCTGTCCGGCGTTGATTGCCAAACGACGTCGAACGGAGGCGCGCGATTGAAGATGTTGTCCACGCCGCCGTAGATCGTCCAGTTCTTGATCCCGCTGTAGGTCACGACCAGGTTGAAGACGCTGTACGAACCTTCCGAACCCGCGCCGATGATGCCGTTCGCATTCGCGATTGCATTCGTGTACGGGCCGGTGTACATCCAGCTCAGGGTCGACGCCCACTTGTTCCAGTTCCAGCTCAGCTGCGTCGTGCCCTTCCAACGCGGAATCGATGCACCGAACGGCTCGTAGAAGGCGCCGTTGTTGCCCGCGAAGTCGCTCGCGATACCGTTGTTCGGCATCTTGAAGTGCCACACATAGGCCCAGTCACCCGACAGGGTGAAAGTACCGATGCGTGTCGGCAGCGCCTGGCTGAAAGTGCCTTCGAAGCCGTCCGTGTTCAGGTACGACACGTTGCCGTACGACTGGTTGACGTAGCTGATTTCACCCTGTGCATTACGCACGACATCCGGGCTTTGCTCGTCGATGAGCGTCTGCACGCTCGCGCCCGTCGAGGCAATCACGTTCGAGATGTCGATGCGATACCAGTCGAAGCCGATGTTCGTGGTCGACGTCGGCGACAGTTGGAAGCCCAGGTTGTAGTTCTTCGTCGTTTCCGGGTTCAGGGCCGGATTGCCGTTCGTGATTTCGGTCACGAGTACAGGTGCCGTGTTGACCGGGCTAAACGGATCCCCCGCGCTTTGCGCCGAGAACGTCTTCGACTGCGAGCCTTCGACCAGCGTCGGTGCACGGAAACCGCGTGCATACGATGCATAGGCCGTGAAGGCCTGGATCGGCTGGAAGCGCAGCGCGAAGTGCGGCGAGAACGCGCCACCGACATCGCTGTAGTGGTCGTAACGACCCGACTGATCGAACGACAACAAGTCCTTGATGATTGGAATGTTGAATTCGTAGTAGGCCGCGAAGACGTTGCGTTCGCCATCGACCGTCTGCACGCCCGCCGGCAGCACATCTGCGGTAATGCCGTTGATCGCTTCGCTCTCATGCAAGAACTGGCCACCGATACCGAAGCCCACATCGCCAGTCGGCAAGGTGAACAGATTCGGGGTCGATGCGGTCAGGTCGACCGTATCGAGCTTGCTGATGGCTTCCGTGGTCGACTGCGTGAGCAGGCCGGCCGGCAGCGTGCCCGGATTTGCGAAGTTGAAGGTCCCACTCTGGAGCAGGTTGTTGAGGACCGGAACGCTCACCACGTTGGAATACGTGTTCGAGATCTCGTTCTGCGAGTGGCTGTACGACGCTTGCCAATCCCAATCGCCCAGATGCGGCAGCGAGAAGCTACCCTTCACACCCGTGTTCGCGCGCACGAAATTCGAAATCGTTTCAACCGATTCCGTCTCCGGGAACGTGTACTGGAGATACGCGGGTACGCCCAGCGTATTGGTCGGATTGGTGACCGGCAGCAAGCCGCCGTTCGCGAGCCCTGCGATGCCGGCCGTGGCCGAGTCGTAGTACGTCGACGCGCTGTTGAAACCCGCTGCAGCAATGTTCTGCGTCGTGTCGTCGCGGCTTACCCAGAACCCGGCGAATGCTTGCATCGACTCGCTCAGCTTAAGCGTTGCATCGATCTTCGCATTGATACGATTGGACTGCGGTTGAATCGACTGATTCGAGGCCGTGTTGTTCACGCACTCCGTACCGCTGCCGCCCGTAAGCGTACCGTCGACCGAGTGGCCACCATTGGGGCACGGTGCGAGTGCAACGTTGTTGCCGCCGTTGTTGTCGTTGAGATAGCTCGTGCCTTGCTCGAGCAAACCACCCGGGTGATTCAGGTAGTTCATCTGGCTCGTGTTGTCGCGGTCCGACAACAGGATGCCGTTTTGCTTGTAATAGCTCGCCGCGGCCGACACGTTGAAACCGTCCGTGTTCAGGTCGCCAAAGCCGCCGGCCGCGCTGAACTTGGTCGTGCCGCCACCATCAGACGTGGCGCCGCCATAGCTGGCGTCGAGCGTAATGCCGTGTTGGTTCTTCTTCGTGATGATGTTGACCACGCCGGCGATTGCGTCCGAGCCGTACTGCGACACCGCACCGGTCTTGACGATTTCGATCCGGTCAATCACGTTCAACGGCAACGTGTTCAGGTCGAAGAAGGTATCGGTGCCATTCACCGCGAACGCATAAGGCGTCACACGTTGGCCATCGACGAGCACGAGCGTGTACTTCTCGCTCAGGCCGCGCAGCGCAATACCCGCACCGCCCGGCGCGAAGCTGTCATCGGTGGACTGGTCCCAGCTGCTACCCGAGTTCGCGCTGATGCTGCGAAGGTAGTCCGACACGTTCGTGTAGCCGCTATTCGTGATGTCCTTCGGCGTGACCGTCTGCACCTGATTGAAGGCCGTCTTGTCCGACTGACGGATCAGCGAACCCGTGACTTCGACGCGATCGAGCTTGGTCGTCGCAGCATCGCTCGCCGCGGCTGGCGCCGCAGCGCTTGATTCGCTGGCCGGCGTAGCCGGCGCGGTCTGAGCGAACGCGACTGGCACGAACGCTGCGGACAACAGCAACTCGGCCCCCACGATCTTTTTGATGGCGGATACCAACACCTTTTGTTTCAACGTTTTCCCCTTGTAACTCCGGGCGGGAGCCCAGAAAAAAGCGCAGCCAAGCTCTTGACGGGAAGCGACGACGCAAGGCGCCGCCGTCGCCAGCCATGGGCGATGACTACTGTTATTTTCCGTGGTTTTTATCGCCCGGTTATTAGCCGGGCGTGCAATGGTGGCGCTGAATAAGCAACACGCATGCCAATCAAGGAGAAACCTAACTTTTTAAAACATGCTCAAAATATATTCATTACATTTTTAATCGGCAAAATATAATACGAGGACAATATTCACCGTTAATTCAGTAAGTTAATCCGCCTTACAAAATTCGCATGGCCCCAGATCGACAATCTTTCAGAAACATTATTTTGTAAGAAATAAATAATGAACCTTTCGATTTCAATTTTAGAGCGAGAGGGTGAGGCCCCCGTTTTGAGCACAGCGATGCTGGATTTCGAACGGCGCTCACCAAAACGGGGCAATTGAACGATGTCCAAGGCAGAAACGAAAGGTTGGCTCCGGAATTTGTAATGTGACGTATTGATATACACCTAATGCCACATTCGGAATCCACACGAATCGCGTGCCGTGACAATGGCCTGGAACCCCAGTATCCTGAGGGCTGCACGCATCCCCTGCGTTGCTGGTAAGTGCTTCGCCCCATCGCCTCACCGTGGTGGGGCTTTTTTTATTTCCCGGACAGTTGGCATGAATCGGATTCAGTCGATTCACTACGCTCTTCATCGTCACCGCGTTTAATAAACGTCGCATAATAAACAAGATTTTACGCAATATTAATGAAAGAAAATCGAGTAAAGTCGTAATCAAACATTCTGACTACTGGTTTATTGCAACGACGGGGGATAGCGAGATCACGTCCATTGAAACTCAATGACGCAGCGACTCATCGATCGCCATTTCCCGGCAATCTCCGAATGACTCTCCCCTTCGCCGCCCCGCTCGACCCATGTCATCCGAAGCACGATGCCAAGCGTTAGCCGGAGGAGTGGGACGCTGACATCAGGCGCCTCTGACATCAGCCCTTATTTTGTTTTCTTTAGCCACACTGATTTCCAGCGATCTCCAAAATGCCTCTATTCCCTTTTGCTTCGATGACCAAACTGAGTGCGGTGACTGCGGCGCTCTATTGCGGCCTGCTCTGTGCCGCCCCCGCCCACGCAGCGGCCAAAGTGGTCGTGCTCGATTCGGCTGAAGCGCAGTTGACGCTCGTCGACGAAGCCACGCATCAGGTGCTCGCGACCGAGCCGACCGGCAAGGAACCGCATCACCTGATGATCACGCCCGACGGCCATTCGCTGATCGTGGCGAATTCGGTCTCGAATGACCTGATGCTGCTCGATCCGCAAACGGGCAAGCTTCAACGCTCGGTGGAAGGCATTGAGGATCCCTACCAGTTGGGCTTCTCTCCGGACCACAAGTGGTTTGTCACGGCCGCCCTGCGTCTGGACCGCGCCGACATCTATCACTACGACGGCCACGACTTCACACTGGTCAAGCGTCTGCCGCTGGCGAAGACACCGAGCCACATGACGGTCGCTTCCGACAACCGCACCGTGTTCATGACGCTGCAGGACTCGGGTGAACTGGCCGCGATCGATCTGCCGACCCAGACCGTGCTATGGAAGATGCACGTGGGTAACACGCCCGCCGGACTCTGGATGACGCCCGGCGATCGCTACTTGCTGGTGGGGATGACGGGAGAGGATGACGTGGCCGTGGTCGATTGGCACACGCAACAGGTCGTCAAGCGGATTCACACTGGCCGCGGCGCTCATAACTTTCGCAATCTCGACGACGGCAAGCATATCGCCGTGACTAACCGTGTCGACAGCACCATCAGCATCCTCGACTACGATTCGCTCGAGAAGGTCGCTGACATTACGGGCTTGATGCCGGGTCCGGACGACATGGAGTTATCAGCCGACCGGCATACCCTGTGGGTCACCTTCCGGTTTGCACGCCATGTGGGGGTGATCGACCTGGCGACACGCAAGCTGGTCGATACCATTGCGGTGGGGCGCTCGCCCCACGGGATCTATTTCGCCGATCAGGCGCCGGTCGTCGCGCCCAATCCAGACTAAGTACGCGCTAGACCGCCGCGGATCCGTCCCGGCGGGAACTGTCACCGCGACAGGTACAGCTGCCCCAACCATCGGGCAGCGCAGGTTGATCCCGCGAGCGCGCTTGCATCGACCTGCCTCAGGCTGCCTCGCCCGCGCTCCGCGGGCGAGGCTTCTGTCAATGCGCGTAGAGCGTCGAATTCAACGTCTCCCACTCGCCGCTCTTCTCTGAATTGACCAGCTCCTGATAAACCTCGGCCCGTGTCTTCCCGGCACCTGCCGGTGACTGCGCAGCCTGGATGTCTTGCGCCGACAGCGGTTGCGGAGGTTCGGAACCCGACATGACGCGTACCGCTGCTGCCTCGCTCGGGGTCTGGTCCGCACAGGCCGACAACGACAGCAGCGAGCTAAGCAGGACACCGCACACAATAAAGCCCTTCATGATGATCTCCTTTGATCTGTTGATCCGGTTGGCATCGCCAATCACAAAACGACGATCAAAGGTTAAGGGTCGGGTATCGCGTTCCTCGTATCCCCAGAGTTAAGGTTTGTTTATCGAAGAACGCGACACGGCGGAGCAGCAATAAGTCATATAGATCATCAATATATTTTATTTATGAATTTGAAGATATTCGACCGTCGGGCGATGATGCGCCCTGTCCCCTCTCCTTCTCAGGCTCGCCCGCGCCATGGCCCAACCGTCGTCCGATCTCGCGGGACCGCCAGCGCGAGGGTATAGCCTCAGCCCAAGCTCGCTTGCCAGGCTGACGGTCGTGACCGTGCTGACCGGTATCGGCGCCGGCCTCGGCGGCATGCTGCTGGCCTTGCTTCTGCATGCGATTCAGCACCTGGCTTATGGGTACAGTCTCGATCGCATCGTTGGCGGCCTGAGCTTCTTTGCCGGTGTCAGTGCCGCGTCACCGCAGCGTCGCGTGACCGTGCTCCTGATCTGTGGTTTCGTCGCCGGTGTCGGCTGGTACCTGCTCTATCGCTTCGCGCCGCCCCTCGTGAGTATCAAGAAGGCGATCACGGCTCGCGATCCGCGCATGCCGGTGATCTCGACCGTAGTGCATGCGCTGCTGCAGATCGTCACGGTCGCACTCGGATGCCGCTCGGCCGCGAAGTCGCCCCGCGTGAGATCGGTTCGCTGTTTGCCGGGTGGCTGTCGTATCGTGCGGGGCTGACTGTGGACGAGACGCGCCTGATGGTCGCCTGTGGCGCCGGCCAGGGCTTGCCGCAGTGTATAACGTGCCGCTCGGAGGCGCGGTTTTTGTCCTTGAAGTCCTGCTCTGCACGTTCAGTATGCGTGCCTTGATTCCTGCGCTCGCGACCTCCGTTATCGCGGCGGTCATCGCCTGGATCGGCCTCGGTAACGAAGCGCAATACACAACACCACATTTCGCATTGAGCGCGAGCTTACTCACGTGGTCCGTCCTTGCAGGTCCGGTATTCGGCCTGGCCGCATTCGGCTTTTCGACACTGAGTACGAAAGCGCGTGCAAAAGCCGCGCGCGGCTGGCCATTGCCCGTGCTGTCCTTGCTGAATTTCCTGGTGATCGGCTTACTCGCAATCGCCTTTCCGCAACTGCTCGGCAATGGCAAGACGCCGGCTCAACTCGGCTTCGATAACGAACTCGGCATTGGGCTTGCGGCAGTCTTGCTGATTCTCAAAGTCCTGATCACAACCAGCTCGCTACGCGCCGGTGCGGAAGGTGGATTGCTGACACCGGCGCTCTCGAACGGCGCATTGCTCGCCATTGTGCTCGGCGGACTTTGGTCACTCGTCTGGCCGGGCACGCCCCTCGGCGCGTTTGCGATTATCGGCGCTACGGCCTTTCTCGCTTCGTCGATGAATATGCCAATTACCGCGGTGGTCCTTCTGGCCGAATTCACGCGGATCGATCACGACATGCTCGTTCCCATGCTGTGTGCCGTGGTAGGCTCGATCGCAGTTAACCGGCTCTTAATTTTGGCGCAGCGCGACTTGCCCTAGAATCGCGCCACACCCGTAATTGAGGAACACGCGTGATTGGCAAAACCAGTTCAACGCACCTTGACCTGGGTTGTGGCATGTATCCGCGCAACCCCTATGGCCGAGACGATCTTTCAGGGATCGACCTGCATGCCGGATTACCGGGCGCATCGTCCTTTCGCTATGTGCGTGCCAATATCACGCTCGAGCCGATTCCATTCGAAGACAATACGTTCGACAGCCTGTCGGCATTCGATTTCATCGAGCACGTGCCACGGCAACTCGCCGTCGATGGCGAACTCATATTGCCCTTTGTGCGGCTGATGAATGAGATCTGGCGCGTGCTGCGACCCGGGGGCCTTTTCTACGCGGTGACGCCCGCTTACCCCTCCGCCGCCGCGTTTCAGGACCCGACGCATGTCAACATCATTACGGTCAAGACGCACGAGTATTTCTGCGGCGAGAAAGCCTATGGGCGCAACTATGGCTTCCACGGCGATTTCGAGGCACTGCGCGTCAAGTGGGTGATTGAAAAGAACGCCTATACCGCCGAAGAGTCGCTCAGGAAAACCCTGCGCGCCTGGCATCGGCGGGTATCCAGCGGACGGCCCACCCATTTGTTATGGGAATTGCGCGCCATCAAGAAAGACAAGTAGACGGCCTGCCCTTGCATGGCCGCACCGGGCCGAGCCGCCGAGCCGCCCCCGGTCCCGCCCCGCAAGGGTTCCAGCCGCCGGGTCAAGCTGCGGCGACTGAGCGCATGGCCGCGAGTACCGCGTCCTTTTTCTCATTCAGGTGCGCACGCAAAATCGACGACATCAACACCCCATCGCGGGCCTCGAGTGCCTCGATCATTCTTTCGTGATCGGCAACGGCGCGCTGCCATTTCTTCGGATCGTGATTCGACCGAAAACGCAGTGCCTGCAATCGCCGGTTGACCGCCATATAGGTTTGCCGCAATGAGGCATTGCCGGCCGCCTCATTAATCCGGTCATGAATCTGCTGATTCAAGGCGTAATAGCCGGGTAAATCGGCGCGCGCATGACAGGCAAGCATCGAAACATGCAGCGCCTTGAGGTCAGCGAGTTGCGCCGCCGTGA